>NZ_VFVN01000001.1:0-881211 GCF_006442185.1 Mesorhizobium sp. B2-4-1 | reverse complement strand
ATTCCCCTATTCCCCTATTCCCCT
The DNA here is from genome assembly GCF_006442185.1 of Mesorhizobium sp. B2-4-1. Lineage (NCBI taxonomy): Bacteria > Pseudomonadati > Pseudomonadota > Alphaproteobacteria > Hyphomicrobiales > Phyllobacteriaceae > Mesorhizobium > Mesorhizobium sp. B2-4-1. The sequence goes on along the minus strand of NZ_VFVN01000001.1, from coordinate 881,187 downwards.
ATTCCCCTATTCCTTCTCGTATATCCCACATGAACCTGCTCTATGCCGTCTTCGCCTTCCTTCTGGCGCTCGTCTTTGGCCTTGTCGGCATCACCCGCGTCGGCTCCTGGCTGATCGAGCGCCGCAACCCGGCCGTCGGCGAATTCATCGACATCGATGGCGCGCGCATCCATTATGTCCACGTTCCTGGCCACGCCAAGGCCGACCTGCCGCCTGTTGTCTTCATCCACGGCGCCAGCGCCAATCTCAGGGATCAGATGCTGCCGCTCAGGCCGTTGCTCGAAGGGCGCGCCGAATTGCTGTTCTTCGACCGGCCGGGATTCGGTTGGTCGGGACGCGGGCCCGGCAACAACAAGGATCCGTGGTCGCAGGCCGACACCGTCGCCGCGCTGATGGACCATCTCGGCATGAAGCAGGCTATCATCGTCGGCCATTCCTTCGGTGGCGCGGTGACGACCGCCTTCGGCCGCGAGCATGCCGACAAGACGCTCGGACTGGTATTCCTGGCACCGGCAACCCATCCGTGGCCCGGCGGCGCAACCGCCTGGTACTACGACCTGACCACCATTCCGGTGATCGGCCGGCTGTTCTCCGAAACGCTGAGCTATCCGGCAGGAATGCTGCGGATCGCCGACGCTACGACCTGCGTCTTCTCGCCCAACAAAGTGCCGGACAATTATGTCGCCGAGGCCTCGATCCCGCTGGTGCTGAGACCGTCGGCCTTCCGCGCAAATGCCAGCGATGTCGCCGGCCTCTACCGCTATGCGCTTGGGGCCGCGCCGCGCTACGCCGAGATCAAGGCGCCGACCGTGGTCATCTCGGGCGATCGAGACAAGGTCGTCTACGCCCATATCCATTCGGTCGGCCTCGAGCGCAACATTGCCAGCGCCGAACTGGTCTGGGTGCGCAATCTCGGCCACAAGCCGGACTGGATCGCGTCTGATCTGGTCGTTGGCGCCATCGAGAAGGCCGCCGGCAGGAGTGTGGATCTGGAGGCGATGGCAAGGGCGGTGGAAGCGCGGATCGCCGGCGATGCCTATGGCGTCGGCAAATGCGCCGACCTCAAGGAACCCGAAGCGGAGTTGGCGCCGACCTGATGTGCGTCTTCCGAAAATGGTCGTCGAAAAAGGGTATCGGGGCCAGAGCGGCATGTACGTCCTGAAACACGGCATAAAGAAAAATCCCGAAAAATTCTGGACGCTGCCGGACCGCATCTTCTTCGGTTACGGCGCCTGCCCCATCCTTGCGGGCGTCTTTCTCAGCTATCCTCCCCTGGACGGATTTTACGGCGAGCGGATCATTCCAAGCGGGAACGATTCCGGAAACCATATCTATGTGACCAACGGCGTGATCGCCTTCGACTACCATGGCTATTCCAGCCGCGAACGGCTTCTGGAACACCACAAACGAGGATGGGCTTCGCACAGCGCCGACTGGCACTGCACGCTGGAAAAGGTCGATTTCGATCTGCTCGACACTGCCGAACTTAATCGGCGAAAGATGCGGGGACCGGATCAATATCTGCAAGATCCCATACCCCGCGCGCGTCGCTTCCTTCAGCGCATTGACCACGCCGCAGCGGCAACAAGAGCTCTCAAGATCGCAACGCGGTGAAGCCCTGGGGCGGGCTTATCGGGTGCCCAAGTCCGAACCGACATAGGCGATGCGCAGCATATTGGTCGAACCGGGCGTCCTTAGCGGCACGCCGGCGGTGATGATGACGCGGTCGCCGGGCTTGCCGAATTCCTCTTCAAGCGCGATGCGGCAGGCGCGATCGACCATGTCGTCGAGATCGGTGGCATCGGGGGAGACGACGCAGTGCGTGCCCCACAGCAGCGACAGCCGCCGCGCCGTGTTGACGATCGGCGACAGGGCCACGATCGGCACCTGCGGGCGCTCGCGCGCGGCGCGCAGGCCCGTGGTGCCGGAAGCCGTGTAAGTGATGATCGCCGACAGTTTCAGCGTCTCGGCGATTTCGCGGGCCGCCAGCGAGATCGCATCGGCGCCGGTTGCTTCAGGCTCGGAACGCTGGGCGTTGATGATGCCTGCATAGGTCGGATCGGTTTCCACCTTGGTGGCGATGCGGTTCATCATCGCCACCGCTTCCACCGGATAGGCGCCCGCGGCCGATTCGGCCGAAAGCATGATGGCGTCGGCGCCTTCGAAGACGGCGATCGAAACGTCGGAGACTTCCGCGCGGGTCGGCACGGGCGCGGTGATCATCGATTCCAGCATCTGCGTGGCGACCACCACCGGCTTGCCGGCGCGGCGCGCTGCGCGCGTGATCTGCTTCTGGATCCCGGGCACGGCTTCCAGCGGCATCTCGACGCCGAGATCGCCCCGCGCGACCATCAGCGCGTCCGAGAGTTCAATGATTTCGGCCAGACGGGCAACCGCCTGCGGCTTCTCGATCTTGGCCATGATCAGCGCCCGGCCGCGTGCGATCTTGCGCGCTTCGGCCAGGTCCTCCGGCCGCTGCACGAAGGACAGCGCTATCCAGTCGACGCCGGTGGCGAGCACCGCGTCGAGATCCCTGCGGTCCTTCTCGGTCAGCGCGCCGACCGGCAGGTCGGTATCGGGCAGGCTGACGCCCTTTCTGTCGGAAATCGTCGTGCCGGCAACGACGGTGCAGACGATCGCCTTGCCATTGGCCTTCACCGCTTTCAGCTCCAGCTTTCCGTCGTCGATCAGCAGCCGGTGGCCGGCCTCGACCGAACTCAGGATTTCGGGATGCGGCAGATAGACCCTGGCCGCGGTGCCGGGCTCGGGATTGTCGTCGAGCGTGAAGGTCTGGCCGACGGTCAGCACCTCCTTGCCGTTGGCGAACTTGCCGACGCGCAGCTTGGGTCCTTGCAGGTCGGCAAGGATGCCGATCGGCCTTCCGACCGTCTCCTCGACGGCGCGGATGCGTCCGACGAGCGTGCGCATCAACTCGTGATCGGTATGGCTCATGTTGATGCGGAACACATCGGCGCCCGCTTCGAACAGCTTCTTCAGCATTTCCTCGGAAGAGGAGGCCGGACCGATGGTGGCTAGGATCTTGACCTTGCGGCTGCGTCTCATTGACTGTTTGTTCCCGGGGCGGCTGGCGCGCCTCCCGTTGCGGGGTCGTCGGTTAGCTGGACCATCCAGCTTGCCTGCTCGCCCGTGTCGTATTCCTGGAATCCGGCGCGCTGGAAGCCCCGGGCGACGCAATCGGTGACGCCGGCGATCTTGAACTCTTTTTCAGCCACGCACATGTTGATCGGGCCGTCCCAGCGTCCGCCGCGTTCGGCGTCTTCTGCATAAAGATAGTAAAACCTTGATGACAGCGGCCCTTCGATCAGCGTCTTGCAACTCGATCCTTCGATGTGCCACCAGCCCTCGGTGATCCAGCCGGCCTTGGCACGATAGCCGATGCCGACGCCGACCAGGTTTTGCGTCGCGTTGCAGACGCGGAAATCAGCGCGGGCGGGCGAGGCCGCAACCATCGCGGACAAACCCACGGCGAGCGTCAGGAGCGGCATGGCGAAGGCGAAGCGCACGCGCCGCCCGCCGGCGGAACTCATCCTGAAACCCCTCAAGAACCACATCAGCATCTCTCTGCGCCCCTTTTCGGAAAAGTCCGGGCGCATGTCAACGCGCCGTTTTGTCCAATTCCAATCGATTTAAGAAGGCTCCCGGCGCGCGATCCGTCGCCCCTTGCCAGATTTCAGCGGAAACCTTGGCCAAACAACGGCATTGCGCCCGCGTCGTCTTCGTGGAAAGACGATAGCATCCTCCCCGGAAGCCAGCGAACAGACCATTTCCCGCCAATGACCCGATCCACAGTTTTCGCGCCTTTCGATGTCGTCGAGGGCGACCGCAAGCGGGGCATGGTGCTGTTGGCCGACCATGCCCGCCGCGACCTGCCTGAAGACTATGGCAGCCTTGGCCTGCCGGCGGCGGCGTTCGACCGCCACATCGCCTATGACATCGGCGTCGAGGCGGTGACGCGCGAACTCGCTGCCTTGCTCGATGTGCCAGCGGTGCTCGCCAATTTTTCGCGGCTGCTGATTGATCCCAATCGCGGCGAGGATGATCCGACGCTGATCCGTCAGCTCTATGACGGCACGGTCGTGACGGGAAACTATCCCCTCGCCCCGGAGGAGCGCGAAAGGCGGCTTGACCGCTTCTACCGGCCCTATCACGACGCCGTCGGCGCCATGATCGCCTCGGTCGCGCAGGCTTCCGGCAAGGCACCCTTCATCTTCTCCGTGCATTCCTTCACGCCGGTCATGCAGGGCAGGCAGCGGCCGTGGCATGTCGGCGTGCTGTGGGACCGCGACGACCGCGTGGCGCGGCCGCTGATCGACATGTTGGCCGCTGACAAAAACCTCGTTGTCGGCGACAACGAGCCCTATGACGGCGCGCTGCGGGGCGACACCATGTTCAGGCACGCCATCGTCAACGGCTATGCCCACGCGCTGATCGAAATCCGCCAGGACCTGATCGCGACCGGCGGGGATGCGCTTTCGTGGGCTGAGCGTCTGGCGCCGATCGTTGACGCGATCGATCGCCGTCCCGATATACACCAAGTGAAGATGTTCGGCTCGCGCACCGGGCCGTTATGAGGAGGTTTCGATGACCGAACTCAGCGACGAACAGAAACGCGACTTCGAGGCCGCCGCCTTTCGCCGGCTGGTGGCGCATCTGCGTGAGCGTGGCGACGTGCAGAACATCGATTTGATGAACCTCGCCGGCTTCTGCCGCAACTGCCTGTCGAACTGGTATCGCGAGGCCGCGGAAGCCGAAGGCGTCGATCTCAGCAAGGACCAGTCGCGCGAGATCGTCTACGGCATGCCTTACGCGCAATGGCAGGCGCTGCACCAGACCGAAACCTCCGACGCCAAGAAAGCCGAATTCGAGGCCAGGCGACCCAGAGACCACTAGGTGGTCTCTCACGTCCTCGATTACCCTAGGCGTTCGTTTGGCCCAAATGCTTCCCGAGCGCAGCGCTTGACTGAAAATTGAATCGATCTAATTTGCCGCGCAAAGCCACTTTCTGACCGGATTCGCCTATGAACGCGTCGAATGCAATGCAGACCGCCATTCGCGGCCGCTGGGCCGTGGCGGCCATCTTCCTCGCCAACGGCTTCCTGACCGGCAGCTGGGCGCCGCAGATCCCGGTGTTCCTGACCCGCCTGGACATTTCCAAGTTCACTCTGGGGCTTTTGATCCTGCTGTTCGGCGCCGGCGCCGTCACCGCCATGACCTGGTGCGGTCACCTGATTTCGAAACACGGCTCGCGCACCGTGCTGCGCTGGTTTGGCCTCTGCGGCAGCCTCGGCCTGCTGGTCGTGGCGCTGGCGCCCAACGTGCCGCTGGCTGCCGTCGCCATGTTCATCTTTGGCGGCTCCATCGGCGGCATGGATGTCGCCATGAACGCCAATGCGGTGGTGGTCGAGCGGCGGCTGTCGCGCGCGATCATGTCCTCCTCGCATGGCTTCTGGAGCCTCGGCGGTTTCGCCGGCGGTGCCCTTGGCGGCTTTGCCATCCAGAACTACGGCCACCTCGCCCACGCCGCGGTCGTGACGGCGCTTGCCTTAGCGGCGATCGCGGCGGCGGTGCCCTATATCGTCGCCGAGGGCAGGCCGCAGGCTGCCGAGCATCATAAATTCAGCTTGCCGGGAAACCCGCTGGTCTACCTCGTGGGCCTGATGGCGCTGCTGACGATGGTCTCTGAAGGCGCCGTACTCGACTGGGCAGCGCTTTATCTCAGGCAGGAACTTGGCGCCGATCTCGCCATTGCCGGCCTCGCCTATGCCGCCTTTTCCGGCGTCATGGCGATCATGCGTTTCTTCGGCGATGGCGTGCGCAATCGTTTCGGGGCCGTGACGACGTTGCGCGGTTCGGCGATCATCGCTGCCGCCGGCATGCTGATCGCAGGCCTGTCGCCCTCACCGTGGCTTGCCATCTCCGCCTTCGCTCTGTGCGGCTTCGGCATCGCCAATATGGTGCCGATCATCTTTTCGGCCGGCGGCAACCAGGAAGGCATGTCGTCGGGCACCGGCATGAGCGTGGTCACCACTATGGGCTATTCCGGCATCCTCGTGGCGCCCTCCGCGATCGGCTTTGTCGCCGAGCATTCCAGCTTCGGCCCGATCTTCATCGCCATGTCGGGCCTGCTGATCGTCGTCCTGCTGATGGCCGGATTGGCTCACCGCGCCGAATTCGCTCCCGACGCGGCGCCGGCCGAATAGCGTTTCAGTTCCTCGTGGAGGAAATCCGCCACGCGTCGGATGCGCACGCTGGTGCGCACGTCGCGATGCATGGCCAGCCACACCGGCAAGCTGGGCAGCGGCAGGCCCGGCAGCACCTTCTCCACCAGGGGGTCCCGCTCGGCCAGCGGCTCCTGGCCGAGGCCGATGCCGTTTCCCGCCCGCACCGCCTCCCAAAGCACGATCTGGTTGTCGGCCCGGAAGCGAAAACTGTTCCGGGTGACCGGTATGCCGAAATGCGTAAAGCCTCGGATCATCTCGTCGCTCCGGTCGAAGCCGATCAGCGCGTGGTCGAGCAGGTCGGCCGGCTCGCGCGGGTGGCCGCACCGGTCGAGATAGGCTAGGGAAGCACAGGCGCAGAGCGCGATATCGCAGACCTTGCGCGCCACCAACTCGTTCTGTGTCGGCTTGACCATGCGGATGGCGATGTCGGCATCCCGGCGCAGCAGGTTCTCGACCTGGTTGGAAGCGACGATCTCGACCTCGATGCCGGGCTCCTCGATGCCGAGCCGCGCCATCATGTCGGGCAGCACATAGGCCGCCACCACCTCGCTGGCGGCGATGCGCACCGTCCCTTCGATCGCTTCGACCGAACCCAGCGCCAGCCGTGAAAAAGCGCTCGCCTGCTCGCTCACCGCCTTGCCGCGCGCGAAGAGAGTGGCCCCGGCCTCGGTCAGCGCGTAGCCGCTTCGCCCGCGCCGGAACAGGATGACGCCGAGCGCTTGTTCTAGTTCCGAGATGTGGCGGCCAAGCGTCGGCTGGCTTGCCGATAGCTTTCTCGCCGCGGCCGACAGGCTGCCGGTCTCAGCGACCGTGACGAAGCTCTTGATCAGGTTCCAGTCGATATCAGCCATTCACAACTGAATATCAGAACTGCACACATGGTCAATTTCAATTCATTGGTGAGGCAATCATATTCGGCCTGCAAACATCGATACGCCCTGCAACAAGCCAACCAGGAGTAACCCAAATGACCAAGATTGCACTCACCGCCGCTGCCCTCCTCATCGCCGCCAACGCCGCTTTCGCAAGCAGCGACAAGTTCGGCTCGAACAATGCCAGCCAGACGCCTGTCGCCAGCAAAGACAAGACGATCACCACATCGATCGAGAAGTCGAATGCAATCATCCGGAAGCCGGTCGTCCAGGGCAGCAACCGCGACCTCTTCGGCAACCGCTGAACAGACGCCGAGATATCCCCAAGGCGGTGGGCTTGTCCCGTCGCTTCACAGCAAACAGGAGACGAAGAATGACCAAGATTGCAATCCTCGGCGCCAATGGCCGGCTCGGCCGCGTGGTCGCCAAGGCCTTCATCGATGCGGGCTATGATGTCCGCGCCATCACCCGCACCGGCAAGGTGCCGGCTGAGCTTGCAGGCGCGACGGCCGTCGCCGGCGATGCGCTGGACGGCGAGTCTCTGATCCGCGCCACGCAGGGCGTCGACATCATTTTCAACGGCCTGAACCCGATCTACACCGACTGGGGCAAGTGCCTGCCGATGGCCGAGAATGTCATGGCCGCCTGCCGCGCCAACGGCACGCTGCATCTCTTCCCCGGCACCATCTACAATTATGGCTCGCCGATGCCGGCGGTGATCACGGAAGACACGCCGTTCCACCCGACAACCGAGAAAGGGCGGATCCGCTGCGCCATGGAGGCGCTGTTCCGCCGTGAAGCTGAGGCGGGTCGGGTGCGCACGATCATTCTGCGCGCCGGCGATTTCTTCGGCGGCACCGGCAACGGCTCCTGGTTCGACCTCGTCGTGGCCGCCAAGATGAGCAAGGGCATCTACACTGCGCCCGGCCCGGCCGATCTGGTGCATGAATGGGCCTATCTGCCGGATTTCGCTGTCGGTTTCGTCGCGCTGACGCGCAACCTCGACAAGCTCGGCTCTTACGAGGCGCTGAATTTTCCGGGCCATGCCGTCACCGACATCGAGATCAAGACGGCCGCCGAAAAGGCGCTCGGACGCAAGCTGAAACTCAGCTTCATGCCCTGGTGGGTGCTGCGCGCCGGCAGCCCGTTCGTGGCGATGTGGCGCGAGATCGTCTCGATGTCCTATCTGCGCTTCGAAGCGCACCGGCTGGCCTCGGCGCGGCTGAACGAGATCATCGGTGAAATCCCGCACACCCCTCTGAACCAGGCGGTGCACGAAGCCTTGCAGGATATCGGCGTCGCCGTCGCGCCGGCCTGGCACCAAGCAGCGTGATTGCCGAGCGTGCCGAAAAGACGGGAACGGCGGGCTCGGCCGCAAATCGTTGCCAGTCAGATCCGGCCCATCAGAAGCAGGATAAGCACCACGACGAGGACGACGCCGACGATGCCCGACGGCCCGTAGCCCCAGGAGCGCGAATGCGGCCATGCCGGCACCGCGCCGATCAGGATCAGGATCAGGATGATGATGAGAATCGTGCTGATCGTCATTTTAGAGCCCTCGCCGTCTGGTTGAATCCGAGGGAACAATGCAAAAGGCCGCCCGGTAGTTCCCGGGCGGCCTTTTGACCTGCCTTGCGAAACCGCTCTATTCGGCGGCCTTCGGGAAGGCGACTGCCGGCTCGGCGTCGCCATCGGCCGCTGGCTCCTGCGGCGAGATCTCTCGCTTGCCGCGTCGCAACAGCCGGCTGAACCACCCTCGCCGCGCGCCGGGCTTGACCTTGGCGCGGGTGAACACCATCAGCATCGACGGCGTCACCACCAGCGTCAGCACGGTGGCGAAGGACAGGCCGAACACGATCGCCGACGACAGCGAAATCCACCACTGCGTCGAAGGCGCGTTGATCGTCGTCTCATGATGGAAGATCTCGAGACCGAGGCCGAAGGCGATCGGCAGCACGCCGAGGATAGCCGAAACCGCCGTCAGCACCACAGGGCGAGCACGCTCGCGGCAGGTCTGCAGCACAGCTTCCATCTTGTCCCAACCCTCCTCGCGCAGCCGGTCATAGGTGTCGATCAGCACGATGTTGTTGTTGACCACCACGCCGGCCAGCGCGATGACGCCGATGCCCGACATGACGATGCCGAACGCCTCGCCTGTCAGAAGCAGGCCCAGGAACACGCCGATCGTTGCCATGACCACGCAGGACAGCACCAGCCAGACGCTGGTGAACTTGTTGAACTGCGCCAGCAGCACCAGGAAGATCAGGAAGATCGCCGCGCCGAAGGCCTTGCTGAGGAAGGCGCTCGCTTCCGCGCTGTCCTCGTTGGAGCCGGCGAGCTTCCAGCGTATGCCGCTGCCGAGATCCATGTCCGAGACCGCCTTGGTCACCTGCTCCTGTACGGCGGCGACCTGCGCGCCGGCGGCGACATTGGCCTGCACCACCACGGTGCGCGCGCCGTCGATGCGGTTGAGGATGCCGACCGTCGGCTCGGGCTTGCGCACGACGAAATTCGAGATCGGCACCGATCCTTGCGACGTCTGCACCCTGAGTTCGTCGAGCGTCGACAGCGTGCGCCGGTCTTCCGGAAGGCGCAGGCGGATGTCGACGGCATCGTCGGCGCCCGCCGGCCGGTATTCCGACAGCTTCAAGCCGTTGGTCACCAGCTGCACCACGGTGCCGACCGAGGTCGGGCTGATGCCGTATTGGGCGGCCTTGGCGCGGTCGACCTCGAGCGCCCAGTCGACGCCGGGCGGCGGCAGGCCGTCCGAAATGTCGATGACGTTGGGCACCTTGGCGATCCGCGCCGCCACCGCGCGCGCCTTGTCGTCGAGCCCCTTGGGATCGGCGGCCGAAAGCCTGATCTGGATCGGCTTGCCGGTCGGCGGACCTGCCTCCGGCACGCGCACCTCGACATCGACGCCGGGAATGCCGGCCATGACGCCGCGCAGGTCGCTGAGGATCTGGTTGGCGGACTTGCGCTCGCGCCAGTCGACGAATTCGTACTGGATCACGCCGACGACGTCCTCGGGAATGTCCTGGCCGCCGCCCTGAGTCTTGCCGGCGCGTGTATAGACCGATTTCACGCCCGGCCAGCCGAGCAGCCTGTTCTCCGCCGTCCTGGTGGCGGCATCCATCTCGGCCAGCGAAAGATTGCCGCGCGCATGCACGTAGAGCAGGCCGTAGTCCGGCTCGACGCTGGGGAAGAACTCGACGCCGGCGCCGTATTTCGAATAGGCGTAGCCGACGCCGAACAGCAGCGCCACGGTGAGCACCAGGACGGTGATCGGGAAGCGCACCGCCTGCTTGACGATGGCCATGTACCAGCCGTCGCGGTTGTCGTCCTCGTGATGCTTCGGCGCCTTGGCGAAGATCGCGCCCAGCGTCGGCGCGAACACCAGCGCATAGAGCATCGAGGCCGACAGCGTGACGATCAGCGTGATCGGCATGTATTTCATGAAGTCGCCGATGATGCCGGGCCAGAACAGCAGCGGCGAGAACGCGGCGATGCGCGTCATCGTCGCCGCGATAACCGGGCCGGCCATGCGCTTGGCGGCGAGCGCGAAGGCATCCGCCTTCGGCATGCCTTCGCTCATGCGCCGCTCGGCGAACTCGGTGACGATGATGGCGTCGTCGACCAGCATGCCGACAGCCAGGATGAGGCTGAACAGCACGATCATGTTGATCGTGTAGCCCATCATGGCAAGCAGCAATATGCCGATCAGGAAGGACGATGGTATGGCCAGCCCGATGAGCAGCGAGGCGCGGCCCGACAGCGCGTAGAGAATGACGATGAACACCAGGATCACGGCGATCATGACGTGGTTCTGGAGGTCACCCAAGAGCTGGTTGACGAAGACCGACTTGTCCTGCGTGTAGGTGACATGCATGCCTTCGGGCATCGTCTTGATGAAGGTGTCGGACACCTCCCTGACATGGTTCAGCGTGTCGATCAGGTTGGCGCCGATGCGCTTCTTCACCTCGATGGCGATGGCCGGCTTGCCGTCGAGGCGAGTGACCGTCTCGGCGTCCTTGAAGGTCGAGCGTATGGTGGCGATGTCCTTGGCCTGCACCACGGCGTTGGGTGTGGCGACGACCGGCAGGTTGGCCACGTCCTCGGGCGTCTCGATCAGCGACGGCACCTTGACCGCGTATTTGCCTTCCGAGCCTTCGAGATTGCCGGCGGCGACCAGGCTGTTGGAGGCGCCGACGCCTTGCATCAGCTGGTCGAGCTGCAGCCCGTAGGAGGACAGCTTCACCGGATCGATGACCACTTCGACCAGATCGTCGCGCGCGCCCTGCAGCGAGCCTTCCAGCACGCCCGGTACCTCTTCGATACGGTCGCGCAGTTCGCGCGCAGCCGCCGTCAGCACGCGCTCCGGCACGTCGCCCGACAGAGTGACGACGAGGACCGGAAACTCGGAAACGTTGACCTCGTTGACCGTCGGCTCCTCGGCCGCCTGCGGCAGGTCGGCCTTGGCGTCCTGCACCTTGCTGCGCGTGTCCTGGAGCGCCGTGGCCAGATTGGTCTGCGGCTGGAACTCGACAAGCACGTAGCCGCCGCCCTGGAAGGCGGCCGAGCGCATCTCCTTGAGGCCCTTCAGGCTCTTCAGCTTGCTTTCCATCGGCCGCAGGAGAAGGCGTTCCGAATCCTCCGGCGAAATGCCCTGGTAGATCAGGCTGATATACATCATCGGGATCGGAACGTCGGGTTCCGCTTCCTTGGGCGTCGACTGATAGGCGACCCAGCCCGCCGCCAGCAGGAACAGCAGGGCGGATATTGTGAGGCGGGCGTTGTGGATTGCGAGTCTGACGATATCCATGACTTGATGCCTGCTGTTTCTTCGGAAGCGGCGAACTGGCGGGAGGCGCCGGAGATCCCGACGCCGGGCTTTGCGCTACTGCGTACCGGCGGTGGCTTCGCCGATCAGCTTGTTGATGGTCGCCTGGTCGGCCTCGACGGGCTTGACGATATCGCCTTCCTTCACCAGTTCCTGGCCGGCGACAATGATGCGCGCATCTTTCGGAATTCCGCCGAGCACGAGACCGTTCGGCGTGTCGTCCACCAGGTCGATCGGGTAGAAGGCCACCTTGTCGTCGCTGCCGACGGCGCGGATGCCGAGATCGCCCTTGTCACCCAGCGTCACCACCGAACGCGGCAGCAGAACCGCGTCGGTCGGCTCGGCGCTGAGCGTGATCTCGGCCGTCATACCGGCGGGGATGCTGCCATCCGCATTTGGGATCGCCACTTCGACACGGAAGGTGCGGGTCTGGGAGGAGGCGTCGCGGCTGATATACCGCACGGTGCCGGTGACCTTCTGGTCGTTGACCAGGCGCACATTGGCCTCTTCGCCGATCTTGATGTAGCGCAGGTCGCGTTCGCTGATTTCGCCGCGGGCGATCACCGGATCGAGCTTGAGGATGGTCGCCACCTCGCCGCCTTGCATGACCGAGCTGCCGAGTTCCACCGGCACCCTGTCGATGACGCCGTCGAACGGCGCCTTGACCTCGTTGCGGTCGAGCTCAGCCTGCGCGGTCTCCAGCATCGATTGCGCCGAGGTCAAATTCGAGCGCGCCGTGTCGAGCTGCAGCTTCGGCAGATTGCCGGTCTTGGCCAGCCGTTCGGCGGCGTCGAGCTCGGCCTTGCGTTGCGCCAGCAACTGCTTGGCGTTGTCGACATTCGAGATTTTCTCTTCGGCCGCCAGCATCAGAACCAGATCGCCCGTCTTGACGTGCTGGCCTTGGCTGACCGGCAGTTTGTCGATGACACCGGCGACGCGCGTTGCCAGCACCGCCCGCTTGTCGGCCTCGGTCAACCCCGAAATGCGGATAGCGCGCGCATAGGTCTTGCGCGGCGGCGTCACCACCGCGACGGTGCGCGGCGCGGCTTTCGGCTCGGCTTGCGCCGTGTTCGGCTTGCCGGCCTCCGGCGTCTTGGCCTTTTCGGCCTCTGCCGCCCTCTGGGCGTCGGCGGCGGCACTGCCAACGGATGAAAACTCGCCCGTCGCCATCCAGGCGGCGAAACCGATGAGCACAACAATGGCAGCAAGCTTGTGAAACCTGATTTTCGGCATCGTCGTTTTTTCCACTGCGGGGTTTGGCCGGGACTGCGTCCTCCTCGAGGAGCGCGTCGCCGATATGGGTGCGCGCCAGGCCGTGTTCAAATTGCCGTGATCGGCGAAGCGCGCTTCTACATCAAGTTTGCAACGCAATATAGTCGGAAAGTTGCAGCAGCATTGCGAAGCTGGACAGAGTATAGCCGTCGCGAAGCATTTTTTTGCCCAAAATAGGGTGCGGCTTTAGCGGGGCTCGTTGGCGACCGATGATCGGCCGTTGAAGGCCCGGTGCCGCCGGGCCTGCGTCTGCTCTCGGAGGCACGACGCCGGCGCGAGGCGATTTTCAACCCCACGCGGGTTTCGAGCACGATGATAACCTCGGCCTGACGGACCATCCCGGCGTGCGACATTTCACGCAACACACTGGAATTGTTTGAAGAACGGACCGTTCAACTCTGATCCAGATCGTCGTTCCCTGGTCAAGCCGGATGCTCCAGGAGCGAGGACGGGTCGCCTCGATGCGTCTGCTCCATCGCGTTCCGCCGTCTAGGCTTGAGACATGATATAGCCTCGAACAAAACGCCTGCTGGTGCTGTTCGTGGCAGTATTCCTCGCCCACAGTCACCGTTCCGGATACGGTCGAGGGAGGGCGCCCAACAGCGGCGCCCGCACGACACTGGCAGCAGGCGTCAGCATGATGATGCGCGCCTCACACGCGATGGTTGTTGCTGGCGCCGGAAGGAACTTGCTGGCACCGCGCGGCAGATCACGCCCGTGTGACGGATGCGGGTTCAGGCCCGGCGACGCTCCGCTTCGGGGTTCTTGCGCGCGGCCAGGAATTCCTTCACCCGTCGGCCAGGTGCCGGACCCCGCACCGGCTTGAAGCCGTCGTCGAGCTCGCCGGAGAGGTCGAGCGTCGGCCGCTTGCCGACGGCATCGTAGTTCTCCTCCAGCCAGTCGCTGGCGGCGGTGCGGCCAAGATCGCGCAGATAGGCCAGGAATGCCCATTCGGCATTGACCTTCGATGATGCCGACAGGTCCTTGAAGGCCTCATCGGCGTCGATGCGGTGCATGCGGATGTCCCGGTACTCGCCCCGCGGCAGGCGGCCGGCGGCGATCAGTTCCTTGACGAAGGCGCTCGAACGGAATTCGCGCAGCAGCCCGGCGTTGAAGGTGATCTCGTCGATGCGGTTCTGGATCTCATTGGCGCTTTTGGGCGTTCCCTCGCGCACGACCGGATTGATCTGCACCAAAAGCACGTCCTCGGTGGCAGCCGTCTTGAAGAACGGATAGAGCGCCGGATTGCCGCCATAACCGCCATCCCAATAGGGCACGCCCTTGATCTCGACGGCGCGGAACAGTTGCGGCAGGCAGGCCGAGGCCATCACTGTGTCGAGGTCGATCTCGCCATCGGAAAACACCCGCAACTGCCCTGTCTCGACATTGGTGGCCGAGATGAACAGTTCCATCGACTTGCAGGCGCGTACATTGTCGAAATCGATCCCCTGCGCGACCACGTCGCGCAGCGGATTGAGGCCGAGCGGGTTGGCGACATAGGGCGAGAACACGCGCGACATGGTGTCGAAGAAGACATAACCCGGCGTGTTCTCGATCGACCAATTGCCCCAGGCGACGTCCCACGGCATGCGCTGCACCGGGCTGAACCGGCCCTTCGCCGCCACCGCATGCCAGAAGTCGTCGAGCTTCTTGCGCGCGCCTTCGACGCCGCCGCGAACGAAGCCGTCGGCCAGCGCCACCGCGTTCATCGCGCCCGCGCTTGTGCCGGACACCGCTGCGATCTCCAGCCGGCCATCCTCCAGAAGCCGGTCGAGCACGCCCCAGGAAAAAGCCCCGTGGGAACCGCCGCCCTGAAGCGCGATGTTGATCTTCTTTACTTCCTCCGCCTTGCCGTTCTTCGTCATGCGTTCCTGTCGATCCCGGTGCCTGACTTATTGCGTGCCCGGGAATCGGGACGTCACCGTCACGGCAGACCTATGTTGCAGTGCAGCATATAAGGACACACCAAGGCAAGAACACGAGCACGGTCGCGTGATCGCATGAAATTTCGATCATGCGGAAACACCCTCCGCCTTGTGGCGGAGGGCGCGGTGTATCTTCCAAACAGGTTTGATGCTCAGGCGACGAGGTCCGGCATCGGTCCGACATAGCGCGACAGCGGCCGGATCAGCCGTCCCGTCGTCTGCTGCTCGCGCGCATGCGCGACCCAACCGGCGACGCGCCCGGCCGCGAAGACATTGCTGAAGGCTTGGCTGGGAAAACCCGCCGCTTCCAACACCAGCGCGGTGTAGAACTCGACATTGGTCTGCAGCGAGCGCTGCGGCTTGGCAATCCGAAGCACATGGAGCGCCGTCTGTTCGACTGTCTCGGCGAAGGCCAGCCGGCGACCGGTCTCGCCCTCGCCGCCGAGCTGCCGCACCACCGCCTTCAGCACATCGGCGCGCGGATCGCGCACGCGGTAGATGCGGTGGCCGAAGCCCATGATGCGTTCACCACGCGCGATCTCGCCGCGCAGCCAGCCGGCGGCGTCGCCATGCGCCTGGATGGCGTCGAGCATCTCGATGACAGGGCCGGGCGCGCCGCCATGCAGCGGCCCCTTAAGCGCGCCGAGGCCAGCCAGCACCGACGATGTCAGCCCGGCCTGCGTCGAGGCGACGATGCGCGTGGCGAAGGTCGAGGCATTGAGGCCGTGGTCGCAGACGGTCACGAGGTAAGTGTCGAGTGCCCTTGCCAGAGCCGGCGTCGGCACGGAACCGTCGAGCATCCTCAGCATATCGGCGGCATGATCGGCCCTCCCATCCGGCGCGACCGGCTGCTCGCCGCGCCGCAGGCGCAACAGCGCCGGCGTCAGCACGGCGGGCGCCGCGATCAGCCCAAGCGCGTCCGTCAGCGTCTCGCCGTCAGGCAGCAACGCCATGCCGGCACGCATGGCGCTATAGACGTCGAGCGGCGCCAGCAGGGGCAGGCAAGACAAGAGCCGGTCGAACACCTCGACGCGCGCCTGGCCCAGTCTCGCGGCCAGTTCCGCGTCTCCGGGAAGGTCGTAGAAGAAGCCGTCGAGAAGCAGGCGAACGACCTGCGGATAGTTCCATCGCCCGGCCAGTTCCGGCAGGGAGTACCCCCGGATCGTCAAGCGGCCGCCCAGCCCATCCACGTCGGACAGCACCGTTTCCGCCGCCACCACATCATCGAGCCCGTTCGCCATGGCTTTGTCTCCTTGAGCTTTTCCGACACTAAGGATAAGGATGGGCAACACGCGCATCAATCTTGATCAACATAATCAATATGGGACCGACATGTCCGAATGGCTGCCGCGGGACGAGGCGCTGGAACGGCTCAAGGTGCGGCCGCAGACGCTCTACGCCTATGTCAGTCGCGGGCGCATCGGCATGCGCCCGGACAGTGCCGATCCACGCCGCAGCCAATATCGCGCCGACGATATCGCGGCCCTGATGATGCGAAGAGAGCGCGGACGCAGCCCATCGGCCATCGCCGAAAGCGCCATCGCCTGGGGCGAACCCTCGCTCGTCACCTCGATCTCGACCGTTTCGCACGGCCACCTTGTCTATCGGGGCCGCGACGCCGTTGCGCTGTCCGAACATGCCACGCTCGAAGAGACCGCCGCCGTGCTGTGGGCCCTGCCTGAGCCGGTGGGTTTCGAGGCTCCGGCCTCGGATCAATCCCAACAACTCGGCCGAGCCCCGGCCTTCATGCAACTTGCCATGCTCGCCGGCCAGGGGCGGCCTTCACTAGGGCGCGGCGCCGCCTCGCTGTGCGCCGACGCCGCGCGCGCGATCGGCGTGCTGGCCGGCGCTCTTGGCGCCTCGGCGGGATCAGATCCGGTGCACATGCGGTTGGCGCGAGGCTGGTCGGTGGATGAAGGCGGGGCGCAGGCTATCCGGCGCGCCCTTGT
This sequence comes from Mesorhizobium sp. B2-4-1, assembly GCF_006442185.1. Lineage (NCBI taxonomy): Bacteria > Pseudomonadati > Pseudomonadota > Alphaproteobacteria > Hyphomicrobiales > Phyllobacteriaceae > Mesorhizobium > Mesorhizobium sp. B2-4-1. The sequence continues at coordinate 864,087 of NZ_VFVN01000001.1, read as the reverse complement.
GCTGCTTGCCGATCACGAACTCAACGCATCGACCTTCGCGGCGCGCGTCGCGGCCTCGACCGGAGCCTCGCCCGCCGCCTGCCTGCTCGCGGGTCTGGCGACACTTTCCGGTCCGCGGCACGGTGGCGCCGGCGAGGCGGTGATGCAACTCGCGGACGATGCGGCGCGGCACGGCGCCGATGCGGCGATCCGGCGCTGGCTCGGCCATGACAGGCCTTTGCCAGCGTTCGGCCATCCGCTCTATCCCGAAGGCGATCCCCGCGCCACGGCGCTTTTGGCGGCCATCGACAACACCGACAGAACATTGCGATCGCTGGAAATCGCCGCCATTGCCGCGACCGGCGCCCGCCCGAACGTCGACTTTGCCCTGGCCGTTCTGACGCGCAGCCTCGACCTGCCGCGCGATGCGCCGTTCCAGCTGTTCGCGCTTGGGCGCAGCGTTGGCTGGGCCGCCCACATGGTCGAACAGGCAATGAGCGGCGGCAGCATCAGGCCGCGCGGTCGCTATGAGGGATTATTGCCGTAGGATCGGAAGAAAAGCGCTGCGCGCTCACGACATGGTGTCGAGCTTGCGCTGCATGGCCGCGATCTGGTCCTTCAACTGCTGCAGATCGTCGGGTTTTTCCGGCGTTTCCTTCCTGGCCGGTTCGGCGGGGGCCGCCGCAGGTGCCGAGCCTGCCGGCGGGAAAGGCGTGAACAGCCGCATGGCATTCTGGAACATTTCCATGTTGCGGCGCGTCTGCTCCTCCAGCGCCTTGATCGGCGTGGCCATCTTCATCATGTCGAGTGGTGACTTGCCGATGGCGCCCTTCATCTGCTCGCGGAAGCGCTCCTGTTCCTTGGAGAAGGCGATCATCGACTGTTCGAGGAAGCTCGGCACGATCATCTGCATCTGGTCGCCGTAGAAGGCGATCAACTGGCGCAGGAACGGGATCGGCAGCATGTTCTGCCCGTCCTTGTTCTCCAATTCGAAGATGATCTGGGTCAGAACCGGATGCGTGATGTCGTCGCCGGTCTTGGCGTCCTGCACCGTGAACTCTTCGCCCTTCTTGACCATTTCGGCCAGGTCCTCGAGCGTCACATAGGTGCTGGTGCCGGTGTTGTAGAGCCGGCGATTGGCATATTTCTTGATGACGATCGGATCGTCTTTCGCAGCCATCTGCATCCTCCCCGGACACCGGCGCGCCTGAGTAAGCCGCCGGTAACGATTGCGCCCGTTCAAAGGATATGCGCAAAAGCGTCACAATTCCAAGCAGTTTGTGCAGTGCGGGATTAATTATCGCTGCATGGCCGGTGAAATATGCTGCGCAGCAGCGGACAGCTTGATGTCGCGGCCATGCGCAGCTTGCTTGCGACGCATGGGTGCCCTGCCGATTTCCGGTTTGACTCGGGGTTGGGAAAGGGCAAGAAAAGTCTTCAATGACAGAACATCAGCTTGAAGTTTGGAGAACAGAATGCCCGCTTCCAATGCCATCGTCGTCGCCAGCGCGGCGCGCACACCGGTCGGTTCCTTCAACGGCGCTTTCGCCGCCACCCCGGCTCACGAGCTTGGCGCCGTCGTCGTAAGGGAATTGTTGTCGCGCGCCGGCGTCGAGGCGGCCGAAGTCGACGAGGTCATTCTTGGCCAGGTGCTGACCGCGGCCCAAGGGCAGAACCCCGCCCGCCAAGCTTCAATCCTCGCCGGGCTGCCCAGGGAGACCACCGCCTGGGGCCTCAACCAGGTGTGCGGCTCGGGCCTGCGCGCCATCGCGCTCGGCATGCAGCAGATCGCCACCGGCGATGCCAAGGTGGTTGTCGCCGGCGGCCAGGAATCGATGTCGATGTCGCCGCACGCCCAGCATCTGCGCGCTGGCGTCAAGATGGGCGACTACAAGATGATCGACACCATGATCAAGGATGGACTGTGGGATGCCTTTAATGGCTATCACATGGGCAACACGGCCGAGAACGTCGCCCGCCAGTTCCAGATCACCCGCGAGGACCAGGACCAGTTCGCGCTGGCCTCGCAGAACAAGGCCGAGGCCGCGCAGAAGGCCGGCCGGTTCAAGGACGAGATCGTCGCCTTCACCATCAAGGGCAAGAAGGGCGATACAATTGTCGACCAGGACGAATACATCCGCCATGGCGCGACGCTGGATGCCATGACCAAACTGAAGCCGGCCTTCGACAAGGACGGCACTGTGACCGCCGCCAATGCCTCCGGCATCAACGACGGCGCCGCCGGCGCGCTTTTGATGAGCGAAGCGGAAGCTGCCAGGCGGGGCATCACCCCGCTGGCGCGCATCGTCTCCTGGGCGACCGCGGGCGTTGACCCGGCGATCATGGGCACCGGTCCGATTCCCGCCTCGCGAAAAGCGCTGGAAAAGGCCGGCTGGTCGGTCGGCGATCTCGACCTGATCGAGGCCAACGAGGCTTTCGCCGCGCAGGCCTGCGCGGTCAACAAGGACATGGGCTGGGATCCCTCGATCGTCAACGTCAATGGTGGCGCCATCGCCATCGGTCATCCGATCGGCGCCTCTGGCGCGCGCATTTTCAACACGCTGGTCCACGAGATGCGCCGAAGAGGTGCCAAGAAGGGTCTCTCCACCCTGTGCATCGGCGGCGGCATGGGCGTCGCCATGTGCGTCGAAGCGCTCTAAAAGAGAAGTGAATGGGGAGTAGCGAATAGGGAAGAACGGCGTCGGCGCAATGGGATATCTGATCCCTGCTCGTCATTCGCTACTCCCTGTTCACTCTCCCAACCAAAGGGAGGGAGCGCATGACCAAGGTTGCAATCGTCACGGGCGGATCGCGCGGCATCGGCGCGGCAATATCGATGGCGCTGAAGGAAGCCGGCTATTCGGTTGCCGCCAACTACGCCGGCAATGATGAGGCGGCGAGCAAGTTCACGGCCACAACCGGCATCAAGACCTACAAATGGTCGGTCGCCGACTACGACGCCTGCGCCGCCGGCATCAAGCAGGTCGAGGCCGATCTGGGCCCGGTCGCGGTGCTGGTCAACAATGCCGGCATCACGCGCGACGCCATGTTCCACAAGCTGACGCGTGAGCAGTGGAAGGAGGTCATCGACACCAATCTCTCCGGCGTTTTCAACATGACGCATCCGCTGTGGAGCGGCATGCGCGACCGCAAGTTCGGCCGCGTCATCACCATCTCCTCCATCAATGGCCAGAAGGGCCAGGCCGGGCAGGTCAACTACTCCGCGGCCAAGGCCGGCGACATCGGTTTCTCGAAGGCTCTGGCCCAGGAAGGAGCCCGCGCGGGCATCACCGTCAACATCATCTGCCCAGGCTATATCGCCACCGAAATGGTCCGGGCGATCGATGAGAAGGTGCTCAACGAACGCATCATCCCGCTAATCCCGGTCGGGCGCCTCGGCGAGCCGGAGGAGATCGCGCGCTGCGTCGTCTTCCTCGCCTCCGAGGACGCCGGCTTCATCACGGGATCGACCATCACCGCCAATGGCGGCCAGTACTTCGCCTGAGGTCTCGCCGGGCTGCCGGCTTCCCGGTGCCGATTGAAGGAGGGCTCGTTCGCCATCCGCTTCGGATGTCCGTGACGCCGTCCGATGACGGCTGTCGGCCTGCTGTTCCAATCCGGCACGCAAAGGTTAATGGCGGCAGCGGGTATTGTGCAAAACTGCCTGGATAAGCTGTGCATTGTCGGTGGAAAACCTGTGCGCAACACTACATCTTGTCGTGAACAAACAGGGAAAATCCCGACATCGCCGATTCGTCGCCCTTTCGTTCCATGTTTGGCCGCAATGTTAACGAGAGCAGTTGCAATCGCCTATCAAACTGTTAATTTCTATTAAGAAAGTTCAACAATTTCATAAGCTTGGATGAAGCAAGGCGGGCTGCCACACGGCTTTGCCAGCGAAAGTTAACGGCGGCTCTCGCCTAGCATGAAACGGGCCAATTCCGTGATTCAGCATGTGGTAAGGATCATCAGCCAAAACTCCAGATCTAGCCGTGAACAAAACCTGAATCCGGGCGAGTCAGCGATTCGTCGCCGATTCGTTCCAGACTCGTTCCAACCCTCAATCAGCAGCCGAACCGAAGCTCGACGGAGGTGACTTCGAACCGCCAGCGGAACATTCCGCTTTCGCTTCGCGCCTGAAATCCCTATGTGTCGCCTGTCATACGCGCCACCCGAGGCGTGCTCCCGACAATGAGAGGCCAGAAAGCCTTATTTCCGAGCCGATGAACATCCATCCGAAACCCACCGAGCCGCTGATCCTATCGGGTCGCGACGTGACTGCCGTGCTTGGGCCGACCAACACAGGCAAGACCCATCTCGCCATCGAGCGCATGGTGGCGCATGAAAGCGGCATCATCGGCCTGCCGCTCAGGCTCTTGGCGCGAGAGGTCTACACCCGCGTCTGCGAAAAGGTCGGTGCCCACAAGGTGGCGCTCATCACCGGCGAGGAGAAGATCCAGCCGCCAGGCGCCAGATATTCGGTCTGTACCGTCGAAGCCATGCCGCGCGAGACCGATGCCGCCTTCGTCGCCATCGACGAGGTGCAGCTTGCCGGGGACCTCGAGCGCGGCCACATCTTCACCGACCGCATCCTGCATCTGCGCGGCCGCCAGGAGACGCTGCTGCTCGGCGCCGCCACCATGCACGGCATCTTGCAGCGCCTGTTGAAAGGCGTCTCGGTGGTGACACGACCGCGGCTGTCACATCTGGCCTATGCCGGTTCGAAGAAGCTGACCCGCTTGCCCCGGCGCACAGCGATCGTCGCCTTCTCCGCCGACGAGGTCTATGCCATCGCCGAACTGATCCGCCGCCAGCAGGGCGGTGCGGCCGTCGTGCTTGGCGCGCTCTCGCCCCGCACCCGCAACGCCCAGGTGGCGCTGTTTCAGTCGGGCGACGTCGACTATCTCGTCGCCACCGATGCCATCGGCATGGGCCTTAACCTCGATCTCGACCATGTCGCCTTCGCCCAGAACCGCAAGTTCGACGGCTATCAGTATCGCAACCTGACGGCGGCCGAACTTGGCCAGATCGCCGGGCGCGCCGGCCGGCACCTGCGCGACGGCACCTTTGGCGTCACCGGCCAGGTCGACCCGCTGGACGAGGAATTGGTCAAGAAGATCGAAAGCCACGACTTCGACCCCGTGAAGGTTCTGCAGTGGCGCACAGCGCGTTTCAATTTCGCCAGCCTCGACGCGCTGAAGCGCTCGATCGAGACCAATGCCCCGGTGGAAGGCCTGACCCGTGCGCTGCCGGCAGTCGATGCGCAGGCGCTTGAGCACCTGTCGCGTGACGAGGACATCAGGGCGCTCGCCACCGACGCAAGGCGCGTCGCGCTGCTGTGGGAGGCCTGCGCGCTCCCCGACTACCGCAAGATAGCGCCGGCCCAGCACGCCGACCTCATTGCGTCGATCTACATGGACCTCGCCAGGCATGGCCATGTCGACGAGAATTACATGGCCGAGCAGGTGCGCCGCGCCGACACCACCGAGGGCGACATCGATACGCTGTCGCATCGCATCGCCCAGATCCGCACCTGGACATTCGTGTCGAACCGGCCCGGCTGGCTGGCCGATCAGGCACACTGGCAGGAAAAGACGCGCGAAATCGAAGACAGATTGTCGGATGCGCTGCATGAGCGGTTGACGAAACGCTTCGTAGACCGCAGGACTTCCGTCCTCATGCGGCGCCTTAGAGAAAATACCATGCCTGAAGCCGAAATAAGCCCAACCGGAACCGTCCTCGTCGAAGGCCACCATGTCGGCGAGTTGCAGGGGTTCCGTTTCACCGCCGATCAGAGCGCTGGCGGCGAAGACGCCAAGGCCGTGCGCGCGGCCGCCCAGAAGGCGCTGGCGGCGGAGTTCGAGGCACGCGCCGAACGCTTCGGCGCCTGCGCCAATGGCGACATCGCGCTCGGTTCCGACGGCACGCTGCGCTGGATCGGCGCGCCGATCGGCACGCTTGTTGCCGGCGAGGACGCGCTGAAGCCGCGCCTGGTGCTTTTGGCCGATGAACAGCTGACCGGCCCGGCGCGTGACAAGGTCGCGGCGCGTGCCGAGCGCTTCGTCAATTTCCAGATCGAATCCCTGCTGAAGCCGCTGGTCGATTTGAAGAATGCCGAGCAGATATCGGGTATCGGCCGCGGCATCGCCTTCCAGCTGGTCGAGAATTTCGGCCTTATCAATCGCCGCGACATCGCCGAGGAGATGAAGTCGCTCGACCAGGAAGGCCGCGCGGCATTGCGCCGGCTGGGCGTGCGCTTCGGCGCCTATCATGTCTTCGTGCCGGCGCTGATCAAGCCGGCGCCCGCGGGATTGGTGACGTTGCTGTGGGCGCTGAAAAACGACGGCAAGGACAAGCCCGGCTTCGGCGACGTCGTCCATGCGCTGGCATCGGGCCGCACCTCGGTGGTCATCGATCCGGCTTTCGACAAGGCCTTCTACAAGCTTGCCGGCTACCGCAATCTCGGCCGCCGCGCCGTGCGCATCGACATTCTGGAACGGCTGGCCGACCTGATCCGCCCGGCGACCAACTGGAAGCCCGGCCTCGGCCAGCGTCCGGATGGCGCCTATGACGGCCAGTCTTTCATGGTGACGCCGCCGATGATGTCGATTCTCGGCGCCACGGCCGATGACATGGAAGAAATCCTGAAAGGTCTTGGCTACCGTGCCGAGCCGAAGCCGGCGGCCGAAGTCAAGGCACGGCTGGAAGCGCAGGACAATGCCGCCCGGGAAGCCGTGGCGGCCAAGCTGGCAGCGGAAGAGGCCGCGCGCGCCGAGCAGGCCAAGGCGGCGGAGGCGGCTGCGACGGACACGCCTGAGGAGACATCGGCGGAAGATCCGCAAACTGCGACTGCCCAGACCGCCGTCGAAATTCCTGCTGAACCCATTGCGGAAGCGGCCGAAACTGTTGCGGAAGAACAACCCGAAGTTCCAGCCGAAGCGACGCAAGAGGTTGCGCCTGTAGCAGAAGCCGTGCCTGAGACTTCTGCCGCCGAAAGCGCCGACGCTCTCACCTCCCCCTCCACGGGGGAGGTCGCGGAGCGAAGCGAGGGGGGTGACAGCGCCGACGCTCCCCAACAGGGACAGGATGAAGCCGGCGTGCCCGCCGCGGAAGCCGAAGAGCCTAAGCCGATCCTGTTGTGGCGGCAGGGCCGCTTCGACCAGCGGCCTCGTCACCGTCACCACGAGAACCGCGCCCGGCCGCGCAACGGCCAGGCGGCGCGCTCCGATGCCCCGGCGGATGCCGCTGTCGGCCAGCCCGGCACCCGGCCCGCCCATGAAGGGCGCCGCGATGGCGCCGGCAAGCCACGTTTCGATCGCTCGAAGTTCAAGCCCAGGCCGCAAGGCGAAGGCGGGGAACGGCGGGAGGGAAAGCCGCAGGGCGAGCGTTCTGACCGCCGTGAGGGCCGGCCGGGCGGCAGGCCGGAAGGCAAGGGCGGCCCGCAAGGCGGCAAACCCTCGTTTCAGGCAAAACCGCGCGAGGAGCGCCCGGTGCGCTTCGATCCCGACTCTCCCTTCGCCAAGCTCGCCGCTTTGCGCGACCAGCTGAAGAAATAGCCGCACAGGATCCGATGGTCGCCCCGATGGCCACCGACCGCCAGCGTATCGACAAATGGCTGTTCTTCTCGCGCGCGGTGAAATCGCGCTCGCTGGCCGCCAAACTGGTCGTGGCCGGCCGGGTGCGCATCAATCGCGACAAAGCAGCGCAGGCCTCCGACCTGGTCAAGCCTGGCGACGTCCTGACCATCACGCTGGAGCGGCGCATCTTCATCTGGAAGGTGCTCGATGCGGGAAGCCGGCGCGGCCCCGCCGTGGAGGCACGCACGCTCTACGAAGACATCTCGCCGCCTGCCGCACCGACGGGCGAGGCGCCTCCCGACGCGATCCCAGGGCTGCGCGAGGCCGGAAGCGGCCGCCCGACGAAGAAGGAGCGCCGCGAGACCGACCGCTTGCTTGGCGACGACTGACCGCCGGTGCACGGAGGCATGTATGTTCTTCCACACCGCCGACACAACGGTCCGAGCACATGACCGATGCCCGCCATTGCCGACCCGTTGGAATTCCATTCCCGGCAATGCGGACATGGCCGGAATGGCCGCCCTTGCAAGCGAGCGCCAAAGGCGTTACCTCACGGAAAAAGCCAACAAAAACGGGACGTCCCGGAGCAGATCGATGACCTATGTCGTGACCGACAATTGCATCAAATGCAAATATATGGACTGCATCGAGGTCTGTCCGGTCGACTGTTTCTACGAGGGCGAGAACATGCTCGTCATCCATCCCGACGAGTGCATTGACTGCGGTGTCTGCGAACCGGAATGCCCCGCCGACGCGATCAAGCCCGATACTGAGTCGGGCCTCGACAAATGGCTGCAGATAAACACCGAATACGCTGAGAAATGGCCTAATATCACCGCCAAGAAGGAGCCGCCGGCCGACGCCAAGGCCTTCGATGGCGAGGCCGGCAAGTTCGAGAAATATTTCTCGGCTGAACCCGGAGAAGGCGACTGACAGCGCTGCCGTTTCAACCGGCATGACGTGGCGTAAGAGGTACGGCCTATTAACCGCCTTGACAGGCGGCGTGAACCTGTGGCCTTCGCTTATGCAGCAAAACCTTGATTCTTCCGACTTTTTGTGTTACATGAGCGAAACATGCCGGTGACACAACGTCGATTTATGGCGCTAACGCCCCAAATCACTGAAAGGTGAAAATCCCATATCGGACCAGAGCGATCTGGGCCAGGTGATCGCAATCGTGCGGTTTGCCGGTCCCGGCTTTTCCGGTGGGTTCATCTGTTGTGCGGCTAATGATCGGTAACCCGATCGCGCGAGTTCAGCCGGCACCGCCGCCGGCCCACAACAAGGAGTTCAGGGCGTAATGGCAACGATCACCCCGCAGAAGAAGTCCACCGCTGCACGTCACGGTTTCAAGACCGGCGAGTACATCGTCTATCCGGCGCATGGTGTCGGCCAGATCGTCTCGATCGACGAGCAGGAAGTGGCCGGGCACAAGCTGGAACTGTTCGTCATCGATTTCCAGAAGGACAAGATGCGCCTCAAGGTGCCGGTCGCCAAGGCAACCTCGATCGGCATGCGCAAGCTGTCGGAAGAGGATTATGTCGAACGCGCACTGAAGGTCGTGCAAGGCCGCGCCCGCGTCAAGCGCACCATGTGGTCGCGTCGCGCGCAGGAATATGATGCCAAGATCAATTCCGGCGACCTGATCTCGATCTCGGAAGTTGTTCGCGACCTCTACCGCGCCGACAACCAGCCGGAGCAGTCCTATTCCGAACGCCAGCTCTACGAAGCCGCGCTCGACCGCATGGCCCGCGAGATCGCCGCTGTCAACCGCATGTCGGAAACCGAAGCCGTGCGTTTGATCGAGGTCAATCTCAACAAGGGCCCTAAGCGCGGCGCCAAGGCCGACAATGAGGAAGCCGAGCAGGAAGAAGCTGCCTGAGGCCTTGCGCCTTTTGAGTTTTTGAAAAACCCGGCCTTGCGCCGGGTTTTTTGTTGCAGGCAATATTTGGAAAGTTAGTGCACGCCCTCGGCGTGCAATCGTCACAGGAACGTTACGCGGGTCGCTTCCTTCTTGCCTTGGGCGAAACCGGCACGGGCCGCGGGGATGCGGGTCGCCAGATCCATCTGGTTGGTGCCCATTGCGGCGCGGGAATCGACGTCAGGCGTGATCACCACCACCCGGCTGCCCTGCTGGCGCAGGGCTTCGACCTCGCTTGCAAGGTCCGCGCCCGGCGGTCTGCGCAGGCCCTCGAACTGGCCTTCCGGTAGCGGCCCGCTCCGTCCGCTGAACGGCGAGAGTACGATCACGTTCGCATAGCCCGAGGCAAGGTCGGCATTATCGGCGGAGCGCACGCCACCCGAGATGTAGCGGACGCCATTGATGCTGTGCGTGGGCCCCGCACCGGGCAGCGCGGTGCTCGCGGTGGCCGCGTCAACCAATTCGACGCCGGAATCGCGGTCGAACGCAGCTAGTTCACCGGTAAGCGCGTCGACGGCCACCAAGATCATCGGCCTTTCCGGCCATTCATGGCGAGGCAATCTGGCGGCGACCAGCGCGCGCCGCTGTTTGGCCACTTCAGGTCCGAATTTGGCATCGCTCTCCAATCCGAATGCGCCCATCGCCCGTTGCAGATCGGCTGCCGAGGTAGCGGCGGCGGAAATGGAACGCATCCGCTCGAACACACTATCCATCGACGGGAACGGCGGTTGACGGCTCTGTCCGGCCGGTTGAACCGGCAGCGGGGACAGCACCGCGGCCAACAGTTCGCCCGGCGGTATGCCGCTGCGCACCTGCACTGCCGCATTGGCGCCTGCCGAGGTTCCGATCACCAGATCGGCGGCCTCGGTCAGATCGACACCAGTGTCGGCGAGGCCCGCGATGATGCCGATCAGCCAGGCATTTCCGGCGGCCCCGCCACCACCGAGAACAAGAGCAACGTTGCGAACCATCGGCCCCACTATTGCAGCGCATGGACACGCCCGTCCATCGAAATAGAAACACCGTGCCTGACGGCGGCTCACGAGGATAAATGCCCGGCAGGGAGCAAGCGCAGCGCAGGCCTAGGACGAGAAATTGCCGCCTTCTCCCCCACCCTCCTTCTCCGCCATTTCCTGCTTTAGCGTCGCGATGAACCGTCTTGTCCGTTCGCGCTCCGGATTGCCGAACAGCACCGCCGCGGGGCCCTTTTCGACGACAATGCCGGCCTCGAGGAACACCACCTCGCGAGCGATCTTTGAAGCAAGCCGCAGATCGTGCGTGGCCATCACCATCGTCGTCCCCTCGCTGGCGAGCCGGCCGAGCACGTCGACGACTTCCTGCGCCAGTTCCGGGTCGAGCGCGGAGGTCGGCTCGTCGCACAAAAGCACCTTTGGCGACGGCGCCAGCGCCCGGGCGATCGCTACCCGCTGCTGCTGGCCGCCCGACAGCGTTGCCGGCCAGGCATCGATCTTGTGCGCCATGCCGACCTTTTCCAGCAGCGCGAGCGCCCGTTCGCGCGCCCGTGCCTGGGGCCACTTCAGCACCGTCACCAGCCCTTCCATGACGTTCTCGATCGCGGTGCGATGCGGGAACAGTTGGAAGTTCTGGAACACCATGCCGGTCTGCAGCCGCAGCCGCTGAATGTCCCGGGCCGCCACCTTCGCTCCCGGATGGAACTCCAGCGCCTGATCGCCGATACGCACTGTGCCCGAAGTTGGGATCTCAAGCAGGTTGATGCAGCGCAGCAGCGTGCTTTTGCCGCCACCCGAAGGACCGACCAGCGCGGTGACGCTGCCTTCGGCGATGGTAACCGTCACGCCCTTCAGCACGAGATTGTCCCCGAAGCGCTTTTCGATGTTGGCAAGGTCGATCACGAGCGCGCCTCCAGGAACCCGCCATAGCGATTGAGCCGCGCCTCCAGCCGCGTCTGCAAGGCCGACAGCACCGAACTCATCGCAAGATAGAGGATAGCCGCCTCGACATAGAGGATCAGCGGCTCATAGGTGGTGGCGACGATGCGCTGCGCGGCCTGGAACATTTCCGGCACGGTGATGGCGGCGGCCAGCGACGTGTCCTTGACCAGCGAGATGAAGGTGTTGGAGAGCGGCGGCACCGCCACGCGCCCGGCCTGCGGCAAGATGGTGCGGCGCATCGCCTGGCTCCAGGTCATGCCGATCGAATAGGCCGCCTCCCATTGCCCCTTTGGCACCGCGCCTATCGCCGCGCGAACGATTTCCGACGAATAGGCGCCGATATTGAGCGTGAAGCCGATCAACGCCGCGGGAAACGCGTCAAGCAGGATGCCGGCCGAGGGCAGGCCGTAGAAGATCAGGAACAGCTGCACCAGGAGCGGCGTGCCGCGGAATATCCACACGTAGAAGCGCGCCACCGCGACCAGGGGCATTGGCCCGAAGAGCCGGATCAGCGCGGTTCCGAGACCGACGCTCAAGCCAAGCACAAAGGACAGGAGCGTCAGCGGTACGGTGAAGATCAACGCGGCCCATAGCAGCGAAGGCAGCGATTCCAGCATGAGTTGCAGCCAGTGCGGCACGAAAGGCTCCTTCTTGCGACTGCCGTATATCACGCGAAAGGCGGCGGGCCGTCAAAACGGTCCGCCGCCGGGCGATGTCGCGCGGGCCGCCAACGGCCCGGCCGTAAATTACTTCGAAACGTCCTGGCCGAAATACTTGTCTGCGATCTTCTGATAGGTACCGTCGGCCTTGATGTCGGCCAGGGCCTTGTTGATCGCGGCAACCAGTTCCGGATCGCCCTTGCGAACGATGACGCCGGAATAGTCGGCGTTCTCTTCCTGGGCCGCGATCTTCACATTGGCATCCGGCTTGTGCTTCTTGAAGTCGAGGAAGGACAGGCTGTCATTGATGGTTGCGTCGGCGCGGCCGGTCAGAAGCAGCTGGATCGACTGGTCGAACCCGTCGGTGCCGACCAGTTCGGCGCCGTTGGCCTCGGCCAGTTTGCCGAAATTCGAAGTCAGCGACTGCGCCGACTTCTTGCCCTTGAGATCGGCGAAACTCTTGATGTCGGTATTGTCGCCGCGCACGATCAGCACTGCCTTGGAGGCGATGTAGGGGTCGGAGAAATCGTATTTCGCCTTGCGGGCGTCGGTGATGCCGACTTCGTTGATGACCGCGTCATAGCGGTTGGCATCGAGGCCCGCGATCAGCCCGTCCCATTTGCCCTCGAGGAACTCTACCTTCACGCCGAGCTTGTCGCCGATCGCCTTGGCGATTTCGACATCGAAGCCGACCAGCGCTCCGCCGGCATCATGATAGGTAAAGGGTGCGTAGGTGCCCTCCGTGCCGACCTTGATGACGCCGGCCTGCTTGATCTGGTCGAGATTGGCGCCGGCATAGCCTGCGGTAACAGCCAGAACCTGCAAAGTTCCGGCGACGATGAGCGACTTGAGCCATTTCATTTTTCTGTGATCCCGTCCTGGCCTGATATCCGGCATGGTGTGTGAGCGCTGGAAATTGACAGATGTGAGTTGAAAAAATAAGGAATGAGATTTCAAAAACATCCATTATTCGGAATCGGATTCTACCACTGACGTTTCTGGCGGTGCCTCGAACCCGCCCGGAGTTTTTTCGCGCAGCCTCCACGCCGCGCCGCCGGCGGCGGAACCTTTCCCGCGCATGGCACGTTTTGCGTTCGTTGTAGGGCAGGACGCCGTCATTTCAAGTCGAGCGGCTGCCGGGTTTCGAAATGACATCCGTATCGCCAGAGCCAGGGAGTGCCTCATGATGGAAGACACGGCAGGACGGATCATGGTCCGCGCGGCAATGAGGGCTCCCTATCTCGAACGCGACGAGGAGTTGCGGCTGGCGCTGCGCTGGAAAAAGGACAACGACCAGAACGCGCTGCACAGCATCACCGTGGCGCATATGCGCCTGGTCATTTCCATGGCCTCCAAATTCCGTCATTACGGCCTGCCGCTTGGCGATCTGGTCCAGGAGGGCCATGTCGGCCTGCTCGAGGCCGCGGCCCGTTTCGAGCCGGAGCGCGAAGTGCGGTTTTCGACCTATGCGACCTGGTGGATCCGGGCCTCGATGCAGGACTACATCCTGCGCAACTGGTCGATCGTGCGCGGCGGCACCAGCTCGGCGCAAAAGGCTCTGTTCTTCAACCTGCGGCGCCTGCGCGCCCGGCTGGCGAACGGCGCCGCGGAGCCGCTGTCGAACAGGACGCTGTACCGCGAGGTTTCAGCGGCCCTCGGCGTCTCCGAAGCCGATGTCGCGCTGATGGATTCGCGGCTCTCGGCGCCCGACTCCTCCCTCAATGTCCCGCTTGCCGACGATGGGGGCGCGACCGAGCGGATGGACTTCCTCGTGTCGGACGATCCCTTGCCCGACGAGGTCGTCAGCGACACCATCGATATCGAACGCCGCTCGATATGGCTGAAGGCGGCGCTTGCCGCACTCAACGCGCGTGAGCTGCGCATCATCGAGGAGCGTCGGCTGAGCGACGAGGGCGCGACGCTCGAAGCGCTCGGCGAGACGCTTGGCATTTCCAAGGAACGCGTGCGCCAGATCGAGGCCCGCGCCATGGAAAAGCTGAAAGTGGCGCTGGTGAAGCAGAACCCGGAATTCCTCGCCACCGCCGCCTAAATCCATTCCAGGAAAACTACCTAGAAGTTTCTCGTCCCAAAAACGAGAGAGCGGGTCAGCGCCGACTATCGGCTATTTGTCGGTGACGATCTTGACCTTGTCGCCGGCCGAAACCGCGGCCCCCGGCGACAGCGCGTTGAGCACCCGGAACAGGTCGAGTTTGCGGTCGACGCCGACCATCTGTGCCGAAAGCGAACCCATCGTCTGCCCCGGCTGGACGGTGACCACGCGGATATGCAGCGGCTTCAGCGCCGCCTTTTCGGCGGCACTCAGAATGCGGAACGAGCCGCTGACGGAACGCGCCACGGTGTCGAGCGACGTGCTGGCGGATGGTGCCGCCGTCAGCAGCCGGTAGACCTGGCCGCCGGCGCGGATTACCGCGATATCGAACTGCCAGCCTTCGGCGCCTGCATGCGCCGTCGCCGCCTCGTTGCCGTTGATCGTTTCCTGCCTGACGCTCGCATCATCGAGACCGGCCACCCAGCCGCTCCTGATATAATCGGTCAGCGCACGGTTCTTGTCGATCGACACGCCGTCGAAGCGGATCGCAATGTCGCCCGGCCCGGTCGCCGTCACGGCGGCGGCCGAATTGTCGATGATAAAGCCCTCCGGCACCGAGAAGGACACGCCCAGGCCCGGATGCAGAAAGGTCTCGCCGCGCACATAGCCTTCTTCCGGCGTGTCGCCGTAGAGCAGGCCGTCTATCCCGGCGAGGAAGGCGTCGCGATCGCGGGTGCCGACGCCCGGCGGGCCGAACTGGCGGGCATGGCGTTGCGCAAGGTCGATACGCTGCGGCGTATTGGGATGCGTTGCCAGGAAATCGAGGCTGGCGTCGGTGGCGCCGCTGATCGAGCGGAAATCGGTGTAGGCCGACATGGACTGCAAGAAGCGGCCGGCGGCGTAAGGATCGTAGCCGGCTTCGCCGATCGACTTGATGCCGATCGCGTCGGCCTCCAGTTCCTGGTTGCGCGAAAACTGCGCCAGTCTCAGCTTGCCGCGGATCAGCGCCGCCTTGGCGGTCGGGCTGTCGCCGAGCACGTCGGAAACAACCTTGGTGGCGAGCCCCTCCTCGGCCTCGAGCTGCTGGCGCTGCAGGCCGTGGTTGGCGGTGACGTGGCCCATCTCATGCGCGATGACGGCGGCGAGCTCGGCCGAATCATTGGCCAGCGCCAGCAGGCCGCGCGTGACGTAGAGGTAGCCGCCCGGCAGTGCGAAGGCATTGACGTTGGGCGAATTGAGGATGGTGATACGATAGGTCTGGGTCGGGTTGGCCGACACCACCGTCAGGCTGCCTACGACCTTGGCGACCATGCGCTCGAGCTTGGGATCGGAGTATTCGCCGCCATAGGTCGCCAGGATGCGTGGATGCTGCGCCTTGGCCAGTTCGGCCAATTTGTTATTGGCCGCGACATTGTCGACCGTGATCGGTTTGTCGGAAGGCTGGAAGCCGGATTCCTGGACTTCCGGAGGTGTGAACATCTGGCAGCTTGCCAGGGCCACGACAAAGCCGGCCAGCGCCAGAAAGCGCGCCAGCATTTTCCCTCTTGGTCTTTCCGTGCCGGTCGGCAGAACGGCTTCCTTTCGGGTCTGGCGCATGCCCGCGAAAATCGGGGCGATCCTCGCAAGGGCTCATGCGCAAATCAAAGCATTACAGCATCCACGCCATACCAACGCGCGGCGGATGCCGCAGGCAAATCACGGCCTGCACCGGACCGGTACGGGGCGGACCTAGCCACACTACCTCTGTCATGGCAAGCAATCGCCCCGTCGCCAGGAGCCGGTTTGAGCGTAAATTATGTCCGCTTCCGGGCAATATCTCGTGATCCAGCCTCCCAGGCGCTTGTGCCAACATAGCGCCGGAAAACTTCAGGACCAGCCCCGGCAAAGAAATCATCCGCCTTGCCCTTGGCGGCAACCATGCCGTTGTCGAGGAACACCACCTCCTCACAAATACGGCGTGCGTCCTGTGGCTGGTGCGTGACGAACAGCAGCGTCATGCCCCGCTCGGCATGCACGTCGGCGACAAGATCGAGCATGTCGTCGCGCAAGGCCGGTCCGAGTGAAGCGAAAGGCTCGTCCAGAAGAAGCACCGGGCGGTTGCGAACCAGCACGCGCGTCAATGCGACACGCTGGCGTTCGCCTCCCGAAAGTTCGCGCGGCAGGCGTCTTTCCTTGCCCGCGAGGCCGGTGCGCGCGATCGCCTCCGCGATGTCAGCGCGGTCGGCCTCGGTCAGCCGCAGCGAGGGCGAGCGGCCGAGCCCGACATTCTCTTCGACCGAAAGATGGGCAAAAAGATTGTTTTCCTGGAACACCATCGACACCGGCCGCGCCGAAGGCGGCGCCGCGCCGACATCGGCGCCGCCGATCAGCACGCGGCCAGCCTGCGGCGTCTCGAAGCCCGCCACCAGATTGAGCAGCGTCGACTTGCCCGAGCCGCTCGGCCCCATGATGGCGGTAATTTTCGACGCGGCGAAATCGACATCGAAAACGAGCGGCGCGTCGCCGTAGCTGAACGAGACCGTGTCCAGCCGCACCTCGGCTCCCCTTGTCGCACCATTGGTGGCGCCCGCAGCCATCAGTCTCGTTCTCCCCTTCCCAGCCCGCTCGCCGCCACCACAAGCGCAAGGCAGACCAGACCGAGCAGCAGCGCCAGGCCGGCGGCGTCCTCGGTACGGTAGCTGCCCATGCGCGCCAGGAGAAGGTAGGGCAAGGTCTGCACGGAATCACTGCCGAACAATGCAATGACGCCGAGATCGCCAAGCGACAGCGCCATGGCAAACGCGAAGGCGGTGGCCAGCGGCCGTCGCAGCGAGGGCCAGTCGACCAGCCGCAACCGGGCCCAGCCCGCTATTCCCAGAAGCGCGCAGAGCCGCTCATGGCGCTCGCTCGCCGCATCATAGGCGGGGCGGATGGCACGGATGGCGAAAGGCATCGCCATGACTGCATTGACAGTGACGACCATGACCGGGGCTATGGCAAAGACATCGCCGACATGGCGCAGCAGAAGGAACCAGCCGGCGCCGATGACGATGGGCGGCACGACCAGGACGAAGCCGGCACCGGTGTCGGTGGCGTGTTCGAGCACGGTCCGCGGACCGGAGCGGCGCTTCAGGGCCAGCACGCGGCGCGCCATGGCGAGCGAAAGCGACAGCGCAACCGACAGCAGCGCCGACAGGAAGGCCAGCACGGCGCTGGTCAGCGTCGCCTGCCGCACCGCCGCCTCGCCGGCGAGACGACCGAGGTCGGCGCCGAGGCCTGACATCACCGTCGCCGTCATCGGCCCGGCGACGAACAAAAGGGCCAGCACGACGAGCGCGGCATTCAGCGCGGTCTCGGTCCTGCCGGCCGAGACGTAGCGGCGCGGCGCCACCGGCAGATTGGCGTCACCGGTGGTGTTGGCGCCGAGCCGCGTCAACGCCAGCACCACGACAAAGGTCAGCGCGATCTGCAGCAGCGTCAGCGCCACCGCCCGCGCGGGATCGAAATCGAAACGCAGCGCCTGGTAGATGCCGACCTCCAGCGTCGTCGCGCCGGGGCCACCGCCCAGCGTCAGCACGATCGTGAAGGATGTGATGCAGAGCATGAACACCAGGCCGGCGACGCCCGGCAGAGCGGCGCGCAGTGTCGGCCACTCGATCAGCCGGAAAACCGGTGCGGCACCCATGCCGAGCTGGCTCGCCAGGCGCCATTGGTCGGCTTGGATGGTTTGCAGCACTTCGAGGAACAGCCGCGTGGCCAGCGGCAGGTTGAAGAAGACATGAGCAACGAGGATGCCGGAGAGGCCATAAATGCCCGGCCAATGGTAACCGCCGACGGCACCAAGAAAGCCGGCGAAATAGCCGGCGCGGCCGTAGAGCGCCAGGATGCCGAGCGCCGCGACGATCGCCGGCAGCGCCAGCGGCAGGGCGAAGAGCTGCAGGATGAAGCCGCGGCCGGGAAAGTGCGGATGCCGCGACAGCGCGCGAGCCACGAACAGGGCCGGCGCCACCGACAGCAGCGTCGAAAGCGCCGCCTGCCACAACGTAAAGCGCACGACGCGCAGGAGATAAGGATCGAAGGCCGCCCAGGCTCCGGAGAAATCGTTCGCGCCTTCGAAAAGAAGACCCGCAAACGCGCCGCCGATCAGCAGCGCGATCGCCGCAAGCGCGAGGATGCCGGCGGAGATGCGGGGGTCAGACGCGCGCTGCACGCTGGGCCGCCCAAAGGACCTTTAGCAAGCGTCGCGTTCCTTCGCGCCCCCCTCTGTCCTGCCGGACATCTCCCCCACTTGGGGGGAGATTGGCTGCTTCAGCGCTCCACCCTCTCCTGTGACGTCGCCAATTGGCGAAAGCCGTCGTGACGGCCAATCTCCCCCCTCGTGGGGGAGATGTCCGGCAGGACAGAGGGGGGCGCCGTAGAGCACTCATCATTCGATCATACGACCAAACTACTTGCTCATCACCGCCAGCCATTCATCCACCCATGCCTTGCGGTTGGCCGCGACCTCCTCGGGACTGAACAGCAAGGTTTTGGTCGGCCTGACCAGTCTGTCGAAGGCCGGATTGAGCGGCTTGTCGGTCTTGCCGGCCGGGAACATCCAGTTGGTCTCGGGGATGACATCCTGGAATTTCGGCCCGGTCATGAAGGCGATGAACTTTTCCGCCAGCGGATTTTTGGCTCCCGTCGTGGTGATGCCGGCGACCTCGATCTGCAGATACTCGCCCTCCTCGAAGGAAGCGGCCTGGTAGCGCTCGGTGTTCTCGGCAACCATGTGGTAGGCGGGCGAGGTCGTGTAGGACAACACCATCGGCGCCTCGCCCTTGGTGAACAGGCCGTAGGCCTCGCTCCAGCCCGGCGTCACGGTCAAGACCTTCGCCTTGAGCTTGGCCCAGGCCTCCGGCGCCTTGTCGCCATAGACCGACTTCACCCACAACAGCAGGCCGAGGCCCGGCGTCGAGGTGCGCGGATCCTGGATAACGATCTTGTCGTCGGCACTGCCCTCGACCAATTCCTTCAGGCTCTTGGGCGGCGTCTTCAGCTTCTGCGTGTCATAGACGACGGCGAAATAGCCATAGTCGTACGGGACAAAGATGTCGTCGTTCCAGCCGCCCGGCACATTGAGCCCGGCCACGGCGCCATGCGGCGCAAACAGGCCAGTGGCCTTGGCGTCGGCGGTGAGATTGGTGTCGAGGCCAAGCACGATGTCGGCCTTGGTCGCGGCCCCTTCCAGCTTGACGCGGTTGAGCAGCGCGACGCCGTCGGCAACCGAGACGAAGTCGACATCGCAGCCGCATTCGGCCTCGAATCCCTTCTTCACCACCGGGCCGGGCCCCCAGTCGGCGGTGAAGCTCTCGTAGGTGTAGACGGTGAGTTTGTCCTTGGCCAAGGCCGGCCCGGAGAGAACCACGACCATTGCAGAGACAAGGGCGTATAAAAGCGTGCGCATCGGCGCCTCCTTCGTTCGCGTTAAAGGAATTGAGGCGTCGGACTGTCCGAAACGTCTAATCCCTCCGCCGGTACAAACCGGATCAGGTTCAGCGGGTTGGCGAGACTGCCTCTCAGCCGGTCCGCGAAATATCGCGTCCGGCACCCCGTTAGAGCGCCTCGACACATAGGCCCGGCCGGTGAACCGCGCAAGTGGCTGTTTGCCGGCCTTCCGTTTCCGCTGCCGGGCTGGTAAGGGCCACACGATATGAGCACATTCACCATCCTGCTTGGCGGCGATCTCGTCCGCACGCCACGGCTCGACCGTCAGGTCGAGGGAACCCGCGTCATCGCCGCCGATGCCGGCATCGGCCATGCGAGGACGCTCGGCCTTGTGCCGGAACTGTGGGTCGGCGATTTCGACTCCGTGCCCGCCGGCCTGCCGGATGAGTTGGCCGCCGTGCCGCGCCGGACCTTTCCGGCAGAGAAAGACGCCACCGATGGAGAACTCGCGATATCGGCCGCCCTGGAGCGCGGCGCTACCAGCCTCGTGCTCGCCGGCGCCTTCGGCGGCAAGCGCGCCGACCATGCCTTCCTGCACATGGCGCTCGCCCTGCGGCTGGCCGGGGCCGGGACAAAGGTGCTGTTGACCAGCGGCGCGCAGGAAGCCGTGCCCCTGGCGCACGGCACGGCCCGCTTCGACTATGCCGACGGCACCCTGTTCTCGATCCTGGGTTTTTCCGAGCTTGCAGGGCTGACCGTCGCCGGTGCGAAATGGCCGCTTGACCGCGTCAAGGTCGCGTTCGGCTCGTCGCTGACCATCTCCAACGAGGTCAAGGGCAGGCTCGAGATCGCGCTGGGAGCGGGCCGCGCGCTGCTGCTCGCCCATCCCTATCCCTTGCCAGAAAGCTGACATGGCGCCGCCTCTTCTCAATCTCGACGGAATAAAACTGACCTTCGGCGGCACGCCCCTGCTCGACGGCGCCGACTTGGCTGCGTCGGCCGGCGACAAGATCGCGCTGGTCGGCCGCAACGGGTCCGGCAAGTCGACGCTGCTCAAGATCGCCGCCGGCCTGATCGAGCCGCAGGACGGCGAGGTGTTCCGCCAGCCATCGGCGACCGTCCGCTATCTGCCGCAAATGCCCGACATGGACGGCTTCGCAACCGTGCGCGCCTATGTCGAGGCCGGCCTCGGTCCCGCCGACGATCCTTATCGCGCCAGCTACCTGATGGAGCACCTCGGCCTCTCGGGCGAGGAGCAGCCGGGCGACCTCTCCGGCGGCGAGGCCAGGCGCGCCGCCCTTGCCCGCGTCATGGCGCCCGAGCCTGATATCCTGCTGCTCGATGAGCCGACCAACCATCTCGATCTCTCGGTGATCGAATGGCTGGAAGAGGAACTCGTCCGCACCTCCTCGGCCCTCATCGTCATCTCGCACGACCGCCGTTTCCTTGAGCGCGTATCGCGCGCCACCGTGTGGCTCGACCGGGGCCAGACGCGCCGGCTGGATAAGGGCTTCGGCCATTTCGAGGAATGGCGCGACCAGGTGCTTGAGGAAGAAGAGCGCGAACAGCACAAGCTCGGCCGCCAGATCGTGCGCGAGGAACACTGGCTGCGCTATGGCGTGACGGCGCGGCGCAAGCGCAACATGCGCCGCCTGGGCGAATTGCAGACCATGCGCCAGCGTTTTCGCGGCCATCGCGGCGCCGAAGGCACCGCGACCATGGTGGCCAGCGACGCCGCCGAATCCGGCAAGCTGGTGATCGAGGCCAGGAACATCGAGAAGAGCTTTGGCGACCTCACCGTGGTCAAGGGGTTCTCGACCCGCATCCAGCGCGGCGACCGCATCGGCCTCGTCGGGCCGAACGGCGCCGGCAAGACGACGCTTCTGAAGATGCTGACCGGAGAATTGCAGCCGGATGCCGGTTCGGTGCGGCTCGGCACCAATCTGGAGATCGCCACGCTCGACCAGAAGCGCGAGGCGGTCGATCCGCAGGAAACGCTGGCGCAATATCTCACCGACGGGCGCGGCGAGAACCTTGTCATCAATGGCGAGCAGCGCCACGTCGTCTCCTACATGAAGGACTTCCTGTTCAAGCCGGAGCAGGCACGCACGCCGGTGCGCGAGCTGTCGGGCGGCGAGCGGGCACGGCTGATCCTTGCGCGCGTGCTGGCCCGGCCGGCGAACTTGCTGGTGCTCGATGAGCCGACCAACGATCTCGACATGGAAACGCTGGAGTTGCTGCAGGAACTGGTCGCCGGCTTTGCCGGTACGGTCATCCTGGTCAGCCACGACCGCGATTTCCTCGACCGCACCGTGACCAGCGTGATCGCGCCGGACGGCGGCGGTCGCTGGGTCGAATATGCCGGCGGCTATTCCGACATGCTGGAGCAGCGCGGCGGTACCAGGCTCGACGACCGCAAGGCGCGCGCGAAGGCGGATGCAAGCGACGTACCGACGGCGAAGGCGGACAGCGCCACCGCCAAAGCCCCGGCAAAAAAACTCTCGTTCAAGCAGAAATTCGCGCTGGAATCGCTGCCCAAGAAGATCGAGGCGGTGACAGCCTCGATCTCGCGGCTGGAGAACAACATCGCCGATCCGGCCTATTACGAGCGCGATCCGGCCTCGTTCCAGAAGACCATCGCCGCCCTCGACAAGGAGCGCGCGGCACTGGCGGCACTGGAGGAAGAGTGGCTCGAACTGGAGATGTTGCGCGAGGAGATGGAGGGGTGAGGATGGTATACGCTGCGTTATGCGCTTAAAAGAGGGCTGTCTCCGTGCTTCAATCGACGACAAAACCTCAGCGAAAGTCTGTCAATACATCCATTGACGCTCAGCTGATCAAAGACGCCAAAGCGTCGGGTATCAATCTCTCGCGCGCCGCCGAGGCAGGTATTGCGAAGGCCATCGCGGCGGAAAAAACGCGTCGGTGGCAAGAGGAGAACTTTGAGGCGATTGTGAGCTCCAACGCCTATGTCGAGCGGAACGGGTTGCCATTGGCCACACGCCCGCTGTTTTGATGGCCCGTTACGATCTCTATCGGAATGCCGGAGGCAGTGGTTACCTTGTCGATGTTCAGTCCGACCTTCTTGAGAGGCTGAACACGAGAGTCGTCATTCCGTTGATGCCGCCCGACACAGCCCCCGTTCCTGGCCCCCGGCTCTGCCTTGATGGCCACTGAATTACCGGATGCCGAGGGAAATCTCTCCAAGCACCACGACGACATCGTCGCCGCGCTCGACATGCTGTTCCAAGGCTTCTGACCGGAGCCGACCGTTGCCGTCGGCTCAGCCCGCCGTCTTCGCCTGCCAAGCCTTGATCGCCTCGTCGAACACCTTCTCGCCGGGAATGCCTTTTTCCATCGTCAGCAACGCTCGTCGTCCGGTCTTGTAGACGACCGGCACGTCGATCCAGTCCTGTCCCCGAAGCAAGGTCAGGTTGGCGTCCTCGTCGGCCTTGGTGTCGTTGAGCGCGACGAGGAAGAAGCCGTCGGCGATCTTGGCCGGAATGCCGATCAGCGGGCTGCCGGCATCCTGCTCGGAACTCTTCATGGCCACGCGCAGGATGTTGTCGACGCCGCCGCCTTCGAAACCGTCGGGCGTCAGGAAGATCATCTCGATGATGTGGCTGGCCGGCAGCGTCTGGTCAGTGTTGCGGCGGATGGTCATGCGCAACTGGATGTCCTTGCCGGGAATGGTCGCCTCGGCGCGGATCGCCGGCTCAGGCGGCAGGTCGCCGCCGGGCGATTCCTGCACCAGCGACCAGACGATGTTGCCCGGCTCGGCCGAACCCTGCGCGGTGCTGGTGCGCTCCTCATAGAAGATCGCCTTCTGGCCGACCGGCAGAGAGGTTTGCGTCGGCGCACCGGCAGGCGAGGGCGGCGTGGCGGCGTTGTCAGCCGGCGCCGCGGGTGCGGTCGCCGCCGGCGCAGCGCCCGGTGCAGGGGGCGTGGTCCCGGCGGGCGCGCCTGCGGCCGGCGTGCCTCCTGCCGGAGCCGACAAGGCCGGGGTGGTCGTGGCTGAAGGCGGCGTCGTCAGCGCCGCGACGGACTCGCCCTCGCCCACGCCGCTCTGTCCGCCGGCCGGGCCAGGATCGACCTCGCTTCCTTGCGGTGTCAGTCTTTGAGTGAACTTCGGTGTCCCTTCGGGCTCGGCACCGCTAGCCGCAGGTGCCGGGGGCGTTGCCGCCGCATCGCTCGCCGGCTTGGCGGGTGTCGATTTGACCGGCTCGGTCGTCGCGACCTTGCTGCCGCCGCCCAGACCCAGCATCTTGCCGAAGGCATCCTTGTTCAGCCAGATGCCATAGCCGCCGCCGGCAATGACCAGCAACGCAACGGCAGCGGCAATCAGCCCGCCATAGCTGCGCTTGCGTTCAGCCGGACGCAAGCGCTGGAAAGTGTCGGCGGCCGCAGCCTTTTCGTCGCTCGCAAAGACATCGGCATGCTCGTCGTCCTGACCCACATCCATGCCAGGCTGAGCCCTGTCGTCGAACTCCGTGGCCGGCTGCACCGGTACGGGCTTTTGCCAGTTCGGCTCGACCTCGGCGGCGGGCGATGCAGGCCTGGAGATGTCGGGCTCCGGAGCGGGGGGCGGCGGCTTGTAGGGTTCAGCCTTCGAGGCAGGCGCTGCCGGCCAGGCCGGCTCCGCCTTTACCGGCTGTTTGGTATGGTTCGACTGGTTCTTGTTGCGATCGATGGAGGAAAATATGTGCTCCAGTTCGGCAAGCGGATCGGTCTCCGGCACGCTTTTGGCATATTCGCGCTCGAGCCTCGATATGGCGTCTTCCAGGCCGCGCTTCTGCCTTTCGGCTTCCGACGGCGAAAGCGGCGGCTCGCGCTCGGCAATCTTCTTTGCAATCGTCGAGCGCGCTTTGTCGTAGACTTTGGCCCGCAGCTCCGGCGTAGGATCGCCAAAATTGTTTATCGTATCCCTCAGAGCAGAAACGAAATCTTTCGCCATGCGTCAGTCGACCTGTATTGTGCTCCGGGCCGGCCTCCGCAAATCAGCCGCAACGCCCGGAAAGGCTTGAGAAACTAGTCTTGAAACGGATCGGTCACAAGTATCGTGTCGTCCCGTTCCGGGCTGGTGGAGAGGAGCGCGACCGGCGCGCCGATCAACTCCTCGATATGGCGGACATATTTGACGGCCTGGGCCGGAAGGTCGTTCCAGCTGCGCGCGCCGGCGGTGGTGCCTTTCCACCCCTCCAGCGTCTCGTAGATTGGCTCGACGCGGGCCTGCGCGCCCTGGCTGGCGGGTAAATAGTCGATCGTCTCGCCGTCGAGGCGGTAGCCGGTACAGACCTTGATCTCGTCCAGCCCGTCAAGCACATCGAGCTTGGTCAGGGCGATGCCCTTGATGCCGTTGACGGCGACGGCCTGGCGCACCAGCACCGCGTCGAACCAGCCGCAGCGGCGCTTGCGGCCGGTGACGACGCCGAATTCATGGCCGCGCGTGCCGAGGAATTCACCGATCTCGTTCTGCTGCTCGGTCGGGAACGGACCTTCGCCTACGCGCGTCGTATAGGCCTTGGTGATGCCAAGCACATAGCCGATGGCGCCCGGGCCCACGCCGGCACCGGCTGCCGCCTGGCCGGCGACGGTGTTGGACGAGGTGACAAACGGATAGGTGCCATGATCGATGTCGAGCAGCGTGCCTTGCGCGCCCTCGAACAGGATGCGCTCGCCGGCCCGGCGCTTGTCGTCGAGCACCTTCCAGACCCGGTCCATGTAGGGCAGGATTTCGCCGGCGACCGAGGTCAGCTCTTGCATGACCGCGTCATGCGTGGCTTCGGCATGGCCAAGGCCGCGACGCAGTGCATTGTGATGCGTCAACAGCCTGTCGACCTTCAAGGGTAGTGTTTCCAAATCCGCCAGATCCATCACCCGCACCGCGCGCCGGCCCACCTTGTCCTCATAGGCGGGGCCGATACCGCGGCGGGTCGTGCCAATCTTGGTCCCGGAATTTGAGGCGGCGTCCTCGCGGAAGCCGTCCAGTTCCCGGTGCAGGGACAGGATAAGCGCTGTGTTTTCGGCTATTTTCAGGCGCTCCGGCGTTACCTCGACGCCTTGCCCCTTGAGCTTCGCCACTTCGGCGACGAATGCGTGCGGATCGAAGACGACGCCATTACCGATGATGGACAGCTTGCCCTGCCGCACGACGCCCGACGGCAACAGCGACAGCTTGTAGACCTTGCCGTCGACGACCAGCGTGTGGCCGGCATTGTGGCCGCCCTGGAAACGCACCACGACATCGGCGCGCTCCGACAGCCAGTCGACGATCTTGCCCTTGCCTTCGTCACCCCATTGCGAGCCGACGACCACCACATTGGCCATGTTTCTTTTCCTTCGAGGCGCCGCCGCGCGGCTTGGATACGGTTCGAAACGACAGGCCTCTATAACGTCAAGAGCAGGCCGATGCGACCTTTCTTTGCCGCCGAAAATGGGCTGAGGCACAACAATTTTCAGCTTTGACATCATTTACTTGTCCAGGCGCGGGCAATAGGCCGGCGGGCACGCCCCATTCACCTCCTCCCCGCTGCGACCCGCCATGCACCGAAGCCCCTACATGTTCCTGCTGCTCACCACCTTGCTGTGGGGCGGCAACTCGGTGGCCGGCAAGCTGGCGGTCGATCACGTCTCACCGATGACGCTGGTCTTCCTGCGCTGGGTGTTGGCGGTGGCGATCCTGCTGCCGATCGGCTGGAATGCGCTGAAAAGAGATTGGCCCGTCGTGCGCAGGCACTGGTTCGTGCTCGCCGCACTTGGCGCCAGCGGCTTCACCTTGTTCAACACGATCTTCTATACGGCGCTCAATTACACGACCGCGATCAACGTTTCGATCGAGCAGGCGGCGATGCCTATCCTGATCATCGTAGCCAATTTCATCTTCTTCCGCGTCCGCGTGAACTGGGCGCAGATCGCCGGCGTGGTACTGACGATCTTCGGCGTCATCCTGACCGCCTGCCACGGCGATCCGCGCCGGCTGTTGACATTGGAGCTCAATTTCGGCGACGCCATCATGCTGGTCGCGGTCATTCTCTACAGTGGCTATTCGGTCGGGTTGCGGCTGAAGCCGGCCATGCAATGGCAGAGCCTGATGCTGGCCATGTCGCTCGCCGCGCTCATCACCTCGCTGCCGTTCTTCCTATGGGAAATCGTGGCCGGCAAGGTCATCGTTCCCGACGCGCGCGGCTGGGCGGTGATCGTCTATACCGCGATCGGCGCCTCGGTCGTCTCGCAGATATTCTACATCAGGGGCAATGAGCTGATCGGCGCCAACCGGGCCGGCCTGTTCATCAACCTGGTGCCGATCTTCGGCACCCTGCTTTCGGTGCTGATCGTCGGCGAGACATTCCAGCTCTACCAGGCGTTGGCGCTCGTCCTCGTGCTGGGCGGCATCGCGCTTGCCGAATATAGCGGCCGCAAGGCAGCCATGCCGAGGCGCCAGTAAACTCACTTCGCGCCCCGATCGTCAGCCTTGAGGAGAGCGTCGGCTCGCCCGGCAATTCGCAGGACTACTGCAATTCCTTGCGCACCGCCGCCACGTCGTCGGACGAGACTGCCGGGGCGGCATTGCCCCAGCAGACAAGCCCTACACGCTGCCGACCTCGAACTGCAGCCGCTTGGCCGAATCGATCGATTTGTGCGCCCGCACCTGCTCCAGCACTTTTTCCGGAAACGGTGCGTCGAGATAGAGCAGCGCGATGGCATCGCCCCCCGGCCGGTTGCGGCCGAGCTGGAAGTTGGCGATGTTGACGCCGTTCTCGCCGCACACCGTGCCGAGCAGGCCGATAATGCCCGGCGCGTCGGCATTGGTCGTGTAGAGCATGTGCTGGCCGACCTCGGCATCGAGATTGATGCCCTTGATCTGGATGAAGCGCGGCTTGCCGTCGGAGAAGCAAGTGCCGGCGATCGAGCGCGTCATATGCTCGGTCTTGACCGTCAGCTTGATATAGCCGTCGAACACGCCCGATTTGTCGCGCTTGACCTCGGCGACGATGATGCCGCGCTCCTTCACCATGATCGGCGCCGACACCATGTTGACGTCGGCGACCTGCGGCCTGATCAGCCCGGCAAGGGCCGCGCTGATCAGCGCGCGCGTATTCATCGTCGCGGTCGAGCCGTCGAACAGGATTTCCACCTCCTTGATCGGGTCCTCGGTGACCTGGCCGACAAAGGCGCCAAGCACTTCGGCGAGCTTGACGAAGGGCTTGAGCCGCGGCGCTTCCTCCGCGGTGATCGACGGCATGTTGATGGCGTTGGAGACGGCGCCCTTGATCAGGTAGTCGGCCATCTGTTCGGCGACCTGCAGCGCGACGTTCTCTTGCGCCTCCGCCGTCGAGGCGCCGAGATGGGGGGTGGCCACCACATTCTCCATGCCGAACAATGCGTTCTGTTCGGCCGGCTCGGCCTCGAACACGTCGATGCCGGCGCCGGCCACCTTGCCGCTTTTCAGCGCCGCCACCAGGTCGGCTTCGACGACCAGCCCGCCACGGGCGCAGTTGATGATGCGCACGCCGTCCTTCATTTTGGCGATCGCGGCGGCATCGATGATGTTGCGCGTCTTGTCGGTCAGCGGCGTGTGCAGCGTGATGAAGTCCGCGCGCGCGAAGAGCTCGTCCAGTTCAACCTTGTCGACGCCAAGTTCCTCGGCGCGTTTGTCCGACAGGAACGGATCGAAGGCGACGACATGCATCTTCAGGCCGACGCCGCGCGTGGCGACGATCGAGCCGATATTGCCGCAGCCGATGACGCCGAGCGTCTTGCCGGTGATCTCGACGCCCATGAAGCGGTTCTTTTCCCATTTGCCTGCATGCGTCGAGGCGTTGGCTTCCGGGATCTGGCGGGCGAGCGCGAAGATCATTGCTACCGTATGCTCGGCCGTCGTGATCGAATTGCCGAACGGCGTGTTCATCACGATAATGCCCTTGCGGCTGGCCGCCGGTATGTCGACATTGTCGACGCCGATACCGGCCCGGCCGACGACCTTGAGCCTGGTGGCGGCATTGATCAGCTTCTCGGTAACCTTGGTCGCCGAGCGGATGGCGAGGCCGTCATACTGGTCAATCACTTCAAGCAGCTTCTCCTTGTCCTTGCCGAGATCTGGAAGATAGTCGACCTCGATGCCGCGATCCCTAAAGATCTGAACAGCGGTGGTGGAAAGTTTATCCGAGACGAGAACGCGAGGCATGGGATTGGTCCTTGTTGCTTACCCCACCCGCCTTCGCTTCGCTCAGGCACCTTCTCCACGGGGGAGAAGGTCAGGCGCCACCTTCTCCCCTTGTGGGAGAAGGTGGCCGCGAAGCGGCCGGATGAGGGGTATTCCAGAAAATGATACCGTTCGAGTTTCAGGCCGCTGCTTTCAGCGACGCCTTCTGGCCGGCGAAGGCCCAGTCGAGCCAGGGCAGCAGCGCTTCGAGATCGGAGGTCTCGACCGTTGCGCCGCACCAGATGCGCAGGCCAGGCGGCGCGTCGCGATAGGAACCGATGTCATAGGCGACACCTTCCTTGTCGAGCGCTGAAACCAGACCCTTGGCGAAGGCCGCCTGTGCGTCGGCGTCGAGTGCAGCGACTTGTCCGTCGGTGAAGGACAGGCAGACGGACGTGTTCGACCGCGTCGCCGGCTCTACGGCGAGATGGCCAAGCCAGGAGGATTTCGCGACGAAACGGTCGAGCACCGCGGCATTGGCGTCGGCCCTTGCGACCAGCGCATCGAGGCCGCCGATCGATTTCGCCCAGCTGAGCGCGTCGAGATAGTCCTCGACGCACAGCATCGATGGCGTGTTGATGGTTTCGCCCTTGAAGATGCCTTCGATCAATTTGCCGCCCGAGGTCAGGCGGAAGATCTTCGGCAGCGGCCATGCAGGCTTATAGCTCTCCAGCCGCTCGACGGCGCGGGGCGACAGGATCAGCATGCCATGCGCGCCTTCGCCGCCCAGCACCTTCTGCCAGGAGAAGGTCATGACATCGAGTTTCTCGAAATCGAGCTTCTGCGCGAAGGCGGCCGACGTCGCGTCGCAGATGGTCAGACCCTTGCGGCCGGCCGGGATGAAATCGCCGTTCTGCACGCGCACGCCCGAGGTCGTGCCGTTCCAGGTAAAGACCACGTCGCGGTCGAAATCGATCTTGCCGAGATCCGGCAGTTCGCCGTAACCGGCCTCGAGCTTGCGCACATCGGCAAGCTTCAACTGCTTGACCACGTCGGTGATCCAGCCGGAGCCGAAACTCTCCCAGGCGACCATGTCGACGCCGCGCTCGCCCAGCAGCGACCAAAGCGCCATCTCGACGGCGCCTGTGTCGGACGCCGGCACGATGCCGATGCGGTAGTCGGCAGGAACCTGGAGAATTTCGCGCGTCAGCGCGATCGCCTGTTCGAGCTTGGTCTTGCCGATCTTGGCGCGATGGGAACGGCCGAGCGCGGCAGCTTTCAGCGCCTCGACCGACCAGCCGGGACGTTTCGCGCAGGGACCTGAGGAAAAATTGGGGTTTGCCGGACGGAGTCCGGGCTTCGTATGCGTCGTCATCGTGGTCTATCCTTCCAGATAGTGGCCCCTCGTTGGGGAGGGGTGGCCCACGGACGGCGATATGCGCTCGGGCTTCGGGCGTCAAGGGGAAAGTTTTTGTCGCGGGCAGGATACTGGCGATCCGCGATCAGGATCTCGTGAGCTTCAAACGCAAACGGCGGACCGAAGAGATCCGCCGCCAGGGTTCATGTGTGCCAGCCTACTACCAGAGATCGTAGCGTAGCCCGAGCTTAACCTGATGATTGCTGATTCCCTTGTGGACCGGAAACGAGGTCAGGCTCTCGGCCGTCACATATTCAGCGTCGGGCGCCGAGAAATACTGATAGCCGAGATCGACGGAAACATTCTTCGACACCTGATAGGCAAGGCCGGCATTCAGCGTGTAAGCGAAGGAATACTTGGTCTTGTCGTCACTCAGGCCGAAGTCGTCGGTTGGATCGCCATTGTCGGTGAAATAGCTCGCCGAGAGCTTGTGCGTGCTCCTGACGATGCCGATGCCGGCGCCGAGATAGGGTGTTATGCCGACATAGGTACCAAGGTCGACATAGCCGTTGAGCATGCCTGAAAAGGCATAGTTCTTCAGGGACGCCGACGCTAGGGTCGCCTCTGCCGCGGTCGCTGAATCGTCATAGCCAATGCCGATCTTGTTGCCGGGCAGGTAACCCAGATTGAGATCGGCACGCAGATAATCGTTGAAGTGGTAGCCGAAGCCGATGCTGGCGAAGACCGGGTCTTCCTCGTTGTCGAAGCTCGCCGGCGTGAAGGCGAAATCCTCATTCTTGAAGCTCTTCTCTACCAGGTAGGAGACATCGCCGCGCAGATACCAGCCCGAGCCGACCTCGACCGGCACGTAGTCGGGCGCCTGGTCGACATAGACCGGGGGATCATAGTCGGCGGCCAGCGCAGGCGTCAGCGGCATGATGGCGAATGTGGCAAGCACCGGCGCCATACGCGATGTGAGTTTCATGATCCCCTGCTCCCGATTTCGGCGCCACCAGACGGCAGCCATCGTTTCAGGAAGCATTGTTAACCATAGTGGTTAAGTCGGGGTTAAGGCTAACAGAGCGTTAGCGAATGATTTCGGGCAGGCAGACAAGCGAAAACCGCCCGGCTGATGCCGGGCGGTTTCGGACCGTTGGATGGTCGGATGTTACTTGGTGTAGATCGGCTCGGGTTCGGGCTGATAGGCCACCGTCGGCGCGGCGCAACCGTTGTTGCCGCCGAACTGGTACCGCAGGCCGCCGCGCACCTCATGCGTGTCGATGCCGCGGTCGAAGCCCGGCCCGGCGCTGCTGATATCCCACTCGAACATGCGGCCGCCCTGGATGTGGCTGTAGCGATAGCCCGCGTCCAGGATCAGCTTGTCGGTCAGGCAGTAGGAAGCGCCGGCCATGAGCGCGTAGGCAAAGCGCCAGCTTTTCGCACCGGGGTTGAACTCGGTGGTGTTCGGGTCCCTGACATCGTCCCATCTGACATGCGCGCCGCCGATGCCGGCGCCGACATAGGGCGTGATGCCGTGATAGGTGCCGAGATCGACATAGGCGTTGGCCAGCAGCAGCAAGGCGCTCATTTTCGACACTTCGGTCGACGTCGAGAAAGCGTCCGAGGTTCCGCCGTCGAAGTTCGACTTGAACCAGTAATCGGCGGTCAAATCCGTACGAAAATGATCGTTGATCTTGTAGCCGACGCCGGCGCCGAGCGAGAAGCCGCCCTTGAGCTTGCCGAAATCGAAGCTCCTGTCGCCGGGAATGACGTTACAATTACAGGGATCGATGGTGTAGGTCGTGTAATCGATGCCGCGCACTTTCGACTTGTGGTAGTCGAGATCGCCGCGAATGTACCAGCCGCCGACATCGACTGGCTGCTCGTATACCGGCGGCGGCGCCTCTTCGACCACCGGCTCCGGAAGGTCGGCCGCGAACACCGGCCATGCCAGGCCCGCGAACAGCGCGGCGAACAGGGCCTTTCTTGCTGTATTGAACATGCTTGTCACCCCTAGAAACCCTCGGAACAGCGGTCGCGTCCGAATGAGATTGGCTTTCAGGCGTGGATAATGAATTGCAAAGGTTAAAAGGCATTTAACCCTGTCTATTAACCACGAATCTCGAGCATTTGAGGAATTCGGATGGTTCCACGTGTCTCGAGCCAGTTTCGCAGGCAAACAAAAGCCCGCCGGACGGGCGGGCTTCTAAGCAATCAGAGCGGCGTCGGCCCTCCGAATGCACCTGAGATCAGGCGGCGCTGCGTGTTTCCGAGATGACCTCAACGATGTCGTTGACGACGGCCTCGACCAGCTGCGGGTCGTCGCCCTCGGCCATGACACGGATCAGCGGCTCGGTGCCGGACGGCCGGATGACGAGCCGCCCCGCCTTGCCGAGGCGTTGACGGGCGTCCTCGATCGCAGCCTTGACCGGAGCTTCCTCGAGCGGCTTGCCGCCGGCGATGCGGACGTTCTTGAGGAGTTGCGGCACCGGCTCGAACTTCTTCGACAATTCGCTGACCGGCCGGCCCTGCCGCTTGATGCAGGCCAGCACCTGCAGCGCCGAAACCAGGCCGTCGCCCGTGGTCGAGAAGTCCGACAGCACGATGTGGCCCGACTGCTCGCCGCCGACATTGAGCCCGTGCGCGCGCATATGCTCGACGACATAGCGGTCGCCGACCTTGGTGCGGTGCAATTGCAGCTTCATGTCGCCGAGGAAGCGTTCGAGGCCGAGATTGGACATGACCGTCGAAACGACGCCACCGCCGGCAAGCCGCCCGCTCTGGTGCCAGGACTCGGCGATCATTGCCATGATCTGGTCGCCGTCGACGATCGCGCCGTTCTCGTCAACGATGACGACACGGTCGGCATCGCCGTCGAGCGCGATGCCGATGTCGGCGCGCACCTCGTGCACTTTCTTCTGCAGGCCTGCCGGATGGGTCGAGCCGCATTCCTTGTTGATGTTGAAGCCGTTGGGCTCGACATTGATGGCCACCACTTCGGCGCCCAGCTCCCAAAGCGCCTCGGGGGCAACCTTGTAGGCGGCGCCATTGGCGCAATCGACGACGATCCTCAAACCTGAAAGCGACATCGAACGCGGCAAGGTGCGCTTTGCAAACTCGATGTAGCGGTCATGCACGCCATCGACGCGCTTGGCGCGACCAAGTCCGTCGGAATCGGCGAGTGCCAGTTCGATATCCTTGTCCAGCATGCTCTCGATGCGCTCTTCGATCTCGTCGGAGAGCTTGTAGCCGTCGGGACCGAATAGCTTGATGCCATTGTCGTAATAAGGATTGTGCGAGGCCGAGATCATGACGCCGATATCGGCGCGCAGCGAACGCACCAACATGGCGACCGCCGGCGTCGGGATGGGGCCGAGCAGGAACACGTCCATGCCGGCGGCGCAGAGGCCCGCCACCATGGCGTTCTCGATCATGTAGCCGGAAAGTCTGGTGTCCTTGCCGAGCACCACACGGTGACGATGGCTGCCGCGCTGGAAGGACAGGCCGGCCGCCATGCCGACCCTCATCGCGATTTCCGCCGTCATTGGAAACTTGTTGGCGCGCCCGCGAATACCGTCCGTGCCGAAATAATTTCCTGCCATGCTAGTCAGTGTCCCCGGTGGTTCTTGCCCGGTACGTCATGCCATAATTGGCCGGCGCACTACGATCACATTTCGTGATTATCTGTTACCAATCCTTTAGAAAACCCTTGTTGTGCATTGCACACAGACTGGCGCAACCTAGCGTGATGGCGCTGCCTCGCCACAATATACCATGCCTGTGGACCATTCGACATGGATTTACCCACAAATTCTTGTCTTCCAGCCGGCAACAGGCAACGATTTCATCACCTTGCCGGCAGAAGCCGGGTTTCGGCGATGTATTCGCCACTTAGCATCTGGCGCAACCGACCGTTGAGCGTTATTGATTTGCTGGGACGTATAATGGGCTGCTGCAACGGAGAAACGCTATGCTCATCCACCGACTTGCCACTTTGACCGGCCTTGCGGTCGCGACGTTATTCCTGGCCGCGCCAGCCAACGCGCTGACGATGGCCGAGTGCAGCACGAAGTATAACGCGGCCAAGGACGCGGGGACACTTGCCGGCCAGACCTGGAACCAGTTCCGCAAGGCGCAGTGCGGCACTGATGCCGCCGCGACAGCCAAGCCCGACGCCAAGGCAGCGGACACCAAGGCGGCCGATACGAAGCCGGCCAAGGCGACCAAGGCTGCGGCCGCCGCCGACGACGGAGCCAAAGGCCTGACCGCAAAGGAATGCAGCACCAAGTACCAGGCGGCCAAGGCCGCCGGCACGCTCAACGGCATGAAGTGGAACGACTTCCGCAAGAGCGAATGCGCCACCGGCGCGTCCGCTGCCGCCGGCGCATCCGCTGCCGCCGCCACCAAACCGGCGACCACCAAGGCGGCGACCACGGCTGCGGCGACCGACAGCTCGGGCAAGGGCCTGAGCATGGCCGACTGCAGCAGCAAGTACCAGGCTGCCAAGACCGCCAATACGCTCAACGGCATGAAGTGGAACGACTTCCGGAAGGCCGAATGCGGCGCCAGCGCCTCGGACGATGATACCGTCCCGGCTCCAACAGAGGCGACCTACACCAAGGAGCCGGCAAAGCCGACTGTCGCTGCGCCGAAGGGCGTGAGTTTCCCGACCGCAATCTCGCCGAAATTCGCCACCGAAACCCCGGCCAAGGCCCGCATGCATACCTGCCTCCAGCAGTACTATGCCAACAAGGACGCCAACACGCTTGGCGGCTTGAAGTGGATCCAGAAGGGCGGCGGCTTCTACAGCCTGTGCAATGCCAAGCTGAAGAGCTGAGCGACAGCACTATTTGAGGAAAGTAAGGCCCGCGAGCCGCAGGGTTCGCGGGCTTTTTTGCCCGCAGCTTCAGCAGGAATCCCCGCTGACGAGAGGCGCGTTGCCGGCGACGCTGCAAACTCCCCTCGTGGGGGAGATGGCCGGCAGGCCAGAGGGGGGGGCACGAAGGATCGTTGCCTGCTCCGGCCAGGTTGCCTCGCATTCACGAAAAGCTGGGCGAGGGTGGCTCGAGGAATCGTCGAACGGCAAGGGAGATCCTCCCCCGCAGCCCGGAAGGCCTAACTCGATTTGTCGGCGGACGCTGCCCCCGCTGAGCTGCCCGGCATCTTCCACAAAGTGGGAAGATTGGCTGCTGCCACGCCGGCTTCCGCCAATCGCCTAACCAACCTTGCAGGCGCAGGCCACGGAGAAACTCAGCAGCCTGCCCCAAACAAAAACGCCGCGGTCAAACCGCGACGTTTCTCAATTTGTTCTTGGCCGAGTTCAGCTCGACGGCTGCGGTTCCATGCCGCCCTCGGGCTCGGGACCCTTTTTGCGGCGGCCCGACTTCGGCACGGCCGAACCACGGCTCGGCGGCGTGTCGTCGCCGAGATCGCGCGCGGGCTTCTCGCCGGCGATCAGCTGCTTGATCTCGTCGCCCGACAGCGTCTCGTATTCGAGCAGGCCCTGCGCCAGCGCGATCCATTCCTTCTTCTTCTTGGTCAGCACCGACCTCGCGGTCGAATAGGCCTCGTCGATCAGGCGCCGCACCTCGGCGTCGATGATCTGCGCGGTTTCTTCCGAGATGTTCTGCGTGCGCGCCACCGAATGGCCGAGGAACACTTCCTCCTGGTTGTCGCCATAAGCGACATGGCCGAGCTTGTCGGAAAAGCCCCAGCGCGTGACCATGGCGCGCGCCAGCTTGGTCGCCTGCTCGATATCGGAGGAAGCGCCCGACGTGATGTTCTCCTTGCCGAACTTGAACTCCTCGGCGACGCGGCCGCCCATCATGATGGCAAGCCGTGAGATCATGTACTTGTAGCTCATCGAATAGCGGTCGCCTTCCGGCAACTGCATGACCATGCCGAGCGCGCGGCCGCGCGGAATGATTGTCGCCTTGTGCAGCGGATCGGCCGACGGCACGTTGAGCGCCAGTATGGCGTGACCGGCCTCGTGATAGGCGGTCAACTCCTTCTCGGCCTGGGTCATGGCCGAGGAGCGGCGCTCGGCGCCCATCATGATCTTGTCCTTGGCGTCCTCGAACTCGGCCATGGTCACGAGGCGCTTGTTACGCCGCGCCGCCATCAGGGCGGCCTCGTTGACGAGGTTCATCAGATCGGCGCCGGAGAAGCCCGGCGTGCCGCGGGAGACGACCTTGAGGTCGACATTGGGCGCCAGCGGCACGTTGCGCACATGCACTTTCAGGATCTTCTCGCGTCCGACGATGTCGGGGTTCGGCACCACCACCTGGCGGTCGAAACGGCCGGGCCTCAGCAGCGCCGGGTCGAGCACGTCGGGCCGGTTGGTGGCGGCGATCAGGATGATGCTTTCGTTGGACTCGAAGCCGTCCATCTCGACCAGCAGCTGATTCAGCGTCTGCTCGCGCTCATCATTACCGCCGCCGAGACCCGCGCCGCGGTGACGGCCGACCGCGTCGATTTCGTCGATGAAGATGATGCAGGGCGCGTTCTTCTTGGCCTGGTCGAACATGTCGCGCACGCGGCTGGCGCCGACGCCGACGAACATCTCGACGAAGTCCGAACCCGAAATGGTGAAGAACGGCACGTTGGCCTCGCCGGCGACCGAGCGGGCGAGCAGCGTCTTGCCGGTTCCCGGAGGGCCGACCAAGAGCACGCCGCGCGGGATCTTGCCGCCGAGCCGCTGGAATTTCTGCGGATCGCGCAGGAACTCGACGATCTCCTCCAGGTCTTCCTTGGCCTCGTCGACGCCGGCGACGTCCTGGAAGGTGACGCGGCCATGCGCCTCGGTCAGAAGCTTGGCCTTCGACTTGCCAAAGCCCATGGCACGACCGGAGCCGGACTGCATCTGGCGCATGAAGAATATCCATACGCCGAGGATCAGGATCATCGGCAGCCACGAGATCAGGTACCCGAACAGCGAGTTTGAACCGTCGGTCTCCGGCCGCGCATTGATGGTGACGTTCTTGTCCTGCAGCCGCGAGACCAGCGACGGATCGCCGGGCGAATAGGTCTGGAAGCCGCTCGAATTGTCGGTGTAGGTGCCGGAGATGCGGGCGCCGGCGATGGTCACCGTCTTGACCCGGCCCGCCGCGACATCCTGCAGGAACTGCGAATAAGGTACATCGCTCGAAGCCCCACGCGTCTGCGGCGTCTGGAACAGATTGAAGAGGGCGATGAGCAGGACCGCTATGATCGCCCAGAGCGCGAGGTTGCGATAGTTCGGATTCATCAATTGTCCCGTTGGTGTCCGCGGGCAGACACGCGTCGTGAGAGGAAACTTGAGCCTAACATAGGGAGAGCGCCCCCCCTTGCCAAGCAGAACAGCACGTGTGGGTTAAGCTTTCGCCCATGACCGACCGGCGCTATGGCCGCTTGAAAGGCAGGGCGGGAGGCAACGGTGCGCCGATCAATTCGGCGACGGCCCGCGCCGGCGCCAGGTCGAAGGACGGCAGGAAGCGGGCAAAGGGGGCGACGACGGCCTGTGCCGTGAACCCCGGCGACGCCTGCCCACCCTGAGGCAGGCCAGGATTTTCAACGGCTTGCCGCGATGCCGGCTCGCAGGCCAGCGCGGCGCGCACGAGGCTGCGCGGCGTCTCGCCTTCCGCGATTGCCAGACGCTTCGCCGCCGCTGCCCCGAACGGCGCGATCAACAATGCACTGCCGCCGTCGTCCAACGTGATGTTCCGGCGGCCGTCCCAGAGCAGCCCGCCGGTGGCCGCGACCACAGGCGGCAAGCCTCGCGTCTCGCGGCGCAGAAAGATGCCGGCGCGACTGGAATCGACCACCGTCCGCGACAATGTGGCGCAAAGAAATCCAGCCTTCAGCCTACCGAACAGCGCCTCGCATCGCGCCTGGTCCGGCAGAAACGCAACGCCCCCGCTTGTGGCGAGGAGGATGCGCAGCGCATAGACGGCCGCCGGATCGTCGCCGGCCGAAAGCAGGGTCGGATCGAGGCGGACAAGACCCGGCGCCGGCTGGCTGGCGAAGCGCGCGATTAAATCCGCGGCGCGGATGCCAAGCCGGCTGCGCGCCTCGCTCTCGCGCGCCGCCAGCGTCAATGCGTCATCGATGCGCTGCGCACCGTCAGCGCCGGCCAGTGCCGCGCGCATGCGCGGTCGCTCGAAGGCCGCGTCGGCATTGGTCGGATCCTCGGCCCAGCCGACATGCTCGCGCCGCAGGAAGTTGCGCAAAGCCGCGCGCCGAATGCCAAGGAGCGGCCGCACGATCCATTCGTGCCAGTCGTGCAAGGTGATCGGCGCCATGCCGGCAAGGCCGCGGGCGCCCTTGCCTCGGACTAGCCGCATCAGCACCGTCTCGGCCTGGTCGTCCGCCGTATGACCGGTCACGATCAGACCGAGGCCTTCCTCCCGCGCCGCCTCGGCCAGCAGCCGGTAGCGAGCCTCCCGCGCGGCGGCCGGCAGCCCGGTCGACGGCTTGCGTCCGGACCAGGCGACGATGCGGTGCGCGATGGCGTGCGCGGCGCAAAGCCTGGCCACCGCTTCCGCTTCGGCCGCCGCGCCCTGCCGCAAACCGTGGTCGATCGTCACCGCCAGCAGCTTCGCGGACGGCGCGGTTCGGTCGAGATGTCGTTTGAGAAGGAGAAGTAGGGCGGTCGAGTCGCTGCCGCCGGATACGGCCGCAACGGCGCCGCTGGTAAAGTCGATGTGCGAAAAAAGGTCTTTCGAAAGATCAGGCTCGGTGTCGAGCATCAATGCATGTCGCCCGAACACGGCTCCGAGGGCAAGGCAACGGCAGGCAGGAGAAGGGCTAGCACGCCGCCAGGGCCTTTTCCTGCTTCACGCGCTCCTTGAGCGTGTTGGAAATGTCGGGGTAGCGCTTGCCGACCTCGCTGAAGGTGGCGCAGGCCACGTCGTGCTGCTTCAGGCCGACCAGCGACACGCCGAGCTTCAGCAGCATGTCGGGGGCCTTCTTGGCCTTGGGATAGTCCTTGCTGGCGGCGAGGAAGACCTCCGCGGCATCGCGGTATTTCTGCTGGCCAAGCAGCGATTCGCCCAGCCAATAGTGCGCATCCGCCGTTTTCGCGTCACGCGGAAAACGCGCGATGTGGTCGCGAAAACCCTGTTCGGCGGTGCCGTAGTCGCCCGAAAGAATGAACTGGTAGGAGTTGCGGTAGAGCTCCTCGGGATCGTTCGTGGAAGGCAGCGCCGCAACCACCGTGCCGTCGGACTTGCCGCTCTTGGCCGGAGCGCCGGTGGCTGGAGCGACATCCTGCGCCGGTGCGGTCGCCTGCGTGTTGCCGCCGGCATCGACCACATTGCCGTTCTTGTCGACGGTGATGCTGCCGAAGGTCTTTTCGGGCGCTCCCGTTCCGGGGATAACCTTGCCCGGATCACCGTCAGAGGATTCGACGATGACGTCCTCGACGCTCTGGCCGCCGCCAGCCGACTGGCCGGCCGCTGCCCGATTGTCAGCCTTCGCGGGCGGTTGCGTGGCCGGCGCCTCGGCCACGCTGTCATCGCTGTCGGCGGGCGCGGCCTGTGACTTCTTCTGCCCGGCCGGCTGCTGCGCACCCTGCGTACCGCCTTCGAGCTGCTGGAAGCGGAACTCGTTGTCTTCCTGCTGTTTGCGGATCTGCTCCTGCATTTGCAGGATCTGGAAGTTCAGTTCCTCGATCTTGCCGTTCATCTGGCGCAGTTGGTCCTCGAGCCCGGTGGCGCCTGTGCCAGTCGACTGCTGCGCGAACTGAACCTGGTCCGACTTCTTCTTTTCGCCGAAAACGCCAGGCAACTCGATGCTGGGCAGATGGAACGAGAAGCCGCTGTCGGCTGGCTGTCCCGTGCCATCAGTCCCTAAGCCACCCGCCATCGCGGTGACGCCTGAAAGGAGCAGCAGCGCAAGCGTGCCGCTCAGAACTGATCTCAAATGCATATGCCTCTCGCCGTGTCGTTAGCTTGTTCGCGCCTTCCAATCGGTATGGGACCAGCCAAGCGCCCTCGGCTCATAGCAGGACGCGAGACTTCGGCCAAATTTTGTTTGAAGGGACCAAACATGAAAAAGGCGGCCTTTCAGCCGCCTTTCGCAAACCTGTGTTGCATTTTTGCCGTCGTGTTTTTCGCGCGTCGCTCGACGCGCGAAAAATGTCAGGAACCGGCGCCGCTGAGCGTGGTGACCGCGCGGCGGTTCTGCGACCAGCAGGAGATGTCGTCGCAAACCGCGACCGGCCGTTCCTTGCCGTAGGAAATGGTCTTCAGGCGGTTGGCGGAGACGCCCTTGGAGACCAGGAAGTCGCGCGTGGCGGCGGCGCGGCGGGCACCGAGCGCCAAATTGTATTCGCGCGTGCCGCGTTCGTCGGCATGGCCTTCAACGACGATCGCATACTGCTTGTACTGGTTCAGCCACTGCGCCTGGCGCGACAGCGTCGTCTGGGCGTCGGCGCGGATCGAGGAGGAGTCCGTGTCGAAGAAGATGCGGTCGCCGATATTGACGGTGAAGTCCTGCGCCGATCCGGGCGTTGCGGCACCGGCGCCGTTGAGGCCGAGATCGGCGGCGCTGTTGGGCGTCTTCTTCGAAGCGCAACCGGCAATGGCGAGCATCGCCACCAGCGCGATCATGACGGGATTTCTGGTAAGTGCTGCGATACGGCTCATGCCGCCTCTCCTTCGCATTCGAGTGATTTCGTTGATCACCCAGTAACCACGTTTGGGTTAACCGGCATTCAAGAAACACGGTTAAAATTTGGTTTAGGCCGCCCGTCCGCAGCCCTTTGATCCGGGCCACAGTTGGCGCGGACCCTAGGCGGAAATGCGGCCAAAACGCGACAAAGAGGTGGAAATGGAGAATTGAGGAATTGAAGAAATGAGGAAAAGGGTCATTTCAACTTCTTCCTGAGATTCACCAGCATTCCATAGATATGGACATAGGATTGCAGCCATTCATCGCGCTGCGCGTGGGTGATGTAGCCAAGGTCGAACGCATACGAAATCCACGTCTCTACTTCGCTGCATGATCCCATGGCCATCGAAATGAAACGCGCAAATTCGGGCCTGGAATGGGTCTGTTTGGCAAATCCTTCAGCCAGATTGGCACAGATCGCCTTGCTGGATCGCCGCATTTGGTCAGCCAACCCGTATTGTTCCATTTTCGGAAAAACAAGCGTGGCCTTGTGGACGTCGAGGGAAACCCCATAAGCGTGCCTATAGACATCCAAATCCTTCGCGCGCTTGATGTAACCCGCTTCTCTCTCCATCCCTCAATTCTTCATTTCTTCATTTCTCCAATTCCTCACTCCAGCAGCGGCGACCAGGCCGGATCGGAGGCAAAGTTCGCGGTCGGGATCGACTGCTCGTTGCGGCCGGTGAGATCGACAGAAACCAGTTTCGGGCCGCCGGCGGAATCGCGGAAGAACATCAGCACGCGGCCGTTCGGCGCCCAGGTTGGTCCTTCCTGCTGGAAGCCGGATGACAGGATGCGCTCGCCCGAACCGTCGGTCTTCATAACGCCGATCTGGAATTCGCCGCCGGTCTGCTTGGTGAAGGCGATGAGATCGCCGCGCGGCGACCACACCGGCGTCGAATAGACCCCGTCGCCGAAGGAGATGCGGGTCTGGCCCGAACCGTCGGCGCCCATCACATAGATCTGCGCGCGTCCGCCGCGGTCGGAGGTGAACACCACCTTGCTGCCGTCGGGCGAATAGGAAGGCGAAGTGTCGATGGCGGTCGAGTTGGTGAGCCGGGTCGTCGAGCGGCTCCTGAGGTCCATGGCGAAGATGTTGGAATTGCCGTCGTCGCGCAGCAGGCTCATGATCACCTTCTGGCCATCCGGCGAAAAGCGCGGCGCAAACGTCATGCCCGGAAAATTGCCGACCAGTTCGCGCTGGCCGGTCTCGATCTGCAGGAGATACACCCGCGGCTGGCCGCTCTCATAGGACATGTAGGTGATTTCCTGCCGGTTCGGCGAGAAGCGCGGCGTCAAGACGATCGCCCTGCCGTCCGAGAGATAGCGCACATTGGCGCCGTCCTGGTCCATGATGGCGAGGCGCTTCTTGCGCGCATTCTTGGCGCCGGACTCGTCGATGAAAACGACGCGCGTGTCGAAATAGCCCTTCTCGCCGGTCAGCCGCTCGTAGATGGCGTCGGCGATGATGTGAGCGACGCGTCGTTGATTGGCGTCGTTGGCGAAGAATTGTTCGCCCGACATCTGCTGTCCAGCGAACGTGTCCCACAGCCGATACTGCGCGCGGATGCGCCCGTCGGCCTCCTTGCTGACGCTGCCGGTGACCAGAGCCTGGGCATTGATCACCTTCCAGTCGTCGAAGCGAGGCGCTGCGTCAGGATTGGCGATCTTCTCGATGAAGGCGCTTTTGTCGATCGGTGCGAACAGGCCCGAGCGCTTCAGGTCGGCGGTGACGATGCCGGAAATCTGCGCGCCAAGCCCATCGCCCGACTGGAAATCGGTGATGGCGATCGGCAGCGGCTCGACATTGCCCTTGTTGACGTTGATCTCGACGAGCGCCCACGCAGGCATGACGGCGCCGGCCATCGAGCCCAGCGCCATTGTCGCGACCATCAGGAGCGGCTTGAGGATGAATTTCATGTCTTCTCGCTTCTCTTCACTGATTCTGCAGGGCAGGCCTCAAAGGCCAAGCATTTCCCTCGGATCGAAAGTGACACGGACCTGGGCCCAGATGTCCTGTTTGCCCGCCGGAACCTGAAGGCCGGCCATGTTGCATTTCTGAACCGCACGCACGGCGCTTTCATCGAATTGGCGATTCCCGCTCGATTTCTCGACGGTGGGCCGGCCATCCAGCTTGCCCGAGGGGTCGAGGTTGAACATGACCACGGCGACGAAATTCTCCGAGCCCTCCAGCCCCGCCGGCAATGTCCAGCAACCGCCAAGCTGATCCGACAGGGCGC
Source organism: Mesorhizobium sp. B2-4-1 (assembly GCF_006442185.1). Classification (NCBI taxonomy): domain Bacteria; kingdom Pseudomonadati; phylum Pseudomonadota; class Alphaproteobacteria; order Hyphomicrobiales; family Phyllobacteriaceae; genus Mesorhizobium; species Mesorhizobium sp. B2-4-1. Next base: position 821,193 of record NZ_VFVN01000001.1, on the reverse strand, counting down.
CCAGTTCTGATCTCGACAGCTTCTGGCCCTGGTCCTTCTCGCCGCCGAGCGAAGCCTGCTGTGTCGAACGCTTGGCGCCGCCGCCGGAGGGCTTCTGCTTGTCCAGCAGGGCCGAGATCTCGTCGGAATTGAACTGCTTGTCCTCCGATTTCGGCTTGGATGAAGCCTCCTTGACCGGTTTGTCGGCGTCCTTGCGCTCCGGCGCCTTGGCGCTTTCGGCCTGTGCCGGCTGCGGCTTCGGCCGCGCCTGAGGCGCGGGCGCGGAGTCCGGCAGTTGGGCATCGTCAGGCTGGTCCTTGGCGATCGCCTGGGCGACCGCGTCCGGCTTCACCTCGGGCGTCGGCTCGATGGCCGCGGTCTTGTCCTGTGGCGGTGCGGGCGTCGGCTCCTTGGCCGGCGCCGGCTTCGGCTCGGTCTGCTTGACCGGCTCGGGCTTGACCTCTTCCTTGGGCTGCGGCGCGGGAGCCACTTCCGTGGCCGGCGTCGGCTTGGGCTTTTCCTGCGGCTTCGGCACGTCCTCGGTCTTCGGCTTTTCGATCGGCGTTGGCGCCGGCGGCGGAGCCGACGTCATGTCGACCGGCTTCGGCTTGGCCTCGGGCGTTATCGGCTTGTCGGTATCGACGCTGTTCTCGCCGACCTTCTGCGCGTCCGGCACCACATCGGGACGCTGCGTGGGCAAGGGCGCCGGCTTTTCATGCACCACCGATTTCTTGTCGCCCTGCAGCACCTGGGCAGTGGCTTCGATCGGCACGATGTCGACAGCGACCGACTCGACGTCGGCCGACGGAAGCGCGGCCGGTGCCGACAGCGTGAACAGGCCGAAGCCAATCAGCGCCGCATGCATGATCACCGATGTGGTGAGGCCGGTCCTCATAGTGGGTCTATTGATCCTGTTCCTGCAGTGAAACCAGGCCGATATTCTTGTAGCCGGCGGCCGAAATGCGGGCCATCACCTTCATCGCCGTGCCATAGTCGGTGGACTTGTCGCCGCGGATGAAGATGCGCTCGTCATAGCCGGTCTTCGAGATCGCCTGCAGCTTCGCCACCAGTTCCTCGATCGGGATTTCGGTCTCCTGGAGATAGATCTGGCCGGCGGCATTGATCGAAACGGTGATCGGCTGCGTGTCGGCATTCATCGCCTTGGCCTGCGTATCCGGCAGATCGATCGGCACGCCGACCGTCAAAAGCGGCGCCGCGACCATGAAGATGATCAACAGCACCAGCATCACGTCGACCATCGGCGTGACGTTGATTTCGGCGATGAGGCCATGATGGCGGCCGCGCCGCCTATGGCCGCGTCCGCCGCGTCCAGCCATGCCTACGGACATTCCCATCGGCTTACTCCTCAGGCCTTCGGCGCTACTTTTTCATCGATTTGGCGCGAGAGTATGGCGGAGAACTCGTCGGAGAACCCTTCCATGCGCACCGCGATCTTGCTCGCATCCGATGACAGCTTGTTGTAGGCGATGACGGCCGGAATGGCGGCGAGCAGGCCGATGGCGGTCGCCAGCAGCGCCTCGGCGATGCCGGGCGCGACCACCGACAGGCTGGTGTTCTTGGAGCCGGCGATCGCCTGGAACGACGTCATGATGCCAATGACGGTGCCGAACAGGCCGATGAACGGGGCCGCCGAGCCCGTGGTTGCGAGGAAGCCGAGGCGGCCTTCGAGCTTCTCCATCTCGCGGGTCAGCGCCAGGTCCATCGCCTTATCGATGCGGGTTTGCAAGCCGAGCGGCGTCTTGGCGCCTTTTTCGAAACTCTTCTTCCACTCGCGCATGGCAGCAACGAAGATGGCGCCCATGCCCGATGTCTTGCGGTCGGCCAACGTGCGGTAAAGCTCCTCCAGCGACTGCCCCGACCAGAACACCTGCTCGAACCGGTTCAGCGCCAGCCGCATGCGGGCATAGGATACGAGCTTGTCGACGATAATCGCCCAGGTCCAGACCGAGGCGCAGAGCAGCCCGATCATGACCAGCTTGACCACCCAGCTGGCCTGCATGAACAGCGCCCAAATCGACAATTGCGCGCCCGGTTCGGCGAGTGCGATATTTTCCATCGTAACGTCCTTAAGATTTCCGAGCGAAGCTGGCGGCTGGCCCCTGGCATCCCTTGTGGTCGGTTCGCGCGAAGCTACCGGAACAACCCCAAAACGTGCCTTTCGCGGCCTTTTCGGGGCAAATGTTGGTGAAAGGAAGGCGCTGGATAGCGCCAATCTTCACCAATCTCTTCATGAACCGTTATGGTTAAGGATGGGTTAGTCCACCAGACGCGGCGCATTGCCGCGCTTCAAGCCGGCGCCGGCGATACCAACGACGTCGGCCTTTTAGCCCGCCTTGGGTATGAACGCTGCTATCCACTCCCTGGGGAAGCGGCGTGGCCGGCCATTCTCGCCTATGATCGCCGCCTCCACCCTGGCCTCGACCAGCACCTCGTCGCCGCGCTTGAGCTGCTGGGCCATGAAGATGCGCGCGCCGGAGATTTCCTCGGTCCGGGTGTCGATCGTCAGGATGTCGTCCATGCGGGCCGGGATGCGGAAGTCGATCTCCATGCGACGCACCACCCAGACTATTCTTTCGCCATGCTTGCCATCGGCAAGTTCGGTGTGGTGGACGCCGCTCAGCCTCAGATAGTCGGAGCGGCCGCGCTCGAGAAATTCGAGATAGCGGGCGTGGTAGACGACGCCGGAGAAATCGGTGTCGGCATAGTAGACCCGCGCCATCAGCCGATGGCCGAACGCCGTCAGCGCACCGGAAATCCCCGCCAGCAAGGTCGCGGATTCACCATGATCGTCCATTGCGCTTCCTTTTTCAGTCGCGGCAAGGCACCTGTGCCGCGCGTGACATGGCATCGGATGGCACTGTTGACGGCGATGATCAAGACCTTGGTGACGGCGCTGTTCGTGGTGATGGCTCTGTTCGTCGTGATGGCTCTGGCCGGGCCGAGCCAGGCCGCGACCTTCTCCATGAAGCGCGGGCTCAATCTCGACCAGTGGGTGACCTGGCCGGGCGAAGACCAATGGGGCAACGCCAAGGCCATCCTGCCCTACCCGGAATGGCGCAAATTTCTCAAGGACGACGATCTCGAGGCTTTGAAGCATGCAGGCTTCGATTTCCTGCGCATGCCGGTCGATCCTTCGCCCTTCCTTTCCGAAAATACGATGGCCTTGCGCGAGGATCTCTATGCCAGCGTGCTGGACTCTGTCCGCATGATCAACCGCGCCGGCCTGAAGGTTGTCGTCGACATGCATCTGATCCCCGCCGGCAGTGGGCGCAAGATCGGCATGGCCGAGGTGATGAACAACCCGGTGACATTCGATGCCTATGTCGAGGTGGTGCGCAAGATGGCGCACACGCTCGCCGGGGAAGATCCGGGGCAAGTGGCCTTCGAACCGATGAACGAACCGATCGTCGACTGCGACGCCGACGGCACCAGCCTGTGGCCGCAACGCCAGCAGAGGTTGTTCGCCGCGGCGCGTTCTTCGGCGACGAGATTGACGCTTGTGCTGACCGGGGCCTGCTATTCCGCGGCGTCGTCGCTGGAAAAAATCGATCCGATGGCGATCCCGGACGACAACGTCATCTGGACCTTCCATTCCTACGATCCGTTCCTGCTTACCCATCAGGGCGCGACCTGGGCCGGCGATTTCATTCCCTATGTGACCGGCCTGCCCTACCCGCTGACCGCGGTGCCGCCGGCTGAGCTCGACGTCACGCTCGACGCCATCCGCGCCAGGATCAAGACCGAGGCACCTTGGGCGCGGCAGGGCGGGCTGCTTGCCTATCTCGACGAGCAGGTAGCCAGCATGGACACCGACGCCAAGCTGCTTGGTCTCATGGACGCCCCATTCAAGGGCGTCGATGCCTGGGCGAAGGCCAACCGCATCAGGCCGGAAAACGTCACGCTGGGCGAGTTCGGCATGATCCGCCAGGAATACGGCAATCCCTATGTGATGCCGGCCGGCTATCGTGCCGCCTATGTCCGGGACATGATCGCGCGCGCCGAGGCGCATGGCTTCTCCTGGTCGGTCTGGAGTTACGGCGGCGCTTTCGGCATCGTCGATGCTTTCAACGGCGAAAAGGCCGAGCACGATGTGCTGGACGTGATCCGGTCGCTTCACTGAGCGCCGTTGCTCCACACCGCCGGGATCGATCAGCAAGATCTCCGGTCGCACACCGCAAAGCGGTTGCGACGCTTGATCGCCGGCCCGAACGCCGCCGCCGGGGGCCGCTATTCTTCCTGGAATAAATTGATCTGCTGTTGCGCCAGGTCCTTCGGCGCGTCGAGGCCGAGATGGCGCCAGGCATTGGCCGTCAGCACACGGCCGCGCGGCGTGCGCTGGATGAAACCCTGCTGGATGAGATAGGGCTCGATGATGTCCTCGATGGCATCGCGCGGCTCGGACAGGCCGGCGGCGATCGTCTCGATGCCGACCGGCCCGCCGCCGAAATTGCGCGCGATCATCGAAAGATACCGGCGGTCGAGCGCATCGAGGCCGAGCGCGTCGACCTCCAGCCGGGTCAAGGCCTCGTCGGCGATCAAGCGGTTCACATGACCATCGCCGGCGACCGAAGCGAAATCGCGCACGCGCCGCAACAGCCGGCCGGCGATGCGCGGCGTGCCTCGCGCGCGCCGCGCGATCTCCAGCGCGCCGTCATCGCCGAGCGGCATTTGCAGGATGCGTGCGCCGCGCCGCACGATCTGCTCCAGTTCCTCGACCGTGTAGAAGTTGAGCCGCACCGGGATGCCGAAGCGGTCGCGCAGCGGATTGGTGAGCAGGCCGAGCCGCGTGGTGGCGGCGACCAGGGTGAAACGGGCAAGGTCGATCTTGACCGAGCGCGCCGCCGGCCCCTCGCCGATGATCAGGTCGAGCTGGAAATCCTCCATCGCCGGATAGAGGATCTCTTCCACCGCAGGATTCAGCCTGTGGATCTCGTCGATGAACAGGACGTCGCCTTCTTCGAGATTGGTCAAGAGTGCGGCGAGATCGCCGGCTTTGGCGATGACCGGTCCGGAGGTTGAGCGGAAGTTGACGCCGAGCTCGCGCGCCATGATCTGCGCCAGCGTCGTCTTGCCTAGACCTGGCGGCCCGACGAACAGCACATGATCGAGCGCCTCCTTGCGCCCCTTGGCGGCCTCGATGAACACTTTGAGGTTGGCCCGCACCGCCGCCTGGCCGACGAAATCGTCAAGCGTCTGCGGCCGCAAACTCTGGTCGGCATCCTCGCCGCGTTTTTCCGGAGCGATCAGACGGGGGGAAAGGCTCATGCCGCCTTCCTTGCATATGGCCGGGAACCGGACAAGCGTGCGCTCATCGCGCTAGTTCCTTGAGCCCGAAGCGAATCAGCTTCGACGCGTCCGCCTCCTCGCCCGCCGTCTTCAGTGCCGCCGCCACCGCATTGGCGGCGGTGTCGCGGGAATAGCCGAGATTGACTAGGGCCGAGACCGCGTCTGTGATCGGCGCGGCTGCCACGCCTTCGCCGAGCTCCTGCTTCAAGCCGATCGTGCCCGAGGCGGCACCGGCATAGGCCGGCGCCTTGTTCTTCAACTCGGTGACGATGCGCTCGGCCACCTTCTTGCCGACGCCCGGCGCCCGGGAAACCATGGCGATGTCGCGCAGCGCGATCGCGTTGGCAAGGTCGGCCGGCGCCAGTGTCGACAGGATGGCCAGTGCCACCTTGGCGCCGACGCCCTGCACATTGGTCATCAGGAGCCGGAACCATTCGCGCTCCAGCACCGATTGGAAGCCGTAGAGCCGGATCATGTCCTCGCGCACATAGGTCTCGATGAACAGCACCACCGCTTCGCCGGGCGAAGGCAGCGCGGCAAGCGTGCGCGCCGAGCAGTAGGCGACGTAACCGACGCCATGCACGTCGACCAGGCAATGATCCTCGTCGATCTCGTCGAGCATACCCTTGAGCTTGCCGATCATGCCAAATCTTTCATGGAAGATAGGCCCTCATGGGTGCGTTTCAGGAGAAATGATGTCAAGGTCCGGGAAATAACTGCGATAACGCGCGGCGTCGCGCGTCAAAAGACGATGTCCGGCAACGGTCGCATGAGCGCCAATAAAGAAGTCCGGCAAGGTTCGTTCGCGGATTCCACCAGCACGGCGATAACGGGAATGCGTCACACCTGCAAGGAAGGCCGCATCCCAGGGCAGAAACTCGCGATCGATCTCGAGCATGTCGACCGCTTTTCGAAGCGCTGCCTCCGAGGCGATCAGCGGCGCCAGTTCAGACCAGATGATCGTATTGACCACCAAGTCGCCGTCGCGGCGGCATGAGGCGATTGCAGACGCCGACCATTTTGTCAGCGGTCCGGCCGGCCCCCAAACGTCGATCAGGACATTTGTGTCAATCAACGTCGAGATCTTCACGCGGCCCCCTCAGCCACTCCATATACTCGTCGGTCGTCATGCCACCCAGATCCAACGTCCCCTCCATCCGGTCAAGCACATTACTGAACCTGCGCAATTTCTCCTCCTCGGGGAGATTCTCGTTGACGGCCACAAGCCGAGCACCCTCATCGGTGGCCACGAATTCCACCTCGGAGCCCGGGCGGATACCCAGGTGATCCCTTATCTGTTTGGGGATCGTGACTTGGCCTTTGGTGGTGACGCGCATGGTAATACCTCAAAGTATTACCTACGACAGACAAGGGAACAAGTCAAGAACATCGTCAACCGGCAAGTGCCATCCGATAGGCGACGCTTTGCCGGTGATGCGCGTGGCAAATGGCTATGGCGAGCGCGTCGGCGGCATGTTCGGTGTCGAAGGTCGCTTTCGGCAGCAGCACCTTTACCATCATGTGGATCTGCTTCTTGTCGCCATGGCCGACGCCGATCACCGCCTTCTTGACGGCATTGGGTGCATATTCGGCAACGACCAGGCCGGCGCGTGCCGGCACCAGCATGGCGATGCCGCGCGCTTGGCCAAGCTTCAGCGTCGCCACCGCATCCTTGTTGACGAAGGTCTGTTCGACGGCCGCCTCATGCGGCATGGCCGTATGCAGGATTTCAGTCAACCCGTCATGCAGCTGGCACAGCCGCGTCGCCAGCGCCGCCTTGTCTTCGGAACGCACCGTGCCGGACGCGACGAAGCGCAGCGAATTGCCGAGGCTTTCGACAATGCCCCAGCCGGTGCGCCTGAGCCCCGGATCGATACCGATGATGCGAATCGCGTCCCTCATTCGGTTACTCTATCTCCCGGAGACAGCGATGCCAGCGAAATGTGAACAAACCGGAAACAGTAACGCGCTGACCGGGAACGTTCCAGAATAGTTCAGTTTCGGGCGAAAGCCGTGTTGAGCAGGCTGATCTGGTCCGAGACCGGATTGGGCCGGCGGCTCATGGGCTGCATGTCGACCACCGCGCCGGCGCCGTAGATCTCCTCGTCCATGCGGCGCACCAGTGCCTGCAGGCGCAGCGACCGGTTGACGAGGTCGAGGAAATCCTTGGGCAGTTCGGCCCAGCCGGCCGCCTCGTCATGGGCGGAGGCGGTGTCGAGGCGCACCTTGGACTTTTCCGATGCGACCTGGTCGCGGGTCATCTCGCCGGAATTCGCGGCGCGCTGCAGAAGCAGCCACGAGGCGACCTGCATCAGCCTGGTGGTCAGCCGCATCGATTCGGCCGCATAGAGCGTGGCCGCCAGCCGCGACAGCTTCTTGGCCTCGGCCCGGCCCTTGCCGTCGAGATACTCCGCCGCCTGTTCGACTAGCCCCATGCCTTCCTGGTAGAGCGGTTTGAAGGAGTGCGAAAAGACCCGACGTTCCGCCAGCTTGACGGTTTTCGCGCTGCCCTTCGAAGGCTCGTTCATCGATACGCCCCTGCACTTGCAACCGGCCGATTCGGCTTACTGCCGATACACCCGGAACCCTACATAACTGAAGCTTGAAAATGCGCCTCGTCCGGGGTGAAGGCAAGCACATGTTTAACAGAAGGTTAACGTGATCCGGTGCGGACCGTGTCGCTGGAAAGCGGACAAAAAAAGAGCCGCGGATAAGGCGGCTCTCAGGAGTTTAACAGGGAGGCGTCAAACAAAGTGGCTCCAACCACTCGGTAAGAATCCAGATCACTGGATGCGCATAGTAAACGCCTGTAAAGCTTAATGAACCCTTAACGGCGCCGATGTTTTTTGAGCGAACCCCGCGCCACTGTGCCGTAACAGCACAGTTCCTGAAGGATGTGCCGAGCCTCGGCTCAGGCCGTTTTCCAAACCGCCGGCAAGGCGATGAAGGCAAACAGCAGCAAGGCCGCGTAGAAACCCATCGAAGACGCCGCCACCAGCGGTTCGATCGCGGCATCGCCGCCAAGCAGGAAGTAGAGCCCGATCAAAAGGCCGATGCCGCTGATTGCGGTCAGCCAGAAGTGAACGACGGCAACCGTCTTCTGTCCGACCGCCGGAAACAGGTGATAGAAGAAGGCGAAGACCGCCGACATCAGCCAGCCAGCGACCATCGTATGGGCGTGGGTCGGCATCTGGCCATGGTCCTGGCTGATCGCCATGTACAGGCCGAGCGCCATGCCGCACAGCGCATAGATAACGGCCAGCGTGAAGAAATTCCGTGCTACCCCTTGCATATCTTTCCCCCGAGTTGCCTTTCCCGTGTTCGGGAAAGGGTTGATCGTCAGGCGATTGCTCTCGCCACCGGGCTCCCGGCGCGGGCGCACTAGCATCGGCACTGTTTCTGGACGATGTCGCGCCCCCGGACGCCCCTCATAATAGCAGAAAACCGGATGGCGCGCTCGCAATATCAGTGGCTCCTTACGTTAGCCGGCACTTGAAACAGAACTGGTTTTTTCACGACATCGTTCCGAAACAGGCGCGGCGATAAACGCTTGGCCATCGAAGCGGCAGGCGAGGATTCGCTCCTTCCGCTACATCAGGCGCCGAGGAGAAGCATGGACTGGTATTCGATCGTTAAATTGCTGCACATTCTTTCGGCGACCCTATGGGTCGGCGGCGGTTTCGCGCTGATGGTGCTGGCGACGCTCGCCGATCGGTCGGGAAACATCCAGGGAACGCTGCAGGCAATGCGGGCTACGGGCGAATTGGGAAACCGCTTCTTCGCGCCGATGTCGATGCTGACATTGGCCTTCGGGCTAATCATGTGCTGGTTCTGGGTCGGCTTCTCGCAACTGTGGATCCTGATCGGCCTTGCCGGCTACGCGACCACCTTTTCAATCGGCATGTTCGTCTTCAAGCCGAGCGCCGATCGCATGGGCGCGATGATCGCCAGGGATGGCGTGACGCCGGCCGCCCTAGCCTATGGCCAGCGCATCCTGCGGGCGGCGCGCTTCGACTATGCGGTGATGCTGGTCATCATCGCCGACATGGTGCTGAAGCCGACCATCGACGACTTCACGGTCCTTGCCGCCATGGGGCTTGTGTTGGCGGCTGGCGCCACCCTGGCGCTCGGCCGACCAAGGCGCATGGTGCCGAGCGTCGCCTGAGGCAGGCGAAAACGGTCCCGGCTACATCAGGCCGGCGATCCCGTCCCACAGAAGCTTCACCGCGACGACGGCCACCGTCGCATAGGTGAAGGGATAGAAGATCTCCGGACGCATGCGGCGCACCAGCCAGGCGCCGGCGATGGTGGATAGCGGCGCCAGCGGCATCAGCACCGCCGACGCGGTCAGATTGGTGCTGTCGAACTGGCCGAGCGCGAAATAGGGAACGAGCTTCAGCGCGTTGGTGGCGGCAAAGAAGATCGCCGCCGTGCCGGACAACACCTTCGGGTCGAGCCGGATCGGCAGCGCGTAGACCTGAAAGGGCGGGCCGCCGACATGGGCGACGAAGCTGGTGAAGCCGGCGACCGTGCCCCAGAGGGCCGCGGCGACGCGGTTGGGCTGCGCCGCATGGTCGGCGCCGTGGCGGTACTTCAGATAGAGCCAGCGCAGCACGAAAATGATGGCGACGGCGCCGACGATCAGCCGCACGGCCTCCTCGGTGACCAGTGCGGCCGTCAGCCAACCGAGACCGATACCGATCACCGCGCCGGGCATCATGTCGACCAGCATCTTCCTGTTATAGACGCCCCACCATGTCCATACCGAAACGATGTCCATCAGGCACAGGATGGGCAGCAGGATGGCCGCCGCTTGCACCGGCGGCATGGTCAGCGCCATCAGCGGCACGCCGACGAAACCGACCGCGCCGCCAAATCCGCCCTTGGACAGGCCGACCAGAATGACCGCCGGGACGGCGGCCGCATAGAACCACGGATCGGAAAGCAGGCCTGACATGGAGGAGGGACTGGTCTGGAGGGAAAGCGAGTCAACGCCTGAATAGCCCAGATTCCCGAGCGGAGCGACAGCAAATGTGGGCGTCGCCACAGCAAGGCCGGCCCATTCTGCTCTGCCTATCGCCGGGCCGAGACCAGCAGGAACATCGGCCGCTCGAGCTCTTCCGCCAGTTCGGGCTTGGCCGCGATCTGCGCGTCGGTCGGACGGAATTCCTCGACATGCTCGATGGTGAAGCCGCACCGGATCAGCGTGTTGAGCGTGGTGCCGATGGTGCGGTGATGTTTCACAACTCCCTTGGCCAGCCAGTCCGTCTTGCGCGGTCCCTCCACCAGATACCGGTCGACGGGCCATGTCTTGCGGCCTTCGGCATCGACAGACCAGCCGGGATGGGTCGGAGCCATATAGATCGGATGCTCCGTCGAGAAGACGAAATGCCCGCCGGGGACCAGGCACCGGTGCACGGTCTGGAACAGCCGCGCGGCATCGCTGACATAGTGCAGGGCAAGCGAGCTGTAGGCGAGATCGAAAGCCGTCGGCGGCAGGCTGAGTTCATCGAGATCGGCGCGTTCGTAGACGATGCCGGCGTCCGGGCCGGCGGCACGCGCCCGGGCGAGCATCTTTTCCGACAGGTCGAGACCCAGAACCTCCTTGGCCCCGTGTTCAAGAGCCCAGCGGCAGAACCAGCCGAAGCCGCAACCGAGATCGACGATTCGCAAGCCGCTGGCGTCGGGAAGCATCGCGCGCAGCGCCGGCCACTCGGCGGCGCCGTCCAGCCCTTCGACGGACCGGCCGAGTTGGCTGTAGCCTGCGAAGAAATCCGGCTGATCATAGACATTCTGCGCCATGTTCTTTCCTCGTTGTTCATATGCCTGACTGGCGGAGCCGCCACGCATTTCCACCACCGCCAAGCAGAGTCAAGAAACGCGGACCGGTCATGCGCCGAGCGGTGGCGGCCGCCGCCGGATCGGCTGCGCCTTGATGATGGCGGTGCTGGTCTCGGCCTTGTCGGCGATGCGATCAAGGATACCGTCGAGGTCGGCGATCGAACGCACGAACAGCCTGGCGACGAAGCAGTCGTCCCCCGTCACCTTGTCGCATTCGCCGAATTCGGCGATCTCCTCGATCAGCTTCTGGACGATGTGCAGCTTGCCCGGCAGCGGCTTGATGCGCACGATCGCCTGCAATGTATAGCCGAGCGCCAGCGGGTCGATCTCGACGGTGAAAGCCCTGATAACCCCGCGCTCCTCGAGCCGCCTCAGCCGCTCCGAAACGCTCGGCGATGACAGCCCGACCTGGCCGGCCAGCTCCTTCAGTGAAGTCCGCGCATCCTTCACCAGGATTTCGAGGAGACGTCGGTCGAGATCGTCAAGCATTTCACATTCTCAGGATTTCCGGGTATTTGCCTATTTTTAATAGGCAAAACCAGCATGTCACCTTTCTCGCTGGGTGGAAAGCTCAGGATCAGCATGAGATTATGCACAAGCAACGATCTGGAGATTTGTCGTGAGCGATACAGCACGTGGGACGATCGAAATGTCCGCCGCAATGGCGATTCTGGGAACGATCGGATGGTTCGTCGTCCTGTCCGGCCAGCCTATCATGGATGTGGTGTTCTGGCGCTGCGCTTTCGGCGCGGTGACGCTGCTCTTCATCTGCGTCGGCCTCGGCCTGTTGCGCAACAGGCTGTCGCTTCGCGTTTTCGCCATCGCGGCCCTCGGTGGCGCCGCTATCGTCGTCAACTGGCTGCTGCTGTTTAGTGCATTCTCGCGCGCGTCGATCTCGATCGCCACCGCTGTCTACAATATCCAGCCTTTCATGCTGGTCGGCTTCGGCGCGCTCTTCTTCGGCGAGCGGCTGACCCTGACGAAATTGACTTGGCTGGCAATCGCCTTCGCCGGCATGGTGCTGATCGTCGAGGCCGCCCCTGACGCCGGCGATATCGGCACCAACTATTTCGCCGGCATCGTCATGGCGCTGGCCGCTGCCTTCTTCTGGGCCGTCGCCGCCATCGTCACCAAGAAGCTCAAGGGCACGCCGCCGCATCTCATCGCGCTCGTCCAGGTCTGCGTCGGCGTGTTGATGCTGGCGCCCTTCGCCAATCTCTCGCATCTTCCGACCGACGCAAGGAGCTGGGCCATGCTGGCGACGCTCGGCATCGTCCACACCGGTCTGATGTACATCCTGATGTACGGCGCCATCCAGAAGCTGCCGACGCACCTGCAGGGGTCGCTGTCCTTCATCTACCCGATCGTTGCGATCCTGGTCGACGTCACGGCATTCGGCCATCGCCTGCATCTCAGCCAACTCGTCGGTGCCGCCGCCATCCTGATCGCGGCCGCCGGCATGAATCTCGGCTGGAAATTGTGGAAGCCAAGGCCTGCCGCGGCAGGTGCGCAACCGATCGAGTAACGCCAATCGCCGGCGCTTCGGCGGTCAAAAATAGCGATCCCGCCTGCCCGCCTGTTCAAAGCGGGCACTTTGCTCTATGCCGCAATCCAACCATCTTCGCCCGGCATAGGCGAAACCCGGGATCGAAGACCATGAACGACGCAACGCCCCCCAATCGCTGCCGCATCGTGCTGATCGCGCCATCTCGCGTGCCGGCCGCCCGTATCGTCTCGGCGTTCGAGGGCGGCGACGTCGCCTCGCTCATCCTGCCGCAGAACGACATGGACGAAGCTTCCTTCCAGGCCTTCGCCGCCGAAATCGTACCGGCGGCACAGGCGGCCGGCATCGCGGTCGTCATTGCCGGCGATACGCGCATTGCCGGGCGTGTCCAGGCCGACGGCATTCATGTCGAGGTCTCCAAGGCCGAGCTCGCCGAGACGGTCGAGCATTTCCAGGCAAAAATGATGGTCGGCGCCGGCGGCGCCAAGACGCGTGATGACGCGCTCGAACTCGGCGAAGTCAGGCCCGACTATATTTTCTTCGGCCGCTTCGGCTACGACAACAAGCCCGATCCGCATCCGCGCAACGTGGCGCTGGGACAATGGTGGGCGCAGATGATTCAGATCCCCTGCATTGTCATGGCCGGATCGGAGCTCGCTTCGATCGAAACCGTCGCAGATACGGGCGCCGAGTTCGTCGCCCTGTCGAGTGCGGTGTTCGCCGACGGTGTCGATCCCAAGGCGGCGATCGCGCAGGCCAATGCGCTGCTCGACGAAACCGCACCGCGTTTCGAGGACTGACGTGTCTTCGGCAAGGCTTCCCCTTCAGGCCCTGCTTGCTGCGGTCATGATCCAGGCCGCTGCCGCCGAAACGATTCCTTTACCGCACCCTAAGCCGGATGCCGGCGTGCATACCGACAAGCCGATCGAAAAGCAGCTGCCGCAGCCCGCCACCACCGCCGAGCCAGCGCCATTGCCTTCGGCCGACGCGATCAATCCCGACCGCTTCGGCGCCAAGCCGGCGGATGCGGCCTACGGCGCTTTCCAGCGCGGGCTCTACAAGACCGCCTACAACCTCGCGCTGGTGCGCGCGCAAAACGGCGACCCGGCGGCGCAGACGCTGGTGGCCGAGATCCTGTCGCGCGGACTGGGCGTGCCCCTTAATGCGGCCGAAGCGGCGAAATGGTACGCAGCCGCCGCCGAGCAAGGGGTGCCGGAATCGCAGTTCCAATATGCGCTGATGCTGCTCGACGGCCGCTACGTCAAAAAGGACGAAAAGGAAGCTTATGCGCTGATGCAGGCCGCCGCCGAAGCGGGCAACCGGCTGGCACAATTCAATTTCGCGCAGATGCTGGTCCAGCAGGACCCCGGCGACGCCGGCATCGCCAAGGCCGTGACCTATTACGAGCGCGCCGCGGCGACCGGCCTCGCCGACGCCCAGTATGCGATGTCACAGATCTATGCCAACGGCGTCGGCGGCAAATCGCGCGACGACGCCCAGGCCCGGCGCCTGCTGGCTCAGGCCGCGCGGCAAAACTATGACACCGCGCAACTCGACCTCGCCACCTGGATGATCGAGGGCCGCGGCGGCGGGCGTGATTTGAAATCCGCCTTCGGCTGGATGAAGCAGGCCGCCGAAGGCGGCAATGTCGCCGCCCAGAACCGCCTGGCGAAGCTCTATATGCAAGGCATCGGCACCGAGCCGGACCTCGTGCTTGCCGGCGCCTGGTACATCGTCGCCCGCCGCGCCGGCCTCATCGACCCCGAGATGGACGATTTCCTGCAAGGATTGAGCGACGACCAGACCAAGCAGGCACTGCAGAAGGCAAACCGCCTGCCCTGACGCGATCAGCGGAAATCCAGCGGAAGTCATCGCGCGATGCTCGTCGAGGCAAGTGACCTCGATCTTTCCATGCAGATGGCTATCATGCGGTCGTCGCAGATCCGTCGGCTGGCAAAAGTCTTCGATATCATTACCGAAGCGGTCGCCCGGTTGTCGATGAGAGCGGTTGAGGGTTTATATCACGGCATCGCTTCTCCAAGGAGGCAATGAAATGGCTTCGCCCGACAAACGATGCACGCATGGCAGCTTCATCCTCGAGGTAACGCCAAGCGCCGAAGGTTGCGAGGAGTGCCTGAAAACGGGTTCCTGGTGGGTGCATCTGCGGCTGTGCCGCACCTGTGGCCATGTCGGCTGCTGCGACAGTTCTCCGAACCGTCACGCCACCGGCCACTACCGAGCGACCGGCCATCCGGTCATCGAGGCCTACGACCCGCCCGAGACCTGGGGCTGGTGCTATGTCGACGAGGTCATGCTCGATTTCTCGCAGGACAAGACACCGCAACGCGGCACCATTATGCGCTTCGATTGAGCCGCGACCACGGGACGCCCGATCAGCGCCAGCTTGCCTCTTCCGGCGATTTGTGGTCTTGGAGGCCCGAAATCGCTGTCTTGCGAACATCTCATTCCCGGATCACATCATCATGGCCAAGATCAACGGCAACGAAATCCGTCCCGGCTACGTCATCGAGCACGATGGCGGCCTGTGGGTGGCCGTCAAGACCAACACGGTCAAGCCGGGCAAGGGCGGCGCCTATAACCAGGTCGAATTGAAGAACCTCATCAACGGCACAAAGCTGAACGAGCGCTTCCGTTCGGCAGAGACGGTCGAGCAGATCCGGCTCGATCTCAAGGATTTTTCCTTCCTCTACGAGCAGGGCGACGCCCTGGTGTTCATGGACACCGAGAGCTACGAGCAGCTCGAGCTGGCGAAGGACTTCGTCGGAGACCGCGCCGCTTTCCTGCAGGACGGCATGATGGTGACGGTCCAGCTCTACGAGGAAAGGCCTATCGGCATTTCGCTCCCCGACCAGGTAACGCTGACCATCACCGAAGCGGACCCAGTGGTAAGGGGCCAGACGGCGGCCTCTTCCTACAAGCCCGCGGTGTTGGAAAACGGCATTCGCGTGCTGGTGCCGCCCTTCATCGGCGCGGGGGAACGCATCGTCGTCGACACCAATGAAATCACTTATATGCGCCGCGCCGACTGATGCATGTCGCCCAGAGGTGGCCCAGGTTTCGGGTCACCGACATGCATCAGGACAAAGGTTAAAGCGCGGGCAGCAGGAAGAGTTACGATGGCACGCTCAGCCCTTCTCAACGTCATGGTCCAGGCCGCAATGAAGGCCGGCCGCTCGCTGTCGCGCGATTTCGGCGAGGTCCAGAACCTGCAGGTCTCGATGAAGGGACCGGGCGACTATGTCAGCCAGGCCGACCGCAAGGCCGAGGATATTGTCTTTGCCGAACTGTCGAAGGCGCGGCCCGGTTACGGCTTCCTGATGGAAGAGCGCGGCACGATCGCCGGCGATGACAGCCAGCACCGCTGGATCGTCGATCCGCTCGACGGCACCACCAATTTCCTGCACGGCATTCCGCTTTTCGCTGTCTCGATCGCGCTCGAGCGCCAAGGCCAGATCGTGGCCGGCGTGATCTACAATCCGGCCATGGACGAGCTCTATACGACCGAGCGCGGCGGCGGCGCCTTCATGAACGACCGCCGCCTGCGTGTCGCCGGCCGCACCAAGCTCATCGACACCGTCATCGGCTGCGGGGTGCCGCATCTGGGGCGTGGCCAGCATGGCAATTTCCTGATCGAGTTACGCAATGTCATGGCCGAGGTTTCCGGCGTCCGGCGCCTGGGTTCGGCCTCGCTCGATCTCGCTTACGTCGCCGCCGGCCGCATGGACGGATTCTGGGAAGTCGGCCTGTCGCCCTGGGACATCGCAGCCGGCCTGTTGCTGATCCGTGAAGCAGGAGGGTTCGCCTCCGACATGGACGGCGGCCAGGATATGCTCGACAACGGTTCGGTCGTCGCCGGCAACGAGATCATCCAGCGCGCCCTCCTGAAGGCCGTGAAAAAGCCGCTCGCTGCCCGCTGAAGCAGGAATAAGCGCGGAGTAATGTCAAATCCCCGCCGCGCTGAAGCGCCGCAGTCGCAAAACCGCAAACAAAGCTTGAAATACTGTCCGGCGCTTGCCCAGATAGGGTTGACGCAGGACGATGATGATCAAGACGCCGCCGCAGATCGAGATCCCCTTTGTCGGACGATGGCACTATTCGCGTGCCGAGATGATCGCCGACGGCATCGTCCATGCCGTCGGCATCGTGCTGGCGATCGCGGCCGGTTCGGCGTTGCTGGCGCTGGCCGCCTTCCGGGTCGGACCGGGTGAATACATCGCCGCCGCTTTCTATGTCGTGTCGCTGCTCACCGTGCTCTCGGTGTCGCTGACCTACAATCTATGGCCGGTGACTTCGCCGGTGAAATGGATTTTGCGGCGTTTCGACCACGCTGCGATCTATCTGCTCATCGCCGCCACCTACACGCCCTTTCTCGCGCAGCTCGACGGCTCGGCGCTGGCCGGCTGGATGATCGTCCTGGTCTGGACCGCGGCCATTATCGGCATCGCCATAAAGGTGTTTTTCCCCGGCCGCTTCGACCGGCTGGCGATCGTCTTCTATCTCGCCATCGGCTGGAGCGGCATCGTCCTGGTCGAGCCGCTCGTCGCTACCTTGCCGACGACGGCGATCGTGCTCATCGTCGCCGGCGGCGTCGTCTATTCCTGCGGCGTGATCTTCTTCGCCTGGAAGGGGCTGCGCTTCCACAACGCGCTGTGGCATGGTTTCGTGGTCACCGGCGCAGGCCTGCATCTGGCGGCGATGGTCGATTGCCTGGTCATCAACCGTCTCTGAAACTGCTGGCGGCAATATTGCCAAGCACCATTCAATTTGGTCACAATTCCGTTTAGAGTCGCCGACGACGTGATCGGCGGCAGCGGCATCGGAAACGGGGCACGGATGGCTTTTCTCAGATCCTTCGGCATGGGCAGGCGCTCCGACGTGCTGATCTACGACCCACACAAATTGTCGAGCCCGCAGGTCTTTCTCCTGACCATGGTCATCTTCCTGGCCATCGTCGCCTTCATCGCAGCGATCCTGACACGGCAGATCTCGACCGCCTTCGTCACCAATCCGGGGCTCAACGGCCTGATCATCGGCGTGCTTGCCGTCGGCATCCTTTTGGCCTTCGTCCAGGTCGGGCGGCTGTTTCGCGAAGTGCGCTGGGTCAACTCCTTCCGCGCCGGTTCCGAGATCACCGAACCGGTGCTGCTGGCGCCGATGAAGGCGATGATCGGCCGCTCGTCGAGCATGGCGTTTTCGACCAGCTCGATGCGCACCATGCTCGACTCCATCGCCACGCGGCTCGATGAAAGCCGCGACACCTCGCGCTACCTCGTCGGCCTCCTGGTGTTCCTTGGCCTGCTCGGCACCTTCTGGGGCCTGCTGAACACGATCGGCTCCATCCGCGAGACCATCGAGTCGCTCGATCCCGGCACGGGCGATGCCGCCGCTGTGCTGGATTCGCTGAAGCAAGGGCTGTCGGCGCCGCTCGCCGGCATGGGCACGGCCTTCTCGTCCTCGCTGTTCGGCCTGTCCGGCTCGCTCGTTCTCGGTTTCCTCGACCTGCAGGCCGGCCGCGCGCAGACGCGCTTCTACACCGAACTGGAGAACTGGCTGTCCTCGGTCACCGACCTGTCGTCCGACATCGTCGTCTCCGACGCGGTCCGGACCGAGCCTTCCGATGAAATCCGCCTGCTGTCGGAGCGGCTGCGCAGCATGCAGGAGAATGGCGGCGGTTCCAATCCGCGCGTCGCCACCGCCATGGCCAATCTCGCCGACGGCATTTCCGGCCTGGTCAAGAACATGCGCTCCGAGCAGCAGATCATGCGCGACTGGGTCGAAGCACAGTCGGATGAACAAAAGGCGATGCGCAACACGCTGGAAAAGATCGCCGACGCCCTGAAGAAGACCGGGGTGCACTAGCATGGCGCTCGCCAGGAGCCGGCGCGCCGACCGCCGCATCGACTATTGGCCGGGCTTCGTCGACGCGTTGTCGACGCTGCTTCTGGCCATCATGTTCCTGCTCACCGTCTTCGTGCTGGCGCAGTTCCTGCTCGGCCGCGAAATCTCCGGCAAGGACGCCGTTCTGTCGCGCCTCAATTCGCAGATCAACGAACTGACGCAGCTTCTGGCGCTGGAGCGTTCCACGACACAGGACAAGGAGGATTCGCTCGCCAATCTGCAGGCATCGCTGTCGGCGGCCGAAGCGGAGAAGAGCCGGCTCCAGCAGCTGCTGGCGCAAGGTGCGGGCGCCGGCGACGCGGCCAACCAGCGCGCGGCGGCGCTGACGGGCGAGCTCGACAGCCAGCGCCAGATCAGCCAGCAGGCGCTGAGCCAGGTCGAGATCCTCAATCAGCAGATCGCGGCCTTGCGCAAGCAGATCGGCGCGCTCGAGGATGCGCTGAACGTTTCCGAGGCCCGCGACCGGGATTCCAACACCAAGATCGCCGACCTTGGCCGTCGCCTCAACGTGGCGCTGGCGCAGCGCGTGCAGGAACTCAACCGCTACCGCTCCGACTTCTTCGGCCGCCTGCGCGAGATCCTCGCCGACCGCGAGAACATCCGCATCGTCGGCGACCGCTTCGTCTTCCAGTCGGAAGTGTTGTTTCCGACCGGCTCGGAGGTGATCAACGATGCCGGCAAGGTCGAGATGAAGAAACTTGCCGACGCCATCATCGAGTTGCAGAAGGAGATCCCGCCGGAGATCAACTGGGTGCTGCGCGTCGATGGCCATACCGACAACAAGCCGTTGTCCGGCACCGGTCGGTATCGCGACAATTGGGAGCTGTCGACGGCGCGCTCCACTTCCGTGGTGAAGTTCCTGATCGAGAACGGCGTGCCGGCCAACCGGCTGGTCGCCGCCGGCTTCGGCGAGTTCCAGCCGCTCGATCCCGCCGACACCGAAGAGGCGCGCAACAAGAACCGCCGGATCGAACTGAAGCTCACCGAACGGTGATCCATCATCACGCGATCTCACGCGAATTTGTTCGCCGGCTCAACTATAGGGCGCAGTTGTGCACCGGCAAGGCCTGAAAAGATTATCTTTTTTTAATTACACTTCGCCGCAAAGCGCTCCTAGCGTGCTGCGCAGGGCCGAGAACCGCCGGCGATGCCTCCCATCGCGACGCGACGGAACTGGACGGCCCGCATCGTCCGGAAGCGGAACGGCAGAGCCGTTCTTTTCCGCAGCAAAAGGAGGCGCCGTCATGCGCTCTTCAGCATCTCTCAAGACTGCAACCCTTGCCGCGATTCTTGTCGCCGCCCCGCTTGCCGGCGCCTACGCCGCGGGTCACCACAAGGGCGCGCTCGACGCGACCGACCCAACCGACATGACCGGCCCGCGTGTCGAGGCTCTCATTGAACAGGTTCAAGGCGTGCATCAGGGCATAATCACCGCCAGACAGGCCAACAACATCACCCCGGCCGCGGCGGAGCGCCTGGAGATGCGCACCGCTCGCATAGGTCAGGCGGCGGAGAAGATAGCCTCGTCGGATCACGGCAGGATACCGGCCGCACAATATCATGACCTGCTGCGCCGTCTCGACAATGTCGACCAGCGGCTGAGGGTCGACATCGGTAGCGGTTTCCTGATGGGCGACGGCGCCGACGGCGGGAACTATCCGAACGGCTGAGGCCATTCTGATCGCGGCCCAAAAGGAAGGGACCACCTGGCGTCTACGGGACCCAATCCCGCAGGCGCCTCTTTTCCTCACCAGCCGAGCCAGACCGCTACCAAGGCAGCCGCTGCCGGCGCGGCCTGCACGAACAGGATCTTGCGACCGACCGTTGCCGCCCCGTAGAGCCCGGCAACGGCCACGCAGAGCAGGAAGAAAACCTTGACCTGGAAACCGGCCGTGCCGAGGTAGAGGGCCCAGATCAGGCCGGCGGCGAGAAAGCCGTTATAGAGACCCTGATTGGCGGCAAGCACCTTCGAGGCGCTGGCGAATTCCGGCGTCAGCCGGAATGCCTTGTGCCCGCGCGGCGTGTCCCAGAGCACCATCTCCAGATAGACGATATAGACATGGATCAAGGCCACCAGCCCGACCAGGATGTTGCCGATCATCGTATTCCCTCGTGATGTATCGTCGGGGCAGCATTTCACGCGTCGGCTCGCCAGCGCAAGGTGCATCTGCCGGATGGCGCGTGAGGGTTGCAAACGCTCCGGCGTTGGTATCTTTTCGCCCCTTCCTCAATCACGGAAGCCGCCATGTCCTTTCAAAAACTCGATGACCTCGGCCACAAGCTCGAAGCCCTGGAGCACGCGCTGGCCATCCTCGGCGCCGATGAAGCGACCCACATGGCCGTCGGTGGCGGCGAGAAGCGCGCCGAGGCCATGGCGGCACTTGCCGGCATGTACCACACCAGGGCGACCGCGCCGGAAATAGCGGACTGGATCGCCGCCGCCGAAGGCGAGGCGCTTGACGATGAACAGCGGGCGGCGCTGGCCGAACTGCGGCGGCAATACACCAACCTGACCTGCCTGCCGGTCGAATTCGTCGAACGCCAGACGACCGCCCGCATGCGCTGCGAGCAGCTGTGGCGCGACCTGCGGGCCAAGAACGACTGGGCGGGCTTCCTGCCGGCGCTTGAAGGCGTGGCGGCGCTGGTGCGCGAAGAGGCGGCCCTGCGCGCCGACATCCTCGGCCTCGCCCCCTACGACGCGCTGATGGAGCAATACGACCCCGGCAACCGCGCCGCGGATATCACGCCTGTCTTCACCCAGCTGAAGACATTTCTCAGGGGTTTCGTGCCGGAAGCATTGGCGGTGCAGGAAGCGCGGCTGCGCAAGCGCCCTCTCAAGCCGCTTTCGGGAACCTATGCGGTCGACAGGCAGCGCGAACTCGGCCTCGCCATGATGGCGGCGGTCGGCTTCGACCTGACGCACGGCTCGCTGTCGGTGTCGCACCATCCGTTCTGTGGCGGTGTGCCGAGCGACGTGCGCATCACCACCCGCTACAAGACGTCCGATTTCCTGTCGGCGCTGATGGGCGTGCTGCACGAGACCGGTCATGCACTCTACGAGCAGAACCTGCCGAAGGCCTGGTCGCACTGGCCGCTCGGCAAGGCGCGCGGCATGGCCGTGCATGAAAGCCAGAGCCTGTTCGTTGAAAAGCAGATCGGGCGCAATCCCGCCTTCTGGCGTTGGGCATTGCCGGTCGTGGAAAAACATCTCGGCGAAATCTGGTCGCTCGACGACATCCTGCCGCATGTCCACCATGTCGAGCGCGGCCTGATCCGTGTCGATGCCGACGAGGTGACGTACCCGCTGCATGTCATCCTGCGCTACGAACTGGAGCAGGAGCTCGTCTCCGGCAGGATTGAGGTGGCCGAGCTGCCCGAGGCCTGGGATGCCAGGATGCGCGACTATCTCGGCCTTTCAACGATCGACAACCCCGCGGATGGGCCGATGCAGGACGTGCATTGGCCTGCTGCCGCCTTTGGCTACTTTCCCTCCTACACGCTGGGCGCGATGATGGCGGCGCAGCAATGGGCGGCGCTGACGCGGGAGCATCCGTCGGCCGATGACGATCTTGCCAAGGGGAATTTCGGTGCCATCAACGATTGGCGCCGCAAGAACATATGGTCGCAGGGATCGCGCTGGTCGACGCCCGATCTGCTCGAACGCGCCACCGGTGAAAAGCTCAATGCCGTCTATTTCACCGACCATCTGCGCAAACGGTATGGAACCGCGTGAGCACGCCCAGCGTAGCCGCTACTCAGCCGCGCCCCTGAAGGCGCTGGCGCCGGTCTCGAACTGCAGCTTGGCCAGCCGGGCATAGATGCCGCCCTTGGTCACCAAGCTTTGATGCGTGCCTTCCTCGACGATGCGGCCGCCATCCATCACCAGGATGCGGTCGGCCTTCAGCACCGTCGCCAGGCGGTGCGCGATGACGATCGTGGTGCGGCCCCGCATCAGCCGCTCCAGCGCCATTTGCACCAGCGTCTCGCTTTCGGCGTCGAGTGCCGAGGTCGCCTCGTCGAGCAACAGAATCGGCGCGTCGCGCAGGATGGCGCGGGCGATCGCCACCCGCTGGCGTTGCCCGCCCGACAGCGTCACGCCGCGCTCGCCGACCTGGCTGTCATAGCCCTTCTCGAGCTTGAGGATGAATTCGTCGGCCAGCGCGTCCTTTGCCGCCGCTTCGATCTCTGACTCGCTGGCGCCCGGCCGGCCGAAGCCGATATTGTCGCGCGCGCTGGCCGCGAAGATGGTGACGTCCTGCGGCACGATGGCGATGCGCTGCCGTATCGAAAGGGGGTCGGCTTCGCGGATGTCGACGCCGTCGATCAGGATCCTGCCGGTCTCCGGATCGTAGAAGCGCAGGATCAGCGAGAACACCGTGCTCTTGCCCGCTCCCGAGGGACCGACGATCGCCACAGTCTCGCCAGGCTTGACCGAGAAGCTCAGGCCGTGGACGGCGGCGCGGTCGGGCCGGGCCGGGTAGGAAAAGGACACGGCCTCGAAGCTGATCGCTCCCTTGCTCGCCACCGGCAGCGGCCTGGGATTGGCAGGCGCCACGATCGCCGGCTCCTCGGCGAGGATTTCGGTCAGCCGTTCGGCGGCACCTGCTGCCTGGGCCAATTCGCCCCAGACCTCCGATAGCGCGCCGAGCGCACCGGCGGCGAATACCGAATAGAGCAGGAACTGGCCTAGCGTGCCCGGCGACAGATTGCCGTCGAGCACGTCGCGCGAGCCGAACCACAGCACCGCCACGACCGAGGAGAAAATCGTGAAGATGGCGAAGAAGGTGAGGAACGAGCGCGCGAAGATCGAGGCGCGCGCGGCCTCGAAGGCGGCCTCGACGGCACCCGAAAAACGCCCGGTGACCAGCGTCTCATTGGTGAAGGCCTGCAATGTGCGCACCGCGCCGATCTGCTCGCTGGCATAGGCGGTGGCATCGGCCAGCGTGTCCTGCGCCTGCCTTGACTTGCGCCGCACCGAGCGGCCGAAGGCGACCAGCGGCAGCACGATGATTGGAATGGCTGCGATGACCAGCCCGGACAGTTTCGGGCTGGTGAAAACCATCATCGCGACCGCGCCGAGGCCAAGGATGACATTGCGCAGCGCCACCGAAGCGGTCGCCCCGACCGCCGATTTGACCTGCGTGGTGTCGGCGGCGAGCCGCGACACGATCTCGCCCGACTGGGCAGTGTCGAAGAAGGCCGGCGACAGTTTCGTCACATGGGCAAAGACATCGCGCCTGATATCGGCGACGACGCGCTCGCCGAGCGTGATGACGAAATAGTAGCGGCCCGCCGATGCCGCCGCCAGCAGCGCGGCCATCGCCACCAGCGCGGCGAAATATTCGGCGATGAAGGAGGAACCGGACGGCGTGAAACCATGATCGATCATGCGCCGTACCGCCAGCGGCAGCGCCAGCGTCGTCACCGCCGCGACGATCAGCGAGATGACGGCGCCCGCCACCAATGTGCGGTAGCGGCCGATGTAGGGAAACAGGCGCCTGAGCGGCTTGAGCGAGCGCCGGCGCTCGTCTGCGCTGCTGGTTTGCGCCATCCTGGTCTTTTCCTCTTGGCCGCCTTCAGCTATGCGCCTCAATATGCGCTTGCCGCGGCCTTGTGATTCAATTCCGGCTGATGTATAGGCTCGCCGACCGTTTTAGAAGCCGTGGCTCCTCAATAGCTGCGGCTTCGAGTTTTAAAAAGGGGCGCATCGACGCAGGCTTTCAGCCCGTCAGCCGCGCCCGGCAAACCAGGAACCGAGCCATGAAGACCGATATCCATCCCGACTACCACACCATCAAGGTCGTCATGACCGACGGCACCGAGTACATGACCCGTTCGACCTGGGGCAAGGAAGGCGATACGATGAACCTCGACATCGACCCGACCACGCACCCGGCCTGGACCGGCGGCCAGCAGACCCTGCTCGACCGCGGCGGCCGCCTGTCGAAGTTCAAGAAGCGCTTCGAAGGTTTCGGCCTCTAGGCCTCATCAGCTTTTCGCAGACCAGAGAACCCGCCCCCGTGGCGGGTTTTTTGTTGGCCAATGCACGTCCCTTCACGCTGGCGCTTGCCTCCACCTCCCCCTTGTCGGTCCCGTGTGGGAGGTCGGACCGAAGGTCGGGTGGGTCGGCGCTGCCCCCACCCCGCTGCTTCGCAGCGACCCTCCCCACGAGGGGGCGGGTGAGAGCATCCTATTCCGCAAGCAATTCCCTGAGCGCCATGCGCTTGTAGGCGGCGACCAGCCTGTCGCCCTCCTTCCGCTCGACCGAGATCGCCAGCCGCATGGCGGCCTCGCCCATCTGCCAGACGAGAAACGCCGTCGTCTCCAGCGCGACGGCATCGGCATCGGGCCGCAGGCGTTTGAGCGTCGCAGTGAGAAATTCGGCGTTCGCACGGCTGTCGGCGAGCTCCAGTTCGCGCAGCGCCTTGTCGGCCTGCGTGCCCGACCAGATATCGCGCATCACCGGCTCCGCCAGGAACAGGTGGTAATAAATGTCCACCAGTTCCGAGAACGCCCGCCGAAGGCCCTCGGCGTCGCCGACGTTCTTGAGCGCGGCTGAAATGCAGGCCTGGCTTTCGGCGGTGTAGCGCTCGGCCAGCGCCCAGACGATCGCCCGCTTGTCGGGGAAGAACTGGTAGAGCGAGCCGATCGACACCCCAGCCCGCTCCGCCACCTCGCCCATGCGCATGGCATCGCTGCCTTGCTCCGCAATCAGCGCCGAGGCGGCGGCGAGCATGCGCTCGACCCGTTCACGGCTGCGCTGCTGGCTCGGCGCGCGGCGTGGCGTGGCGACCTGTTCCGGTGGGGACGTGGCGGTTTTTTCCATGGCTCTTCAACAGACGCCGGGCGGCAATGCCACCCAGAAATGAGTTGACTCGCAAAATA
The DNA here is from genome assembly GCF_006442185.1 of Mesorhizobium sp. B2-4-1. Taxonomy (NCBI): domain Bacteria; kingdom Pseudomonadati; phylum Pseudomonadota; class Alphaproteobacteria; order Hyphomicrobiales; family Phyllobacteriaceae; genus Mesorhizobium; species Mesorhizobium sp. B2-4-1. The sequence continues at coordinate 795,758 of NZ_VFVN01000001.1, read as the reverse complement.
CGAGGGTTTATCACGTTTTGCAAATATGAGGATTTCTCATATTTTGAAAGAAGCAGACGGAATAATTGATTTGAAGGCGTCGAGCAGGTGCCCGGCCACCCCCCAAAACTTTTCTGCCCATTGCGACTGAAACCGCCGCAACCGGCATCTGGAGCAACTGACATGATCCCGAAATTACTTCCCACCCTCATCTTCATCGCCGCTATCGGCTCGGGCGTTGTTGGCGGCGTGTTCTTCGCCTTTTCCAACTTCGTCATGCCGGCAATGGCTCGCCTGCCTGCCGCGGGCGGCATCGCCGCCATGAACTCGATCAACATCACCGTCATCACGCCGATGTTCATGACCGCCTTGTTCGGCACCGGCCTGATCTGCCTTGTCTTGATCGCCGGCGCCATCATCGGCTGGCAGCAGCCAGGCTCCTTCTGGCTATTGGCCGGCGCAGTCATCTATCTCGTCGGCAACCCGATCGTGACGATGGTTTTCAACGTGCCGCTCAACGACGCGCTGGCCGCCGTCGATCCGGCGAGCAGCAACGGCGCTGCTGTATGGACCACCTATCTCAGGGACTGGGTGATGTGGAACCACGTGCGCGCCATCACCGCCATCACCGCGCTGGCATCCTTCTGGTTCGCCGCGCGTTGACATGTCTCGGTCCGCCGCATTCGGCATCGCGGCGACCGAGGCGTGTTTGTCGGGAGAAGCGCCGTGAACGACCCGTATTCCACCATGGCCTTGGGCATTGCCGCGGGGATCGGCCTCGGCGCTGTCTGTGGCGCAGCGATGGATGACCCTGCCGTCGGCATCGGCATCGGCATAGCAATCGGCGCGGGGATCGGCGCGATTTTCGGGCAGAGGCGAGGAAAATGACGTCCGGCTTCTGCGGAAGTCTCAGCTCTTCGCCTTGCGGTCGGAATGACCGAGATCGCGGTCCGGGTCGATGACGTCGCGCACCAGTTGCTTGAGTTTTGCCGCATCCGGAAAGCCGCCGTCGCGCTTGCGATCCCAGACCAGCACCTCGTTGCACGATATGGTGAAGACGCCGCCGGTGCCGGGCACCAGCGTCACCTCGCCCAGATCGGTGCCGAATGTCGACAGCAGTTCCTGCGCCATCCAGCCGGCACGCAGCAGCCACTGGCACTGCGTGCAATAGGTGATGCGGATGGTGGGCAGCGGTTTTTCGATCATGTCAGGCTTTGCTCACGCAGCGCTGAGCTTGGCCATGGTCTCCTCGTCGACCTCGAAATTGGCGTAGACGCTTTGAACGTCATCGTCGTCCTCGAGCGTGGCGACCAGCTTCATCAGCGACTGGGCGCGTTCCTCGTCGACCGGAACATTGTTCTGCGGCTTCCAGATCGGCTTCACCGATTCCGCCTCGCCGAGAGAAGCTTCCAGTGCCTTCGACACCTCGCCGAGGTTTTCGAAGGCGCAATAGATGGTGTGACCTTCCTCGTCCGACTCCACGTCATCGGCGCCGGCTTCGATCGCCGCGTCCATGACCTTGTCGGCGCTGCCGGCCGATGCCGGATAATAGATCTCGCCGACCCGATCCCACATGAACGACACCGAGCCGGTTTCGCCCATCGCCCCACCGGCCTTGGTGAAGGCGGCGCGCACATTCGAAGCCGAGCGGTTGCGATTGTCGGTCAGCGCCTCGACGATCACGGCGACGCCGCCGGGACCGTAGCCCTCGTAACGCACGGCTTCGTAATTTTCGGCGTCGCCCATCGACGCCTTGTTGATGGCGCGCTGGATGTTGTCCTTCGGCATCGACACCGCCTTGGCGTTCTGCACGGCAAGGCGCAGGCGCGGATTCATCGACGGATCGGGCGTCCCGCTCTTGGCCGCGACGGTGATTTCGCGCGCCAGCTTGGAAAACATTTTCGACCGCACCGCGTCCTGACGGCCCTTGCGGTGCATGATGTTCTTGAACTGTGAATGGCCAGCCATGGCACCCCTGTCGTATTCGGCTAGAGCATTGCGCGGCGAGATGCATGACCCGCCTTCCGCAATGCTCGAATTCAAAATGTCAGAACGTCCCTGCTGCGTCCGATGGACGTATGGCGCTCTTTGTCGGAATGGCCGGCTTATAGATAAATCGGCTCAATTCGTCCAGCCGCGCCGCGCTTTGCCACGCATGGCAAAGCCGTGGCGGCCGTTCACCCCTCCAGATCGGATTTCAGCCGGTCTATGATGCTAAGCGCATGGCCGGCGTACTGGCTGATCCAGCGGTCGTGAATCTGCTTGATCGGCAGCGCGTTGAGATGGTTCCAGCGCTCGCGCCCCTCGCGCCGCGCGACGATGAGATCGGCCTCTTCCAGCACTTTGAGATGCAGCATGACGGTGCAGCGGTCGACATCGGAAAATGCCTCGCACAGCATGCCGGTCGTCTTTGGCGCGTCCTTCAGCAGATCCAGCATCTCGCGCCGGCGCGGATGCGCCAGCGCCTTGAAAACATTGTCGTCTTGCGATCGGCTTGACATGTTATGTTTTTATAACATAAGCTCCTATCAATCAAGGAAGGAACTGTGGATATGTCTCTTGGATTCAGGGTTTCAGGACGCATCGGCAAACCGGTCGCCGACGTCTTCGACGCGGTCGTCAATCCGAAGAAGCTCAGCTCCTATTTCACCACCATCGGCGGTGCCAGCGCGCCCTTGGTGCCGGGCGCCAATGTCGTGTGGTGGGGCAAGGTGCCGGTCGAAGTAGACGAAATCGTCAGGGACAGCCGCATCGTGCTGCGCTGGGATGCCACCGACGAAGAGGGAAAGCCGGCCTACAAGACCCGCATCGAGATGAATTTCGAGCCGCTCGACGACGGCGGCACCTTCGTCACCATCGCCGAGGCCGGCTGGCACGAGGACGCGGTCGGCCTGAAGAAGTCCTATCTCAATTGCGAGGGCTGGTCGCAGATGCTGGCCTGCATGAAGGCCTATGTCGAACACGGCATCAATTTGCGCGAAGGCTACTACCGCAGCGAGATGAAGGGCGAGCCTGCCAACGAGACCAACATTTGAGCGAAGGGAGGCCTGCCGTGAAAGTAACCCCGTTCCTGATGTTCGAAGGCAAGGCCGAGCAAGCCATGGCCTTCTATTGCGAGACCATTCCGGATAGCCGCGTCCTCGACCTCACGCGCTACGGTGCAGGCGAGGACGGACCCGAAGGGGCAGTCAAGCTGGCTCGCGCATCCATCGGCGGCACGGAGGTCATGATCTTCAACAGCCCTGTGCACCACGCCTTCACCTTCACGCCGTCGGTCTCGCTCTTCGTCGACTGTTCCACCGAAGAAGAGCTGGAGCGCATCGTCGAGGCCTTGTCCAAAGACGGCGCGTTTCTGATGCCGACCGGCAATTACGGTTTCAGCCGCCGTTTCGCCTGGCTGAACGACAGGTTCGGCGTTTCCTGGCAGATCAATCTGCCATAGCAGGACCGGGCCAAGCCGAGATCTGGCTGGGACTGTTCACCGGGGATTTTCCGGGCGCCGCCGATCATCTCGCCAAGGCCGGCGTCGAGCGATGCGACGCCATCGAGCCGCTGGGAGAAGGCTTCCGCGGTTTCTGGATCACCAGCCCCGCCAACATCGTTCACATGGTGCGGGAGCCCGACGCTTGGTGAAGGCGTATTCGGCAGGGGAGAACGGTATGGAAATCCGCGAGACACCGACGGCCGAAGCCGCCATGATGATCCGGCGGCCGGTCTCCGACGTTTTCGAGGCCATCGTCAACCCGGAGATCACCACGAAATTCTGGTTCACCCATTCCAGCGGCAGGTTGGACGGCGGCAAGCCGGTTCAATGGAAGTGGCGCATGTATGGCGTCTCGACGACGGTGGTCGCCAGCGAGATCGTCGTCAACGAAAAGATCGTCATGCAATGGAGCGATCCGCCGACCACGGTGATCTGGACCTTCACCGAAATGCCAGGTGACGCGACCTTCCTGGAGGTCCGCAATTTCGGCTTTGCCGGCAATGGCGACGAACAGGTGAAACAGGCGGTCGATTCAACCGGCGGCTTCACGCTCGTTCTGGCCGGCGCCAAGGCCTGGCTCGAACAAGGCCTGACACTAGGCCTGATCGGCGACCGTCACCCGAAGGGCGCGCCGGGGAGTTGAACCGGCTCAGGTTCTACGCTTTTCCTGCTCGATCACGTGATGGCGGAGCACACGATTGATTTCGGTCTGGCAACCACCCCCGACGTGTTCCTTGAACCACGATAGCACGTCGGCATCGAGTCTGATTGTCACTGGCTGCTTGAGTGGTCTGTAAAGATGTCCACGACGAGCGTGAATCCAATTCTCCGCCGGAACTTCTGGAATATCGGAAGTATCAATCTCGCTGTCAGGCAAACCAGCCAGCTTGGCGAGCTGGTTGCGCTGATCCTGACCAAGGTCCTTCTTGCTCATAGCGCCTCCTTTCATGCGCTGTCGCTTTCCGGGCACCAACAATCCTAACTCGTCCTTCATCTTCGCGATCAGGATATGTGTGGACAACCAGCATGACCACTACGGCATCGATCGTCCCGATAGCGTGCCAACGCTGCTCACCATCTTCAAACCGGTCGGGCACGATGAGATAAAGCGGATCATCGAACACCTTCTGCGCGAGATCGAATCCGATGCCGAGCTTGGCAAGTTTGCGCCTGGCTCTTTCAGCATCCCATTCGAATCGCAAAGCAGCACCATCGATTACGATATTGTACGTACAATTTCGTAAGAGTCAGCCTGAACTCGGCATTGGCCATGTCGTCAGGCTCAATGCCCGCCGCCGGACTTCGCCTTCTTGCGGTTCCGCGCCAGCATGTTGAGGCCTTCGACGAGCGCCGAAAAACCCATCGCCGCGTAGATATAACCCTTGGGCACATGGTAGCCCATGCCGTCGGCGATCAGCGTCATGCCGATCATCAACAGGAAGCCCAGCGCCAGCATGACGATGCTCGGGTTCTTGGCGATGAAGTTCGCCAGCGGCGTAGCCGCCAGCATCATCACCGTGACCGCCACGATGACGGCGATGTACATGATGGCGATCTCGTCGGTCATGCCGACGGCGGTAATGATGGAATCGATGGAGAAGACAAGGTCGAGCAGCAGGATCTGGAAAATGGCGCCGGCAAGGCTCATCTGCACGGTCTCGCCCAGCATCGTGTCCTGGTGGTCGTCGGGGTCGACCGTGTGATGGATCTCCTTGGTCGCCTTCCACACCAGGAACAGGCCACCGGCGATCAGGATCAGGTCGCGCCAGGAAAAGCCGTGGCCAAGGGCGGTGAAGACCGGCGCCGTCAGTTGGACGATAATCGAGATGGTGGCGAGCAGCACCAGCCGCATGACGAGCGCCGCCGAGATGCCGAGCCGGCGGGCGCGGGCTCGCTGTGCTTCCGGCAGCTTGTTGGTCAGGATCGAGATGAAGATCAGGTTGTCGATGCCGAGCACGATCTCGAGCACCACCAGGGTCAACAGCGCGACCCAGGCGGTGGGATCGGACACGAAGGCGAAGTGCGGCGCCAGGAACTCGATAAGCTGCATGGAGGTCGTCCCCTCTACGATCTAGAGCAGTGTCGCCGGCAGTTAGGTATTGAGAGCCCCTATATCAATGTCACGTCCAGAAGGACGGCGCCGTTTCCTCGAGCCGCGGCCCGCGGCGAAACGGCGCGATCTTCTCGGTCAGCCCCGTGCGGTCGGAAATATCAACGCCGACGCCGCACAAGGTCGCGGGTCCGGTCGCCGCCTCGAAACGCCCCTTCGGCACTTTCGACAGGAACCGGTTGAGCGGCTCCTCCTTGTCCATGCCGAGCGACGAATCATAATCGCCGCACATGCCCGCGTCGGAAATGTAGCCGGTGCCGCCATTGAGGATATGGTGATCGGCGGTCGGCTGGTGGGTGTGAGTGCCGACCACGAGGCTGGCGCGACCGTCGACGAAATGCGCGAAGCACATTTTTTCGGAGGTCGCCTCGGCGTGGAAGTCGATGACCACGGCATCCGCCTGCTCGCCGAGCGGACAGGCGGCAAGCTCGCGCTCGCCAGCCTGGAAGGGATCGTCGAGCTCGGGATGCATGAACACCCGGCCCATGATGTTGGCGACCAGCACGCGCGCGCCGCTCCTGGCGATGTAGACGCCCGAGCCGCGCCCTGGCGTACCCTTGGGAAAATTGGAGGGGCGCAGGAAGCGCTCTTCGCGCGGCGCGAAGGCGAGCGCATCGCGCTGGTCCCAGACATGGTTGCCGGTGGTGACGACATCGGCGCCGGCCGCGATGGTCTCGCGAAAAATCTCCTCGGTGATGCCGAAGCCGCCGGCCGCGTTTTCGCCGTTGACGATGACGAAATCGAGCTTGAAGTCCGAGATCAGGCCCGGCAATTGCTCCCACACCGCCGTGCGGCCTGTCTTGCCGACCATGTCGCCGAGGAAGAGAAGTCTCATCACGCTTGACCCCGAAAAGTGGCATGACTTTCGGCAAAGATCATGCGTTCCAAAGAACTATCTACAATTCTGGCTCGAACCGGCGCAACCCGCTCTCGGTGAGTATTTCCGGGATGATGACGTCATGGTCCTCATTGGGAACCATCGTCACTTCCTGGCAGTCGAAAGCAATGCCGATCAGCCGGGGCGCATGCCCCTTGTCGACAAGCTTGGCGATCGCACGGTCATAATAGCCCGCGCCGTAACCGATGCGGTGGCCGCGCGCGTCGAAGCCGGCGAGCGGCACCAGCATGACGGAGGGGTCAAGAACTTCGGCCTCCTCATGCGGCCCGACGGTGCCAAATCCCATATCGATCATCGGTGCGCCGCGTACCAATTCGCGAAAGACCATGGTCGTCTTGTCGAGGATCGCCGGAAGGCAGAGCCGTGCGCCCTTTTCGCGCAAGGCGAACATCAGCGGCCGGACATCGACTTCCGAGCGCATTGGCCAGAAGCCGGACACGATTTGGCCTGGCTCGATGGCAAGCTGGTCGCGCGCGGTTTCGGCCATGTCGAGCGCGACTTCCACCCGCCAGAATTCATCGAGCGCGTCGCGGCGGCCAAGTGCTTCCTTGCGCAGCTGTTTTTTCAGGTCTTTTGAGGATGTCATGCGCAGACGCTAGAAAAAGCCAGACCTGAATGGACGTTTTGGGAGCGACGCTTTCCATCGCATGATCCACGAAATACGTGGATGTGGCGAATAAGTGACGATCCACACAACCGGTGGAGAAGTCGATCCCGGGTGCCTACAAAGTAGGTGGGCGCCGTGTGAGAAAACCCACGGGTCTTCCCAGGGACAGCTCCCTAAGGATCGTTAAGGCCCCGGGGAAAAGTGTCTCCTGCCGGGAAGCGCAGACCGTCAGCCCCAATATAGGCCGATGCCCTCCCAAGCGCCAGAGACTTGGCGCCAGAGAGTTGGCGCTCTTTCCCTGCCGGCTTCACATTTCGCCGCCGCCAACCCACCCTTGCATGGGCCAAGCCGTCTCCTTACGGTCGTCCGTACTGAACCAAGGAGCAAAAATGCGTTTCGAAGGCACTGCGGCCTACGTCGCCGACAAGGATCTGATGGTGGCGGTCAACGCGGCGATCGCGCTGGAACGGCCCTTGCTGGTCAAAGGTGAGCCCGGCACCGGCAAGACGGAGCTTGCCAGGCAAGTGGCGGCGGCACTCGGGCTGGAACTCATCGAATGGCACGTCAAATCGACGACGCGGGCGCAGCAAGGCCTCTACGAGTACGATGCCGTGTCGCGGCTGCGCGACAGTCAGCTTGGCGATACCAGGTTCAACGATATCAAGAACTACATCAAGCGCGGCAAATTGTGGGAAGCCTTCGCCGCCGGCAAGAAAGTCGTCCTCCTAATCGACGAGATCGACAAGGCCGATATCGAATTTCCCAACGACCTCTTGCAGGAACTCGACCGGATGGAGTTCTTCGTCTACGAGACCGGCGAGACGATCCGCGCCGCGGTGAGGCCGATCGTCATCATCACCTCCAACAACGAGAAGGAGCTGCCGGACGCCTTCCTACGCCGCTGCTTCTTCCACTACATCCGCTTTCCGGACGTCGAGACGCTGCACAGGATAGTCGATGTGCACTATCCCGGCATCAAGCAGAATCTGGTGCGGGCGGCGCTCACTCAGTTCTACGAAATCCGCGACGTGCCGGGGCTGAAGAAGAAGCCGTCGACCTCCGAGGCGCTCGACTGGATAAGGCTGCTGGTCGCCGACGACATCGCGCCCGAGGATCTGCGCGCCGACCCGAAGAACGCGCTGCCCAAGCTGCACGGCGCACTGCTGAAGAACGAGCAGGACGTGCATCTGTTCGAACGGCTGGCCTTCATGGCGAGACGGCAAGGGTGACGAGCGGCTCGGCGTCCTGAGGCCGAGCCGCAAGGCATTGCTAGGAGCGCACCTCGCCAGCACCCTGCGCAGGACGCCCGCTTCGCTGCTGCGGCGCGACATGTTTTGGACCGAAGATAGCAAAGCTGATGACGGCAAGAGCCAGAACGCCGATCCCGCTATAGAGCATGACCCAGCCAAAACCGTTGACCAGGGAGGCATGAACGATGGCGCCCGTCGGGTCGAGGGTCGCAAGCTTGGGCGAGTATTGCGCCAGGCCGTCGAGACTGCCGGCTGCGATCTTCTCTGCCACGGCGCGCAGTTCGTTCGGGTCGACAGCCGTGCCGAAGGCATTGCGCAGATAAGAAACGATCCCCTGCGTCAGCAGCAGTCCCAGCACCGCGATGTTGATGGCAAGGGTGATCAGCCGCGCACTGATATCGATGCCGGACGCCATGCCGGCACGATCGGGTGACACCGAGCCGGTCGTGGTGTTGGTGGTCGGCGAATTGGTCAGGCCGATGCCGATGCCGGCGATCAGCGTGCCGGGCAGCATGGTCAGCCAGTTGCCCTCGAGCCCGGAACCTATCCACATGGCGATGAAACCGACCCCCAATGTCAACAAGCCGAGCGGGATCGCCACCCGCGCCTGATAGCGTGCCCGCAGGCGCTCGGCGATCGACGGCATCAGCATGAAGGGTAGCGTGTAGACGAGCAGCAACAGCCCGGTCGTGGTGCTGTCGTAACCGAGGACCCCCGAAAAATAGATCGGCAGATAGATGATGAACGGCCAGTAGCTGAAATTCATGCCGATGCCGCCCATGATCGCTCCCGAGAATTGGCGGATGCGGAAAACGGAGAAATCGAACATCGGATAGGGATTGATCTTCTCGGCTACGAGGAACGCGACGAAGGCCAGCACGGCCGCGCTTGCCACGCCGATGCGCGCGCCAGCGCCCAGATCGGCCCCTTGCGTGATCAGATAGGAGAAGCCGAACACCGCGAACGACAGTGTCAGTATGCCGGCCCGGTCAAGCTTCTGCGCGTTGCGATCGCGCGATTCGGTGACACCGGCGCCGATGAAAGCCAAGGCAAGAACGGCAAGCGGCACATGGATGAGGAACACCCATTGCCAACTCGACAGCGTCACAATCAATCCGCCAATGGCGGGGCCGAAGCCAAGGCCGATGCCCGAGACGACGCTCCAGGCGACGAAGGCTTTGCCGCGTTCACTGCCGTCTTGAAACTGGTGGGACAACACCGCCACGCTGCAGGTAAACATCGCTCCGCCCGCCAGGCCCTGAAGAAACCGGGCGATGATCAGCAGCGGAGCGCTCGTTGCGAGACCGCATAGCAGGGAGGCGAGGCCAAAGGCGACGGTGGTGCCCACCATCACGCGTTTGCGGCCGAGACGGTCGGCCAATGTCCCCGTCGCCATCAACACCGTGGTGCAGGCAATGGTGTAGGCATTCATGATCCATTGCAGATCCTTGAAATCAGCGCCAAGCACGGTTTCCAGTTTCGGCAGGATCACCGGGACGCTGGAGATTTCGAGGCCGAACAGCAGCGAGGCGAGGCAGACCCCCGCAAGAGCAACGGTGTTTCGGTCGATTGGAAACGTCATGTCGGTCACTTTCAGTCGGAGCATTCGGAAGTGGCTGCGAGCGTCGCTCTTCACACAGCGGTCGACATGACTTAAATGGCCTCCGATCATGAAAAAAGACTATGCATTTCTATTTCAGAAATGACAAAATGGAATGATTAGAGATGACCAGTCTTGATGTCGATGCCGTGCGGACCTTCGTCATGGTGGCCGACCTGCAGAGCTTCACGCGTGCGGCTGCCGCGCTGGGCAGCACCCAGGCGACGATCAGCGTCAAGCTGCGTCGGCTGGAAGAGAAGCTCGGCGCGCGTCTGATCGAACGAACGCCGCGCCGCGTGGCCCTCTCGGCAAGGGGAGCGGCTTTTCTCCCGGCGGCGCGTGAATTCCTTGCCGCCCACGAACGAGCCGTCACGGAATTTTCCGACGCGCCGTGTCGGCTTGCTCTCGGCTTTGTCGATCACGTCGCCGGGCCCGAGCTGTCCATATTGATAGCCCAGTTGCATGCCCATGATCCGTCGCTCGCGCTCAACATCAGGATCGATACGAGCTCCATGCTGGAGGAGGCTTTCGATCGCGGTGAGCTCGATGCGGTGATTGTCCATCAGGAAGACGACAGCCGCCGCGGCGAAGCCTTGTCGCGCACCCATTATGGCTGGTTCGCCGCCCCGGCCTTCGAATGGCGGCCGGGAACGCCATTGCGCTTGGCGCTGCTAAGCACCGTATGCAATTGCCCTGACCGCGTGAGAGCTGTCGAGACGCTGGATAAGGCAGGCATTACCTGGAACGAGGCTTTCGTGGGCGGCGGCGGCGCAGCCGTCAATATCGCGGTGTCGGCCGGCTTCGCCGTCGCTGCGCTCGCCTACCGTGTCGCGCCGCCCGGCCTGGTCGAGGTGGGCCGCAAACTCGGCCTGCCGCCAATTCCCCCTTCCGAGATCGTTTTGCATTCGCACGGCTTGGCGCCAAGGGCACGAGAGGCGCTGCACATGCTCGCGACCGCTTTTCGCGAGTATAATTCGCCGGCGGGATAGGCAAGGGTGTTCCTGATCCCGATTCTGTTGGTATGGATTGGGTTCCAGACTTCAGAGGGAACGAAATGGCCGAGATCACTATCCGCCCGCTCACAGAATCCGACCACGCCGACTGGCGCCGGCTTTGGACCGCTTACCTTGCTTTCTACGAGACGAAGCTGCCGCAAGAGGTCTACGAGGTCACCTGGAAGCGCCTGTTCACGCAAGGCGAGTTCGAACCGAAGGGCTTCATCGCCCTCCTCGACGGCAAGGCTGTCGGCCTCACCCACTACCTGTACCATCGCTCTTGCTGGTCCGAGAAGAACAACTGCTACTTGCAGGATCTGTTCGCCGACCCCGAAGTGCGCGGCAAGGGGATTGGCGCTGCGCTGATCGAAGCCGTGAAGCAGGAAGCCGGCAAGATCGGCGTCAGGAATGTCTACTGGATGACGCACGAAACCAACGCCACGGCGCGCAAGCTCTATGACCATGTCGCGCGCCGCACCGGCTTCATCGAGTACGACCTCTTATAGACAGAAAATGTTCATCCCTTTCTTCCTCGAACTGAAGGCTGCACGCGTTCCCGTCTCTTTGCGGGAATACCTGTTGCTGCTGGAGGGGTTGGAAGCCGGGCTGGTCGACTATGACGTCGAAGGTTTTTACTACCTCGCTCGCGCAGCGCTGGTGAAGGACGAACGCCATATCGACCGCTTCGACCAGGTGTTCGCGCATATCTTCAAGGGTGTGGAGGCGCTCAGCGGTCCGAATGCCGTCAACGTCGCTGATATCCCCGAGGAATGGCTGCGCCGGCTGGCCGAAAAGCACCTGACCGAGGAGGAGAAAAAGCTGGTCGCGGCGCTCGGCGGTTTCGAGAAGCTGATGGAGACGCTGAAGCAGCGGCTCGAGGAACAGAAAGGCCGCCACCAAGGCGGCTCGAAATGGATCGGCACTGGCGGCACCTCGCCTTTCGGCGCTTATGGCTACAATCCCGAAGGCGTGCGCATCGGCCAGCATGAGAGCCGCAACCGCCGGGCCGTGAAGGTCTGGGACAGGCGCGAGTTCGGGAATTTCGACGACGCCGTCGAGCTCGGCACCCGCAACATCAAGATCGCGCTGAAGCGGCTGCGCCGCTGGGTGCGTGAAGGCGCCGAGGAGGAGTTCGACCTGCCCGGCACCATCCACGCCACCGCCGAGCACGGTTATCTCGACGTCAAGACGCGGCCAGAGCGGCGCAACGCGGTGAAGCTTTTGATGTTCTTCGATGTCGGCGGCTCGATGGACGACCACATCAGAAGCGTCGAGGAATTGTTCTCGGCCGCCCGCGCCGAATTCCGCCAGCTCGAATATTTTTATTTCCACAACTGCCTCTACGAGGGCGTGTGGAAGGACAATCGCCGCCGCCATGCCGAGACGATCCCGACCTTCGATCTCCTCCACAAATATGGGCCTGACTACAAGGTGATCGTGGTCGGCGATGCCTCGATGAGCCCTTACGAGATCGCGCATCCCGGTGGCTCGGTCGAGCACTGGAACCCGGAGGCGGGCGCCGTCTGGCTCGGCCGTCTGCTGCGGCAGTGGCCGAACGCGGTATGGCTGAACCCCGAGAGCCAGAAGAACTGGGGGTTCACCCATTCGATCGCTATGATCCGCGACATGTTCGGCGGCCGCATGTTTCCGCTGACGCTCGCCGGACTGGAAAGCGCCACCAAGCAATTGTCGCGCAAGCATTGAGCCGGGAAAATGACGGGAGGTTCCATGACCTGTTTCCTCTGCCTGCAATGCGGTGTCCAGTTCGCGCAGAGCGAAGCGCCCCCACAGCACTGTCCGATCTGCGAGGACGAGCGGCAATATGTGCGCTGGGAAGGCCAGGCCTGGACCACACCGGAAGAGCTCGCGGCCGGGCATCGGCTTGTGATGAAGGGCGATGCCGGCGTTCTCGCCTTCGGCATCGAGCCGCGCTTCGCCATCGGTCAGCGGGCGCTGCTGACGCAGACGCCGCACGGCAACGTTCTGTGGGACTGCATCTCGATGGTGACCGACGAGGCGGTGGCCGAGATCAATCGCCGCGGCGGCCTTGCCGGGATCGCCATCTCGCACTGCCACTACTATTCGGTGATGGTCGAATGGAGCGAGGCGTTTGGCGGCGTGCCGATCTATCTCCATGACGACGACCGGCAGTGGATCATGCGGCCGCACCCGTCGATCGTCAGCTGGCAAGGCGAGACACTGGACCTGAACCCGGCGTTGACGCTCATCCGCTGCGGCGGCCACTTTGCCGGCGGCCAGGTGCTGCACTGGAAGCGCGAAGGCGGCAATGCTCTCCTGGCCGGCGATATCTTGCAGGTGACGCCGACCCGCCGCCACGTCAGCTTCATGTACAGCTATCCCAACTACATCCCGCTCAATGCGGCCGCCGTGCGCCGCATCGCGGCCGCGCTGGAGCCTTTCACATTCGATGACATCTACGGCGCGTGGTGGAACCAGAACATTATCGGTGGCGCGAAACAGGCGCTGGCGGCCTCCGTTGCGCGCTATCTCACGGCGATCGCGTGAGGAGCGCAGGCGGCACGCTCGAAAATGCGGGCAAATCTCGTAACAAACGCCTATCTTGTTGCGAATAGACATTGCGATCAACAACGAGCCGTCAAGGCCGAGGAGTTTTCTGCATGGACACCCACGCCTATCCCGTCACCCGCACCGACGCCGAATGGCGCGCCCGGCTGACGCCTGAGCAATATGCCGTCATGCGCAACCATGGCACCGAACGCCCGGGCAGCTGTGCGCTGCTTCACGAAAAGCGCGCCGGCACCTTCTTTTGCGTCGGCTGCGACCAGCCGCTGTTCGAATCCAAGCTGAAGTTCGAGAGCGGCACCGGCTGGCCGAGCTTCAACGACCCCGTTCCCGGTTCCATCGAGACCACGACCGACCGCAGCTACGGCATGGTCCGCACGGAATGCCATTGCGCTCGCTGCGGCAGCCATCTCGGCCACGTCTTCGAGGACGGCCCGCCGCCGACCGGGCTGCGCTACTGCATCAACGGTGTGGCGCTGAGATTCGAGCCGGCGGCCTGAGCGCGGCCTCGCCAACGCTTCCTGCGAAGGGCGGCCTCGGCCGCCCTTTTTCGTGCAGCACTGTCAGACGACGACTGTTGCGATCAGCCAGAGCGCCGAACCCAGCATAGCAAGGGAGGCCTTGGCGCCACCGGTTCGCTCCGCCGTCCGCCAGACGGCCGAAGTCAGGAAGATGTTGTAGGGCACCGGCGCGAAATGCACCGCCAGCACAAGACCGAGCGGCATCTTCAATCCCAGCAGAATGAGCGCCGCCACGGACGATGCAACGTTGATCGCCGTGCCGACGAGCACCATATCGCGCCAGAACAGCCGGTCGAGCCGCACCTGGCCGAGCCAGCGTGAGCGAAAGAAGGGTCTGGCGACTCCCGGCAACACCGGATACCTATCCCTGCCCCAGAACATCGATGACGGCGCGCTCGAAACGCGAGCATTCGGTCACCAGCCAGTCGGTCATGGCCGGCCAATTGTCCTCGGCAAAGCAGTTGACCCGCCACTGTGAATTGATGCCGAGGTTTTGTGCGCTCTGCTCCGGCCTGAGCTTCAGCCGTTCCTCGATCGCCGGCTGAAACGGCTTGAGGCGCACCCAGACGTCGGTTGCGCCAAGCTTCTCGTTACGGCCGAAGAAGACGCCGACCACATTCTCGCTGGGCGCCACATACATGGAGAGCACCAGCGCGAATTCCGGCAGCCCGCGCTGCCAGAACCAGGGCCCTCGCCTCGCCAGCCGGGTTCTTTCTTCCGGGTGACGCTCGGCAAACAGCGTCCAGAAGCCGCGTTGGCGGAACTCCGAGGCCCTTCGGCCACCGAAGTCGAACTCACTCATCGCCGACCCCGGACGTCACGAGATGCCTCGCCTTACACCATGCCGAGGGCGGCCTTGTAGAGGTCCAGGATGGACTCCTCCTCCTGGCGCTCGGCCTGGTCCTTCTTGCGCAGCCGGATGATCGCGCGCATCGCCTTGGTGTCGAAGCCGGTGCCCTTGGCCTCGGCGAACACTTCCTTGATGTCGTCGGAAATGGTCTTCTTTTCCTCCTCGAGCCGCTCGATGCGCTCGATGAAGGCACGCAACTGGCCGGCGGCAACAGTCTGGCTGGTCTCTGTGATATCGTCGGCCATGTTTTTCTCCAAAAAAATCGGTGCTTCGCCGCGACTCGGGGGAACCGTGCCGCCGCAAATTTCTGCGGTTCGATGCCCGACCAGGGACCGCGGGTCAAGCGGTTATCGAACAGGCCGTCAGGGCTGCCGACAGAAGCCGACAGTCTGTGCCTCTCTCTTGCGAGCTCTCAATTGAAGGCGATCAGCAGGTCCTTGGCATCGATCTGGTCGCCGGCCTTGACCAGCACCTCGGCGACCGTGCCGTCACGCTCGGCATGCAGCGCCGTTTCCATCTTCATCGCTTCGATGGAGAGCAGCACGTCGCCGGCCTTGACGGCCTGGCCGGCGGCCACCGCGAGCGCCGAGACGACGCCCGGCATCGGCGCTCCGACATGCGCCTCGTTGCCGGGTTCGGCCTTGCGCCTTGCCTTGGCGGCGGACGCGCCATGCGCCCGGTCGGGCACCTTGACGCGGCGCGGCTGGCCGTTGAGTTCGAAGAACACGGTGACCATGCCCTTGTCGTCCACGTCGCCGATCGCCTGGCAGCGCACGACCAGCGTCTTGCCCTTCTCGATGTCCACGAACACCTCGTCTTCGGGCTTCATGCCGTAGAAATAGGTCGGCGTCGGCAGCACGCTGACGGGACCGTAGGTTTCCTGCGCGGCCGCGAAGTCCGAGAAGACCTTCGGATACATCAGCCAGGAAGCGAACTCGTATTCGCTGAGCTTGCGCTCGAGCTTCCGTTCGATCTCCTTGCGGCTGGCCTTGAGGTCTGCCGGCTTCAGCAGCGAGCCCGGCCGCGCCGTGATCGGCCTGTCGCCCTTCAGCACTTTCTTCTGCAGCGCCTGCGGCCAGCCGCCAGGCGACTGGCCGAGATCGCCGCGCAGCATCGAGACGACCGAGTCCGGGAAGGCGATGTCCCTCGCCGGGTTCTCGACGTCGGCGACGGTGAGATCCTGGCTGACCATCATCAGCGCCATGTCGCCGACCACCTTGGACGACGGGGTCACCTTGACGATGTCGCCGAACATCAGATTGACGTCGTGATAGGTCTGCGCCACCTCGTGCCAGCGCGTCTCCAGCCCAAGCGAACGCGCCTGTTCCTTGAGGTTCGTGAACTGTCCGCCCGGCATCTCGTGCAGGTAAACTTCGGACGCCGGCCCCTTGAGGTCGCTTTCGAAGGCGGCATACTGGTTGCGCACCGCTTCCCAATAGAAGGAGATCCTCCGGATCCATTGCGGGTCGAGCCCGGGATCGCGCTCGGTGCCCTTCAGCGCCTCGACGATAGAGCCGAGGCAGGGCTGCGAGGTGTTGCCGGAGAACGCATCCATCGCCGCGTCGATGGCGTCGACGCCGCTCTCCACCGCCGCCAGAACCGTTGCCGCTGAGAGCCCCGATGTATCGTGTGTGTGGAAATGGATGGGCAGGTCTGTCGCTTCGCGCAGCGCCTTGAACAGCACGCGCGCGGCGCTCGGCTTCAACAGCCCGGCCATGTCCTTGACCGCTATGATATGGGCGCCGGCCGCCTCGAGCTCTTTCGCCAGCCCGACATAATATTTCAGGTCGTACTTCGCCCGCGTGGGATCGAGAATATCGCCGGTGTAGCAGATCGCGGCCTCGATCAGCTTGCCCTCGGCGCCGACCGCGTCCATGGCGACGCGCATGTTCTCGACCCAGTTCAGGCAGTCGAACACCCGGAACAGGTCGATGCCGCCTGATGCCGCCTGTTTGACGAAATGCTGCACGACATTGTCGGGATAGTTGGTGTAGCCGACGCCGTTGGCGCCCCGCAGAAGCATCTGCAGCAGGAGGTTGGGCGCCGCCTCGCGTACCAGCGAGAGCCGCTCCCAGGGATCCTCGGTGAGAAAGCGCATGGCGACGTCGAAAGTGGCGCCGCCCCAGCATTCAAGCGAAAGCAACTGCGGCAGGGCACGCGCATAGGTGCCCGCTATGCCGGCGATGTCGTGCGTGCGCACACGCGTCGCCAGCAGGGATTGATGGCCGTCGCGCATCGTCGTGTCGGTGACCAGCACCTCTTTTTGCGTGCGCATCCAGGCGGCGAATTTTTCCGGACCGAGCACGTCAAGCTTCTGCTTGCTGCCGCCGGGCACATTGCCGTTGAGGTAGGGCACCACGGGTGCGGCGGCATCGGCTTTCGGCTGCGGCCGGCCGCGCGTCTCGGGATGGCCGTTGACGCTGACGTCGGCAAGATAGTTGAGCAGCTTCGTGGCGCGGTCCTGGCGCTTGACCTGCTCGAACAGCTCCGGCGTCGTGTCGATGAACTTGGTCGTGTAGGAATTGTCGGCGAAGTTCGGGTGATTGATGATCGCTTCGAGGAAAGTCAGGTTTGTGGCCACGCCGCGGATGCGGAATTCGCGCAGCGCCCGGTTCATGCGTGCGATGGTCTCGGCCGGCGTCGGCGCCCATGCGGTCACCTTTTCCAGCAACGGGTCATAGAAGCGGGTAATGACCGCGCCCGAATAGGCGGTGCCGCCATCGAGGCGGATACCGAAGCCGGTGGCGCCGCGATAGGCAGTGATGCGGCCATAGTCCGGGATGAAATTGTGCTCGGGATCCTCGGTGGTGATGCGGCACTGCAGCGCGTGGCCGTTCAGCCTGATGTCCTTTTGTGCCGGAACGCCCGATTCCGGCGTGCCGATGGCGAAGCCGTCGAGAATGTGGATCTGCGCCTTGACGATGTCGATGCCCGTCACCTGTTCGGTGACGGTGTGCTCGACCTGGATGCGCGGATTGACCTCGATGAAATAGAACTTGCCGGTGTCGGCGTCCTGCAGGAACTCGACCGTGCCGGCGCCGATATAGCTGGTTTCGCGCGCGATCTTCAGCGCATGGCCGCACAGCTCCTGGCGCAGCTCCTCGCTGAGATAGGGCGCGGGCGCCCGCTCGACGACCTTCTGGTTGCGGCGCTGGATCGAGCAGTCGCGCTCGAACAGATGCACCGCATTGCCACTGGTATCGCCCAGGATCTGCACTTCGACATGGCGGGCGCGCTCGATCAGCTTTTCGAGATAGACCTCGTCCTTGCCGAAGGCGGCTTTCGCCTCGCGCTTGCCCTCGGTGACCTCGCGGGCGAGATCGGCCTCGGCACGGATGGCGCGCATGCCGCGGCCGCCGCCGCCCCACGAAGCCTTCAGCATCAGGGGATAGCCGATCTCCGTGGCAAGTTTCTTGACCGCCTCCATGTCGTCCGGCAACGGATCGGTGGCGGGAATGACAGGCACGCCGACCTCGATGGCCAGATTGCGCGCCGCGACCTTGTTGCCAAGCCGGCGCATCGTCTCCGGCTTGGGTCCGATGAAGGTGATCCCGGCTTCGGCGCAGGCCTCGGCGAATTCGGGGCTTTCCGAAAGCAGCCCGTAACCGGGGTGGATCGCATCGGCGCCCGACAACCTGGCGACGCGGATCACCTCCTCGATCGAGAGATAGCTTTCGATCGGCCCCATGTCCTTGGCGAGATGCGGTCCGCGCCCGACCTGGTAGCTCTCGTCGGCCTTGAAGCGGTGCAGCGAATATTTGTCCTCCTCGGCCCAGATCGCCACCGTTTTGAGGCCGAGTTCATTGGCCGCGCGAAACACGCGGATGGCGATTTCGGACCGGTTGGCGACGAGGATCTTCGTGATGGCCAAGGATTGGGCTCCAGCAGCGGAGGGAAGAGCAGCGGCGCCATGATTAGCGTGAAAATGCTGCAGTGCAAACAAAATTTGACGCACGTTTAAACCGATTTAAACCCGAGTCTTCGCCTTGAGCGTGGCCCCAAACGGCTGAACATCAGCGGAAAGCCGCCGCTGTCCTCAAAACGAGGATCTTTGCCAGACAATAAACGCGCGATCGCTGCTTCCGCAAAAGAAAATGCCCGGCGCGAGGCGCCGGGCATTCCGTGAAGTCAATGCGGACAGGCTTACATCTTCTGGACGTAGGTGTACTTGCCGTCGTCGCCCTTCTTCCACTCGTACATGACGTAGCCGGGCAGCGTCGGGTCGCCCTTGGCGTCGTAGGAGAGGTCGCCGAGCACGGTCTTGAACGGACCCTTTTCATGCAGCGCCTTGGCAACTTCCTGCGGGTCGTTGGACTTGGCAGAGGTGGCTGCCTCGGCGATCGCCTGCATGGCTGCGTAGGCGTAGAGCGTATAGGCCTCCGGCTCGAAGCCCTGCGCGCGGAACTTCTCGACCAGTTCCTTGTTGGCCGGAATCAGGCGAGGGTCCGGACCGAACGTGTTGAGCGTGCCCGCGACCGCGTCGCCAGCGATCGAGGCCAGTTCGTTCGACACGATGCCGTCGCCGGAAACCAGCGTCGCCTTGAGGCCCTGGTCGGCCGCCTGGCGGATGATCAGGCCGGCTTCAGTGTGCAGGCCGCCCCAGTAGATGATGGAGACGCCGGCTTCCTTCATCTTGGCGATCAGCGCCGAGAAGTCCTTGTCGCCGACATTGACGCCTTCATACATGACTTCCTTCACGCCCTTGGCGTTCATAGCCTTCTTGGTCTCGTCGGCAAGGCCCTGGCCGTAGGTGGTCTTGTCGTGCACGACGGCGATCTTGGCGTCCTTGAAATTGGCCGCCAGATAACCGCCGGCGATGCCGCCCTGCTGGTCATCGCGTCCGCAGGTGCGGAACACGTTCCACAGGCCGCGCTCGGTGAACTGGGGGTTGGTCGCGGCAGGCGTGATCTCGACGATGCCGTTTTCCGCGTAGACTTCCGACGCCGGAATGGAGACGCCCGAGTTGAAGTGGCCGACCACGAACTTGACGCCGTCGCCGACGAACTTGTTGGCGACCGAGATGCCTTGCTTCGGATCGGAGACGTCGTCGCCGACTTCGAGCTTGATCTGCTCGCCGTTGATGCCGCCCGCCGCATTGATGTCGGCGACCGCCTGCTCCGCGCCCTTCTGCAACTGTGCGCCGAAGGCGGCATTCGGACCCGTGATCGGGCCAGCAACGCCGACCATTAGATCAGCCCACGCATTGCCGCTGAACGCGATCAGCGCGGTCAGGGCGACGGCGGACAAAAGTGATTTTTTCATTTAAACGCTCCCATTAACGGAGTGGGCGTGGATGAAGCTTTCATGCGATGCCCACCCTTATCGCAGAAAGCATAGTTTGCCGATTTTCAGGCACTTGTCACGCCGATTCATCCCCGAAACGGCGTTAATGATGAACGTCAACCTTTCGGTTTCCAGCTCAAGATTGAAGCTCTTTCGTAGAGCCAATTATACTGTGTCACCATCTGGTTGGTTCGTGTGTATTGATAGCCGACGAAGCCGAGGATCATCAGTACGATGGTGTCGACGACATAGTAATGCAGCGAGAACATCGTGCCGTTGAACAGCGCATGATGGATGAAGCGGATGCCGATGCCGAGACCCAGCAGATAGGCGAACAGCTGGACGAAGCTGCGCCAGGTCTGGGCACTGGCCTTGCCGGTCATCCATGCCGCCCAGCCGCCGAGCAGGCAGGTGACGAAGAAGAACTGCCAGATGGACGGTTCCTCGTAGAGAATGCCTTGCATGGTAAGGACTCCTGAACTCAGTGATGGCCGCCTTCGAGATAGGCGGCGCGCACTTCCGGATTGGCGAGCAGTTCCTTGCCGGTGCCGCTCATGGTCACATTGCCGTTGACCATGACATAGCCGCGCGTCGCCAGCTTCAGCGCGCCGAAGGCGTTCTGCTCGACCAGGAACACGGTCAGCCCCTGCGTGCGGTTCAGCTCGCGAATGGCATCGAAGATCTGTTTGACGATCAGCGGCGCAAGACCGAGCGACGGCTCGTCGAGCAGAAGCAGCTTCGGCCGCGCCATCAGCGCGCGCCCGATCGACAGCATCTGCTGCTCGCCGCCCGACAGCGTGCCGCCGCGCTGGGCGATGCGCTCCTTCAGGCGCGGGAACAGTGCGAACACCTTCTCGACGTCCTCGTCATAGTGCTTGAGGTTGTCGAGGCTGGCGCCCATCTGCAGATTTTCCATCACCGTCATGCGCGGGAAGATGCGCCGGCCTTCCGGCGACTGGGCAATGCGCAAGCGCGCGATCTCGTGCGTCGGCAATTGGGTGATGTCGGCGCCGGCGAAGGTGATGGTGCCCGCGCGGGCGCGCGGCGCTCCAAAAATGGTCATCATCAGCGTCGATTTGCCGGCGCCGTTGGCGCCGATCAGCGCCACGATCTCGCCCTCGTTGACGGTGACGTCGACGCCGTTCAGCGCACGGATGTTGCCGTAATAGGTCTGCACGCCCTTGATATCGAGCAGCGTCTTCCCGGCCATCACTTGCCCCCTCCGCGCTTGGCCCGAACGGGCTTGCCCGCTCCTGTCGCGGGCTTTGCTGCCTGCTTACCGGAAGCATGGCTCGTCGCCACCTTGCCGGCGTCGACGCGGCGCGAGAATTCCGTGTCCTTGCCCTGGCTAAGCAGCCTGGCCTGCTTGACCCATTCTTCGCGGGCGATGCGTCCGTCAAAGGCGAGATACGCTTCGACGGCCTCGACATCGGCCTTCTTCCAGGCGCCGATCTGGTCGAAGTGGAAGATGCCGTGTTCGTTGAGCTTCTTCTCGTTGACCGCGCCGATCCCCTTGATGCGGGTGAGATTGTCGGCTTTGCCGCCGCGGGGCGCCGTGAGGCGGTTCGAGATGCCCGCGGCCTTCGCGGCCGGCGTCTTGGCCCCTGTCTTGACACTCGCCTTGGTGGCCGGCTTCGCCGCCGGCTTGGTCCGCGAAGCAGGTGCTGGCGCGACAGCCTTGGCCGCAACGCTCGCCGCCCGCGCATCGACCTGCGCCGCCTTCGAGGCGCCCTTCGACACCGTGATGCGCTCGCCTTCGCTGTGGCCGACCGTGTCGCTCACCGGGCCGGCGAGATAGGACGACGATGTTCCCGGACCATGCGCGGCATCGGGACCGGTATCGAGTTGCTCGATGACGTCCTCGTCGCCGACTTCGGTCAGCACGGTCTCGACCTCCTCGTCGTCGACGCCGAGATAGGCGGCGATGACGCGCGGATCGGTGCGCACCGACTGCGGATTGCCGTCGGAGATCTTGCGGCCGTATTCCAGAACCACGACGTGATCGGAGATCTGCATGACCACCGACATGTCGTGCTCGATCAGCAGGATCGAGGTGCCGGTGTTGTTCTTGATGTCCATCAGCAGGTCGTTGAGCGCGGCCGATTCCTTTGGATTGAGACCGGCGGCGGGCTCGTCGAGGCACAAAAGCTCCGGGCCGGTGCACATGGCGCGCGCGATCTCGAGGCGCCGCTGCGCGCCATAGGGCAGGTCGCCGGCCGGATCGTCGGCGCGGTCGACCAGATCGGCTTTCTCAAGCCAGTGCTTGGCAAGTTCGACGGATTCGGCCGAGGCCTTGCGGTAACCGCTGAAGCCGAACAGGCCGAGCACCGTATAGCCCGAAGCCTTCATCAGCTTGTTGTGCTGGGCAACGAGCAGGTTCTCGAGCACCGTCATGCCCGAGAACAGGCGGATGTTCTGGAAGGTGCGCGCCACCTTGGCGCGCGCCGGGATCTCATGGTTGGGCAGCCGTTCGAGCAGGTAGATCGAGCCGTCCTGCCGGGTGAGAGTGATCATGCCTTCCGACGGCTTGTAGAAGCCGGTGATGCAGTTGAACACGGTGGTCTTGCCGGCGCCGTTGGGCCCGATCAGCGCGGTGATCTCGCCGCGCCTGGCGGTGAAGGACAGGTCGCCGATCGCGACCAGGCCGCCGAACTTCATCGACAGGTGTTCGACGTTCAGGATGGCGTCGTTCATGGAGGGGTTCGCGTTCATCAGCCGTGCCCCTCCTTGGTGAAGGAACTGGAGACAGCCCTTCGCACCTTGAGGAAGGCGGTCGGCTCACGGCTGCCGACAAAGCCGCGCGGCTTCCACAGCATAACGATCACCATGGCCATGCCGAACAGCAGCATACGGTAGAGTTCCGGCGTGAAGTCGGGTCCGAAGACCTGCTTGAGGAAATCGAGTTCGCGCAGCACCTCGGTGCCGCCGATCATGACCAGAGCCGCGACGGCAATGCCGACCAGTGATCCCATGCCGCCAAGCACGACGATGGCCAGGATGATGGCCGATTCCAGGAAGACGAAGGATTCGGGGCTGACGAAGCCTTGCCGGGCGGCGAAGAACGAGCCGGCAAAACCGCCGAACATGGCGCCGGTGGCAAAGGCGGTCAGCTTGGTGGTCGTGGTGTTGATGCCGAGCGAGCGGCAGGCGATCTCGTCCTCGCGCAAGGCTTCCCAGGCGCGGCCGACCGGCATGCGCCTCAGCCTGACCGTGACGAAGGCGGTGAGCAGCGCCAGCCCCAGGATGAGGTAATAGAGGAAGATCTTGTAATAGGCGCTCGATGTGGCGATGTTCAGCACCTTGCCGATGTAGTTCGGATCCGAGACGTTGAAGCTCATCAGGCCGAAGAAGGTGACCTTCGGGATGCCGGAAATGCCGGCCGAGCCATTGGTCACCTCGCGCCAGTTGATGATCACCAGCCGGATGATCTCGCCGAAGGCAAGCGTCACGATGGCCAGGTAGTCGCCGCGCAGGCGCAGCACCGGAAAGCCGAGCAGCACGCCCCAGAAGGCGGCCATGGCGCCTGCGGCCGGCAGGAGGATCCAGAAGGAGAGGCCGTAATGCGTGCCGAGCAGCGCATAGGCATAGGCGCCGACCGCATAGAAGGCGACATAGCCGAGGTCGAGCAGGCCGGCCAGGCCGACGACGATGTTCAGCCCCCAGGCCAGCATGACATAGATCAGGATCTGGATGCCGAAATTATCGACCCATTTCAGCGATCCTTGCAGCCCGCCGACGAGCGACCACGACATCAGCGACAGCATGCCCACGACAATGATCGGATAGAGCACCAGTGCGGCGATGCCGAGTTTTGTGAAGTTGGCATGGATGAAGCCGCGGAAATAGTAGATCACGCAGGCCAGCGCGTAGATGACCGCAAGGGCGCGCAGGAATTGCAGATAGCCGGCCGGCTCCGCCCCTACCCAGCCGGCGAGAGACCTGCTGAAGACGAACAGCAGCGCCGCGACGATGACGGCCACGATGAAGGCTGGAAAGAGGAAGAAGCGCGACGCCACGCTGGCCGGCAGCAAGCCGGTGGCGACGTCGGCGATCTTCTGGTTGGCCAAAAAGGGCTGGCCGTAGGCGACATAGAGGAAGCGGCCGACGGCCGTGGCGATGACCACTGCGGCGAGCAGGCCCCAGCGCTGCACCAGGATCAGCTCGTTTGAGATGTTCTGGTCGGTCTTGAGCCCGATAAACAGCACGAACAGGCCGAGCGCGATGGCACCGGCATAGAAGGCCTCGCGCAAGGCGCGCTGCATGGGCGTGGCTGCGACGGTGTCGCGCTCGGGAGATACGGTGACGGCCATGATCTCAGACCTTTTCGACTTCTGGCCGGCCGAGAATGCCGGAAGGCAGGAAGATCAGCACGATAGCCAGGATCGAGAAGGCGGCGACATCCTTGTAGTCGATCGAGAAATAGGCCGACCACATGCTCTCGATGAAGCCGATCAAAAGGCCGCCCAGCACCGCGCCCGGCAACGAACCGATGCCGCCCAGCACCGCTGCGGTGAATGCCTTCACGCCGGGCACGAAGCCGTCCGAGAAGGCGATGACGCCGTAATACATCAGGAACAGCGTGCCGGCGACGGCGGCAAGTGCCGCGCCCATGATGAAGGTGATCGAGATGGTGCGGTCGACATCGATGCCGAGCAGCGCCGCCATCTTGCGGTCCTGCTCGCAGGCGCGCTGCGCCCGGCCAAGCGAGGTCTTGTTGACCAGGTACCAGAACAACACCAAGAGCAACGCGGTGACGACGACGATGATGATCTGCTTCAGCGACACGCTGATGCCTTCGATGTTGTAGACCTTCGACACCATCGGCGGGATCGGCTTGTTGCGCGGGCCTTGCGTCACCTGCACGAAATTCGACAGCGCGATCGACATCCCGATGGCGGTGATCAGCGGCGCCAGCCGGAACGAGCCGCGCAGCGGCCGGTAGGCCACCTTCTCGATCGTCCAGTTGTAGAGGCTGGTCAGCAGCATCGCCACGATCATCATCACCAACAGCGCGATGACCACGGGAACCGAATAGAACAGGGCGCCCAGGATGAGGAAAACGATCAGCGCCGTGAAAGCGCCCACCATGAAGATATCGCCATGAGCAAAGTTGATCATGCCGATGATGCCGTAGACCATCGTGTAGCCGATCGCGATCAGCCCATAGATCGATCCCAGCGTCAGCCCATTGATAAGCTGCTGGACAAAATACTGCATGTGTACATGGCTCCCCTGGAATGTCGCCCATGCAGACGCATTCCTTTTCGTATTTCCCCTAGTCGTAAGGTTTCGAGACGGGATTGCAACGTCATTTTTTGATCGTCATGCGTGTTTCCGACTGCACGCCGTTCGATTGCCCGTTTTTTCGCACCCGCCCCCTGGACTATCGCGGACCCTATCATTGGCATAACGCAATGTCTTTGACGATTAAGCGTCATCATGCGCTCCATTTCGAAGAAATCGCCGTCAAAATAAGTTGATGAGACGATTTGTTGCGCTCGTGACAGCAATCCTTTTTGTCCTTCCCGACCTTCCGCGGCGTGATGAATCGCCTATTTGACGACGAAGCCGTGCGCGAACGGATCGCGGTCATCGATGAAGATCGTGTTGAGCCCGGTCATGCGCGCCCAGCCGCCGATCGAGGGAATGATCGCCGGCTTGCCTGCGACCGTGACGTCTTTTTCAACCTTGCCCTTGAACAGCGAGCCGATGATCGATTCATGGACGAACGCATCGCCGGCCTTGAGCTTGCCCTTGGCGTGGAGCTGCGCCATGCGCGCCGAGGTGCCCGTGCCGCACGGTGAGCGGTCGATCGCCTTGTCGCCGTAGAAGACCGCGTTGCGCGCGTCCGCACCCGCCACCGTCGGCTCGCCGGTCCACAGCATGTGCGACAGCCGGTTGATGCCCGGATTCTCCGGATGCACGAAAGAGTATTTCTCGTTGAGCCGCTGCCGCACCACCGGGCTCCAGGCGATGAGGTCGCCCGCCGAATGGTCTGCCATGTCGCGATAGTTTTTCTGCGGCTCGACGATGGCGTAGAAATTGCCGCCATAGGCGACGTCGACGACGATCTCGCCGAGCCCGGGGCATTCGACCGTCAGGCCCTCGGCATGGAGGAAGGAGGGCACGTTGGTGATGCGCACCTCCTCGACATATTCGCCGACCTGTTTGTATTCGGCGATGACCAGGCCGGCCGGTGTGTCGAGCCTGAGCAGGCCGGGCGTCGTCGGCTTGATCAGCCCGTGCTCGATGGCCATCGTCACCGTGCCGATGGTGCCGTGGCCGCACATTGGCAGGCAGCCCGAGGTCTCGATGAACAGGATGGCGATGTCGCAATCCTCACGCGTCGGCGGGTAGAGGATCGAGCCGGACATGACATCGTGGCCGCGCGGCTCGAACATCAGGCCGGTGCGGATCCAGTCATATTCGGCCAGGAAATGTGCGCGCCGCTCCATCATCGTCGAACCCTGGAGCAGCGGGCCGCCGCCGGCGACCAGCCGCACCGGGTTGCCGCAGGTGTGGCCGTCGATGCAGAAGAAGGATTTCCTGGCCATGACGCTCCTCGAAAAATCAAAACCGTTGTGGACTGAAGGGGGCCACGTCGATCGGCGGAGTCTGCCCCAGGACAAGCTCGCGGATCAACCGTCCCGTCGCAGCAGCCTGGGTCAGGCCAAGATGGCCGTGGCCGAAAGCGTAGACCACCGGCCGGCTTCCCGATGCGCGGCCGACGACAGGCAATGAATCCGGCAGCGAGGGACGAAACCCCATCCATTCGCGTCCGCCCGAAGGATCGAGGCCCGGCAGGAAGTCTTGCGCCTTGCGCAGCAGCGCCTTCGAGCGCGCGTAGTTGGGCGGCCGCTCGATGCCGCCGAGCTCGACCGCGCCGCCGATGCGCAGGCCCGTGTCGAGCGGCGTGATCACGAAGCCTTGGCCGGAGAAGATCAGCATCCGCTTCACCTCGAAGGCGGTCTTTGGCAACGTCGTGTTGTAGCCGCGCTCGGTTTCGAGCGGAATGCGGTCGCCGAGCTGCCGCGCCAGCAGATGCGACCAGGCGCCGGCGGTGACGACCAGTTGCCGGGCTTGCCGCGTCGTGCCGTCGGCCAGCGTCAACGTCGCGCCGTTCCCGTCCGCGGCGACGCCGGCGATGCGGGCCTTCTCGAACCGCGCGCCCTTGGATTGCGCATAGTCCCAGATCGCCTTGCCGAGCAGTTTTGGATCGGCGACCGTCTTCCAGCCCGGCACGAACGTGCCCTTGCCGAAACGCGGCGACAGGCCGGGCTGCAGCTCCGCCAGCTCCTCGCCGCCGACATGGCGGAAGCCGATGCCGAAGCGCTGGCGCGCCGCCCAGCCGGACAGCGAGGCCTGGAATTCGGCTTCGCTTTCGTAGAGTTCGAGCGAGCCATCCTCGCGCAGCATCCGCCTCGTGCCGGAGCGGTCGAGCAGGCCCATCCATTCGGCCTCGGCGAGCGCCATCATTGCGGCCTGCGCCGCCAGGCCAGCCTCGTAGTGCTTCGCCGAGCCGGCACGCCAGAAGCGGATCAGCCAGGGCAGCAGCTTCGGCAGGTAGGCGGGCGGGATGGCGAGTGGGCCGAGCGGATCGGCCAGCCATTTCGGCAATTGCCGGAGCATGCCCTTGTGCGCCAGTGGCAGCACGTCGGAAAAGGCGAAGGCGGCGGCATTGCCGGAGCTCGTCTCCTCGCAGATGCCGGTGCGGTCGTAGACCGTGACGTTTCGCCCCGCCTCGGCAAGAAACGCCGCCGCGCAGATGCCGATGATGCCGCCGCCGACGATGGCGATATCTATTTCTTCTCCCTGTTCACGGGGAGAAGACGCCCGCAGGGCGGGGCGCCGCCGCGCTTCCATCGATTTGGAACTTCCTGTCACCTCGGCGCCGCCTCTCGGAAGAAAGCCTCAGAACGCCGGTAGTGTCGGCCGCACCGCCAGTGCGTCCTTGACGATCTTCTCGACCGCCTTGCGGCGCTCGCCCGACAGCGGCTGGCGCGGCATGCGGACGCGGTCGTTGGTTTGAATGGCGAACACCTCGGCAAGCTTGATGTTCTGCACCAGATAGGTCGAGACGTCGAGATCAAGCAGCGGCCGGAACCAGCGATAGATGGCGAGCGCCTCTTCGCGGCGGCCCCGCTGCATCAGCTGGTAGATCGCCACCGTCTCGCGCGGGAAGGCGGTGACGAGACCGGCCACCCAGCCGATGGCGCCCACCGACAGCGCCTCGAAAGCGAGATTGTCGACGCCGGTAAACAGGTCGTAGCGGCTGCCCAGGCGATTGATGATCTCGGTCGAGCGCCTGATGTCGTCGGAGGATTCCTTGATGGCGACGAAGCGCTTGTCCGACGCCAGTTCCTCCATCTGGTCGACGGTGACATCGACGCGGTAGGCGAGCCGGTTGGAATAGATCATGACCGGCAAGTCGCCGGCCTCCGCGACGGCGCGCAGCGCCGCCACCGTCTCTTCCGCATTGGTATGGTAAATCGGGCTGGGCACCACCATCAGGCCGTCGGCGCCTTCCTTGGCGGCGCGGCGGGCGATACTGGCGGCCTCGCGTGTCCCGGCCTCGTTCACCGTCAGCAGCACCGGTTTCTTGCCAGCCACCTTCTGCGCGGTTTTCAGCACTTCAATCTTTTCGTCATGGGACAGCATCGGCCCTTCGCCGAGCGATCCGCAGACGATGATGCCGTCGCAGCCGGCCTCGATTTGCAAGCCGAAGCAGCGCTCCATCTCGGCATGGTCGAGGCGGTCGTCCGCGGTGAATTTAGTCGTGACGGCTGGGAAAACTCCGGTCCACATGGTCATCGCTCCTCTGATATATCAGCCGTATATCTATTAAGAAAGCCGCTGTCAACACGGATTCTCCTATGATATATGCAAAATATATCAGGAGACTGCCTTTGATATCCATGCAAATGAGCGCTGCGTTCGAGCCGGCTGCGACCAAGGCCTACCGCATGCTCGAGCATATGATTGTCACGCTCGAACTGGCGCCGGCGAGTTTCGTCACTGAAGGCGGCCTGATCGAGAAGCTGGCGCTCGGCCGTACGCCGGTGCGCGAGGCGATCCAGAGGCTGGCCTGGGAAGGACTGCTCGACGTGCGGCCACGCGCAGGCATCGCCATCGCGCCGCTGCACCCCGGCGACTGGCTGCGCGTCCTCGACGCGCGCCGCGGCGTCGAGGTGGTGCTGGCCCGCTCCGCGGCGCGCTTCGTCACCCGCGACGCAGCCGACCTCTTCCACGATGCCGCGCTTGCCATGCAGAAGGCTGTCATCTCCGGCAACGTGCTTGCCTTCATCCAGGCCGACAAGACGCTGGACGAGGCGCTGGCGCGGGCTGCCGACAACCCGTTCGCGGCCAGGCTGGCTGCCCCGCTGCAGACCCATAGCCGCCGCTTCTGGTTCCGCTACAAGGCCGATACCGGCCTGGCGGAATCGGCCGAGCATCACGTCGCGCTGATCCGCTCGATTGTCGACGGTGACGAGGAAGCCGCCGCGAAGGATGCCAAGCGGCTGATGGCATTGCTGCGCGCCCATGCCGAGGCGGCCGCCACACGTTGAAGCATACCGCCCGACACCGACCCCGGTTCAGGACAGTGCATGCCCAAGACTACGCGTCGCCTGAACCGCTTCGACGCGATGAGGCTCAGGCTCCTGACAAGGCCGCCTTGATCGTCGGGCTGTCCCAGCCCTCGCCGACGGACAGGATGCAACTCTGGCCCTTGGTGTCGGAGGCGAGGACGGTCCAACTGCCCTGTTCGGAAACGAACACCTCAAGCACCACGTTGGGATTGATCAGGCCACGCCCGGCCTCACTTTCGTGGAAATTCTCGCCGAGCGCCTTGACGATGTCGGCGCGTGCCGCACATTGGCCGGCTGCATTCGCCGGCCCTATCGATAGCGCCGCCGCGGCGCATAGCAGCATGGACATAAGACGTTGTGCCATCGGACACCTCCTTGCGCCCGACGATGCGATGCTAACGGTCAGCCGTCGGCGCTCTGGTTGCCTGCCATGCCTCCTCCAGGGCAGGATCGTAGCTCTAAGTCCTGGCGCCCTCGCCGGTTCCATCACATTAGCGTTTGCAAAATAAACGGCCCGAGCCAGGGACTCGGGCCGCAGATTTTTGGGTGGTCCTGCCGGCCCGCGCGGCCGCAGCCGAAGGCGAGGACGCGCAAGCGGACAAGCGTCCGGCTAGTTCATCGTCGGGATGACGAAATCGGCGCCGCCCTTGATGCCGGCCCGCGCGCCCGCAGCCGAAGGCGAGGACGCGCAAGCGGACAAGTGTCCGGCTAGTTCATCGTCGGGATGACGAACTCGGCCCGTCATTGATGCCGGCCCGCGCGCCCGCAGCCGAAGGCGAGGACGCGCTATCGGACAAGCGTCCGGCTAGTTCATCGTCGGGATGACGAAATCGGCTCCGTCCTTGATGCCGGACGGCCAGCGCGAGGTGACCGTCTTGGTCTTGGTGTAGAAGCGGAACGCGTCCGGACCGTGCTGGTTGAGATCGCCGAAGGACGACGCCTTCCAGCCACCGAACGTGTAGTAGGCGATCGGCACCGGGATCGGCACGTTGACGCCGACCATGCCGACCTGCACCCTGGAAGCAAAGTCTCGCGCGGCGTCGCCGTCGCGCGTGTAGATGGCGACGCCATTGCCCATCTCGTGGTCATTGGCGAGCTTGATGGCGTTCTCGTAGGTCGGCGCGCGCACCACCGACAGCACCGGCCCGAAGATCTCTTCCTTGTAGATGCGCATGTCCGACGTGACGTTGTCGAACAGGCAGCCGCCCATATAGTAGCCGTTCTCGTAGCCCTGCATCTTGAAGCCGCGACCGTCGACGACCAGCTTGGCGCCTTCCTTGACGCCGATATCGACATAGCCCTTCACCCGCTCCAGCGCCTGAGCGGTGACCAGCGGGCCAAAATCGGCGGCGGAATCCGTCGAGGGGCCGACCTTCAGGCTTTCGACGCGCGGCACCAGTTTTTCCATCAGCCGGTTGGCGGTGTCGTTGCCGACAGGGACCGCCACCGAGATCGCCATGCAGCGCTCGCCGGCCGATCCGTAGCCCGCGCCGATCAGTGCATCGACGGTCTGGTCCATGTCGGCGTCGGGCATGATGATCATGTGGTTCTTGGCGCCGCCGAAGCACTGCACGCGCTTGCCTGACGCAGTGCCGCGCGAATAGATGTAATGAGCGATCGGCGTCGAGCCGACGAAGCCGATAGCCTTGATATCGGGGTCGTCAAGGATGGCGTCGACGACTTCCTTGTCGCCGTTGACGACGTTGAGGATACCGGCAGGCAGGCCCGCCTCGATGAACAGCTCGGCGATGCGGATCGGCACGCCCGGGTCGCGCTCGGAAGGCTTCAGGATGAAGGCGTTGCCGCAGGCGATCGCCGGCGCAATCTTCCACAGCGGGATCATCGCCGGAAAGTTGAACGGCGTGATGCCGGCGACGACGCCGAGCGGCTGGCGCATCGAATAGACGTCGATGCCGGGGCCGGCACCGTCGGTGAATTCGCCCTTCATCATGTGCGGCGCGCCGATGCAGACCTCGACCACTTCGAGGCCGCGCTGGATGTCGCCCCTGGCATCGGCGATCGTCTTGCCGTGCTCTCGCGCCAGGATGTCGGCCAGTTCGTCATAGTCGCGGGCGACCAGTTCAAGGAACTTCATAAGGACGCGCACGCGGCGCTGCGGGTTGGTCGCGGCCCATTTCGGCTGCGCCGCCTTGGCGTTCTCGACCGCCGCGCGCAGTTCCGCCTGCGAGGCCAGCGCCACCGTGCCGCGCACAGAGCCGTCCATCGGCTGCATCACGTCCTGCTTGCGACCGCTGGTGCCGGCGACACGCTTGCCGCCGATGAAATGACCGTATTCGATCATGATGTCTCTCCCTGGGTTTGTGATGGTGCATTGTCCGCCTTTGGCACGCCGATGGCAACGCGAGGGAGAACGCAACCGTTGTGCGGAAAATAGACAACGGTTGACGGGAGAGCATCAATTCTCGCAAATGGGAAGGATCACGAAGACGACGCCCAAGGATTGGCAGGTTGAGTTCCTTCACCACAGAACGCGACATTGAAAATTGTCATCCGGACCATCCCCATGAACTGGGATGACGTCCGCATCTTTCTCGCCGTGGCGCGCGCCGGGCAAATCCTTGGCGCGGCGAGGCGCCTGGAACTCAATCACGCCACCGTCTCGCGCCGCATCGCCGCACTTGAAGACGCGCTGCGCACGAAACTCTTTCGCCGGCTGACCACCGGCAGCGAGCTGACGCCCGCCGGCGAGCGCTTCCTCGACATTGCCGAGCGCATGGAGGGCGACATGATCGCCGCCCGCTCGACAATATCAGGCGAAGGCGACGACGTTTCGGGCACGGTGCGGATCGGCGCGCCGGACGGGTTTGGCGTCGCGTTCCTCGCCCGGCGCCTCGGCGCACTGACCGCGCTGCACCGTGAATTGACGATTCAGCTCGTACCGGTGCCGCGCTCCTTCTCCCTGTCTCGCCGCGAGGCCGACATTGCCATCACCGTCGAGCGCCCGACCGAGGGCCGGCTGGTAGCGGGCAAGCTGGTCGACTACTCGCTCGGCCTGTTTGCCTCACGTGCCTATGCTGAAGCCCACGGCCTGCCCCAGACCGCTGCCGAGCTGGGACGGCACACATTGATCGGCTATGTGCCAGACCTCATCGTCAGCCCATCGCTCGACTACGCCGCCGAATTCAGCGCTGACTGGCGCACCAGCTTCGCCATTTCCTCCGCGCTCGGGCAGGCCGAAGCGGTGCGGACGGGCGCCGGCATCGGCATCCTGCACACTTTCGTCGCCCGCTCGATGCCGGAACTGGTGGCCGTCGACGTGGTGGCTCCCATCCGCCGTGCCTACTGGCTGGTCTATCACGAATCGGTCAGGCCGCTGCGCCGCGTCCAGATCGTTGCCTCCTTCATCACAAAGGCGGTGGAGCGGGAGAGAAATCTTTTCGTCTGACGCATGTCGGCCATCGCAGCTTCTTCCACGACACGGAGAACGGCATGATGGTGCTCGACCCCGCCTTCTTCGCCAGATGACGAGTATCTCGCCCATTCCAATCGGTCGCCACCGAAGTGACCATCCGGTGGGCTTACCGGCTGCTGTTCGACGAGGGCTGGGTGAAACAGGCGTTCTGACGCGATATCCCCCGGCCGCGCCCGCCGATGGCGAGCGGGCGGCGTCTATTTCAGATAGCGCTCCTGCGCCAGCGCGCGGGCGTCGATATCGGGCACTTTGTTCGAGATGATGTCGGCCAGCACCTTGGCCGAGCCGCAGGCCATGGTCCAGCCGAGCGTTCCATGGCCGGTGTTGAGGTAGAGATTGGAAAGCTCCGTGCGCCCGATCAGCGGCGGCCCGTCCGGCGTCATCGGCCGCAGGCCGCACCAGAACGTCGCCTCCCGCATGGCGCCGGCTCCCGGGAACAGGTCGCCGACCGAGTGTTCGAGCGTGCGCCGTCGCGATTCGTGCAGCCGGAGGTCGAACCCGGAAATCTCGGCCGTGCCGCCGACGCGGATGCGGTCGCCGAGCCTCGTGATCGCGACCTTGTAGGTTTCGTCCATCACCGTCGACACCGGCGCGGCGGCGGCATCCTTGATCGGCACCGTGATCGAATAGCCCTTGACCGGATAGACCGGGATCGGCCGCTTCATCCGGCGCATGAAGTCCGACGAATAACTGCCCAGCGCCATCACATAGGCGTCGGCGGTCAGCCAGCCCTTGCTGGTGCTCATATTGTTGACGCGGTTGCGGCTGCGGATGACGCGCCATATCGTCGTGTCGTATTCGAACTTGACCCCGCGTGCCACGCAAAGCTCGGCCAGCCTGTCGGTGAACATCTTGCAGTCACCGGTCTCGTCGCCCGGCAGCCTCAGGCCGCCGACGAATTTTTCGCGCACCGCGGCCAGAGCCGGTTCCGCCGCGATGCAGCCGTCCTGGTCGAGGATTTCGTAGGGCACGCCATATCTCTTCAGCACCTCGACATCGCCTGATGTGCCGTCGAGCTGCTTTTGCGTGCGAAACAGCTGCAGCGTGCCCTGTGTCCGCTCGT
Organism: Mesorhizobium sp. B2-4-1; assembly: GCF_006442185.1. Lineage (NCBI taxonomy): Bacteria > Pseudomonadati > Pseudomonadota > Alphaproteobacteria > Hyphomicrobiales > Phyllobacteriaceae > Mesorhizobium > Mesorhizobium sp. B2-4-1. Next base: position 761,554 of record NZ_VFVN01000001.1, on the reverse strand, counting down.
CATAGGCTATGCCGGTTGCCTCGCGCAGCGCCTTCAGCGTGTCGCGGCTGTATTCGGCCAGCGGCACCATGCGCGATTTGTTGACCGCGTAGCGTTCGGCGGTGCAGTTGCGCAGCATTTTGACCAGCCACGTCCACATATGTGGATCGAAGGCCGGCCGCACCACCAGCGGACCATGCTTCATCAGCAGCCATTTGATCGCCTTGAGGGGGATACCGGGCCCGGCCCAAGGCGAGGCATAGCCGGGCGAAATCTCGCCGGCATTGGCGAAGCTGGTTTCCAGTCCCGGCCCTTTCTGGCGGTCGATCACGGTCACCTCGTGGCCAGCCTCGGCGAGATAATAGGCCGTGGTCACCCCGATCACGCCACTGCCCAGCACCATGATTTTCATTCATTCACTCCTTGCCGCGCCGAGCGTCCTCAGGACGCCCGTGGACGCGGCCGTATTTTCGATTTGCGCATGATCCCGAGCGAAAATCGATGTCGATCTTCGAGACCACGCGCCGTTGCCTATTCACGCCGCCGAGGGACCGGGGTCGTCTTCTTCTGTCTGCCGCATTCCGGCCGTCTCGCCAAGAGGCCGCCAATCGGCTGCGGCACTGTAGACGAGCCTGGGCCCGTGCGGTCGCCGCGCGTCAGCCTGGTCTTTCTGCTTGATCGTGCGCCGGGCAGCTTCAGGCTGGTAAAGCACGGCCTTGATCAGGATCGACTCCCGCCTGCCGTCGGCGTGTTCGACCGTTGCCGTCTGGCCTTGCGCCATGCCAAGCATGCAGAGCCCGCGCCTCGTTGCGACCGACAGGCTCGAGCCGACCGGCCCGCGCACCTCGTGCTGCACCAGGGTTCGCGTTTCGGCGGGACCGGCATCGACGCCGAACACCACCCTGCTGTTCAGCGTAACGATGTCGGGGCCGACCGAATCGATCGGCACGACATCGGCGCCTGAAAGCTTGTGTTCGAGCATGCGCACGATCGGATCCGCGAACGCCCGTCGGCGCTCCAGCATGACTTCGAGAACGGCGAAGTCCTTCGTCGTCAGGCAACAATTCGTGCTCGTCATCACCGCCTCGCCATCAAGCTCGTTGCGGGCCGGAAGCCGGCGCATCGACGGCCTCGACGGTCACTGACAGTTCCCGACCGCCACGACCGTTCCAGCAAACCGCCTGCCCAACACTCGCGCCAATGAGCGCGGTTCCCATCGGCGTCAGCACCGAGATGCGGTTCTCGGCTATGTCGGCCTCACCCGGGTAGACCAGCATGATGCGCTGGGCGTCGCCGCTTTCGCCGCGCACGATCACCGTCGAACCCATTCGCACCACACCGGCCGGCATCGCCGCCGCGTTCGTGACGACGGCCCTGTCCATTTCCGAAAGCAGCTCCTCGGCCGTCTCGGGCGCGCGATCGAGCAAAGCCCTGGCCAAGCCCGTCAGCCTGTCATGGTCGGCGTCGCTGATCAGAAGATGGCTGTTTGGACGCAGTTCTTTCGCGTGTTGCATGGCAAACCTCATGGACCGGCGCATCGAGCGGATGCGCGCCTGCCGGCGCGCTGGCGGCGGCGTGATGAAAGGCCGGCAGCCGCGAAGGGCTGTTCGGCTTGATGGCGATTGTGGATGTATGGATGCCCCGGTACGGACGGACGCCGGAAGGCGGCCGCGCCGGGGCTACGATCCCGCGATCGGGCAGACCCTGAAGAAGGTTTTGATATAAGCGAGCTTGCTCATGTGCCAAAGCTTGCCGAATGGCGCCCGCTTGTCAAGCGCGGCCAAACCGCTCAACCGCCCAGATAGCGCCGGTGAAAACGCGTTCCGAGGCTGGCCAGGATTTCATACCCGATGGTGCCGGCATGGTCGGCAGCATCGTCGACGCTCTGTGAGGGCCCTAGCAACTCCACCAGGTCGCCCTCTCCGAGCCGGCCGGGCGGCAAGGCGGAAATGTCGAGAATGATCGAATCCATCGACACGCGCCCGAGGAAAGGCAGGCGCACCGCCTCGAACCATGCGGCCGAAGCGGAGCGGCGCAGCCAGCCGTCCGCATAGCCGAACGAAATCGTCGCCAGGCTGAGCGGGCCCTGCGCATGGTAACTGTGGCCATAGCCGACGCCAGTGCCCTTTTGGACACTGCGCGTCTGCGCCACCTTGGCCTGCAGCCCGACCACGGGCAGCATCGGGTTGGCTTGGCCAGGCGTCGGGTTGATGCCGTAGAGGGCGGCACCGGGCCGGGCAAGATCGCAATGATAAAGCGGGCCTAGAAAGATGCCGGAGGAGTTGGCAAGCGAGGCCGGCGCCACGGGTAGCATGGCACGCAACCGCGCGAATGCCAGCCTCTGCTGTTCATTGGCCGGGTGGCGCGGTTCATCGGCGCAGGCCAGGTGGCTCATCACATATCTGACGTCGATGCCATCGAAAGCGCCGACATCCCCGGCCGCCGCCTCGACCTCGGCTGGCGCCATCCCAAGCCGCGACATGCCGCTGTCGACCTGGACGGCAGCCGGGAGCCGGCGCCCGGCGCGGTGTGTCGCTGCGCGCCAGGCTTGCAACTGTGCGCCACTGTTGATGACAGCGCACAAGCCAGCCGCCACCGCTTCCGGCTCGGAACCCGGCGGCAGCCCGTTCAGCACGTAGATGTCCGGTCCGGCCCCCAGCGCCTTGCGCAGCGCGATGCCTTCGGACAGCAGCGCGACGAAGAAGATGTCGCAGCCTTCCTTCATCAGCGCCGATGCCACTTGCGCGGCGCCGAGACCGTAGCCGTCGGCCTTGACCACGCCCGCGCAGCGCACGCCGCCCAGCCGCGCCTTCAGCCGCCGGTAATTTTCGCGGATCGCGCCAAGGTCGATGGTGAGGATGGCCCCGGCAGCAGCCTCGCTTGTGGCGTCGGCTTCCTCGGGCAGCGATCTTTTGGGGGCGTCGTGCATGGCGGCCCTTCTTGTGGCGGATGGACATCAATAAGACGGTCGAACCGGCGCGGCAACCGCTGGCGTTTGAACCGCGGCCTCGGCCCGTCCGGCTATGGCACAAGGTGACGGAACGCCGTCACCACGTCTTCATAGACCTTGCGCTTGAACGGCACGATCAGGTCGGGCAGCTCCTGCATCGGCCGCCACGACCATTTGTCGAATTCGGCGGTGTGGCCGCCGGGCGGCGGATTGATCTGGATCTCGCTGGTATCGCCATGGAAGCGGAAGGCGAACCATCGCTGCGTCTGACCCCGATAGCGCCCCTTGAAGGCGACGCCGACCAGGTGGTCCGGCAGATCATAGTTGATCCAGTCCGGCGCCTCGGCGAGCAGCGAGACGCTGCGCATGCCGGTCTCCTCATAAAGCTCCCGCTCCGCCGCCTGCAGCGGCTCCTCGCCCTTGTCGATGCCGCCTTGCGGCATCTGCCAGAGCTGCGTGGTGCCGGCGAATTCGCTGTCCGGCTCGGCGATACGATGGCCGACCCAGACCAGGCCCTCGGCGTTGAGGATCATCAGCCCGACACAGGGACGGTAGGGCAGCGTCTCGCGGTCGACCTTCTTCGTCTTCGGCATCATTCAGTCTTTCAAGCTGTTTCCCGGTGGCTAGCCCTTTTGCGGATCGATCGCCACCGCTGAAATCGGCACGATCTCGATGCCGCGTTTCTTGGCCTCGGCCGCCCATGACGACACCGTGTCGACCGTCAGGTCGAAAGCGGAGCCGATGCCGACCGCAGTGCCCTTGGCACGGGCGGTCGCCTCCAGGCTGTCCAGTTTCTTCAGGATGGCGCCGCGATCCTGCACGGCGTCTATCGCCGTGTCGCCGGCGACGAAGGGCACGCCGTCCTTCAGCGCCAGATCCGGCGCCAGGCTGCGCGCCGACGAGCCGTCGTCGATATAGGCGAGCCCGCGCTTGCCGAGCTCGGCCATGAAGGGCTCCATTGCCGCCGGGTCAGCGGAGAACCGCGCGCCCATATAGTTCATGACACCGGTATAGTTCGTCGTCCGCGACAGTGCCCAGCGCAGGTTCTTCAGGTTCTCTTCCGCGCTCGCCGCCACCGTCAGCGTGTTGCGCCCGGGGTTGACATTGGGATAGTCGAACGGTTCGAGCGGCACCTGCATGACGATCTCGTGGCCGCTCTGCCGGGCGGCCTGCATCCAGCGGCCGATGCTGTTGCCTTGCGGCGCGAACGCCAGCGTCACTTCCGCCGGCAGCTTGGCAATGGCCGCCTGGGTGCCGGTCTGTGAAACCGCGAGCCCGCCGATGACGATCGCCACGCGGGCGCCGCGCGCGCCTGACCACGGCCGCGCGTAGACATCGAAGGGCCGCCGCCCGTCTGCGGCGCGCACCGGCAAGGGGCCGGCATCGCCGGCCTCGATCAGCGCCCTGTCGGGAATATGCGCGATCTTCAGGTTTTGGCCGATGGTCGACGGATCACGGATGACGATTGCCGCCTTGGGCGGACCATCGCCTTCCTCTGTCTGCACATGGATGATCTGCGGGCCTCCAGCCTTGGCCGGCATTTCCGCCTTTGGCGTCGTGACCGGCGCTAGAGCGGACGGCGCAGCGGTCGGCTCCGGCACCACTTTCGGCGTCGAAACCGCGACTTCCTGCGGCTTGCGAAACGGCTTGTCCCTGAGCGCGATCGCGCCGGAGACGCCGACAACGGCCAGCACGACGAACGCAGCCACGAGCGCACCCACGCTGACCTTGCCGGCGGCGCGCGGCGGACGGACAGTCAGTCCGAGCGGTCGTTCGATGTCCTTGCCGATATCAGCCAAGCCCTGTCCCCGTCCGCATGGCTTCGAACATGGAACCTTTCGAAGAGACATGCGCGAATTCTTCATGCCGGCGCACCCCTGGCGCCCTGTATCGAGGGATTCGCGTTACCCCCGAATCAAACTGCCGGAACCTTTCGGCCCCGGCAGCATCGCATTGCTTCCATCGGGCGGCCAGACCCGTTGTTGGCCGCCACCTGTTACTGGTTGAGGACAGCCTTCTGCGGATTGGGCGGGAAGGACGGATCGGTCTTCTGGCCGCGCAGAAGCTGCTCGGCATAGATGAGCTGGAGGTCGTTCTTCGGATCCGGCGGCACATAGGCTGCCGAGCCCGAACCGGTCGAGCTCTCGTCGGCACCCTTGATGTGGCCCTTGAGGTCGGATTCGCCGCGCGTCAGGTCCCTGCCCTGCAGTTCCGGCGGCAGCGGCTGGTCGACCTTGATGTCGGGCGTGATGCCCTTGCCCTGGATCGACTTGCCGGACGGCGTGTAATAGAGCGCCGTCGTCAGCCTGAGCGCGCCGTTCTCGCCAAGCGGGATGATGGTCTGCACCGAACCCTTGCCGAAGGACTGCGTTCCGACCACCGTGGCGCGGCGTAGGTCCTGCAGCGCGCCAGCGACGATTTCGGACGCGCTCGCCGATCCGCCATTGACCAGCACGATCAGCGGCTTGCCGCCGATATCGTCGACCTGCTTGGACTTGGCGTCGAAGCGGGTAACGTCCTTGGGATCGCGGCCGCGCGTCGAAACGATCTCGCCACGGTTGAGGAAGGCGTCCGATACGCTTACCGCCTGATCGAGCAGACCGCCGGGATTGAGGCGCAGATCGAGCACATAGCCCTTGAGCTTGTCGTTCGGCACCTGCTTCTTGATGGTGTCGATGGCATTCTCGAGGTCGTCATAGGTCTTTTCGGTGAAGGAGGTGATCTTCATGTAGCCGATGTCGTTCTCGACCCGGAACTTGACCGCCTTGACCTTGATGATGTCGCGCACCACCGTCAGCTCGATCGGCTTGTCGGCGCCCTGGCGCAGGATGGTGAGCTTGATCGGCGTGTTGACCAGGCCGCGCATCTTGTCGACCGCGTCGTTCAGGGTCAGGCCGCGAACCTCCTCGCCATCGATCTTGGCGATGTAATCGCCTGCCAGCACGCCCGCCTTGGCGGCCGGCGTATCGTCGATCGGCGTGATCACCTTGACCAGATCGTTCTCCATGGTGACCTCGATGCCGAGGCCGCCGAACTCACCCTTGGTCTGCACGCGCATGTCCTGCGCCTGCTCGGCGTTCATGTACGAGGAGTGCGGGTCGAGCGAGGCAAGCATGCCGTTGATGGCGTTCTCGACCAGCGATTTGTCGTCGGGCGGCGTCACATACTGCGCCCGCACGCGCTCGAAGATATCGCCGAAGATCGCCAGTTGCTTGTAGGTCTCCGACCCCGCAGCGTTCGCTGCCGAGCCGGGCGCGCCATAGACCAGGCTCATGGCGGACGCGCCCATCAGCGCACCGGCAAACAGAAGCGACAGTTTCCGCATCATTTCACGTCCTTCCAGAAAAACGGTCCGCCCACCATGGGGTCGGATCGACGGGTTTTCCATCCTTGCGGAACTCGACATAGAGCTCCGGCGTGGCATTTCCATTCTTCGAAGCCGAGGTGCTTGCCACCCGGGCCTCTCCCATCGCACCGACCGGCTCTCCTGCGAGCACTGATTGGCCGGTTGCGACGCTGATTCTGCTCATCCCCGCCAAGACGACATGATAACCGTCGCCGGCATTCAGGATCAAGAGTTGACCGTAGGAGCGAAACGGCCCCGCATAAAGCACATTCCCATCCGCCGGTGCGGTGACGATGGCGCCCGATTGTGTCGCAACCATGTCCCCAAGCATCACCGCGCCGTTACCGTCTTCGGCGCCGAACCGGCGTTTAATGCGGCCGATGACCGGCAGCGCGATCTGTCCTTGCAGCGCCGAGAAGGGTGCCGCAGCGGCAAGCCGGTTGGCCTCGGGAACCGGCAGCGACGCCGTCATATCGCCGCCCGCCTTGTCGCCGCCCGCCTTGTCGCCGCCGGCTTGGCCGGCCTCCGCGGCCTTTGCGGCATCCGCGGCCTTGCGGTTGCGTTCGGCCTGGGCTTCGAGCGAGGCGATCAATTCCTTCAGGCTGCTGGCCTTGGCCGCGAGCGCCTCGGAATGCTGTCGCTCGGCCGACAACTGCGCCTGCGTGTCGGCTTCGAGCTTCTGCTTGGCTTCCAGCAGCATGCCGAGCCGCTTCTTTTCCGCAGTCTGCTCGCCGACTGCCGCCGTCAGCCGTGCCCGCTCGGCCTCGATCGAGGCCGTCACTCGTGTCTGCTCCTTGAGGTCGGCCAGGAGCCTGTCGGTCTGCTGGCGCAATTCAGGCACCACGGCGCCAAGCAAGATGGCGCTGCGCACCGACGACAGCGCGTCCTCCGGCTTGACCAGGATCGCCGGCGGCGGGTTCAGCCCCATGCGCTGCAATGCGCCCAGCACCTCCGCCAGCACGTCGCGCCGCGCCATCAGCGAGGCGCGGATCTTCTGCTGCTGGGTCTTCAGCCCCTCCAGCTTGGCGCCGATGTCCTCGATGTCCTGCCCAAGCTTTTGCTCGGTCATTGCCGACTGGATCAGCGCGGCGGTGATCGAGGCGTGGTCCTTCTTGACCGCGGCGATGTCGGCGGCCAGCTTGGCCAGCCGCTCGGACGACAGGCTTATCTCCTTGGAGATCTGTTCGTATTCGGCGCGGCTCTGGTCCGGATCGGGGGCCATGTCGAGCGTGTTCTCGGCCCATGCGGCATTGAGCGAAAGGATGACCACCGCCGCCGCGATGCCGCAGCGCGCGCGCCAGGAGCCCGCTGTCGATGAGCCCGTCGTCGATTTCCAGCCTTCAGCCATGCGGGATGGACTCTATCTGCGGCTTCGTTAACGAACCATCAACCATATTAATGCGCATCGCCCAAAACTGTGCAGCGGTTTCGCACACCGGTGAGCAAAATAGGGAAAGCCGGCCCGAAGCCGTGATCTTGCGCGGCATTGGGGCGGAATTCGGTGCGATGCGACCTTCAGGTTCTGTGATAGGGGTGGCCGGACAGGATCGTCGAGACCCTGTAGAGCTGCTCTGCCAGCATCACCCGCACCAATTGGTGCGGCCATGTCAGCGCACTGAAAGACATCACCAGCTCGGCCTGGGCGCGCAACGACGGATCGTGGCCATCGGCGCCGCCTATAGCCAGCGCCAGCGCCTTGCGGCCGGCGTCGCGCAACTGGCCGATGCGGCCGGCGAAATCTTCCGAGGACAGGTTCTTGCCGCGCTCGTCGAGCAGGATCAGCGCCGAGCCGGGCTGCAACTGCGCCTGCAGCCTTGCGCCTTCATCGCGCCGGCGTTCATCGGCGTTCTGGGCGCGGCCTTCGGCGATCTCGGCGATGCCGGAGAATTCGAGGCCGACAGCCGGGCCGCTCTTGGAGAAACGCTCGAAATAGCGGTCGGCGAGTTCTCTCTCGGGGCCGCTTTTCATCCGGCCCACGGCATGAACGGTAATCTTCATCCTCGCCTCAGAGGGCCGCCGATGCGTGTCGCCCGCAAATCGTCATTGGGCCTGGAACCACGGCACGCATCCAACCAACCGGCTCAGTGCAAGGTCTCTTCCTCGAGGTCCGGCGCCTGCCACATCTTTTCGAGATTGTAGAATTCGCGGACTTCGGGGCGGAAGACATGGACGATGATGTCGCCTGAATCGATCAGGACCCAGTCGGCGCCGGACAGCCCCTCGACGCGCGCCGTGCCGAGGCCGGCATCCTTCAACGCCTTGAGGAGATGATCGGCAACAGCCGAGACATGACGGTGCGATCGGCCCGACGCGACGACCATGTAGTCGCCGAGGCTCGATTTTCCCTGGATGTCGATTGAGACGATGTTTTCGGCCTTGGAGTCTTCCAGACTGGCAAGGACTGTCTTGATGGCGCGGGACACGGCGTCGTTTACGCTGATCCCGGCCGGCGAAGGCACGATGTCGGCCTTCTTCCGCAGTGCTGTTCTCAGTGTATTTCCTTTCGCAGCAAGAACAACCAAATCACCCCTGAAAGCGGGTGACACCGCTTAGATAGGCAGAGTTCCGTTGCAGTTTCAAGACGGAGCCCCGCTTCCATGCGAACTCATTGAGGCTCCGCTTGTTCCGCGCGACACGCAAAAGATCGGAACCCAGGCGTTCCGCAGGGGTTATCGGCTGATTGATCAACCGGAATCCCATTATGCCGATCGACCCGCAAAATGCCCTCCTGACCGTGCAGGCGGGGCTCTCTCAGCTCAGCGCGCTCATTGTCTCCTATTCGCTTTCGGCGGTCGGCGCCGTCATCCTTCTGGTTGTCGGCTACATCGTCGCCGGCTTTGCCGAGCGCTCGATCTTTGCCGGCCTGGGCCACATCCATGGCTTTGACCAGACGCTGCGGCACTTCTTTTCCAAGATCGTCCGCTATGCCATCCTCGTCCTGGTCGTCATCATGGTGCTCGGCCAGTTCGGCGTGCAGACGGCCTCGATCATCGCCGCGATCGGCGCCATCGGCCTGGCCATCGGCCTGGCGCTGCAAGGCACGCTGCAGAACATTGCCGCCGGGATCATGCTTTTGGCATTGCGGCCGTTCCGCATCGGCGAATCCGTCGAAGTCGGGTCCATTGCCGGCTCGATCGAGGAAATCGGCCTTTTCGCCACCAAGCTCCGGAGCGCCGAAGGCGTCTACATCCTGGCGCCCAACTCGACGCTGTGGAACCAGCCGGTGCGCAATTTTTCGCGCAACGGCGTGCGGCGCGGCGACATCACCCTCTCGATCGGCTCCTGGAACGACATCGACCGCGCCCAGAAGACGCTGCTTGCGATCGCCGCCGTCGAGCGCCGCGTCAAGCGTGAGCCGGCGCCGACCGCCTTTGTCGCGGCATTGGGCGAAAGCACCGTCTCGATCACCTTGCGTTACTGGACATCATCGGTGGATTTCTTCGCCGCCCAGGCCGACCTCACCAAGCGGGCCAAGCAGGAATTCGACCGCGAACGCATATCGATCCCGCTGCCGCCACCGCAGGCCCCGGCGCCGGAAACCCGCCGGCAATAGTCAATCGCCCCTGTGCCGGTGCTGTTCGTCCGGCGCGAAGGCGAGTTCCACCGGCAATGGCGCTTGCGCCGTCATCGGCGCGAAGCTGCCGGTTTCGGTTGCCGGCACCGGCCGCGCGGTGAACACGCGCAAAAGCACGAACAGGCAGAAGACGCAGGCGATGACCACTGTTACATAGATGAAGGCCTGCGTGCCGAAGACGGCTGACAGCGCGGTCACGATGCCCGGCACGATGAAGCCGGACAGCGACCAGGCAAACAACAAGGAACTCGACAGCGCCACCATGTCGTCCTTGCCGGCGCGGTCGGCGGCGTGGGCACTGGCCAACGAGTAGATCGATTCCGAGGCGCCGTCCCACATCACATAAATCACCAGCAGCACCGCCAGCGTACCGCCGTCGAAGCCGAGCGCAAACATCCCTGCCGCCGCGGCGATCGCGGATGCCGCGACCAGCACATAGCGGCGATCGGTGCGATCGGAAATCCAGCCGAGCGGAACCTGCAGGATCAGCGTGCCGAGCGGCATCACCGAAAGCAGCAGCGCCACGTCGGCCTGGCTGTACCCCTTCGCGGTGGCGTGGATCGGCGCGAAGCCGGAAATCGACATGGACAGGCCACCGACCGCCAGCATGCCGGCGACGCCGACCGGCGAAATCCGCCAGGCCCGGCGCAGCGCCACCGACGCCGCCTGCGGCGCCGGCGGCTGGGCCAGCCGGGTCATCCCGACGGGCAGGATGGATAGCGCGGTGAAGGCTATGCCGATCAGCGATGCATCCGCCGTCCTGATGTCGACCAGCGCCAGTGTCGCATAGCCGATGCCGAGCCCGCCGACATAGGCGACGTAGAAGACCGCCATTACCCTGCCGCGTATGGCGTTGGCCACGGCATCGTTGAGCCAGCTCTGCGCGACGATGAAAAGCCCGCATATGGCAAAGCCGTAGAGCGCGCGCGCCGCGATCCACAACAGGGGGTGCGGCCCGGCGCCGATTGCGGCATTCGACAGCGCGATCAGCGCCGACAGCACCATGAAGGCGCGGGCATGGCCAACCCTGCGCACCAGCGGTCCGGTCAGGATGCAGCCGGCGAGACCACCCGCCGACAGACCGGTGACGATCAGACCGGCCCAGGTCGGATCGAAGCCTTCCACGCCGAGCCGGACGGGGATGTAGGCGAACATCAGCCCGTTGCCGATGGCGATCAGCGCCATCGACACCACGACGCTGGCAATCGCGATCAGCGGCGTGGGCGTGTCGCCGTGCCTCGGTTCCGTTTCGGTTTGGTTTTTCACGAGAGTGGTCATATCAGCGCAAGATCATCCATTCGATGACGAAAGGCCGCCGCAAAAGCGACATTGCCGGACTTGCCTTCCTCCTTGCGAAGAAAGGGCGCTGTGCGTACCGATCAGCCCTTCGCCTGCTCGCGGATAGCCGTCGACGACAGCGACGAGCGCGGGCCGTGGATGAAGGTCCACGCGGGCGCCTTCATGCGGGCGAGCCTTGGCGCATCGCCTTCGTCGATGCGGGCATAGTCGAAGGTCTTGGCCACGACCGACGACAGGAACGACAGCGTCGCGCCCGGACGATCGATGACCGCGATCGGGAAGGTCATGACGATTTCGCGCCAGCGCTGCCAGCGGTGGAAATCGCGCAAGCTGTCGGCGCCCATGATCCAGACGAAGTCGACGCCGGGATTGCGCGCCTTGACCAGCGCCAGCGCGTCGGCGGTGTAGCGCACATGATGCGCCGCTTCGAAGGCGGTGACCTTGATCTTCGGGTTCTTGGCGATCTTCTCGGACAGGCGCAGCCGTTCGGCCAGCGGCGCCAACTCGTGCGTGTTCTTCAGCGGATTGCCCGGGGTGACCATCCACCACAACTGATCGAGCGCCAGCCGCCTGAGCGCGATCTCGGCGACCAGCGCGTGGCCGGCATGCGGCGGATTGAACGAGCCGCCGAACAGGCCGACGGCAAGGCCTTTGCCGGCATGCGGCATTTTGAGGTAGCTGGACGGGATAGGTTGCTCAAGCAGGGAAAGCATTCGCTAGGCACCCCCCTCTGTCCTGCCGGACATCTCCCCCGCAAGGGGGGAGATTAGCAGCTTCGGTGAAGGCACAAATCTTGCAGCATTGAAGATCGGCGAAACCAAAAATGTCAGCCAATCTCCCCCCTTGCGGGGGAGATGTCCGGCAGGACAGAGGGGGGTGGCTGGGCGCAAGCTTCAGGCCCTTTGGACGAAAAGCGTCAAGGCCTCACCTGTCCCGAGCCGCGCACGCGGTATTTGAACGAGGTCAGTTGCTCGACGCCAACGGGCCCGCGCGCGTGCATCTTGCCGGTGGCGATGCCGATCTCGGCGCCCATGCCGAACTCGCCGCCATCGGCGAACTGCGTTGAGGCGTTGTGCAGCAGGATCGCCGAGTCGATCTCGTTGAAGAACCGTTCCACCGCCTGCGCGTCCTCGGCGACGATCGCCTCGGTGTGATGGGAGGAGAAAGTCTCGACATGCTCGATTGCGCCAGCGACACCGTCGACCAGCTTCACCGCGATGACGGCGTCGAGATATTCGGTGACCCAGTCGGCATCGGTCGCCGGCTTGGCGTCGAAGAACAGCTTCAGCACCTCGGCATCGGCATGGATCTCGCAGCCCGCGGCGCGCAAGGCGTCGAGGATCGGCACCAGGTGGGTGGAGGCAACCGCACGGTCGACCAGCAGCGTTTCGGCCGCGCCGCAGACACCGGTGCGCCGCATCTTGGCGTTGACGGCGATGCCGACTGCCATGTCGAGCTTGGCCGAGCGGTCGACATAGAGATGGCAGATGCCTTCGAGATGCGCGAAGACCGGCACCCGGGCCTCGGTCTGCACCCGCTCGACCAGGCTCTTGCCGCCGCGCGGGATGATGACGTCGAGATTGCCGCCGAGGCCTTTCAGCATTTCGCCGACGGCGGCGCGGTCGGTGGTCGGTACAAGCTGGATGGCGTCCTGCGGCAGGCCGGCTGCCTTCAAGCCGTCGACCAGGCAAGCGTGGATCACCGAAGACGAGTTCAGCGAATCCGAGCCGCCGCGCAGGATCACCGGGTTGCCGGCCTTGAGGCAGAGCGCGCCGGCATCCGCCGTGACGTTCGGCCGGCTCTCATAGATGACGCCGATGACGCCGAGCGGTGTGCGCACGCGTTCGATCCTGAGGCCGTTCGGCCGCTCCCAACTGGCGATCACGTCGCCGACGGGATCGCCGAGTTCGGCAATCTCGCGAATGCCTTCGGCCATGGCGCGGATGCGGGCGGGATTGAGCTTCAGCCGGTCCATGGAGGACGCCGACAGACCGGCTTCATGCCCGTTCGCGATGTCGATGGCATTGGCGTCGAGTATGGCTCGCTCGCGGGCGATGATCGCCTCCGCCATGGCGGCAAGTGCCGCGTTCTTGGCGGCTGTCGTGGCGATGGCCAGCGGTCGTGCGGCGGCGCGGGCACGGCGGCCGAGGTCGGCCATCGTCGCCACTGTATCGTTCCGGGATTTTTCATGCAGCTTCAGCATGGCTCATCCTCCGCCCGTTACTTGGTCGCCCGCGAGGCTGACCACAAGGTCGTCGCGGTGGATCATCGCCGAACGCGCCTCGTAGCCGAGCACGGTCTCGATTTCGGTTGTCTTCAGGCCTGCGATCCTTACGGCATCCGCCGCATCATAGGCAACCAGCCCGCGGGCGATCTCGCGGCCCTCGGGCGACAGGATCGCCACCGTATCGCCGCGCGAGAAATTGCCGCTGACCAGCTTCACACCGGCCGGCAGCAGCGACTTGCCCGATGTCAGCGCCCCGACGGCGCCGGCATCGACGGTCAGCCTTCCCGCCGGTTCGAGCTGGCCGGCGATCCAGCTCTTGTAGCCTTTCACCGGGTTGGCGCTCGGCCGGAAGAAGGTGGCGCGCTCGCCGCGCTCGATCGCCATCAGCGGCGAAAGCCGCGTGCCGGCGGTAATGATCATGGCCGTGCCGGCCGCAGTGGCGATCTTACCGGCGTCGAGCTTCGTGCGCATGCCGCCGCGCGACAGTTCGGAAGCCGCGGCACCCGCCATCGCTTCGATCTCAGGCGTGATGCGATCGACCACCGCGACGAATTTGGCCTCCGGGTCACGCGCCGGCGGCGCGGTGTAGAGACCGTCGATATCCGAGAGCAGCACCAAAAGGTCGGCGCCCATCATCGTCGCCACCCGCGCGGCCAGTCGGTCATTGTCGCCATAGCGGATCTCGGAGGTCGCCACGGTGTCGTTCTCGTTGATGACCGGCACCGCCTTCATCTTCAAGAGCGTCGAGATCGTCGCCCGGGCGTTGAGGTAGCGGCGGCGCTCCTCGGTGTCGCCAAGCGTGAGCAGGATCTGGCCCGATTTCAACCCGCCCTTGCCGAGCGCATCCGACCAGGCGCCGGCCAGCGCGATCTGGCCGACGGCTGCGGCCGCCTGGCTCTCCTCGAGCTTCAGCGCCCTTTTTCCCAGGTCAAGAATGGTACGGCCAAGCGCGATGGCGCCCGACGAGACGACCAGGATTTCCGCGCCGCCTTGAGCCAGCACGGCGATATCGTCGGCCAGCGAGGCCAGCCAGTCGCGCTTCAGCCCGGCGGTGCGGTCGACCAGAAGCGCCGAGCCGATCTTGACGGTGATGCGCCGGTATTTCTTCAGCGACTGCACGGTCATGCTATTTTTCCCAGCGCGTGTCGACCGGCGCCGCGATCGCGTCGCGCGCTTCGGCTACCACCGCCATCAGCGCGCGCAGCACCGCTTCGACCCCTTCGCCGGTGACCGCCGACAGAAGCATCGGCGCACGGCCGGCGGCGCGCTTCAGCGACGCGACCTTCTTCTTGCGCTCATCCGCATCAAGCGTGTCGACCTGCGAAAGGGCCAGTATCTCGGCCTTGTCGGTCAAGCCATGGCCATAGGCTTCGAGTTCGGCGCGCACGGTCTTGTAGGCCTTGCCGGGGTTCTCCTCCTGCGCCGACACCAGGTGCAGCAGCACGCGCGTGCGCTCGACATGGCCAAGGAAGCGATCGCCAATGCCGACGCCCTCATGCGCGCCTTCGATGAGGCCGGGAATGTCGGCGATGACGAATTCGCGCGCATCGATGCGTGCCACCCCCAGGCCGGGATGCAGCGTGGTGAAGGGATAGTCGGCGATCTTCGGCTTGGCGGCGGTGACGGAGGCGAGAAAGGTCGATTTGCCGGCATTGGGCAGCCCGACCAGCCCGGCATCGGCGATCAGCTTCAGCCTGAGCCAGATGTTGAGCTCCTCGCCGGGCTGACCCGGATTGGCGCGGCGCGGCGCCTGGTTGGTCGAGGTCTTGAAGTGCTGGTTGCCGAAGCCGCCATTGCCGCCCTTGGCCAGCAGGAAGCGCTGGCCGACCACGGTGAGGTCGCAGATCAGCGTCTCGTTGTCCTCTTCGAACACCTGCGTTCCAGCCGGCACTTTCAGCGTGACGTCGGCGCCCTTGGCGCCGGTCATGTTGCGGCCCATGCCATGAGTGCCGGTCTTGGCCTTGAAATGCTGCTGGTAGCGGTAGTCGATCAGCGTGTTCAGCCCGTCGACCGCTTCCAGCCAGACGTCGCCGCCGCGGCCGCCATCGCCGCCGTCCGGTCCGCCAAACTCGATGAATTTCTCGCGCCGGAACGACACGGAACCCGCGCCCCCGTCGCCGGAGCGGACATAGACCTTGGCTTGATCGAGAAATTTCATCGGACAGCAGTTTCTTTATTGGCCTTGCGGCATTGCTCTAAACCTTGCGCCTTGCTCTAAACCAAGGCGCGGCGAAGGGCGAGGCCGTTTTGTGACAGTGGCCGCGTGGGGTTGGCCGGAGATGTCGGCATGAAGCTTGTAACCTACAACATCCAGTACGGCATCGGCCTCGATGGGCAGTACGATGTCGGGCGTATCGCCGACGCCGTGCGCGGCGCCGATGTCATCGCGCTGCAGGAGGTCACCCGCAACAATCCCAGGAACGGCGGACGCGACATGGTCGCCGAGATCGGCGAAGCGCTGCCCGACTATTTCGCCGTCTATGGCAGCAATTTCGAGGCCAATATCGGCTCGCGCATCGAAAACGGCCGCGCCATCACCACCACCTTCCAGCTCGGCAACATGGTGTTGTCGAAGACGCCCATTCATCTGTCGCGCAACCTGCTCCTGCCGCGCAGCCGCAGCTTCGAGATGATGAACTTCCAGCGCGGCGCGCTGGAGGCGCTGATCGAGACGCCGCTTGGTTTCATCCGCTTCTATTCCATCCATCTCGATCACCGCAGCCCGGTCGAGCGCGCCAGCCAGATCCAGTTCCTGCGCCGGCGCCTGTTGAACTATGCGCTTGAAGGCGGCGCGCTGTCCGGCGTCGCCGAGATCGGCCTGCCGGAACTGCCGCACCCCGAGGCCTTCGTCGGCATGGGCGACTTCAACATGCTGGCCGGATCGCCCGAATATGTCGAACTCGCCGGCCGGCCGGACCACGAATTCGGCATGCCGCTGACCGCTGATTTCGCCGTCGACGCCGCCGTGCGCCTCAATGTCGCCGGCGACGATCTCGTCAGCTGGGTCGACCCCAAGGACCCCGGCAATACCGACCGCCACAAGCGTATCGACTATATCTTCACCAGCGCCTCGCTTGCCCGGTCGCTGAAGCGCCTGTGGGTCGACCGAAAGGCTGTTGGCTCGGACCATCTGCCGGTATGGGCCGAACTGGGCTGAGCCCAAATCGATGCACGATTCTTTCCGAACCTTTGACCAGAGGCCCAGCGCCGATGTGTGCTGAGATTCAGGTCAGGCCGAGCCGAAAACGTTGGTTTTCGAGAACCGGAGCGGAGCGTACTTAAAGTACGCGAGCACCGGAAGCGCAGAAAATCAGCGTTTGCAGGCCGGCCTCACCTGAATATCGGCACACATCAAAAATGCACCCAGTTGCGCAGGCTGGTCCATGTCTTCCGGTCGAGGCGGTAACGTTCGACCGGCACCTGGCCGGCGACGATCGAGTTCAGCATGCCCTGGCCGGCGTACTGGAACCCGCATTTGTGGATCACCCGGCGCGAGGCCGGATTGATGACCCGCGTCGAGGCATGCAGCACCTGGATGTTTGTCCGCTGGAACGCGAGATCGACCAGGGCGTGCGATGCCTCGGTGGCGAAGCCGCGCTTCCAGTAGGGTTCTCCGATCCAGTAGCCGAGCTCCAGTCCGCGGTCGGTGGTGTTCAATCCGGCGCAGCCGACGAAGCTTTCGGTGCCGGCCAGCGTCAGCGCATAGGCGATGCCGGCGCGGCGCGACTTGGTCATGGCCAGGAAAGCGCGTGCCTCGGCCTCGCCATAGGGATGCGGCATGCGCGCCAGCATCTCGGCGACATGACGGTTGTCGGCGAGCTCGACCAATTGCGCGATGTCGCTTTCGCGCGGAGCCCGCATCACCAGCCGCTCGGTCACCAGCACCGGGCAATCGATCGCATAACTTTCGTCTTCTGAGTCTTCCGCTTCGGCAACCATGTCAAAGTCCTCCAGGCACAAGAAAAAAGGGAGATGGAAACCCATCTCCCCTGATCCTTTTCCTGGCTTTGCCAAACCTTCTGGCTTCCAGACACCGGTTCCCGAGATGGGCTGCCGGTGTTGTGGTGCGGAACCGGCTACTCCGCTGCTTTGGTAATCGGGTTGACCGATACGTAGGTTCGGCCGTTGGCTTTTTTGTTGAACGTCACGGCGCCGGCTTCGAGCGCGAAAAGGGTGTGATCCGTGCCCATGCCGACATTGACGCCGGGATGCCAGGTGGTGCCGCGTTGACGAATGATGATGTTGCCCGGGATGACGGCTTCGCCGCCGAACTTCTTCACGCCCAGACGCTTGGAATGCGAGTCGCGACCGTTGCGCGACGAGCCGCCAGCTTTCTTGTGTGCCATCTAACTAACTCCGATGCGCCCAAGGGCGCTTGAATGGTCTTATGAACGCGTTCGCGTTCCGTTTCAAGTCCGATCCGGCGACGTTTCGCGCCGGTTCGCCTTACTTCTTTGCCAGTTCCTTGGCCTGCTCGCGCCAGTCCTTGATCTGGTCGGCGCTGAACGGCATGTTCTCGTCGATCTTGGCCACATCCTTCTCGGTCAGCTTGGCGAGCTGGGCGAAGGTGATGATGCCCTGTTCGTTGAGATCCTTGGCGGCGACCGGGCCGATGCCCTTGATCACGGTCAGATCGTCCGGCTCGCCCTTCGGCGCCTTGAACAGCGGCGCTGCCGCGGTCTCGGCCTTTGCCTCTTCCTTCGGGGCGTCCTTCTTGGCCTTGGCTTCCTTCGGCGCCGCGTCGGCGGCTACCTCGGCCTTGGCTTCCGCCTTGGCAGCGGTCTTCTTGGCCGGCTTGGCGCCGCCCAGCAGGATCTCGGAGATCCTGACCGTGGTCAGCAACTGGCGATGGCCGATCTTGCGGCGCGAATTCTGGCGGCGGCGCTTCTTGAAGGCGATGACCGTGCGGTTCTTGCCCTGCTCGACGACCTCGGCGGTGACAACCGCGCCGTCGACGAACGGTGCGCCGAACGTGACATTCTCGCCCTCGCCATGCGCGAGCACGTGGCCGATCTCGACGATATCGCCGACATTGGCTTCGACTTTTTCGATCTTCAGGAGATCATTGGCGGCGACGCGATACTGCTTGCCGCCCGTTTTGATGACTGCGAACATTTTTTGCCTTTCGCTGTTCGGTCGGCCTCGATGAACCGCCTGTGGCGGTTCGGCCGTCTTTTTGTCAGTCTGCGGGTTCAAAAAACAAGCGGCGCGGAAGAACCCTCCACGCCGATTGCGCGCTGTCCCTAACCGAAGGTTTGTCGCGAGTCAAGGCAAACGGCCAGATTCTCAGGGCAACGAATCCGGGCTAACGGGTTCCTTCGGAGCCTTCGTCGGGGCGCTGGTGATGGAGCCTTGAACGGAAAAACCCGCCTGTGCGGCGGGTCCCTGGCGCAACTCAGCACCATGATCAGATATCTACCATAGTTGCCTTCACCCCGTCAAGAAAAAATTCCTATTAGGAGGTCGCCGGCACTGCCGGACTGGCGTCCTCAGGCCTCGTTAACCCGAGTTCGAAATCTTGGCCGGATTGCTGGCCGGCGAAGTGGCTGACATCGTCTACCGCGGTCGGGACCGCGTCGCTCCGGGCCAGCCTCTGACGCAAGCTGACTTTCCGGCGGATTTGGCCTTGTAACCTGCCCGTTCAGCCGTTATCTAGTGCGCCGCGCCGGCAACGGCCGACCATGACCGCGGAGAGGTGGCAGAGTGGTCGAATGCACCGCACTCGAAATGCGGCATGGGTGCAAGCCCATCGGGGGTTCGAATCCCTCCCTCTCCGCCATCCTGCTTCGCTCTTCGAGCTTCGCAGGATCGGTTCAGTCAGCGGGCGGGTTCGAATTTTCTCTCGTTGTCTCCGCCATTTCTGCTTCCTGTACAGCCCGGAGACATGGGTGACAGTTTGCCCGCTGTAGCCTGTGCGTGACGCGTCGACCGGTTCAGCTCAATTCGGATGATGCCCGGCAATCGCGGCGAGAAAAATTTCCCCGAATTCCCTAAGCTTTGCCGCTCCCACGCCATTCACCTCGGCGAACGCGTCGAGGTCGCGCGGGCGGCGTTCGGCCATGTCGATCAGCGTGCGGTCGGAGAACACGACATAGGCCGGCACCTGCCGCTCCTTGGCCAGCCGCAGCCGCAGCGCCTTGAGCGCGCCCAGCAGCGATGCATCCACGCCCTCGGTGCTGGCGGCGGAGCCTTCCCCGGAACGCTTCCTGCCGCGCGCGAGAGGGTCCCGCGTCTCGACGCGATAATGGAACGCAACCTCGCCGCGCCCGAGGGCGCGGCCGCTTTCGGAAATGGCGAGGCCGCCATGGCCGTCAGGATCCGGCACGAGGAATCCGCCAGCGACCAGTTGCCGGATCAGCGACAGCCAGACCGTTTTCCTATGCGCCGCGCCGGCCCGGAAACTGGTCAGCGTTTGATGGCCTCTCGCCAGCACTTTCTCCGTCTCTTGGCCGAGCAGTATGTCGATGACATGGGCGGCGCCGAAGCGCTCGCCGGTCTGCGCGACTGCCGTCAGGATGATCCGCGCTTCCGCTCCGCCATCGGCGCGCGGCGCCTGGTCGAGGCAGTTGTCGCAATTGCCGCAGGGCGCTGCCTGTTCGCCGAAATAGCCGAGCAGGATCTGCCGGCGGCACTGTACCGCCTCGCAATAGCCGATCAACGTATCGAGCCGGCGATGCCCGCGCTTCTTGTGTTCAGGTGATGATTCTTCGTCGTCGATGAACAGGCGCCGCATGCGGATATCGCCGAGCCCGTAGAGCATATGCGCCTCGGCTGCCCGCCCGTCGCGGCCGGCGCGGCCGATCTCCTGATAGTAGGCTTCGAGGCTGCCCGGCAGGTCGGTGTGGAAGACATAGGCGACGTCGGGCTTGTCGATGCCCATGCCGAAGGCGATGGTCGCCACCATGACGACGCCGGAGAGCGTCATGAAAGCGTTTTGGTTCGCCTCACGCGCCTCCTTGCTCATCCCGGCGTGATAGGCGAGCGCGGTCACGCCGTTCTTCTCGAGAAAAGCCGCCATCTCCTCGGTCTTCTTGCGCGACAGGCAGTAGACGATGCCGCTTTTGCCCGCGTGACGCTCGACGAAGCGCAGCAACTGGCGCTTGCTGTCCTGCTTGGCCTCAAGGGCAAGCTTGATGTTCGGCCGGTCGAAACCCAGCACCACGGTTTCGGCGCGCCCGGCGAACAGACGCGCTTCGATATCGATGCGGGTAGCCTCGTCCGCCGTCGCCGTCAGCGCGATGATCGGCACTTGCGGGAAAATGGAGCGCAGCCGCGACAGATCCTCATATTCGCGCCGGAACGCCGGACCCCATTGCGAGATGCAATGCGCCTCGTCGATGGCGATCAGGCTGACGTCGAGCCTGGCCAGCGCGTCGAGCATCCGCTCCGTCATCAGCCGCTCCGGCGCGAGGTAGAGCAGGCGCGTCTGGCCGGAGGCGACACGGCGCCATGCCGCGACATTGGCCTCGCGCTCGATCGAGGAGTTGATCGTATCGGCTGCCACGCCGGCAAGGCGCAACGCCGCGACCTGATCCTGCATCAGCGCAACCAGCGGCGAGACAACGATGGCAAGGCCGCCCAGGACCAGCGCCGGAACCTGGTAGCAGAGCGATTTGCCCGCACCCGTCGGCATGACGGCCAGCACATGGCGTCCGCCCAGCAGCGCGTCCATGATTTCGGCCTGGCCGGGACGAAAATCGTCGAAGCCGAACACGTCCTTCAACACGCGTTGCTTGGGGTCTGGTGCATCCGGCGGAACGCTCGCCGTCGATATTGGCATCTCGCAATGGTCCCCGTTTGGCTGAGGCAACGTTCTTAAAGCGAAGATCGCCGGAACGCTATCCGCGGATGCGCGGGGCTGCCTTCCCTTGCGACATCAGCACCCCTGCTGGATTCTCTCACGTGCTGCGATGTAAGCTTGCCCGGGACGACCAGGGAGAGAGCGATGCTGCAGACCAGACAGGATGCTCTCGGCGAACGCTTCAAGCAGCAGCGCGCCGCCTTCGAGGCGCAGCCCTTTCCGGGCCTCGATGTCCGCAAGGATCGCCTCGCCCGGCTGCTGGCGCTCACGGAGAGGCATGAGGCCGACATCTGCGCGGCAATCGACACCGACTTCGGCGGCCGCTCGGCGCATGAGACCCGCCTTGCCGAACTGTTCGTGGTGCGGGCCGGCATCCGCCACGCACTGTCCCACCTGAAAGGCTGGATTCAGGAACGCCGCGTCGCCACCACCTTGCCGTTCCTACCGGGCAGGAACCGGCTCGTCGCGCAGCCGCTCGGTGTCGTCGGCATCGTATCGCCCTGGAATTACCCTTTCCAGCTCGCCGTCGCGCCGGTCATTGCGGCGCTCGCCGCCGGCAATCGCGTGCTGGTCAAACCATCCGAATTGACGCCCGCCTTTTCAGCACTGCTGGCGCGCCTGGCCGCCGAGCATTTCGCACCGGACGAACTCGGCGTCATCACCGGCGACGCGGAGGTCGGCAAGGCTTTCGTGTCGATGCCTTTCGATCACCTGCTGTTCACCGGTTCGACGGCCGTCGGCCGCCAGGTCGCACTGGCCGCCGCGGCCAACCTGACCCCGGTCACGCTGGAACTCGGCGGCAAGTCGCCGGCGATCTTCGACCCCTCATGCGACCTCGATGCGGCGGCGGCCAGCGTCGCCTATGGCAAGCTCCTCAATGCCGGGCAGACCTGCATCGCGCCGGACTACCTGCTGGTGCCCAAGGGACAGTCAGGCATCGTGGCAGAGAAACTCGCGGCGGCTATGGCGAAGCTCTACCCCAGCCTGCGCGACAATCCGGACTATACCGCCATCGTCAGCGACCGACATTATCAGCGCCTGCGGGCCATGATCGCGGAAGCCCGCGACGCCGGCGCCGATGTCACCGAAATCAACCCGGCCGGCGAGGCGTTCGGCGCCACAGGCCGCAAATTGCCGCCGACCCTGGTCAGGAACGCCGATCCCGACCTGCGGCTGATGCGCGAGGAGATT
This sequence comes from Mesorhizobium sp. B2-4-1, assembly GCF_006442185.1. Lineage (NCBI taxonomy): Bacteria > Pseudomonadati > Pseudomonadota > Alphaproteobacteria > Hyphomicrobiales > Phyllobacteriaceae > Mesorhizobium > Mesorhizobium sp. B2-4-1. The sequence continues at coordinate 739,187 of NZ_VFVN01000001.1, read as the reverse complement.
TTCGGGCCGGTGCTGCCGATCCTCGAATATGCCGGGATCGACGACGCCATCGCCCATGTCAACCGGGCCGACCGGCCGCTGGCGCTCTACTGGTTCGGGCGAGACGGCGGCAACCGGCAACGCATTCTGCACGAGACCATCGCCGGCGGCGTCACCATCAACGATTGCATGCTGCATCTGGTGCAGGAGAACCAACCCTTCGGCGGCGTCGGCGCCAGCGGCATGGGCGCCTATCACGGGGAATGGGGCTTTCGCACCTTCAGCAAGGAGAAGCCGGTTTTCCTGCAGTCGCGCTTGAGCGCGGGAAGCCTTCTGCGTCCGCCCTACGGCAAGACCTTCGAACGGCTTTTCGGCCTGCTCAGGCACATGACTTGAACGCCGTGCACCGCCCGCCGCCAGCGACGCGATCACATGCGGGCGCAATCACATGGTCCGCGCGTTAAGCCTATCTTCACCATGATTCGGCAGGCTCCATCTCCTGCGGCCACGTTTCGAGTACCGCGGCGCGCAAGCGCCCAGGCAACAGACCCGCGCCTCTCCGGAGGCGCGGGTTTTTCATTTGGAAACAGCGCGCCGAAACGAGCGCCTGTCGCTCATCGCAGGTCGGCCCTCAGGCGAGGAAATCGGCGCGGTGCGGCGTAAAGCTGTCGACGAGCCGGCCCGCCTCGAGCGCCTTGACACCGTGCACCAGGCCGGACGGCACGATGAAGCTGCCGCCCGTCTCGAGGATTTCGGTCCGGCCGTCGATGGTCACTTCGAAGCGGCCCTCGGCGACGTAGCTTGCCTGTACATGCGGATGCGAATGCAGGACGCCGACGCCGCCCTTGTCGAAGGCGAACTCGACCATCATCAGTTCATCCGTGTGCAGGAGAACGCGCCGCCTGTTGCCGTCCGGCGTCGCCGTCCAGGCGCCCGCGCCGGCCTGGGAGAAGATTTTCGTTTCGCTCATCCCAATATCCTCATCGCGCCAGCCAGCCGCCGTCCACCGGCACCACCGCGCCATGCATATAGTCCGACGCCGACGCCAGCAGGAAGGCCGCCGCATCGCCAATGTCTTCCGGCCGGCCCCAGCGGCCGGCCGGAATGCGCGCCAGGATCGAGGCGCTGCGGTCGGGATCGGCGCGCAGCGCCTGCGTATTGTTGGTTTCGATATAGCCCGGCGCGATGCCGTTGACGTTGATGCCTTTCGCTGCCCATTCGCAGGCGAGCAGCCGGGTGATGCCGAGCACGCCGTGCTTCGAGGCGGTGTAGGACGCGACGCGGATGCCGCCCTGGAAGCTCAGCACCGAGGCGATGTTGACGATCTTGCCTTTGCGTCCGCCGGCAAGGACGCGCCTGGCAAAGCCTTGGCAGAGCAGAAAAGCCGTCTTCAGGTTGAGGTCGAGCACCTCGTCCCAATCGGCCTCAGAAAGGTCGATTGCATCGGCGCGCCGGATGATGCCGGCATTGTTGACCAGCCCGTCGAGCGGCCCGCTTTCGTCCCACACGCGCTCCAGCATCGGACCTGCGGCAGATGTGTCGGCAAGGTCGGCCGCGACCGCCTCGAACCGCCCGCCCGCCGCGGCGATCCTTGCGGCCGTCTCATCCATCGAGGAACGGCCGACACCGACGACCGTGCCGCCGGCGCGCGCGATCGAGACGGCAATGCCCTGGCCGATGCCGGTGTTGGCGCCGGTGACGAGGATGCGCCGGCCGGTCAGGCTGAAGGCGGAAAGATCGCTCACCGCAGGTCTTCCATCGCCACCGGATCCACATCGGTATAGTCGACATTGTCGCCGGCCATCGCCCAGATGAAGGCATAGCTGGAGGTGCCGGCGCCTGAATGGATAGACCAGCCCGGCGACAGCACGGCCTCCCCGTTGCGCATGACGATGTGTCGGGTCTCGTCCGGCTCGCCCATGAAATGGAAGACGCGCGCCGCCTCCGGCAGGTCGAAATAGAGATAGGCCTCCATGCGCCGGTCGTGCACATGGCACGGCATGGTGTTCCAGATGGAGCCCGGCGCGAGTTGCGTCATCCCGACGACGAGCTGGCAGGTCCTGGCCCCGTCGGCATGGATGAACTGGAAGATCGAGCGTTCATTGCAGGCCTCCTTGCTGCCGAGATCGAGACGCCGGGCGTCACTGATGCGGATCAGCCGGTTGGGAAAGGTTTGATGCGCCGGCGCGCTGAGCAGATAAAACTTTGCCGGCGCCGCCTTGTCGACTGAGGCGAATGACACATCCTGCGTGCCCATGCCGAGATAGAGCATGTCGCGCGCCTGCAGCTCATGGAGCTGGCCGCCGGCTTCGATCGTGCCGGCGCCGCCGATATTGACGGCGATCAACTCGCGGCGCTCGAGAAAGCCTTTCGTTCCGGTCGGCTTGATTGCCTCCAGCCGAAGCGGCGCGCCGGCCGGCATCGCGCCGCCCACGATCATGCGGTCGTAATGTGTGTAGGTCAGGCTGACGCGGTCGGGCTGGAACAGGTCTTCGATGTGGAAATTGTGGCGCAACTCGTCGGTCCCCATGGCCGCGGCGGCGGCGGGGTCGATGGCAAAGCGCGATGTATAGTCGGTATGGTTCTGGCTCATTGCTGTCCTGACTTGAGATGGATCATTCGCCGCCGGCCGCCTTGACCGAGTCGGAATAATAGACCTGCCGCGCATGCAGGCGCTCGCGATAGCGCTGCTGGCTGGCCGAGAGGTGCGTGCGCATCGCCTCGCGCGCGGCTTCGGCATCGCCCGATGTGATCGCGTTCAGGATCACCAGATGCTCGCGCTGCAGCCCACGCTGATAGCTGTCGGACTGCACAAGCTCGGTCGACCAGGGCGAGGTCACGTCGCACGGAATGGCGCGCCGGCCGAGCACGTCGAGCATCTCGACATAGAACGGGTTATTGGTGGCGCTCGCGATGGCGCGATGGAAGGCGAGATCGGCCGGACCGGTCGGCTCGCTGGCGAGCAACAGCCGCTCGAACTCGAAGAAGGCTTCCTGGATCGCCGCCTCCTGGGCCGCGTTGCGGCGGATCGCGGCAAGCCCGGCCGATTCGATCTCGATGGCGAGCCGCACTTCGAGCACGTTGAGTGCGATCGAATCCTTGCTGCCCATATCGGCCGCGAGCGCCCCGAACATCGTCGAGATGTGCTCTGTGACGAAGACGCCGGCGCCCTGCCGCGGCTCGACCAGGCCGTCGGCGGCGAGCTTGGCCAGGGCTTCGCGGATGACGGTGCGGCTGACGCCGAAGGTTTCGGTCAACTGGCCCTCGGTCGGCAGTTTGTGGCCTGGCAGGATCTCGCCGGCCTGAAGCTGCCTGCGGATTGCCGCGACGACGGTCTCCGACAGTTTGGGTTTTCTCTCGACCCTGAGGTCGGCTGCGCTATCCAATGCCATGTCGTCCTCTATTTGAACACGCTCGGCAACCAGAGCGAGATGGCCGGAATATACGTCACCAGCCCGAGAACCACGATACCGGCGCCATAGAACGGCCAGATCGAGCGCATCGCTTCCCAGACGGTGATCTTGCCGACGGCGCAGGCGACGAACTGCACCGTGCCGACCGGCGGCGTGTTCAGCCCGATGCCAAGATTGAGGATGGTGATGACGCCGAAATGCACGGGATCCACGCCATAATGCGTGACCAGCGGCAGGAAGATCGGCGTGCAGATGATGATCATCGGTCCCATGTCCATGAAGGTGCCGAGCACCAGCATCAGGACATTGAGCAGCAGCAGCACGACGAGCGGATCGGTGGAGATCGCATTCATGCCGGCGATCAGCAGCACCGGCACTTTGAGATAGGCCATCAGCCAGCTGAAAGAAGCCGCCGTACCGATGATCAACAGCACCATCGAAGTGGTGCGCACGGCGCCCTTGGTGGCGTGGACGAAATCGCTCCAGCCCATCGAGCGGTAAACGAGGATGGTAACAAGCAGGGCGTAGAGAATGGCGATGCACGAACTCTCCGTCGCTGTGAAGATTCCGGAGCGGACGCCGCCGAAGATGATGCCGATCAGGAGCAGTCCCGGAATAGCGATGAGCGCCAGCTGCCCGACGCGCGAAAAACCGGGGAAGGCCTCGACCGGATAGCCGCGGCTGCGGGCGACGAAATAGGCGGTGACCATCAGCGAGGCGGCGAACAAAAGGCCCGGTAGTATGCCGGCGGTGAACAGGTCGGCGATCGAAATCTTGCCGCCCCCGGCGATCGAATAGATGATCATGTTCTGCGATGGCGGCAAAAGCAGCGCGATCAGCGCCGCCATCGAGGTGACGTTGACGGCATAGTCGGCGCCATAGCCGCGTGCCTTCATCTGCGGGATCATCAGCCCGCCGACGGCCGCGGCCTCGGCCACGGCCGAGCCGGAAATGCCGCCGAACAGCGTGCCGGCGATGATGTTGACCTGGCCGAGACCGCCTCGGACATGGCCGACCAGGGAGCCGGCAAAGGAAACGATGCGCTGCGCGATGCCGCCGCGCACCATCAGATCGCCGGCATAGATGAAGAACGGGATCGCCATCAGGGAGAACGCGCTCATGCCCGATTTCATTTGCTGGAACACGACCAGGGGCGGCAGGCCGAGATAGAGGACGGTGGCGAAGGAGGCCGCACCAAGACAGAACGCGATCGGCGTGCCGCCGAACATCAGCAGCGTGAAGACGCCGAACAGGATCCAGAGCTCCATCTAGGCCTCCTGCACCGCCGGCATCTCCGGCACGTCCTCGAGATTGATGTCCTTGTCGATATCGACGCCCGACCAGCGCAGCGCGATGCGCTCGGCCGAGAACAGGCAGATCAGCACGCCGCCGGCGACCAGCGGCAGATAGTCGAAGCCGCCCGGCAGCTCGAGCGCCGGGATGATGGTGTGCCAGGTCAGGCCGACAAGCTTGCAGCCGTACCAGACCATGCCGAATCCGAAGCCGAGCACGATCAGGTCGGACAGCGTGCGCAACGCTCCCTTGCTGCCTTTCGGCAGGACATAAAGCAGCACGTCGAACCCCATATGGTAGTTCTCCCGCACGCCGACGGCGGCGCCGAGGAAGATGAACCAGTTCATCAGCATGATGGCGCTGGTTTCGGTCCAGCTCGGCGACGAATTGAGCACGAAGCGGAAGAAGACCTGATAGGCGACGAGCGCGGTCATGGCGACCAAGCCGATGCCGGCCAGGTAGAGTGCCCCGTCGCAGATCCTCGAAAGCACGACGCTGAACCGTGGCGGCGCCGCGCTGCTTGTCATTGTCGCCATCTGATCCTCCCGATCGCCGGCCGGTCACGAAGGCGCGGGACGGCGTGCATTGCCCGCCCCGCGGCCGACTTCACTTGGTTGCCTGGACGCGGGCGGCGAGGTCCTTCAGCGCCGGCGTCGACAGGTATTTGTCGTAGACCGGCTTCATCGCGTCGATCAGCGGCTGCTTGTCGATCTCGCTGACCTTGACGCCTGCCTTTTCGACGATGTCGCGGGATTTCTTCTCCTGCGCGTCCCACAGTTCGCGCATCTTGACGACGCTGTCCTTGGCCGCCTGGCGCACGATCGCCTGGTCTTCCGGCGAGAGCTTGTCCCAGCTCGCCTTCGCCATCACCAGCACTTCCGGAACGATCTGGTGCTGGTCGAGCGTGTAGTGCTTGGCGACCTCATAGTGCTTGGCGGATTCGAAGCTCGGCCAGTTGTTTTCCGCGCCGTCGATGACGCCGGTCTCAAGTGCCGAATAGACTTCGCCATAAGCCATTGGCGTGGCGTTGGCGCCCAGTGCGTTGACCATGTCGACGAACACGTCCGACTGGATGACGCGGAATTTCATGCCCTTCAGATCGGCGATCGAGGCGATGTCCTTCTTGGTGTTGTAGAAGGAGCGCGCGCCGGAATCGTAGAAGGCCAGACCGACCAGGTCATGTGCCTCGAAGGCTTTCAGTATGTCGTCGCCGATCGGCCCGTCCATGACATGGCGCATATGTTCTACCGAGCGGAATATATAGGGCAGCGACGGCACCGCGGTTTCCGGCACGATGCCGTTGAACGGCCCCATCGAGACACGGTTGAGGTCGATGACGCCGGTCTGGGTCTGCTCGATCGTGTCCTTCTCCTCGCCGAGCTGCGCCGAATGATAGACCTCGACCGAATAGCGGCCATCGGTGCGCTGCTTGATCAACTCGCCCATGTATTTCACCGCCTCGACCGTCGGATAGCCGTCGGGGTGCGTGTCGGCCGACCGCAGCACGGTTTGCGCGTTGGCGATGCCAATCAGCAGCGAGCCGAACGCGAATGTAGCCGCCGTCAATTTCGAAAAATGCAACATGACTTTCCTCCCTTTTTCAAAAATCAAGGCGCCGGCTCAGAGCCGGCGCATCACCAGCCCGTCATCCCTGCTCAATCTTGGCCATTTCGGTCAGCATCCGGTGCGGGCGAGCGAGCGTGGACGCGCGTCGGTGCTAAGCAGCAAATCCGCATCTGTCAGTGCCACGGTGATCCTCCCATGAGGCGTTATCGGTAGGGTCGCAAGGAAATAATGTCAACATACAAAAAATGGATTGTTGTATGATGACTTTGACCCGGGAACCGGCCATTGTGTGGGACGGCAGTGGATGTTACGCCGCTGCCGTTTTCCTTCGCCGACCCTACGGGGCGGCTCCCAAAGGCCAATCGGGGACTTCGCACAGCAATGAACAGGCGTCTTTCGAAGGATACGATCGCGACGTTGCCGGCCAGGATCGCCGTGCCGCGTTTTGATCGCGCATCGGTCACGCAAGGCATCGTGCATCTGGGGGTCGGCGCCTTTCATCGCGCCCACCAGGCAGCCTATGTCGACGATTGCCTGGCTGCCGGAGAAACGGATTGGGGCATCGTCGGCGTGTCGCTGCGCAGTGCCGAGACGCGCGATGCGCTGGCGCCGCAGGACGGGCTCTACACGCTGGCGATCCGCAGCGGGGGCGAGGAAAGTCTTCATGTCATCGGCTCCATCGGCGCGATGCTGGTGGCGCCGGAAGATCCCGCCGCCGTGCTGGCCGCGCTGACCGATCCGCGCACCCGCATCGTGACGCTGACCATCACCGAGAAAGCCTATCTGCGGGCCGCCGGCGGCGGGCTCGACGCAGCCCACCCTGATATCGCCCACGATCTGGCGAACCCGCATCTGCCGAAGACCGCGCATGGTTTTCTGGCCGAGGCGCTTGCACGCCGTCGCGCGGCCGGCGTGCAACCCTTCACCGTGCTCTGCTGCGACAACCTGCCTGCCAACGGGGCGACCTTGCACAGGCTGCTGGTGGAATTCGCCACGCTGCGCGATGCCAGCCTCGGTGAGAAGGGCGCTACCAGGCTTGCCGGCCATATCGCCGACAAGGTCGCGTTTCCCTCGAGCATGGTCGATCGCATCGTGCCGGCCACGACCGATGCCGACCGGGCGCGGATCGCTCTCGAGCTCGGCGTCGACGACGCCTGGCCGGTCATGACCGAGCCGTTCCGCCAGTGGGTGGTCGAGGACAATTTTCCGGCAGGCCGCCCGGCCTGGGAAAAGTTCGGCGTCACCATGGTCGGGGATGTCAGGCCCTTCGAGGACATGAAGCTGAGACTGCTCAACGGTGCGCATTCGGCCATTGCCTATCTCGGCCTGCTCAGCGGACACGCCACCGTCGACCGCGCCTTCGCCGATCCGGCGATCAGGCGCTTTGTCGATGCGCTGTGGGCCGAGGCAATCCCGACGCTGCCCACCGATGCCGGGCTGGATACCGCGAGCTATACGGCAGAGCTTGCCCAGCGTTTCTCCAACACAGCACTTGCCCACCGCACCGCGCAGATCGCCAATGACGGCAGCCAGAAACTGCCGCAGCGCATCATGGCCTCCGCGATCGAGCGCCTCCATTCAGGCGCCGCGCCCGGACATCTCATGCTGGCGGTTGCCGCCTGGATCGCCGCCTGCGAAGCGCGCGGCAAATCCCTGCCCGACGGCCATTTTACCGACCCGCTCGACATGCCGATGACGGCGATCATTGACCGGAATCTGCCCGCTGCCGAAACCGTCGCGGCAGTGTTCGATCTCGCCGGCTTCGCGACCGGGGCGCCTGAACGGCCAGGATTGATGGACCTTGCGGCCGTCCATCTCGAGCAGTTGCGCCGTGGCGGACCGGCTCAGGCCTTCGCGGCATTGGGCATTTAAAAACAAAAAAGCGAGGCAAGGCCCCGCTTTTCAGCTGGTGCCAGCCTCAAGCCGGCAGGATGGCGCCTTCCAGCGTGGTGAGCTGGCTGAGGAATTGTTCGGCCTTCGTGCGCGACCGATCGTCCTTGGCGTCGGCGGCGTCTTCCCTGGCTTCCTGGATGCGGCGCGCGAGATCGGCGCGGTCGACATCCTTCACCGCGACAGCCGATTCCGCCAGCAGCGTACAGCCGGCCGGAACGATGTCGGCGAAACCGCCGAAGACGACGTAACGCTCTTCACCGCCCGATGCGGCCTTCACCGTGACGACGCCCGGCTTGATCGTGGTCATGACCGGTGCGTGATGCGCCATGACAGTCATCTCGCCTTCCGCACCCGGAATGACGACTGCCTCGACCTCTGCGGAAACCAGCAGGCGCTCCGGCGAGACCAGTTCGAACTTGAAAGCTTCTGCCATGTCGATTTAGCGAGTAGGGAATAGTGAGTAGGGAAGTAGGGGAAAGGGCAATTGCGCCCGGTCACCTGCCTGCCATTCACTACCGACTACTGACTACTCCCTATTCCCTTGATTAAGCCGCTTCAGCCGCGAGACGCTGTGCCTTCTCGACCGCTTCCTCGATGCCGCCGACCATGTAGAAGGCGGCTTCCGGCAGGTGGTCGTAGTCGCCGTTGCAGAGGCCCTTGAAGCCCTTGATGGTGTCGGCGAGGTCGACCAGCTTGCCCGGCGCGCCGGTGAACACTTCGGCGACGAAGAAGGGCTGCGACAGGAAGCGCTCGATCTTGCGGGCGCGGGCCACCGTCTGCTTGTCCTCTTCCGACAGCTCGTCCATGCCCAGGATGGCGATGATGTCCTGCAGCGACTTGTAGCGTTGGAGGATCGACTGCACCTGGCGCGCGACGGCATAATGCTCTTCGCCGACCACCAGCGGGTCGAGCATGCGCGAGGTCGAGTCCAGCGGATCGACGGCCGGATAGATGCCCTTTTCGGCGATCGAGCGGTTGAGCGTCGTCGTCGCGTCGAGGTGGGCGAACGAGGTCGCCGGCGCCGGGTCGGTCAAGTCGTCGGCCGGCACGTAGATGGCCTGCACCGAGGTGATCGAGCCCTTGGTGGTGGTGGTGATGCGTTCCTGCAGGGCGCCCATGTCCGTGGCGAGCGTGGGCTGGTAGCCCACGGCCGACGGGATACGGCCGAGCAGCGCCGACACTTCCGAACCAGCCTGCGTGAAGCGGAAGATGTTGTCGACGAAGAACAGCACGTCCTGGCCCTGGTCGCGGAAATATTCGGCGACCGTCAGGCCGGTCAGGCCGACGCGGGCACGCGCGCCCGGCGGCTCGTTCATCTGGCCATAGACCAACGCCGCCTTGGAGCCTTCGCCGCCGCCCTTCTTGTTGACGCCGGATTCGATGAACTCGTGATAGAGGTCATTGCCCTCGCGGGTGCGCTCGCCGACGCCGGCGAACACCGAATAGCCGCCATGCGCCTTGGCGATGTTGTTGATCAGTTCCTGGATCAGCACCGTCTTGCCGACGCCGGCGCCGCCGAACAGGCCGATCTTGCCGCCCTTGGCGTAGGGCGCGAGCAGGTCGAGCACCTTGATGCCGGTGATCAGGATCTGTGCTTCCGTCGACTGTTCGATATAGGCCGGGGCCGGCTGGTGGATCGAGCGCAACTCGACCGCGTCGACCGGGCCTGCTTCGTCGACCGGCTCGCCGATGACGTTGATGATGCGGCCGAGCATGCCCGGACCGACCGGCACGGCGATCGGGCCGCCGGTGTCGCGTACTTCCTGGCCGCGCACCAGGCCTTCGGTGGAATCCATGGCGATGCAGCGCACGGTGTTTTCACCCAGATGCTGGGCAACTTCGAGAACCAGGCGGTTGCCGACATTGGTGGTCTCGAGCGCATTCAGGATCGGCGGCAGGTGATCGCCGAACTGCACGTCGACCACGGCGCCGATGACCTGCCGGACCTTGCCGACGATGCCGGTGGCCTTGCTGGCCACGGCCGGGGTTTTTACCGCGGCGGCCCTGGTCGGCGCTGCCGCTTTCTTGGCCGGAGCCGCCTTCGCTGCTGCGGCCGGAGCCTTTGCCGGTGCCGCCTTGGCCGGGGCTGCCGCCTTGGGAGCCGCCGTCTTGGGGGTCGCTGCTTTCGCCATCGTCTTTACCCTTTTCGTCCTTTGTTTCTCGCGCGGTCGGATCGAGGTCGTTGACCCCGGGAAACCGCGCCTAGAGCGCCTCGGCGCCCGAAATGATTTCGATCAGTTCCTTGGTGATCTGCGCCTGGCGCTGTCGGTTGTAGGTGATCGACAGCTTGTTGATCATCTCGCCGGCGTTGCGCGTGGCGTTGTCCATCGCACTCATCTTGGCGCCCATTTCGCCAGCCGCGTTTTCGAGCAGCGCGCGGAAAATCTGCACCGCGATGTTGCGCGGAATGAGCTCGGACAGGATTTCACCCGGCTCGGGTTCGTATTCGTAGACGGCGCTGGCGCCGTCAGCAGCCTCGGCCGGAGCGGACGAAGCAGCGGCCGGAATGATCTGCTGCGCGGTCGGAACCTGGCTGATCACCGACTTGAACTGCGAATAGAACAGCGTGCAGATGTCGAAGCCGCCCTCATTGAACAGGTGGATGACCTTGCGGGCGATCGTGTCGGCATTGACGAAGCCGAGCGTCTTGACCTCGCGCAGGTCGATCCGGTCGAGGATCATCGACGCATAGTCGCGGCGCAGGATATCGAAACCCTTCTTGCCGACGCAGATGATCTTGACCTGCTTGCCGTCGGCCAGGAGCCTGCGGATGTGGTCGCGGGCAAGACGGGCGATCTGAGAATTGAAGCCGCCGCACAGGCCGCGCTCGGCCGTGCAGACAACGAGCAGGTGCACGTCGTCCTTTCCGGTGCCGGTCATCAGCGCCGGGGCATCGCCACCGCCGCCGATCGCCTGGGTGATGTTGGCCAGCACGGAACCCATGCGCTCCGAATAGGGGCGCGCCGCTTCCGCGGCCTCCTGTGCACGGCGCAGCTTCGCCGCGGCGACCATCTGCATCGCCTTGGTGATCTTCTGCGTCGCCTTGACCGAGGCGATACGGTTACGAAGGTCTTTTAATGAAGGCATGCTTCAAACCTGATCCCGTCTTGTCTCATCCGGACTGGCGCTTCGCTCAGGCGAAGGTCTTGGCGAAAGCGTCGATCTCGGCCTTCAGCTTGCCGCGCAGATCGTCCGACAGCGCCTTTTCCTTGCGGATGGCGTCGAGGACGTCCTTGCCAGCCGAACGCATGTGGCTGAGCAGACCATGCTCGAACTTGCCGACCTGGTTGACCGGCAGCTTGTCGAGATAGCCGTTGACGCCGGCGAAGATCACCGCGACCTGCTCTTCCGTCTTCAGCGGCGAGAACTGCGGCTGCTTCAGGAGCTCGGTCAGGCGCGAACCGCGGTTGAGCAGGCGCTGCGTGGCGGCATCGAGATCCGAGCCGAACTGCGCGAAGGCCGCCATTTCGCGGTACTGCGCGAGCTCGCCCTTGATCGAGCCGGCGACCTGCTTCATCGCCTTGATCTGCGCCGAGGAGCCGACGCGCGACACCGACAGGCCGACATTGACGGCTGGACGGATGCCCTGGAAGAACAGGTTGGTTTCGAGGAAGATCTGGCCGTCGGTGATCGAGATCACGTTGGTCGGGATATAGGCCGACACGTCGTTGGCCTGGGTTTCGATGACCGGCAGCGCCGTCAGCGAACCGTTGCCCATGTCGTCATTGAGCTTGGCGGCGCGCTCGAGCAGGCGCGAGTGCAGGTAGAAGACGTCGCCCGGATAGGCTTCGCGGCCCGGCGGGCGGCGCAAGAGCAGCGACATCTGGCGATAGGCGACGGCCTGCTTCGACAGATCGTCGTAGCTGATCAGCGCATGCATGCCGTTGTCGCGGAAATACTCGCCCATGGTGCAGCCGGCGAACGGCGCCAGGAACTGCATCGGCGCCGGATCGGAAGCGGTGGCGGCGACGATGATCGAATATTCGAGCGCACCGCGCTCTTCCAGCACCTTGACGAACTGCGCCACGGTCGAGCGCTTCTGGCCGACGGCGACATAAACGCAGTAGAGCTTTTCCTTCTCGGGGCCGTTGTCGTGCACCGACTTCTGGTTGAGCATCGTGTCGAGGATGATGGCGGTCTTGCCGGTCTGGCGATCGCCGATGACCAGTTCGCGCTGGCCGCGGCCGACCGGGATCAGCGCGTCAATGGCTTTGAGGCCTGTCGACATCGGCTCATGCACCGACTTGCGCGGAATGATGCCGGGCGCCTTGACGTCGACGCGCTTGCGTTCGGTCGCCTTGATCGGGCCCTTGCCGTCGATCGGGTTGCCGAGTGCGTCGACGACGCGGCCGAGCAGGCCCGGACCGACCGGAACGTCGACGATCGCGCCGGTGCGCTTGACGGTGTCGCCTTCCTTGATGTCGCGGTCGGCGCCGAAGATGACAACGCCGACGTTGTCGGCTTCGAGGTTGAGCGCCATGCCGCGGATGCCGCCAGGGAATTCGACCATCTCGCCGGCCTGGACATTGTCGAGGCCGTAGACGCGGGCGATACCGTCACCGACGGACAGCACCTGTCCGACTTCGGAGACCTCGGCCTCCTTGCCGAAATTCTTGATCTGGTCTTTCAGAATTGCGGAAATTTCCGCGGCGCGGATGTCCATCAGCCGACCTCTTTCAGTGCAAGCTTGAGCGAATTGAGTTTGGTTTTGAGCGACGTATCGATCTGGCGCGAGCCCATCCTGACCACCAGACCGCCGAGCAGCGACGGATCGACGGTGACGGAGATGGAAACGTCCTTGCCGGCAACGCTCTTCAGCGCCGCCTTGAGTTCAGTCTGCTGGGCAGCGCTCAATTGGTGAGCCGATGTTACCTCGGCGGTCGTCTCGCCACGATGCTCGGCGGCGATCTGGCGGAATGCCCTGATCATGCCGGGCACGGCGAACAGCCGGCGGTTCTTGGCGACGACGCGCAGGAAATTGCCGGTCAGGCCGGTGATCCCGGCCTTGTCGGCAATGGCCGCGATGGCCTTGGCCTGGTCCTCGCTGGAGAACACCGGGCTGTTGATCAGCCGGGTCAAGTCGGCGCTGCCCGCGAGCATCGCCTCGAAACTGTTGAGGTCGGCTTCTACCTTGGCGACGGAATTCGCCTGCGATGCCAGTTCGAACAGCGAACCCGCATAGCGTTCTGCGACACCTGAGATTGGCGATGACGATTGGGCCACGGACCGTCTTTTCTCTTGTCTGACAGGCCGCAGATTGTTGGCGCGAGCGAAAACTCTGGCTAAATCTTTGACCTTACTGCATTTTTTCAAGCACGGAGGCGCGGCTTCCGCTATCCCCGGCCGAAAGTCGATTGCCGTCTAGCACAGGCCTTTTAAGACCGCAATGCGTCGTTCCGCATGGTTTTCAGGCACTATTGTCGCATCCGGGGACGAAGTCCCTGGATTGTCTGCGGATTCAGGGCAGGAAGCCGAAGGCAAAGGCAAGCGGCAACGCCGCCAGCGCCAGTTCCACGACGATGGAAGCCCAGTTGAAGGGCGTGTTGGCGCCATCCGACATCATCGACAGCAACCGGCCGAAGGCGGTGAACAGCCAGGAGAAGCCGAGCGCCATGTAGATCAGCGGCTGCGCCAGCAGGATGCAGCACAGGCCCACGCCGAGATAGAAGCCCGACATGCGGCCGCGGCCTTCGGCGATCGCCGCCGCCTTCTCCGGCTTGACCTGCAAGCGCAGGATGCGGAAGGCAAGCCCCGGCGCCAGGAAAAGCACCAGGCCGAGCAGCACGGTGATGACGGCGCTCGACCAAGCCAGCCATTCGCCCTGGCTCACCGGCCACGGAAACGCAAAATCCATAATGTCCCCTCGTAAATGCCGCTCTGAAATCGCGGGCATTCTAGCGGAGGAAAAGCCGCGCGCCAGATGGCGGCCGGCACTTTAGGCCAAACGCATCAGGAGAGCGCGAAGGCGACCGCCGCTTCAGCATGGATGCGCGTCGTGTCGAAGACCGGAATGTCGAAATCCTGCTGGCCGATCAACATCGTGATTTCGGTGCAGCCCATGATCACGCTGTCGACATTTTCATCGCGCCGCAGGCGGTTGATCTCGGCGATATAGGCGGTTTTCGATGGCTCGGTGACGATGCCCTGGCAGAGCTCGTCATAGATGATGCGATGGACCATGTCGCGTCCTGCCTGGTCCGGCACGATCGGCTGCAATCCATATGTGTCGGCAAGTCGGCGCTTGTAGAAATCCTGCTCCATGGTGAACCGCGTTGCGAGCAGCGCCGGGCGCCGCATGCCGGCCGCTTTGACCGCGGCTGCGGTGGCGTCGGCGATGTGGGTCAGCGGGATCGACACCGAGGCCTGCACCTGGTCGGCGAGCTTGTGCATGGTGTTGGTGCACAAAAGCAGGCCTTCCGCGCCGGCTGACTCGAGCTTGCGCGCGGCATCGACCAGAAGCGCGCCGGCGCCGTCCCAATCACCATTGTGCTGGCGCTCGGCGATCTCGGCGAAGTCGAAGGACCACAGCAGCAATTTCGCCGAATGCAGCCCGCCGAGACGCTGCCTCACGAGATCGTTGAGCAGGCGATAATAGATCGCCGTCGATTCCCAGCTCATGCCGCCCAGAAGGCCAAGGGTTTTCAAAACGGTTTCCTTTCCTTGCAGCGACTTATGATACAGTCCAAGGCGATGTTGAGGGCTACTCGATGAAAACAAAATCCAGCAGCAAAGCACGCAGCGAACTGTGCGCCGTGGTCGCTGAAGCCAGCAAAGGCAGCCCGACAACAATCACCAAGCGGGGACGCCCCGTGGCCATAGTGATATCGATCGAGGACGCCCGTCGACTCTATCCTGAAGAGTTTAGGCAACGTCCCGAACTGAAGGACACGACCAGCAATCCGCGCGAACGCTGAGCGACCTTACAAAAAGCTCTGCGGATCGATGTCGACCTGCACCCGGACCGAGCCGCGCTGCTTCGGCCCGTTGGCGAGCATGGTCCGGATAAACCTTTGCATGTCGGCGCGGCGCTCGCCCTGGATCAGCAGGCGGAAACGGTGACGGCCGCCGAGCAGCGACAGCGGCGCTTCGGCCGGCCCGAGCACGAACAGGTCGGATGCCTCGGGCGCGGCACGGCGCAGGCCGCGTGCATGGCCCTCGGCTTCCGCCCGCGTCACCGCGCTGACGATGACGCCGGCCAGCCGGCCGAAGGGTGGCAGAGCCGCCCGCTCGCGCTCGGAAATCTCGCGCTCGTAGAACGCGTCGGCATCGCCGGAGACGATCGCCCGCATCACCGGATGGTCGGGCTGGAAGGTCTGCAACAGGCCGAGGCTCTTCTTGCCGGTGCGCCCGGCGCGGCCGGTCACCTGGCTAAGCAGCTGGAAGGTGCGCTCGGCGGCGCGCGGATCGCCATTGGCAAGGCCGAGATCGGCATCGACGACACCAACCAAGGTCATGTTCGGGAAATTGTGACCCTTGGCGACGAGTTGCGTGCCGATGACGATATCGGCCTCGCCATTGGCGATGGCTTCTAGCTCCAGCCGCAGCCGCCGCACGCCGCCCATCAGATCCGACGACAAAACGATGGTGCGCGCATCCGGGAAATGTGTGACGACTTCCTCGGCGATGCGCTCGACGCCCGGCCCGCAGGCGACCAGATGATCGAGCGTGCCGCATTCCGGACAGGCTTCCGGACGGCGCTCATTGTGCCCGCAATGGTGGCAGACCAGTTGGCCGCGAAAGCGGTGCTCGACGAGCCAGGCCGAGCAGACCGGACAGCCGAAGCGGTGGCCGCAGACGCGGCACAGCGTCAGCGGCGCATAACCGCGCCGGTTGAGGAACAAAAGCGATTGTTCCTGCCTCTCAAGCGTCCGGCGCATGTGGTCGATCAGCACCGGCGACAGGAAGCCGCCGCGTGCCGGCGGCGCGCGCCGCATGTCGATCGCTTTCAGGTCGGGAAGTGCCGCCTCGGCGAAGCGGGCGGACAGCACCGCCCTGGCGTAGCGGCCCTGGCTGGCATTGACGCGGCTCTCGACCGATGGCGTTGCCGATGCCAGCACCACGGGGAAGCCGCCTATATGGCCGCGAACGACAGCCATGTCGCGGGCATTGTAGAAGACGCGGTCTTCCTGCTTGTAGGCGGGGTCGTGCTCCTCGTCGACGACGATCAGGCCAAGCTCCTTGAACGGCAGGAACAGCGCCGAGCGTGCGCCGGCCACGACCCGCACGCCGCCTTCCGCCACCTGCCGCCAGACGCGTTCGCGCATCCTCGGCGGCAGGTCGGAGTGCCATTCGGCGGGCTTGGCGCCAAAACGCTGCTGGAACCTTTCGAGGAAAGCATGGGTCAATGCGATTTCGGGCAGCAGGATCAGCACCTGCTTGCCCCGGTCCAGTGCCGCCGCCACCGCCTCGAAATAAACCTCCGTCTTGCCCGAACCGGTGACGCCGTCGAGCAGTGCGACGTTGAAGCCGCCGCCCGCGACATTGGCGCGCAGCAGCCTTGCGGCTTCGTTCTGGTCGGGCATCAATTCCGGCGCGGCGTAGGCTGGATCAGGCTCCGCCACCACGGGCCGCGGCGGGATCATCACCGTTTCGAACACGCCTTGCGCCTTCAGCCCCTCGATTACCGTCGACGACACGCCGGCCGCATGGGCAAGGCCGGATCGCGTCCAGGCCAGTCCGCCCTCGGCCGTCTCCAGCACGCGGGCCCGCGCATCCGTCATCCGGTCCGGAACGGCCGCGGTTCGCTGCAATCCCTCGATCCACGGTTCCGGATCGAAGGCCTCCGGCGCCCTCAGCAGCATGCGCGCCACCATGCCCGGCGCCGACAGCGTATACTGCGCCACCCAGTCGACGAAACGGCGCATCGCCCGATCGATCGGCGGGCAATCGAAGACCTGTTCGATCGGGCGCAGCTTTTTCGCGTCTACCGTCTCGACCGCGCCGTCCCAGACGATGCCGGCGACCTGGCGAGGCCCGAGCGGCACGCGCACGATCGAGCCCGGCACCACCCGCATGCCGGCGGGCACGGCATAGGTGTAGGGGCGTTCGGCCGGCATCGGCACCAGCACCGGTGCGGCTGCGACAAAGGGCGAATCTTCGATCATGAGGCGTGACCTTGCCCCGACTTTGCTCTAGATCAAAGGGCAACGCTGAACGTGCCTTCCCAAGCACGACGAAATCGTCAGGAGACCGCCATGAAATTTTTTGCCGACACAGCCGACATCAAGGAAATCCGCGAACTGATCGATCTGGGGCTGCTCGATGGCGTCACCACCAATCCTTCTCTGATTCTCAAATCGGGCGGCAAGATCTCCGAGGTTACCAAGCAGATCTGCGACATCGTCGAAGGCCCGGTCTCCGCGGAGGTCGTGGCGACCGAATACAAGCAGATGATGGCGGAGGCCGAGGTGCTGGCCAAGATCGCGCCGAATGTCGCCATCAAGGTGCCGTTGACGCTGGACGGACTGAAGGCCTGCAAGACGATCCGCACCGAGATGAACCGCATGGTCAATGTCACGCTGTGCTTCTCGGCCAACCAGGCGCTGCTCGCCGCCAAGGCAGGCGCCTCCTTCATCTCGCCCTTCGTCGGCCGCATCGACGATACCGGCTCCGACGGCATGGAAGTGATCCAGGAGATCCGTCAGATCTACGACAATTACGATTTCCAGACCGAGATCCTGACCGCTTCCGTGCGCACCGTGAACCACGTCAAGCAGGCGGCGCTCATCGGCGCCGATATCGTCACCGCGCCGCCCGCGACACTGAAGGCGCTGGTCAACCACCCGCTGACCGACAAGGGTCTTGCCGCCTTCCTCGCCGACTGGGCCAAGACCGGCCAGAAAATCGGCTGAGCGAGCTTTTATCCGACACGAAAAAAGGCCGGGCAACCGGCCTTTTTTCGTGCGCTGCGGATCAAGAGGCCGGTCAGTCCGTGCCGTCATCCTCAGCTGCGGTTACCGGCGGGCGCCGGCCCATGATGATCTCGCGCTTGCCGACATGGTTTGGTGCACCGACCAGACCCTCCTTCTCCATGCGCTCGACCAGGGACGCGGCGCGGTTATAGCCGATGCCGAGGCGGCGCTGAATGTAGGACGTCGAGCACTTCTTGTCGCGCAACACCACCTTGACCGCCTCGTCATAGCTGGTATCGCCGTCCTCCGCCGCAACGGCGCCCTTGTCGAAGACCGCGCCCTCATCGCCTTCGTCTTCTTCTTCATCCGCGTCGGCCGTCACGGTTTCCAGGTATTCGGGGCGACCCTGCGCCTTCAGATGCGCCACGACATGCTCGACCTCCACGTCGGAGACGAAGGGGCCGTGCACGCGGGCGATGCGCCCGCCGCCCATCATATGCAGCATGTCGCCCTGACCCAGCAGCTGCTCGGCGCCCTGCTCGCCAAGGATGGTGCGGCTGTCGATCTTGGAAGTGACCTGGAAGGAAATCCGGGTCGGGAAATTGGCCTTGATCGTGCCCGTGATGACATCGACCGAGGGGCGCTGCGTCGCCATGATCAGGTGGATGCCGGCCGCGCGCGCCATCTGCGCCAGGCGCTGGATGGCGCCTTCGATCTCCTTGCCGGCGACCATCATCAGGTCGGCCATCTCGTCGACGATGACGACGATGTAAGGCATTGGCGCGAGGTCGATTTCCTGCTGCTCGAAGAGCGGCTCGCCGGTGCCTTTTTCGAAGCCCGCCTGCACGGTCATGACGACCGTCTCGCCGTTTTCGCGGGCAGCGGCGGCGCGCTGATTGTAGCCGTCGATATTGCGCACGCCGAGCCGCGCCATCTTGCGATAGCGGTCCTCCATCTCGCGCACCGCCCATTTGAGCGCGGTAACGGCCTTTTTTGGATCGGTGACGACCGGGGTCAGAAGATGCGGGATGCCGTCATAGACGGAGAGTTCGAGCATCTTGGGATCGACCATGATCAGCCGGCATTCCTCCGGCTTCAGCCGGTAGAGCAGCGACAGGATCATCGTGTTGATGGCAACCGACTTGCCGGAACCGGTGGTGCCGGCAACGAGCAAGTGGGGCATCTTTGCCAGTTCGGCGATGACAGGCTCACCGCCGATCGTCTTGCCGAGGCAGAGCGCCAGCTTGCAGCCGGTCTTGCGGAAGCCCTCCGATTCGATCAGCTCGCGGAAATAGACGGTTTCGCGCGCCTCGTTCGGAAGCTCGATGCCGATGACGTTGCGGCCCGGCACGACGGCGACGCGCGCCGAGATCGCCGACATGGAGCGGGCGATGTCGTCGGCGAGACCGATGACGCGGGAGGATTTGACGCCCGGCGCCGGCTCGAATTCATAGAGAGTGACGACCGGACCGGGGCGAACATGGATGATCTCGCCGCGCACGCCGAAATCCTCGAGCACGCTTTCCAGAAGATCGGCATTCTGCTCGAGCCGCTCCTGCGACATGTAGAAGCCTTGTCCCTCCGGCGGCTGCTGCAACAATTCTTCTGAGGGGAGTTCGTACGTCTCGCCCGTCGCGGTCGGCACGATCCTGCCGACCAGTGGCGCTCGCGACGATGCGCGCGCAGCCGGAGCCGGTACGGCTTGCTCCAGACTTTGCGTGACCAGTGCCGGAACGGCATTGCTTGCGACGGCGGGAATTGCGGCCGGAGCCCGGGCTTGCTGCGGCACGCGGTTCGCCGCCGGCTGAACCGCGGCCTGGTTGGAGTTGGCCGGACGGACATCCGGCACGGCGGACGGAGCTGGCGACCCGGGAAGGCATTCGATGACACGGAACAACGCGGTCGGATCGGCCGTTGGCGCGGGGCGGTTGTCGATCCGCTCGGTGACCACAGGCGCGGTCGTGCGTGCAACCGAAACGGCCCGAGGCGCGGGTGACGGGCCTTCGACCAAATAGGGCGCCATGATCTCGAAAAAGACGTGATCCGACAGATAGGGCCAGCGCACATTTTCGCGGCTCGGCGTCTTGACCGGGGCTGTCGCTGCTTGGGCGGACGCTGCCGGTGCGGATGCCCGCGCCGCCGCAGTCATCCTGTGGCCCGCAGGCGTAGCGGCGGCCCGCGCCTTTTCGCCGGCATGCCCTGACGGAACCGGCGCCGGGGCCGGTTGCACCACGGCTCTGTTGCCGACGGGCGGCCTGGCGGCGCCCGAAGAAAGGTTTCGGCTTGGTATTGGCGCCGATGAAGACGTCCCAGCCGCGGTGGATTGGCCAGGTGCCTGCGGTGCTGGTGATTCGCTTTGCTCGACGGCAATCGCCTGGTCCCGCGGACGGCGCGTGCTGGCTTCATAGTCCGGCGTGCGCGTAAACCGCACATTGGGCGCCAGGAAGAAATAGTCTTGCCAGGCAGGGCTTTCGTTGCCGCCGAGATCGACAGGGGATGGGGAAGGGCCGGCTCCTGCTGCTCTTGCCCGCTGGCTGTCCGCCTTGTTGTCCACACCCGTGAAACGCTTCACCCCGGGGTCATCGGGCGACGCTGCCTTCAATGAACTGACCCGAGGAAAACGCTTGGATTCCATGCTCAAGACTCACGCTGAAATGTCTGCTGAGCAATAGAGAGCGAGTGGTTAACAGTTGCTTCCCGTCGGCCCCCCAAGAGCGGCGAAGCGTGACTTTCACAGCGGTGTCGGACGATCGGATCCGTGCGGCCGATCGTCATCCCACGATCGTCAACACACCCGCGCGCTTCGGCTAAAGGCGAACGGAGAACCGGCTCCGGAGCCGTGGCAAAGGCGGCCTTCAGGCACCAGATTGTTATGCCACCGTGAAACGGAGAGCGGCGCTAACCAGTCGTCTTGCCGTGCCGTGCCAGATCCTGGGCGATGGACAGTTGCAGCGCGTTGGCAAGCTCGCGCGCGGCGCGGTTCTCGGCATCGATCTGTGCCCGGTACGCGGCGAATTCCTGGCGCGGCCTGTCGAAGGACGAAGTGATCGCCCGCCTGCCGGTCGCGATCACCGCGCCGGTTTTGGCATCGGTCAGCGTGTAGCCGGCGGTCAGCGTCACCGAACCCGCGGTCGGCTCGTCCTGGTCGGTTCCGACCTGCACGAGCGCCGAGGATTCAACGGCTTCGGTCACGCCGAGATCGAGCGAGTAGGCCGGCGAGGCCGGTTCGCCGGCGCCGCGCCCAAATCCGAAGATCAGGTTGTTGCGCACCTGCTGGCCGTAACGCGTCCTGACGGGTTTGATAGCGATCGATGCCAGTTCGGCATTGGCGCTTGAGCCGGTCGACAGCGGCGCGCTCGAGTAGAGCGGCCGCACCTGGCACGCCGAAACCAGCGCAAGCGAGCCGACAAGGCCGGCAAGCGCGGCACGGCGCAGCAAACGGCTCAGCTCTGTCTTCTCCCGATCAGGCAACGACATTGACGATCCTCTGCGGCACGATGATCACCTTGCGCGGAGCCTTGCCTTCGAGCGCCTTCTGCACGAAGTCGAGAGCGAGCACGGCTTTTTCGACCGCACCTTGGTCCGCGTCGCGGGCAATTGTCAAATCCCCGCGCTTCTTGCCGTTGACCTGAACCGGATAGGTGACCTCATTGTCGACGACCAGCGCCGGATCGAAGATCGGCCACGGCCGTTCGGCGACGAGATCGGCACCGCCGAGCGCCTCCCAGCATTCCTCGGCCAGATGCGGCATGATCGGCGCGATCAGGTGCACGAGCACCTCCACGGCCTCCCGGCAGGCGCCTTTGAGCGCGGCATCGGCCTTGCCTTCGGCCACGTCATTGAGCGGCGTGGTCAGCACGTTGGCGAGCTCATAGATGCGGGCGATGGCGCGGTTGAATGCGAGTTTCTCGATGTCTTCGCCGACCGCTTTCAGGATCTTGTGCGTGGCCTTGGAAACCGCCCCGGCTTCACCGCCACCGCCCGCTATGGGTGCGATGCCGGCCAGCGATTCGGCCGCGGTCGAGACCAGGCGCCAGATGCGCTGCATGAAGCGATGCGCGCCGGCGGCGCCATCGTCGGTCCATTCGACGTCGCGTTCGGGCGGCGAATCCGACAGCATGAACCAGCGCGCGGTGTCGGCGCCGTAGCCGTCGGTGATGTCTTCCGGGCTGACCGTGTTCTTCTTCGACTTCGACATCTTTTCCAGGGAGCCGATCTCCGCCGTCTCGCCCGTGGCGATCTCGACGGCGCGGCGCTTGCCGCCGACGTCCTCCAGCCGCACCTCGGTCGGCGCCAGCCAGCGGCCGTTCGATGCCGATCCCACGCGATAGGTCTCGTGCACCACCATGCCTTGCGTGAACAGGCCCTTGAACGGCTCGGCTAGGTCGAGATGGCCGGTCTCGCGCATGGCCCGGGTGAAGAAGCGCGAATAGAGCAGATGCAGGATCGCGTGCTCGATACCGCCAATATACTGGTCGACGGCCAGCCACTCGTTCGCCGCCTTCGGGTCGGTCGGCTCGTTCGCCCAGGGCGCGGTGAAGCGGGCGAAATACCAGGACGAATCGACGAACGTGTCCATCGTGTCGGTTTCGCGCCGCGCATCCTTGCCGCATTGCGGGCATTTGACATGCCGCCAGGTCGGGTGGCGGTCCAGCGGGTTGCCTGGGCGGTCGAACTCGACATCGTCGGGCAGCTTCACCGGCAGGTCTGCCTTCGGCACCGGCACCACGCCGCAATCCTCGCAATGGATCATCGGGATCGGACAGCCCCAGTAGCGCTGGCGCGAAATGCCCCAGTCGCGCAGGCGGAAGTTGACCTTGCGCTCGGCCATCGGCCGGTTGCCGATCGTCTTCTGCTCCAGCAGCTTCGCCACCTCGTCGAACGCCCGCTCTGGCTTCATGCCATCGAGGAAGCGCGAATTGATCATCACGCCGTCGTCGACATAGGCTTCGTCGATGACCTGGAAGGTCTTGGGATCAGCACCTTCCGGCATCACCACCGGGATCACCGGCAGGCCGTATTTGTTGGCGAAATCGAGGTCGCGCTGGTCGCCGGACGGGCAGCCGAAGATGGCGCCGGTGCCGTAGTCCATCAGCACGAAATTGGCGACGTAGACCGGCAGCGTCCAGTTCTCGTCGAACGGATGCACGACGCGGATGCCGGTGTCGAAGCCTTTCTTCTCGGCCGTCTCCAGCGCCGCCACCGAAGTGCCCATATGGCGGACTTCGTCAATAAAGCTCGCCAGCGCCGGATTGGTCTCGGCGGCCTTCCTGGCCAGCGGATGGTCGGCGGCGACCGCCATGAAGGAGGCGCCGAAGATGGTGTCGGGCCTCGTCGTATAGACTTCCAGCTCCTGCTCGCCGGCGACGGGAGCCGCCAGCGGCCAGCGGACCAGCAGGCCTTCCGAACGGCCGATCCAATTGTGCTGCATCAGCTTGACCTTCTCGGGCCATTCGTCGAGGCGATCGAGCGAATCCAGGAGATCCTGCGCAAAGTCGGTTATCCTGAAGAACCATTGCGTCAGCTCGCGTTGTTCGACCAGCGCGCCCGAGCGCCAGCCGCGCCCGTCGATGACCTGCTCGTTGGCGAGCACCGTCATGTCCTCCGGATCCCAATTGACCTTCGAGGATTTGCGCGTCACCAGGCCCTTCTCGACAAAGTCGAGGAACAGCATCTGCTGGCGGTGGTAGTAGTCGACATCGCAAGTCGCGAATTCGCGCGCCCAGTCCAGCGACAGGCCCATGACCTTGAGCTGTTCGCGCATGGTGGCGATGTTCTGGTAGGTCCATTCCTTGGGATGGACCTTGTTCTGCATCGCCGCGTTCTCGGCCGGCATGCCGAAGGCGTCCCAGCCCATCGGATGCAGCACGTTGAAACCCTTGGCCCGCTTGTAGCGCGCCACCACATCGCCCATCGTATAGTTGCGCGTATGCCCGATATGGATGCGTCCCGATGGATAGGGGAACATCTCCAGCACGTAGTATTTCGGGCGCGGATCATCGTTGTGCGCCTCGAACAGCTTCCTGTCGGCCCAGGCCTTCTGCCATTTGGGCTCTGACGCGCGCGGATTGTATCGTTCGGTTGCCATGGGACGTTTTTCACTTAAAAAGCATGCGGACTGCGGGCGACAGCTCGGCAGTCCATTGGATGTGGTCCGGGTGTTCACCATGGTTTGGCAAACCCGTCAACCATATGGGTATCGCGTCTGGAAAAAACGCGGTCAAAACAGCGGGATTTGGACATGGGCGACGCCGTTCAGCAGGTTTTAGCGGTCAAGGCGAAGATCGCCGCCGCCGAGCGCGAAGCCCGGCGCGACGCTGGCGCAGTGACGCTGGTCGCGGTTTCCAAGACCTTTGACGCCGCCGACATCAGGCCCGTCATCGAGGCAGGCCAGCGCGTCTTCGGCGAGAACCGGGTGCAGGAAGCGCAGGGCAAGTGGCCGGCGCTGAAAGAGGCTTTCCCCGATGTCGAACTGCATCTGATCGGACCGCTGCAATCGAACAAGGCCAGGGAAGCCGTGGCGCTGTTCGACGTCATCGAGACGGTCGATCGCGAGAAGATCGCCGCCGAACTCGCCAAGGAGATCGCCCGGCAAGGCCGGGCGCCAAAGCTCTACGTCCAGGTCAACACCGGCTCCGAGCCGCAGAAGGCCGGCATCGAGCCGCGCGACGCCGTGACCTTCGTCGCCCGCTGCCGCGATGTCCACGGCCTCGCCATCGAAGGCCTGATGTGCATTCCGCCGGCGGACGAGAACCCCGGCCCGCATTTCGCCCTGCTGGAAAAATTGGCGCGGGAGGCAGGCGTCGCCAAACTGTCGATGGGCATGTCCGGCGATTACGAGACGGCCATCGCCTTCGGCGCCACCGGTGTCAGGGTCGGTTCGGCGATCTTCGGCAGTCGATAAAACCGTCCGCCCTGGGTTGGCCCTGTCGTCTGTGAGTTCTAAGCCTGTGATACACAGACGGACTGAACACATCTTGCGAGTCAAGCGAGGAGTAGTCTTCTTGAGCTGGCAGCTGCGGGACGCACGAAACAACCTCTCGAAGCTGGTAAGACAGTCGCGCGAAAAAGGGCCGCAAACCATTACGGTGCGAGGGCAGCCATCTGCCGTGGTGCTAGCGGTTGAGGACTACGAACGGTGGGTTGGCGCAAAGCCCTCCCTTGCGCAATATCTTCTCTCCGTCCTCGTCTGGGATGACGAATTTGTCGAGGAGGTCAATCGCCGCCCGAACACAATGATCCGAGCGGTCCATCTCTGACAAGTTTCTGTCACCGGCAAGATGGTCCAGTTCTACCGGCTGATTACGCCAGCGCTGGAAACGAAACGTACCGTTCCTATTTGATCTGTGTCATCACAAATCTCTGGAGCTTTCGCCATGCATTACAACCAGCTTGGAAATACGGGGATGTTCGTCTCCGAACTCTGCCTCGGCACCATGACCTTCGGTGCAGCCGGCCAGAATGCCCAATGGGGCCTGATCGCCAGTCTCGACCAGAAAGGCGTCAACGAGATCGTCGGCCGCTCGCTCGCCGCCGGGGTCAATTTCTTCGACACGGCCGATGTCTATTCCTTCGGCGAATCCGAGCGCCTGCTCGGCCAGTCGCTCAGGGATCTCGGCGTTGACAGGTCGAGCGTGGTCGTCGCCACCAAGGTTCACGGCGCCATGGGCGAAGGCCCGAACCAGCGCGGCTCCTCGCGCGGCCACATCATGGACTCGGTCGATGCCAGCTTGGAACGGCTGCAGCTCGATCATATCGATCTCTATCAGTTGCACGGAACCGACGCGGTGACGCCGATCGATGAGACGCTCAGGGCACTGGACGATCTCGTCGCCAGCGGCAAGGTCCGCTATGTCGGCGTATCCAACTGGCAGGCCTGGCGCATCGCCAAGGCGCTTGGCATAGCCGACCGCAAGGGCTTTGCCCGCTTCGAGACCATCCAGTCCTATTACTCGATCGCCGGTCGTGATCTCGAGCGCGAGATCGTGCCGCTGATCAACGAGGAGAAGCTCGGTCTTATGGTCTGGTCGCCGATGGCCGGCGGACTGCTGTCCGGCAAATACGGCCCTGGTGCGCCCGGCAATGGCGAGGGCCGCCGCGCCTCCTTCAACTTCCCACCGGTCAACGAGGACCGCGCCTGGGCGGCGGTCGCGGTCATGCGCGAGATCGCCAAAAAGCATGACGTCAGCGTCGCTACCGTGGCACTAGGCTATGTCCTGGCCAAGCCCTTCGTGATGAGCGTGATCATCGGCGCCAGCCGCATGGATCAGCTCGAACAGAACCTTGCCGCCACGAACCTCAAACTTGATACCGATGATCTCGCCAGACTGGACGAGGTGAGCGCGCTGCCGGCCGAATATCCCGGCTGGATGCTGGAGCGGCAGGCGGCCGGCCGGCGGCCGGCGCCGTTCGTGCCGAAGGCCTGATCGCTTTTCGAGCTTGCTTCGAAGCCGCGTGCCTTAGGTACGCGGCTTCTCAGTTAGAGCAATTCCAAGAAAAGTGTGTGCGGTTTTCTGTCCAGAATTGCGTCAAAACAAAGAGTTAGAGCGGTTCGCCGTTTCCACGAAACGGTGAACTGCTCTAGAGGCGAACGGCCTCCGAGAGAAAATCGAGAAAAGCCCGCACCCGCGCAGGCAGATGCTTGCCCTGGCCGACATAGACGGCATGGGTGGCCTCCTCGTCGCCTGGGTTGAATTCCTCCAGCAACGGGACGAATGCCCCGGCGTCGATGTCCGGCTGGACATGCCAGCGCGCCAGCCTAGCGATTCCGCCTCCCGCCAGCGCGATCCGCCGCATCGCCTCGCCGTCGGTCAGCGTTGCGTTTCCGACAACCGGGACGATGACCGGCGCACCTGCCGCATCGACAAAAGGCCAGCCGTCTATATGCCGCGCAAAGCCGAAGGCCAGCATATTGTGACGCCCGAGATCGGCCAGCGTGCGCGGCGTCCCACGCGCTTCGACATAGGAGGGTGCCGCGACCAGCACCATCCGGCTCTGCCCCAGTTTGCGCGCTACCAGCCGTGACTCGCGCAAGGGCCCGGCGCGTATCGCCACATCGGCGCGCTCCTCCAGAAGGTCGATCACGCTGTCTGTCAGCACGGCGTCGACGGAAATCTCGGGATAACGCTCCAGAAACCGAGGCAGCAGCGACATCAGCCGGTGGTGGCCGAACGGCACGTAGCTGTTGACCCTCAACCGGCCGCGCGGCGCCGCCCCGGCGGCCGCCTCGCGCTCGGCCGCGTCCATGTCGGCGAGGATGCGCATGCCGCTGTCGTAGAAAGCAGTGCCTTCCGGCGTCAGTTGCAGCTTGCGCGTCGAGCGGGTGACCAGCCGCGCGCCGAGCCTAGCCTCCAGCCGCGCGATCAATTTGCTCACCGCGGACGGGGTCATGCGCAAGGCACGTGCCGCCGCCGAAAAGCTGCCCGCCTCGACGACGCGCACAAACACTTCGATCTCGCCGGAACGATTGATGTCGGATCTCGCCATCTGTGAATCTATTTCACAGAAAGTATGCCTGGAGCAAGTCTGGTTCACATCGCATGGCCACACGATCTTCCCGGTCGGGGCGCGGCCTGGACAGGGCGCCCGTCACCGCCGAAGTGGAAACATCATGCCTCTCGCTCTCTATGCTCTCGCCGCCGGCGCCTTCGGCATCGGCGTCACCGAATTCGTCATCATGGGCCTGCTCATCGACGTCAGCAAAGATCTCGGCGTCTCGATCTCGGCCGCCGGCCAACTGATTTCCGGCTATGCGCTGGGCGTCGTCATCGGAGCACCTCTGCTGACGATCGCCACCGGCAACTGGCCGCGCAAGACGATGCTTCTGGCGCTGATGGCGATCTTCACCATTGGCAATCTGGCCTGTGCGCTGGCGCCTGATTATTGGACGTTGATGGGCGCGCGCGTCATCACCGCCTTTGCCCATGGCACCTTCTTCGGCGTCGGCTCGGTGGTCGCCACCGGATTGGTCGCGCCTAACAAGAAGGCGTCGGCGATCGCGCTCATGTTCACCGGCCTGACCATCGCCAACATTCTCGGCGTTCCCTTCGGCACCTGGCTCGGCCAGGCTTTCGGCTGGCGCGCCACCTTCTGGGCGGTGACCGCGGTCGGTCTCGCGGCCTTTGCCGTCATCCTGGCACTGGTGCCGCGCAGCCAAGCAACTCCCGTGAAGAGCGACCTGCGCGCCGATCTCGCCGTGCTGCGCCGCACGCCCGTCCTGCTCGGCTTCGCCACCACCGTTCTCGGCTATGCCGGCGTCTTCGCCGTCTTCACCTACATCGCCCCGTTGCTGACCGAGATCAGCGGCTTCCAGGAAGCGGCCGTTTCGCCGATCCTGCTCGTCTTCGGCGGCGGCCTCATCGCCGGCAATATCGCCGGCGGCAAGATCGCCGACCGCTGGCTGGTGCCGGCGGTGCTCGGCAGTCTTGTGGTGCTCGCCCTGGTTCTGGCGACCATGAGCTTTGCTATCCACAGCCAGGTGTTGGCCGTGATCTATGTCGGCCTGCTGGGCGCCGCCGCCTTCGCCACCGTGGCGCCTTTGCAGATGTGGGTGCTGGAAAAGGCCCAAGGTGCTGGCCAGAGCCTCGCCTCGTCCTTCAACATCGCCGCCTTCAACCTCGGCAACGCGGCCGGCGCTTGGCTCGGCGGCGCGGTCATTGCCCAAGGTCTTGGCCTGGGTTCGCTCACCTGGGTCGCCGCGCTGCTGCCGGTCGCGGCACTCGCCGTGGCGGGACTGGCCCTGCGTCTCGACCGCGGCACCGCGCTCGGCGCGCCCGTCTGCGTTCGGTCGTGAAGCTCGCCGGCAAAGCCGGATCGATTCGACTTCTTTCAAAATCACAAGGAGTAAGAAAATGGACTATCGAAATCTTGGCGCATCGGGCCTGAAGGTGCCGGTGCTCTCGTTCGGAGCGGGAACCTTCGGCGGTTCCGGCCCGCTGTTCGGCGCATGGGGCAACAGCGACGCCAGGGAAGCGCGGCGGCTGGTCGACATTTGCCTCGAGGCCGGCGTCAATCTGTTCGACACCGCCGATGTCTATTCGAACGGCGCCTCGGAAGAGGTGCTCGGCGAGGCGATCAAGGGCCGGCGCGATGCCGTGCTGATCTCGACCAAGACCTCGCTGCCGATGGGCGACGGGCCGGCCGACTATGGTTCCTCGCGTTCGCGGCTGATCAAGGCCGTCGACGCCGCGCTGAAGCGGCTCGGCACCGATTACATCGACCTGTTGCAACTGCACGCCTTCGATGCCGGCACGCCGATCGAGGAAGTGCTATCGACGCTGGACGGCCTCGTGCGCGCCGGCAAATTGCGCTATGTCGGGGTCTCCAATTTCTCCGGCTGGCAGGTGATGAAATCGCTCGGGCTGGCCGACAGGCACGGCTATCCGCGCTATGTCGCGCATCAGGTCTACTATTCGCTGGTCGGCCGCGACTATGAATGGGAGCTGATGCCGCTCGGCCTCGACCAGGGCGTCGGCGCGCTGGTCTGGAGCCCGCTCGGCTGGGGCCGCCTGACCGGCAAGATCCGTCGCGGCCAGCCATTGCCCGACAAAAGCCGGCTGCACGACACCGCGAGCTTCGGACCGCCGGTCGAGGACGAGCATCTCTACCGGGTCATGGAGGCCCTCGATGCGGTGGCGCAGGAGACAGGCAGGACCGTGCCGCAGATCGCCATCAACTGGCTGTTGCAGCGCCCGACCGTGTCGTCCGTCATCATCGGCGCCCGCAACGAGGAGCAGTTGCGCCAGAACCTCGGCGCCGTCGGCTGGACGTTGACGCCGGAGCAGATCGGGAAGCTCGATGCGGCAAGCGAGGTCACCGCGCCCTACCCTTATTTTCCCTACCGCCGCCAGGAGGCCTTCGCCCGGCTGAGCCCGCCGGCGGTTTGAGCGTGTCCGACCGCTAGAGCCGAAGGTTAGCGGGGCAGCGCCCGCCTCTGTCCTGCCGGACATCTCCCCCACGGGGGGAGATTGGATGTCACCTCGGCTTTCGCCAATTTCCAACGTGAAGGGATGGCGCTGTTAGCAAAGCTGCCGATCTCCCCCCTCGTGGGGGAGATGTCCGGCAGGACAGAGGGGGGCGCCGTAGAGTGCCGACCTTACGGCCTCGAAGCAGCGGCCCCTAATGCAGCACGAATTCGCCGTCGACCTTGCGCCACTCGTTGGGCGCGATGAGCTTCTGGTGCGTGTAGCTGACCGAATGCAGCGGCCCCTCGAGCTTGGTCTTCCAGAACTCGATGAAGCGGATCAGCACCGGAAACTTCGGCGCGATGTCGTAGTCCTGCCATATGAAGCTCTGCAACAGATGCGGATGGTCTGGGAAATGATAAAGGATATTGGCCGTAGTCAGGCCATAGCCCCGCAGCATCAGGTCCATTTCAAGCTGGTCGCGCATTTTTGCTCCCCGGGTTGATTCTCCTTCCTCCCAACAATGGATTGTGCGCGCAGTTGCTTAACCGTCTATTGATTTTTTCTTGATCGAAACCGGCTTTAGCACGCGAAAACATGAAGTTAGCAGCGGTCCGGTGCAAGTGCTGACAGCAGCCGCGGACCCATGTGCGGCATCCCGCCGCGCAAACCCAACGTCTAATGTTGCCGTCATCGCGGAACTGTTAATAATGCGCGCGAATTCGCGGCCGCGTCGCCGCGATCCCGCTGGCGGTTCAAGCCGGCGTTAGTTTCGGGAGGAAAAGCAGGAAATGTCCGAGGTTCATGTCCACCGCGTTCAGCCGGCCTGGAAGAAGAATGCGCTGATCGACAACGACACCTATCTCAAATGGTACGCCGACAGCGTGAAGAATCCGGACAGGTTCTGGAGCAAGCACGGCAAGCGCATCGACTGGTTCAAACCCTTCTCCAAGGTCAGCAACGCCTCCTTCGACGGCAAGGTCTCCATCAAATGGTTCGAGGACGGCCAGACCAATGTTTCCTACAACTGCATCGACCGCCACCTGAAGAAGCGCGGCGACCAGACCGCCATCATCTGGGAAGGCGACAACCCCTACGACGACCGCAAGATCACCTACAATGAGCTCTATGCGCATGTCTGCCGCTTCGCCAACGTGCTGAAGAAGCACGGCGTCAAGAAGGGCGACCGCGTCACCCTCTATATGCCCATGATCCCGGAAGCGGCCTATGCGATGCTCGCCTGCACGCGTATCGGCGCCATCCACTCGGTCGTCTTCGGCGGCTTTTCGCCCGACGCGCTCGCCGGCCGCATCGACGATTGCAAGTCAACCATCGTCATCACCGCTGACGAGGGCCTGCGCGGCGGCAAGCCGATCCCGTTGAAGGAGAACACCGACAAGGCAATCGAGATCGCGGCAAAAGCCGGTACCAGGGTCGAAAAGGTAGTAGTGGTCCGCCGCACCGGCGGCAAGATCGGCTGGGCGCCGGGCCGCGACGTCTGGTACCACGAAGAGGCCGCGACCGTTAAGGCTGAGTGCAAGCCGGAGAAGATGAAGGCGGAGGATCCGCTGTTCATCCTCTATACATCGGGTTCGACCGGCAAGCCGAAAGGCGTGCTGCACACCACGGCGGGTTATCTCGTCTACGTCTCGATGACGCACCAATATGTCTTCGACTATCATGATGGCGACATCTACTGGTGCACCGCCGATGTCGGCTGGGTCACCGGCCACAGCTACATCGTCTACGGGCCGCTCGCCAACGGCGCCACCACGCTGATGTTCGAGGGCGTGCCCAACTACCCCTCGCAGTCGCGCTTCTGGGAAGTCATCGACAAGCATCAGGTCAACATCTTCTACACCGCGCCGACGGCGCTGCGCGCCCTGATGGGCGCCGGCGACAATCATGTGAAAAAGGCGTCGCGCAAATCGCTGCGCGTGCTGGGGTCGGTCGGCGAACCGATCAATCCGGAGGCCTGGGAGTGGTATTTCAACGTCGTCGGCAACGCCAAGGTGCCGATCGTCGACACCTGGTGGCAGACCGAGACCGGCGGCATCATGATCACGCCGCTGCCGGGCGCCACCGACCTCAAGGCTGGCTCGGCCACGCGGCCCTTCTTCGGTGTCAAGCCGCAACTGGTCGACGGCGAGGGCAAGGTGCTTGAAGGAGCCGCCGACGGCAATCTATGCATCACCGAGTCATGGCCCGGCCAGATGCGCACCGTCTATGGCGATCACGACCGCTTCGTGCAGACCTATTTTTCGACCTACAAGGGCAAGTACTTCACCGGCGACGGCTGCCGCCGCGATGCCGACGGCTATTACTGGATCACCGGCCGGGTCGACGACGTCATCAACGTCTCCGGCCACCGCATGGGCACGGCCGAGGTCGAATCCGCATTGGTCAGCCACGACAAGGTTTCGGAAGCCGCCGTCGTCGGTTATCCCCACGACATCAAAGGCCAGGGCATCTACTGCTACGTCACGCTGATGGCCGGCGAGACGCCGAGCGAGGACTTGCGCAAGGAGCTCCTCGCCCATGTCCGCAAGGAGATCGGCGCCATTGCCACGCCCGACAAGATCCAGTTCGCACCCGGCCTGCCCAAGACCCGCTCGGGCAAGATCATGCGGCGCATCCTGCGCAAGATTGCCGAGGACGATTTCGGCGCCCTTGGCGATACCTCGACGCTCGCCGATCCGGCCGTCGTCGACGACCTCGTCGCCAACCGCCAGAACAAGAAAGGCTGACACCGGCCATGGCAGCGATAGGCAGCGTTGCCGAACTCTGGCGCTATCCGGCGAGTTCGCTCGCCGGCGAACGCCTGGAGACGATCGCGGTCGGCACCGAGAGCATCGAGGGCGACCGCATGTTCGGCCTGGTCGATGCCTCCGACAATGAGATCGCCCGTCCCGATCGCGAGCCGAAGTGGCACAAGGTGCCGCGCATCCGCACCCGGCTGACTGGCGACCGCAGGCTCGAGATCGCGATTCCCGGCGCAGATTGGCTGGCGGCGCCCGGCGCCGAAAGCGACCGTGCCGTTTCCGACTATCTAGGCTTTCCGGCCTCGATCCGTCCGTTCGGCCTGGAGAACGCTCCGCCGGCCTATTCCGGCCCGTTGACCGAGGCGCGCTACCGCAAGGCGCCGATCCATCTGTTGACCACCGCCTCCCTGGCGCGCCTGAAGGCGCTGCATCCGCAAGGCACTCCCGATCCGCGCCGCTTTCGTCCCAACATCGTCATCGACATGGCGGCGGTCGAAGGCACTTTCCCCGAAACCGAATGGATCGGCAGGAAACTCGCCGTCGGCGACCTGCTGTTGACCATTTCCGAGCCGTGCCGCCGCTGCGGCTTCACCATCATCGCCCAGGACGGTTTCGACGACGATCCGGCGATCCTGCGCAATCTGGTGCGTCATAACGCGCACAATCTCGGCGTCTACTGCACCGTCGACCGCGCGGCCAGCGTCAAGGTCGGCGACGGGATGCGATTCGCCTGAATTACCGGTAAAGGTCCGCCCGCGTCGGCGGCAAGCCGCTCGGGCCCCGCGTCCGCTTGGTGGCGACCGTCTGGAAAATCTGCGCCGAGGCACGATCGAAGGCGATCGAACAGCCGGCCAGGTAAAGCAGCCACAGCCGCGCCTTGGCTTCTCCCACTTCGGCGATGGCCTCGTCGAAGCGCGCATGCAGGCGCTCTGCCCACAGCCGGCAGGTGCGGGCGTAGTGCTCGCGCAGATTCTCGACGTCGTGGACGAGGAAGCCATGTGCTTCCAGATTGCCGCACGTCATGCCGATCGTGTCGATCTCGCCACCCGGGAAGATGTATTTGATCAGCGCCTTGTATTCCGAGCCCTTGCGCAAGGTCTTCTTCATGCTGCCCTTGCTGCGCCTGGTGATGGCATGATGCAGATAGATGCCACCCGGCTTGAGCAGGCGATGGACGGTCGAGAAGTAGGCGGCGTGGTTGGCCAGCCCCAGATGTTCGAACATGCCGATCGAGGATATCTTGTCGAAGCTTCCGGTGAGCTCGGCATAGGATTTTATCTCGATTGTGATCCGGTCCTCCAGCCCCTCGGCCCGAATGCGTTCGCGGGCGAGTCCGGTCTGGGCCTCCGACAACGAGACACCATGGCCGACGACGCCATGATGCTTCGCCGCATGGATCAGCATCGCGCCCCAGCCGCAGCCGATATCGAGCAGGCGGTCGCCAGGCTTCAGCCGGAGCTTGCGGCAGATATGCTCGAGCTTGTCGGCCTGGGCCTGGTCGATGTCATTGGCGAAATCCTTGAAATACCCGCAGCTGTAGACCATGCGCTCGTCGAGGAAGAGCCGGTAGAAGGCGTTCGATATGTCGTAGTGATGCTGGATCGCCTGCTTGTTGGAGCCGCTGACAAAGGGATTTTGCCCGGCGAGATCGGCGCGTTGCGTCATCTGCCTTCGCGAGAACAGCACGGCCGGCAGGTCGCGCATGATCGCGAGCTTCGGCAGCGCCTTGAACCGCAGCTTGCCTCGTGAAGGCAGCGCGTAGAGGTCAAACAGCGACCCCTCCTCCACGTCGACCGCCTTGGAAATCCACATCTCGACCAGCGTCGAGAAATTTGGCCGGCGGGCCAGTTGCCAGACGATGTCCTGGTCGTTGATGGCAAGCACCGGGCCGCCGGCCGGACCGATGCGCTCGCCGGTCCAAAGCCTGACGGCAAAGCCCGGCTTCAACGCCTCGACGACCGTGCGAACGATGCGTGCTGCTCTTTCGGTAGCGTCCATGCCGTCCCCCCTGCATTCGGTAGGCCGATCTTGTCCGCTTGAACCCCTGGCCGCAACCCGCTTGCACGAAAGGACGCGGCCAAGCCGGAAAAACGTCTTTTTCCATCCGGCGTCTTGTCTTTTGCTGCAACGCACCCCATCATCAGTGCGTGTTCAACAAACTGAAAGGAGGTGATCCGATGTCGAGTGATTTCGTTTTCCAGAACGTGGCCTCAGCGGATTGCACTTTCGGGAAGCAGTCTTCCCGTTAAGGCGCGAGATGCGCGGCGGGCGACCCCTCGGGTTGCCGCCAGGAGCCGCGCCATGGACGGAAACACGGAAGGCCGCCGGCTTCGAAAGAAGCGGCGGCCTTTTCCTTGTGCGGCCTACTGCGTCAGCGCGACCTTTTCGGTGTTGCGGATGATTTCCTGAAAGGCGGCGTCCAATTCCACCCCGGTCGACACCTCGAAATAGTGTTTTTGAGCGGTGGAGGCATCTTTCGACGAACAGTCCTTCAGCACCGCCTTTGCCTGATCCCGCTCGGTTGCCGACATGTCCTTGTTGTTCAGGTCGAAGCCGATGGTGAAAATTTCGATGCCGTCATTTTTCATGTTGCCGCACAGCGTTTCGGCGTTGCCGCGCGCAAGATTGCCCTGGCTGTTGTAGCGGCCCGCGGCACCGGCGAAGGCGGTATTGAACTGGCCATCGGTCATCAGGATCGCGACCTTGGCGATCTTCTTCGCGTTGACGTCCGAGGCGCCGTTGCCGAGGCCGGCATTCTTGATCGCAGCGCGCCATTGCGGCGACAGCATATAGTAGGTCCACTGAATGGCGATCGCGCCGGCGGTATAACCCTCAGCCTGGAAGTCGTCGATCGAACCAAGCAATGCGCCGGAATCGGCGGTCAGCGGGATCACTTCCGCATCGGGGCACTTGTTCATTCCGCCGCCATCGAGATGATCATCCCGGTTGACCAGGGCGTAGTACTTCTTGCCGTTCTTGTCCGTGCGAACAGCATCTGGGCCGTCGGCGCTCAAATCCGCGTCGCCATTTTTGTCCTTGCGCTCCGTGGCGCAATTATCGGGGCGTGGCATCGCCGCGCCGACAATGGAGATGTAGTCGCTGAAGGACGGCAGCAAATTTTTGCCCGTCTTGGCGACGAGAAGCGAACTGCCGGCGACGGGTGGCAGCTCAGAGCTCCCTGGCTTCTCGGCATAGACGTTTTCGGCCAGCTTGCCGGCGTTCACGCCGGATGCGTAAGGCACAATCGCGACGCGGATGCGGGGGTTCTTCGGATCCTGGTTCCGGAGCATCGTCCGAACGGCGTTTTTCGCTGCTGCTTTCAGATCGCCGATCTTGTCGACCTTGCCCCGCTTCGCCATCGAGCCTGTTATGTCGAGCATCATGGCCACCTCGATCTGCTTGTCCGAATAGAGCGCTGTCGTCGAGGCGGGAACGCGCTGCATGTCGCGCGTGCCGAACAGCGGGAAATAGAAGGCGACGTCGGCATGGGCCTCCGCCTGCACCGTCCTGGCGGTCCTGTCGACCGTCAGCCTGTCGAGCACGATCTGGTTGGCCTGCAGGATGCCGGCCGTGCTGTTGGCGTCGAGGAAGGCCTGCACCGATTTGTTGGCATCGGCCTCCTTGATGACGCCGGTCGTCAGGTCCCGCGCCGTCGACGTCACCGCGGCGTCGACCACGCTCTGCAGGCTCGATTTGGCGTTGTAGAGCTGGGTGATGTTGACGGCGAAGCCGACGCCCAGCGCCAAGACCGAGGCGGCGAATCCGAACAGGATGGCGAAATTCCCGCCGCGATGCCTGGCAAAGTCGCCGGCCGCGTCCACAAGACCCCCGAAAATCCGCATCGTTCTCTCTCCGCTCGCCCCGGCCTCGTCGCCGGGCAAACGGATCGATGCAGGATTCCGGCCGGGCGCGGCCAGCGGCCGCGCACCAGGAACTAGATTATTGTTTTTGCTTCGCTTTCAAGAATGGAAAGGTGAATGACCGGTAAACGCCGATGCTGCGTTCGCGCGGCATTACCAAGCGCTTACCACGATCTTGCACGTCGCGGCACAGGGCGCGCGGCCGTGTCCCGCCACGGCACAGCGGCACCTGTGCCAGAGCGAGGCAGTATGGGGATACATGGAAACCCGGCTCAGGCCAGCATCTGCGCGGTGACCGTCCTGTCGATGGCGTGGTAGGGCGGGTTGAACAGATTGTTCTCCTGTTCGTAGGTCCATACCTTGAACAGGCTGAGCCGGTGCGGGCCGAAACTGTGCAGCAACGGCACGTCGGTGGCATCGCGTCCGCGCGCGATGACGATGCGGCCGATCCTCGGAACATTGTGGCGGGGGTCGAACGTGTACCACTTGCCGTCGAGAAACACTTCCATCCAGGCCGAGAAATCCATCGGCGCCGGATCGGCCGGCACGCCGATGTCGCCGAGATAGCCATTCACATAGCGTGCCGGAATGTTCATGCAGCGGCAGAGCGTGATCGCCAGATGGGCGAAGTCTCGGCAGACGCCGACCTGCTCCTCATGCGCCTGCGCCGCGGTGCGGGTCGAGCGGGCATAGCCATAGCCGAAGGACAGCCGGTTGTGGACGTAATCGACGATCGCCTGCACCCTCGCCCAGCCGGACGGCAAACGGCCGAAAAGCTCCCAGGCGAACTGGCTCAGGTGATCGGTCTCGCAATAGCGGCTGCCCAGCAGATAAAACAGCACCTCGTCGGGCAGCTCGGCCACCGGCACCTCGCGTGCCAGCGTGTTGACCTCGTCCGTCTCGCCGCTGTCCTCGACCACGGCATCGTAGAGGACGCGAAAAGTGCCGGCGGGTGCGGTAAAGCGGCGGCACGAATTGCCATGCAAATCGCTGTAGAGCCTGGTCGGAACCGCGGGCGACGTCAGCATGCGCGTCTGCCGCTTGATGTCGGCCTGCCTGTCCCTGTGGATCTCGAGCATTGAAATCACCGGCGTGGCTCCAGCGCATTCAATGGCCATTTCGTAGCCGAGCCGAATCAGCATCGCGTCCCCCTTCGATGGTCGTGGAAAAGCAGCGAAGTTGAAACGCCGGAGGCGGATCGCGGTTCCCTGACTTACGGAAAAGGGGACTGGCCGAAAAGGTGGCCGCGCGGCTTCCAATGCCGACGCCGGGACGTTACCATCGGCGCTCCCTCGAAAGACCTCCCCGAAATCAAGGAAAATCATGTACGCGGGCAGAAAATTCGCCGCCTTCCTCTTCGACATGGACGGCACGCTCATCAATTCCATTGCCTCGGCCGAACGGGTGTGGAGCGACTGGGCGCGGCGGCAAGGGCTCGACGTCGCCGCCTTCCTGCCGACGATCCATGGCGTGCGGGCGATCGAGACGATCGCCGGTCTGGCGCTCCCGGGCGTCGATCCGGCGCATGAGGCCGACCTCTTGCTCAAGGCCGAAGCCGCCGATCTGGAGGGCATTGTTCAGATCGCCAGCGCCGCCGCGTTTCTCAACGCGCTCCCGCCGGGGCGCTGGGCGATCGTAACCTCGGCACCGCGCGAACTGGCGCTCTTGCGCATGAAGGCCGCCGGCATCCCCGTCCCTGCCGTGCTGATCGCGGCGGAAGATGTTTCACGCGGCAAGCCGGCGCCCGACTGCTTTCAGCTCGGCGCGACGCGGCTCGGTGTCGATGCGCGCGATTGCCTCGTGTTCGAGGATGCCCCGGCGGGCATCACGGCGGCCGAGGCGGCGGGCGCAGCGGTCATGGTCATAAACGCCACCCACCGGCATCCCCTGGCGACGCGGCATGCCGCGATCGCTGGCTACGACGCCATCGGCGTCACCGTCGACGAGCGCGGCTGGATCGCGCTCGAGCCGCAGCGAGCGGCGGCAGCGGCCTTCTAGGCTGTGGGACAATCAAACACCCGATTGCCGGCAAATGAGCTGTTTGCTGGGCCGGCATATTAGAAATCGCTGGTCAGGCCCTTGATCTCCCAGTCGCCGTAGCGGCCGGGCTCCTTGCCGCCGCGGCCGCCGACTTCCTTCGGCACCGCGGCTTCCTTGCGGCGGTAGTCCTCGCGCCGCGCCGCGGCCTCTTCAAGCGCGCGGCGAGCGGCGGGCGTCAGCGTCTTCAGCCGCGCTTCGTCATCCCTGGCAGGTGTTTTACTGGTCTCGTCGTTCATGCGATATTCCGGCGGATTGAAACAGGCCGATTGAAACGGGTACCGGCGTTTCCCATCATATAGCGATGAGCCCACGAGGATCGACCCCCTTACATCACGACCAGGACGGGAGCAGACGATGAACACACTTCGCACCGCCATGCTTCTTGCCGCGATGACCGCGCTGTTCATGGGCGTCGGCTTCCTGATCGGCGGCACGGGCGGCATGATGATCGCCTTCCTGATCGCCGCCGCCGCCAATCTGTTCAGCTATTGGAACGCCGACAAGATGGTGCTGTCGATGAACCGCGCCGTCGAGGTCGACGAGAAGAACGCGCCCGAATATTACGCCATCGTGCAGGCACTGGCCGAGCAGGCAGGCCTGCCGATGCCCAGGACCTACCTGATCGACAATCCGCAGCCCAACGCCTTCGCCACCGGCCGCAACCCGCAGAACGCGGCTGTCGCCGCTTCCACCGGCCTTTTGCAACGGCTGACGCATGAGGAAGTGGCCGCGGTGATGGCGCACGAGCTCGCCCACGTCCAGCACCGCGACACCTTGACGATGACGATCGTCGCGACCTTCGCCGGCGCCATCTCGATGCTTGGCAATTTCGCCTTCTTCCTCGGAGGCAACCGCGACAACAACAGCCCGTTCGGTTTTGTCGGCGTGCTGGCGGCGATGATCGTGGCGCCCTTTGCCGCGATGATCGTGCAGATGGCGGTCAGCCGCACCCGCGAATACGAGGCCGACCGGCGCGGCGCCGAAATCTGTGGACACCCGCTATGGCTGGCCTCGGCGCTTGACAAGATCGCCCGCGGCGCCGAACGCATACCCAACCCGGACGCCGAGCGCAATCCGGCGATGGCTCATCTCTTCATCATCAACCCGCTGCACGGCGAGCGCATGGACAGTCTGTTCTCCACCCATCCGAGCACCGAGAACCGCATCGCCGCGCTGCAAGCGATGGCGCAGCGCATGGACGGGGGCGTATCGCGGTCCCCGCAGCGCCAGGCGCCAGTGCCGCCGCAGGCCGACGAGCCGCAATCGGCAGGACCGTGGGGCAAGCCGGCCGCGCCGGAACCCTCGGCAGAGCCCAAATCCAATCCATGGGGTCGCAATCCGACCGGGCCCAAGGGCCCGTGGTCGTGAGCGCGGCGGGCAGAGCACCTCGACGCACAGGTGGTCAGGAACACAAAAAGGACGGCGAGTTCGTTGCCGGCCTTGCCGCCCGCAAGGCGGCTGCGCGGCTGCTGGCCGCCGTCATCGATGCCAGGACGCCGCTCGACGGCCTGACCGACCATGAAAACGGCCATCCGCAGTACAAGGCGCTGGACCTGCGCGATCGCGGTCTCGTGCGCGCCATTCTGGTCACCGCGCTGCGCTATCGCATGACCATTGCCGGGCTGCTGGCGCGGCGTCTGGAAAAACCGCTGCCGGCCAATGCCACCGCGCTGTCGCATATTTTGCATGTGGCGGCCGCGCAGATCCTGTTCCTCGACATTCCCGACAGCGCCGCGGTCGACCTCGCCGTCACCCATGCCAAGTCCGATCCCCGCACATTGCGCTTTGCCGGCCTGGTCAACGGTGTGCTGCGCACGCTCGCGCGGATCAAGGAGGCTGAACTTCCAGAGGCCCTTGCTACCACCGACGAAGCGCCGAAATGGTTTTCCGACCGTTTGAAGGCCGCCTATGGCGTGGACGAGGCCGGACGGATACTCGCCGCCCACCGCCAGGAGGCCCCTGTCGATTTCTCGGTCAAGGCCGATCCGGAGCACTGGGCCGAAAGGCTCGGCGGCATTGCCCTGCCGACCGGCACGATTCGGGTGGAGAAGCTTGCCGGCCCGGTCACCGAACTGCCTGGCTTCGCCGAAGGCGCCTGGTGGGTCCAGGATGCCGCAGCCGGCCTGCCTGCCCGGTTGCTCGGTGATGTCGGCGGGCTTCGCGTCGCCGATCTCTGCGCCGCGCCCGGCGGCAAGACCGCCCAATTGATCGTGGCCGGCGCACGCGTCACCGCGATCGACACCTCGAAGAACCGGCTGGCGCGGCTGGCGCAGAATCTCGAACGCCTCCGCCTGTCGGCGGATATCGTGCAGGCCGACCTCCTCCAGTACGAGCCGGACGAGCTGTTCGACGCCGTCCTCCTCGACGCGCCCTGCTCCTCGACCGGCACGGTGCGGCGGCATCCCGACGTGCCATGGACCAAGACTGTGGCTGATGTCGAGAAGCTCGCCGATCTCCAGCGCCGGCTGCTCGCGCGCGCCGTCACCCTGGTTAAGCCGGGCGGAAGGATCGTCTTTTCGAACTGTTCGCTCGACCCACTCGAAGGCGAGGAGCTTTATCGTGGCTTCCTCGCCGCGACGCCTGGCGTCGTTGCCGACCCGCTTCGCGCCAGCGAGATCGTCGGCATCGATCCCTTCCTGACGCAGGAAGGCACGTTGCGCACCACACCTGCCGACCTCGATCTGGGCTCGCCGCAACGTTCCGGTCTCGACGGCTTTTTCGCCGCGCGCATGCGTCGCGCCGGCTAGGGCAATTCCACGAAAGCTGCGTGATGATTCTCCGTCCGGAATTGCGTGGAACAAGGATCTGGAGCGGAGTATGGATGCCCATAGGGCACTGAACCGCTCCAAGGTTTAAGCATAGGAAGCTGCTGACTTTTTTGGGGAGCCACCGCGGCCAAGCCAGGCGCAGCGTCACCGCTCGTGGGAATTCGCCTTCGCATGAATCGTTGAATCAGATAAGCTTGCCCTTGGGATAGAGGACGATCAGGAGGGGTTTTGGCACTTGCTGCCGGCAACACGACGCGTCTGTGGGCGCTTGTCGCGAAGGAGTTTTGGCGCAAAACGCGCCGGCGCCTGCGTGCCGGACCGGTCTATCGCTGGCGCTATTCCGGCCGCACGCCCGAACGGGTGCTGATCGCGCCGCCGGACCTGCGGCTGGCCGACCCGCAGATCGCGCTCGAGATCTACTATGGCCGCTATCCCCTGTCGGGACATATGGTCGAGACCGGCGGCAAGTCGCCCTTCCAGATCAGCGTTCCCAATTACGGCTGGCAGAAGACGCTGCATGGCTTTCGCTGGCTGCGTCACATGCGCGCCGCCGGCACCGAGCTTGCCGCCGCCAATGCGCGTGCGCTGGTGTCCGACTGGATCGCCACGCATGGAAACAACATTTCCGGCATCGCCTGGGAGCCCGGCACGGCCGCCAAGCGCATCATCGCCTGGCTGCAGCATTCCTCGATCGTGCTGCAAGGCGCTGAATTCCCGTTCTACCGCGCCTTCCTGAAATCGCTGGCCGTCCAGATCCGCTACCTCAGGTCGATGGCGCGCGAAATGCCTGACGGCAAGGACAGGCTGCGCGCCCGCATCGCCCTCGCCTTCGCCGCCCTGTCGCTGCCGGCGCCCGCATCGGCGCTGCGCGGCGCCACCCGCAACCTCGCCGAGGAACTGGACCGCCAGATCCTTCCTGATGGCGGCCACATCTCGCGCAACCCAATGGCGGTGCTGGAAATCCTCGCCGACCTTTTGCCGCTGCGGCAGACCTACGCCAACCAGGCGGAAGCGCCGCCACAGGCCCTGATCGGCGCCATCGACAGGATGCTGCCGGCGCTGCGCTTCTTCCGCCACCAGGACGGCAGCCTCGCCCGCTTCAACGGCATGGGCGCCACCATCCATGACCGCATCGCCAGCATCCTGCGCCACGACGACACCGCCGGCTCGCCGCTGCTGCATGCACCGCATTCGGGCTATGAGCGGCTGTCCATGGGTGGCGTCACCGTCATCGCCGACACCGGCCTGCCGCCGCCCGTCCACGTCTCCAATGCCGCCCATGCCAGCTGCCTTGCGTTCGAGCTGTCGTCGGGCCGCCAGCACTACATCGTCAATGCCGGCATCGACACCTATGGCGCCGCCGAATTCCGGCCCCTGGCCCGCGCCACCGCCGCGCATTCGACCGCCACCATCAACGACACCTCGTCGGCGCGGTTCAGCCATTCGCTGCGCATCAACGATCTTCTGGGGTCGCCTTTGATCGGCGGCCCGCAGCATGTGCAGTGCAAGCGTATCGACCAGAAGGGCGTTCAAGGCTTCATCGCCCGCCATGACGGCTATATCCAGCGCTTCGGTTTCCTGCACGAGCGCGAGCTGAAACTGTCCTCGAACGGCAATGTGCTGACTGGCAGGGACCGCTTCCAGCGTCCTGGAGGTGCGGTGATCCGCAACAATGGCCGCGATTTCGTCACCGTGCGCTTCCACGTCCATCCCGACATCAACCTTTTGCAGGACGAGCATGACCGCCTGGTGCTGACCGCCGAGCAGGCCGATAGCTGGGTGTTCACCTGCACCGAGATGGTGCCGGAGGTCGAGGAATCGATCTACTTCGCCGGTCTCGGCGGCCCGCGCCGCAGCCGGCAGATCGTGCTTGCCTTCAAGCCGTCCGACATCGCCGAAGTCCACTGGCAGCTCACCCGCACCTCAATCGCCGGCTATCCCGAAAACAACTGACCGCGCCTGCGCTGACCGAGCTTGCGCCTTGATTTCCTGATCTCATATGATACGGCGCGGGCCTGCCCCTCCAGCCGTGAAAGCACGCCCATGGCCGTCGCCGCCAAGAACATTCCCGCTCCCGACCTCGTTCCCGTGCGTCGCGCGCTGCTCTCCGTCTTCGACAAGACCGGCCTCATCGATCTCGCCAGGGCGCTCGCCG
This sequence comes from Mesorhizobium sp. B2-4-1, assembly GCF_006442185.1. Taxonomy (NCBI): domain Bacteria; kingdom Pseudomonadati; phylum Pseudomonadota; class Alphaproteobacteria; order Hyphomicrobiales; family Phyllobacteriaceae; genus Mesorhizobium; species Mesorhizobium sp. B2-4-1. Next base: position 695,704 of record NZ_VFVN01000001.1, on the reverse strand, counting down.
CTTCCGGCGTCGAGCTGGTGTCGACCGGCGGCACGGCAAAAGCGATCGCCGATGCGGGCCTGGCGGTCCGCGACGTCTCCGAGCTCACCGGCTTTCCCGAGATCATGGATGGCCGCGTCAAGACCCTGCACCCGTCGGTGCATGGCGCCCTGCTCGGCGTTCGCGATGATCCCGATCACGCCGCGGCGATGCACAAATATGGCATCGAGCCGATCGACCTGGTCGTCTGCAATCTCTATCCGTTCGAGGAAGTCCGCCGCTCCGGCGCCGACTACGCGGCGATCGTCGAGAACATCGACATTGGCGGCCCGGCGATGATCCGCGCCTCGGCCAAGAACCACGCCTATGTCGCCATCGTCACCGACCCCGGCGACTATGCCTCCGTGCTCAATGCGCTGGAGATGAATATCGGCTCGCTTTCGCTGGATTTCCGCAAGAAGCTCGCGGCCAAGGCTTTTGCCCGCACCGCCAGCTATGACGCGGCAATCTCGGGCTGGTTCGCCGAGGCGCTGGAGATCGAGCACCCGACCTGGCGCGCCTTCGGCGGCAGGCTGGAGACCGTGATGCGCTATGGCGAGAACCCGCACCAGGGCGCCGGCTTCTATGTCAATGGCGACAAGCGGCCGGGCGTGGCCACCGCGCGCCAGCTCCAGGGCAAGCAGCTTTCCTACAACAACATCAACGATACCGACGCCGCCTTCGAGCTGGCCGGCGAGTTCGACCCGGCGCGCTCGGCCGCCGTCGCCATCATCAAGCATGCCAACCCGTGCGGCGTCGCCGAGGGTTCGACGCTGAAGGCGGCCTACGCCAGGGCGCTGGCCTGCGACCCGGTCTCGGCCTATGGCGGCATTGTCGCTGTCAATCGCATCCTTGACGCCGAGGCCGCCGAAGAGATCGTGAAGACCTTCACCGAGGTCATTATCGCGCCCGGCGCCACCGACGAGGCGGCAGCGATCGTGGCCGCGAAGAAGAACCTGCGCCTGCTGGTCGCGGGCGGCCTGCCGGATCCGCGCGCGATCGGCACAACCGTCAAATCCGTCGCCGGCGGCCTGCTGGTGCAGGGCAGGGACAACGCCGTCGTCGACGACCTCGAACTGAAGGTGGTGACGAAACGGGCGCCGACGCCGGCCGAACTGGCCGACCTGAAATTCGCCTTCCGCGTCGCCAAGCACGTCAAATCGAACGCCATCGTCTACGCAAGGGACAGCGCCACGGTAGGCATCGGCGCCGGACAGATGAGCCGCGTCGATTCCTCGCGCATCGCTGCCCGCAAGGCACTCGACGCTGCGGAAGCGGCGGGCTGGGCCGAGCCGCTGACCAAGGGCTCTGTCGTCGCCTCCGACGCCTTCTTCCCCTTCGCCGACGGCCTGCTGTCGGCCATCGAGGCCGGCGCCACGGCGGTGATCCAGCCCGGCGGCTCGATGCGCGACGACGATGTGGTTGCCGCCGCCGACGAGCATGGCATCGCCATGGTGTTCACGGGCGTGAGACACTTCAGACATTGAGCGCCTCACCCTCCCCCTTGTGGGGAGGGTCGGCGAGCGATGTTTGCGAAGCAAAGCTCGTGAGACGGGGGGGCAGCGCCGTCCCCCACCCCGCTCCGCTTCGCGGATCGACCCTCCCCACAAGGGGGAGGGTAAATCACTCCGCCGCCCGGTCCGCCGGATACGGCGTCCTGATCAGGATCGCCATGCCTATGGCCAGGAACAGGATGATAACCGCCATGCCGAGCCGCGCCGAATCGCTCACCGCCGTGATGGTCGCCACCAAGAACGGCGCCAGGAAACTGGTCGCGCGCCCGGCCAGCGCATAGATGCCGAAATAGCGGCCGGATTCCGACGCCGTAACGCTGCGCGCCATATAGGACCGCGATGACGCCTGCACCGGCCCGAAGGCGAGCCCGATCAGCAATCCATAGAGGATGTAGGCCTTTTCCGCGGCGGTGCCGAACAGGCCCCCGGAATCGGTGGTCGAGAGCTGGATAAGCCCGAGCAGCGTGAAGCCGGGGCCGGTCGAGACGACGCCGATGGTGGCGACCGAAAGCATGACCAGCGCGATCATCACCACCGCCTTGGAGCCGAGCGCGGTGTCGAGCCGCGCAGCGATCCAGCAGCCGAAGATGGCGACGACGTTGAGGATGATGCCGAACATGCCGATCTCGGTGATCGACCACTGGAACATGCCGGCCGCGAAGGTGCCGCCGAGCGCCAGCAGCGCATTGACGCCGTCCTGATAGATCATGCGGGCGACGAGGAAGCGGAAGATGCCGCCGCGCCTGCGCACCTCGACCAAGGTCGACTTCAGCTCCGACAGGCCTTCGCGCACCGCAGGCTTGATCGGGATGCCTTTGATGGCATCGGGAGTGAAGAGGAACATCGGCAGGATGAACAGGAAATACCAGCCGGCCGACAGCGGCCCGGTGGCGCGGGCATCCTCGCCGAGCTTCGGGTCCAGCCCGAACAGCGGGTCGAGGCCGATGATGGTCTTGCCGGTCTCCTGCGATCCGGCCAGGAACAGCACGACGAAGATCAGCGCGATCATACCGCCGAGATAGCCAAGCCCCCAGGCCATGTTGGAGATGCGGCCGATCTCGCCCTTCGGCACCAGGCGCGGCATCATGGAATCGTTGAAGACGGTGGAGAATTCAGCCGCCACCGAGGCCAGCGAGAACAATGCCACGATCAGGAACAGGTTCGAGCCGGGCGCGGCGAGCCACAGCAGCGCCAGGCTGGCGATCTTGATCGCCGCGAAGAAGGCGATCCACGGCTTGCGCGGCCCGGTCTGGTCGGCGATCGAACCGAGGATCGGCGACAGCACGGCGATGACCAGTCCGGCCGCGGCGATGCCGTAGCCCCAGACGGCCTGGCCGGTGGTCGGATCGCTGGCCATGCGCGAAACGAAATAGGGGCCGAAGATGAAGGTGGTGACGACCGTGAAGAAGGGCTGCGCCGCCCAGTCGAACAACATCCACCCCCAGATGCCGCGCCCGGACGCCCGCTGCACTGCTACTTCGGCCATGTCCCCTCCGGTCGCCTTCGTTTCGTTGGGCGGTTCACCCCATGTCTGCATGTTTTCCGCTGGTCATGCAAACGAACACGAGTCGCGCGGCCGTTCTTTGGCTTACCCGCCTTCATTCCGACGAGAGCAAGGGCGCCGACCCTAGCTCCCCCTTGTGGGAGGTCGGACCGAAGGTCCGGGTGGCGTCCGGCGCCGCCCCTCCCCGCTGCTTCGCAGGGCACCCGCCTGGGAAGGGTACGTCAGGCGATGGCTCACATCCCTGTCAGATCGCTCATCAGGCCCGATGCCACCGACAGCCGCGACACGGTGATGTCGCCGCCCTCGGTCAGCGCCTGCAGCCGTTCGCGGGTGCGGCCGATCCTCTCCCCGCCGGCCTCCAGCCACGCCGCCACCGGGTCGGCTGCCCCGGCGTGGTTCACGAGTGCCGCCACCGCGATGCCGCGCCGCGCGGTCCCGATCGTGTCGGTGGCGCGCGACAGGGCGAGCTGGTCGTAATAGTCCGCCGGTGTGATGGAGCGGGCCGCCTCCTCGACGCGCGGAATACGGAAGGCGTCGCTGACCGCGAAGAAGGCCTTCGCCGCGGCGACGATGTCGGCGCCTGCCGTTCGCGCCGTCAGCGCGATGTCGGGGATCAGCTCCGCCACATCGGCCAGCGCCAGTTGCGCTGCCAGCCTGTCCGGCGCCCCGGCCTTGACCAGTCCATGCCGCTTCTCGTCGATCCGTTCGCGCGAATAATCGGGGAGCAGCGAAACGAGTTTCGGCTCCAGCGCCTTGCGAGCCTCCTGCAATTCGGCGATGCGCTGGGCAAGCGGCGCCGTGCCGGCGTCGTTCTTCAAGTACCAGCCGCTGGTCACGTAGATCAGCCGGCTGACCGCCTGGTAGAGATCGAGCTGCATCTGGCCGTCGATCTGATTGTCGAGTGCGTCGATCTCGCGGTAAAGCGCCGGCAAGGCAAAGCCGTCGCGCACCACGGCGAAGGTGCGCACCACGTCGGCGGCGGTGCGCCCCGTTGCTTCCCGCAACCGGTTGACGAAGGAGGGACCGCCGCGGTTGACCAGCTCATTGGCGACGACGCGGGCGATGATCTCGCGGCGCAGGCGATGGCCGTGTATCTCAGCGGCATATTTCTTCGCCATCCGGTCGGGGAAATAACCCATCAGGTCGCGGTCGAAATGCGGCTCGTCAGGCACGTCGCTTGCGACGATGTCGGAAAACAGCACGATCTTGGCATAGGCGAGCAGCACGCCGAGCTCGGCCCTGGTCAGCGGCTCGCCGCGCGCCTCGCGCTCGGCAAGGGCCGCCGGCGAAGGCAACGTCTCGACCGTGCGGTCGAGCAGGCCGCGTGCTTCCAGCGCCGACATGAAGCGGGCCTGGTGGGCGATGTCGGCGAGGCCGCGCTTGCGGGCGATGGAGAGCGCCAGCGTCTGCTGGTAGTTGTTGGACAGGACCAGCTCGCCGACCTCGCCGGTCATCTCGGCGAGAAGCTTGTCGCGCGCAGGCCGGGTCAACGACCCTTTGCGCATGGCGGACGCCAGCGCGATCTTGATATTGACCTCGACGTCGGAACAGTTGACCCCGCCCGAATTGTCGATGGCGTCGGAATTGCAACGCCCGCCATTCATGCCGAATTCGATGCGCGCGCGCTGCGTCACCCCGAGATTGGCGCCCTCGCCGATCACCTTGGCGCGCACGTCGAGCGCGGTGATGCGGACGGCGTCGTTGGCGCGATCACCGACCTCGGCGTTGGTCTCGGTCGAGGCCCGCAAATACGTGCCGATGCCGCCGAACCACAAGAGGTCGACCGGCGCCTTGAGGATGGCGCTCATGATCTCGACCGGCGTGGCGGTCGTCTTGTTGAGGCCGATCGCAGCAGCAGCAGCGGCCGGCAAGGTGATCGATTTCTGGCCGCGCGAGACGATGACGCCGCCCTCGGAGAGCTTGCTCTTGTCGTAGTCCTGCCAGCTCGAACGGGGAAGAGCGAACATGCGCTGGCGCTCGGCCATCGATGCCGCCATGTCGGGATCGGGATCGATGAAGATGTCGCGGTGGTCGAAGGCTGCGATCAGCCTTGTCTTCGGTGACAACAGCATGCCGTTGCCGAACACGTCGCCCGACATGTCGCCCACCCCGACGACGGAGAAGGGCGTGGTCTGGATGTCGCGGTTCATCTCGCGGAAATGCCGCTTGACCGCCTCCCACGCGCCCTTGGCGGTGATGCCCATCTTCTTATGGTCGTACCCGGCCGAACCGCCGCTGGCGAAGGCATCGTCAAGCCAGAAGCCATGGCTTTCACTGATGGCGTTGGCGGTGTCCGAGAAAGTTGCCGTGCCCTTGTCGGCGGCAACGACGAAATAGGGATCGTCCTGGTCGCGCCTGACAACGCCGGCCGGCGGGATGACGCCGTCGAGGCCGATATTGTCGGTGATCGACAAAAGGCTGGAAACGAAGTTCTTGTAGGCCGAGGTGCCGGCTTCGAAGATGGCGTCGCGGCCGGCGCTCATCGGCAGCTTCTTCGGATAGAACCCGCCCTTGGCGCCGACCGGCACGATGACCGCGTTCTTGACCTGCTGTGCTTTGACCAGGCCGAGCACCTCCGTGCGGTAATCCTGGGCGCGGTCCGACCAGCGCAGGCCGCCGCGCGCCACCGGACCGAAGCGCAGATGCACGCCCTCGACCTCAGAGCCGTAGACGAAGATTTCCCGCCACGGTCGCGGCTCGGGCAATCCGTCGACCGAACGCGAATCGAATTTGATCGCCAGCGACTGGCCCTTGGCTTTCGTATCGGCAACGAAATGATTGGTGCGCAGCGAGGCTTCGATGAGATTGAGGTAGCGGCGGATGATGGCGTCGTCGTCGATGTTGGGAACGTCTTCCAGCGCGTCCCTGATCTTGGCCTTGAGATGCTTTGCCGCCACCACGCCTTCCGTCTCGGCTGTCGGGCCGAGCCGGGCGATGAACAGCGCGTGCAGGCCGCGTGCGATCTCGGGATAGCGGTTGAGGGCCGCGGCGATGAAATCCTGGCTCTGCGGAATTCCGGCCTGCTGCAAATACCGCCCATAGGCGCGCAGGATGGTGATTTCGCCCGACCACAGGCCGGCGGTCTGGGCAAGGCCGTTGTAGCCGTCATTGTCGACGTCGCCGCGCCACACCGACAGGAACGCGTCCTCGAACAGCGCGCCGCCATTGCTGAGGTCGATCGGCTTTCCGTAGCTGTTCTCCAGCTCCATGTCGTGGATGAAGACGGTGCCGGGTTGATCACTATTGATCATGCCGGGCTGGCCGCTATTCCCGGCCTTGTCGTCGCCGACCTCGAAGGTGCGCTCGCTGATGACGCGGAAGCCGATGTTTTCCAGCACCGGCACGCGCCGCGACAGCGCCACCGGGCTGCCATGGTGATAGATTTTCAGTGCCGCCTGGTGCGGCTTCTGCTCGGCATGGCGATAGTAATCGATGGCGATCGGATTGCTGGCGCTGATCTTGGCGATACGCCCGGCATCGACCAGCGCCACACCGGCGCTGAAGGAGTCCCGGTAGCTTTCCGGAAATCGTGCCGCGATCCTCTTCAGCGCCGGGTCGCTGCCGCTGGTTTCCGCCGCCTCGGAAAGGGCATCCTCCCAGGTGCGCACGATGTCGCGGATCGCCGCCTCGATCGTTGCCTGTTCGACCTTCGGCGTCTTGCCGCCGGAGCGGCCGATGATGAAATGCACACGCGCCAGCCCGCCTTCCGGGAAGGCCGGGTAGTAGGCCGACAGCCGGCCTTCGAACACCGTCTTGAGGTAGGTGCCGACCTTCTCGCGCACGACGCTGTCGTAACGGTCGCGCGGCACGAAGACGAGAATGGAGACGAAGCGGTCGAACTGGTCGGCGCGCACCAGTGCCCGCACGCGCGGCCTCTCGACGAGGCCCAGAATGGCCGCGGCATGCTTCCTCAGGATCGGCACCGGCACCTGGAACAGCTCGTCGCGCGGATAGCTCTCCAGCACGTTGATCAGCGCCTTGCCGGAATGGTCGTGCCGGTCGAAACCGGATTTGGCTATGACGGTTTCGGCCTTCGACCTGAGATAGGGGATCTTCATCACCGAGCGCGTGTAGGCGGTCGACGTGAACAGGCCGACAATGCGCAGTTCGCCCGCCAGCGCGCCCTTGGCGGTGTAGGTCTTGATGCCGATATAATCGAGATAGATGCGCCGGTGCACGGAAGACTTGGCATTGGCCTTGGTGACGATCAGCGGCTCCGGCCCATGCAGGAAGGCTCGGATCTCCGGCGTTGTCGTCACCGCTTCGGTCCCGCGCCGCAGCACCAGCACGTCCAGATCGGACAATATGCCCAGGCCAGGCTTGTCGGCACGCTCCAGCGTGCCGCTTTCCTCGCCGCCGACATATGTGAATTCGCGCATGCCGAGGAAAGTGAAATTGTCGTCGCGCAGCCACTCCAGGAAGGCGATCGCCTCGGCCACGCTCTTCTTGTCCAGCGGCACCGCCGAATAGCGGAATTCCGAGATCGCCTGGTCGAGGCGGGCCAGCATCGGCTTCCAGTCGCTGACGGCTGAATGGACCTGGCCGAGTATCTTGCGCAGCCGCTCGGCCAAGCCGTTCGCCTGCTCCGGGGTCAGCCGGGGAATATGGACGTGAATGACGCTCAGCCGGTCGTGGCTGCCGTCGTCCCTGGCGAAATTGCCGTCGCCGAGAATTTCCTCGACGCCGTCCTTGCCATGGCGGACGGTGATGACGGGGTGGGTGACCAGGGTCGGCTCGCCGGCACTCTCGGTGATCTCGCCGAGTATGGAATCGAACAGGAAAGGCATATTGTCGTTGACGACGGTGACGATCGTGACGGGTCGGCCCTCGCGAACGACGCCGGAATCGGTATCGACGGCGACGGCGCACGCGCCCTTCTTGTGACCGGCGACCGCGCGGCCGGCGAGATCCGCGGCGCGTTCGAGGTCCGCCACCTCATAGGCGGCAATGTCTTCCGCCGGCGCGCGGGCGAGCAGGTAGTCGGCAAGCCTGGCTGGCCTTTCCTGCGTCTTCGGCATCGCCGTGGCTTTCTTCTTCGACCTGCTCGCCGATTTCACGCTGGCCATGACGCTTCTTTCCTCCCGTCGTATGCTTTTGCGGACTATGTAGCAGATGACCGCTATTTGGCGACAAAGGTTTGACGGCGTGCCAAGAATTATCGCAATTCGGCGGCAGCCGGCGACAAACGAGGAGGAATGCCCATGACCGACAAGATCACCGCGCTCGATCTCGCCGCCGCTGAGCTGAGCGATGCGACCAGGACCTATTTCACCAAATGCGAGGAGAAGCTCGGCCTGGTCCCCAACGTGTTGCGCGCCTATGCCTTCGACGACAAGAAGCTGCGTGCCTTCACCGACATGTACAATGATCTGATGCTGGGCGATTCAGGCCTGTCGAAGCTGGAGCGCGAGATGATCGCGGTCGCTGTCTCCTCCATCAACCATTGCTACTACTGCTTGACGGCGCATGGCGCCGCCGTGCGGCAGCTGTCGGGCGACCCTTCGCTCGGCGAGATGATGGTAATGAATTTCCGCGCCGCCGATCTTTCATCGAAGCAGGTCGCGATGCTGGAATTCGCGGTCAAGCTGACAGAGGAGCCGGCCAAGATCGTCGAAGCCGACCGAGCGGCCCTGCGTATGGCCGGCTTCACCGACCGCGACATCTGGGACATCGCCTCCACGGCCGCCTTCTTCAACATGTCGAACCGGGTGGCGGCGGCAATCGATATGCGCCCGAACCCCGAGTACCACGCCATGGCAAGGTGACGAGCAGGCTACCTGCTCATATATTAGCCACCTCTCATTCTCATTGCTTGTTTGCCGGTTTGGTCCGATGATCGCCGGGCGGCATGACCGCATGCCGGTTCGATGCCGCCAACAAGGGAGGAGAACATGGCGAAATTTCTCTATGTCTATCACGGCTCCGGCAAGATGCCGACCGAGGAGGCCGAACGCAAAGCCGCGATGGATGCCTGGAACGGCTGGTACGGCAAGCTCGGCTCGGCCGTGGTCGACGGCGGCAATCCGGTCGGCATGTCGAAGACGGTGCTGCCCGACGGCAAGGTCGAGAACAATGGCGGCAGCAACCCGACCGCCGGCTACACGATTGTGGAAGCCAGGGACATCGACGATGCCGTCGCCAAGGCCAGGGATTGCCCGATCCTGATGAACCCGGCCTTCAGCGTCGAGATCGCGCCGATCGTCGAAATGATGTGACGGTCACGAGCGCGCCGCGATCGCCGCGGCTGCACCGGCCATGGTGGTGGCGCTGACGCGGTTGGCAATTCTCATGGCGCGCTTGCTCTTCAGGAGCTTGCGCGCCTGGGCGGCGGCAAGCACCCAGGCAAGGTCGATGATAACAAGCACCACCGCCATGGTCGCCGTCAGCTCGATCCAGCCAACCACCGTCACCGAAGCAAGGTCGATGATGGTCGGCAGCAAGGCCAGGTAGAACATCATGATCTTGGGGTTGCCGAGCGTCACGGCCATGCCGGCGAAGAACAGTTTGCCGGGCGAGTCCTCGCGCGGCATCTCGCCTTCTTTCGCTTCGACAGGCGCGGTCCACATCTGCCAGGCGAGGTAAGCGAGATAGGCGACGCCGACCCATTTGACGATGACGAAAGCGAAATGGAAAGTCTGCGCCACCACCGCCAGCCCGAACACCGCCAGCGACAGCCAGATGCCCTCGCCGATCCACATGGCGAGCAGGAACGGGAACACGTCGCGAAATCCCTTGGCGATGACGCGGGCGACGAGTGCCGCGATCGAAGGACCCGGCGAACCGGCGGCCACGAAGAGCGCGGCGGCGAAGATCAGGAGCGAGGTGAGGTGCATGGCGAGGATCTCGGCTTGAAAACCTTCAATGCCAGACATTAGCAATGCCAGACATTAGCGCAAGCGATCGAGCTTCGGTAGCATCAACATGCTTGCCGGCCCGGCATCTCGCGGCTAGATAGATCGCCGCAAAACAATTTCGAGCTTCACTTTGCCTACGTAACCGCCGGTCTCGTCAACTCCCCCGACACAATGCATGGCGCCGCCACAACGGTGCCTTTTTTCATTTCATGTGTTCCTCTGGGCGGCGGTTCGAGACCGGTTTGGCACTGCTGAACCGCTGCCGCGCGCGCCGCGACGCCTGATCCCAAGAACCGCAGCCTACCGCCACGCCGTGCCCGCCTGGGCATCTCGACATCGCCGACCTGATGAACTTCCCGATGGGAAGGGCTTATCGGCATGTCTTCTATTCTGCGCATCCGCTGGACGGTCGCGCCTCAAATCGCACCACGTCCCCTCACCACCTGCAATCGCTGCGGCGGCATCAAAGCCTATCGCAGCAGCGGAAAGTTCCGCGTCAACGCCAACGGCAAGCGCATTGACGCCTGGCTGATCTATCGTTGTATCAACTGCGACAATTCCTGGAATTTCGGCATTTTTGAGCGCCGCAACCGCCGCGACATCGAGCCGGCGCTGCTGCGGGCGCTGGAGAGCAACGATGCAGCACTTGCCCGGCGCCATGCATTCGATGTGACCGCACTGCGCGGCCAGGTGGGGCGTGTCGAGGAGTTTCCCGACGTCGACGTGCACAAGACGGCGCTTGGCGGGACAAGCGAAGCTGCAAGCGTGCTGGAGCTCCGGCTCGGGCTCGAAATGCCGATATCGCTGCGGCTCGATCGTTTGCTCGCCAACGAACTCGGCATCTCACGGTCGCGTCTTCAAGCCCTGGAGGAGAAAGGCCTGTTGGTTGTCGATTGCGACGGGGCCAAGGCTTTGCGCAAGCCGGCACGCGACGGGACGACGGTCCGCGTCGATCTGGCCGGCAAACCCGACCGGCAGGCCATCATATCTGCCGCCAGGGGATGAACGGCAGAGGGGCGAAGCACCTGGTGCTCCGCCCCTCCCGGATACGATCAGAAAGCAGAAATTACGCGGCGCCGACGGCCTTGGACGATTTCTCGAAGCGCTTGCGCTCGTTGGGATCCAGATAAAGCTTGCGCAGGCGGATGGTCTTCGGTGTCACCTCGACCAGCTCGTCGTCCTGGATCCAGGCCAGCGCGCGCTCCAACGTCATGCGGATCGGCGGTGTCAGCTTGACCGCCTCGTCCTTGCCGGCGGCGCGGATGTTGGTCAGCTTCTTGCCCTTCAGCACGTTCACTTCCAGGTCGTTGTCGCGGGAGTGGATGCCGATGATCATGCCCTGATAGACCTTGACGCCCGGATCGATGACCATCGGGCCACGATCCTCCAGGTTCCACATGGCGTAGGCGACGGACTCGCCCTGCTCGTTGGAGATCAGCACGCCGTTGGTGCGGCCGGGCAGTTCGCCCTTATAGGGCTCATAGGCATGGAACAGCCGGTTCATCACGGCGGTGCCGCGCGTGTCGGTCAAGAGTTCCGACTGGTAGCCGATCAGGCCGCGCGTCGGCGCGTGGAAGACGAGGCGCTGGCGGTTGCCGCCGGAGGGGCGCAATTCGACCATCTCGGCCTTGCGCTCGGACATTTTTTGCACGACGACACCGGCATGCTCCTCGTCGACGTCGATGACGACTTCCTCGACCGGCTCCAGCAATTCGCCGTTCTCGCCCTTCTGCATGACGACGCGCGGCCGCGACACGGCGATTTCAAAGCCCTCGCGGCGCATGGTCTCGATCAGCACGGCAAGCTGCAATTCGCCGCGGCCCGACACGAAGAAGGAATCCTTGTCGGGCGATTCCTCGATCTTGAGCGCGACATTGCCCTCGGCTTCGCGCAGCAGGCGGTCGCGGATGACGCGGCTGGTCACCTTGTCGCCTTCCGTGCCGGCCAGCGGTGAATCGTTGACGAGAAAAGACATGGTCACGGTCGGCGGATCGATCGGCTGCGCGTGCAGCGGCTCGCTCACGCTCAAGTCGCAGAACGTGTCGGCGACGGTGCCTTTGGACAGGCCGGCAATGGCGACGATGTCGCCCGCCTGCGCTTCCTCGATCGGCTGGCGCTCGAGGCCGCGGAAGGCCAGTATCTTGGAGATGCGACCGGTTTCGATCTGGGTACCGTCATGATGCAGCACCTTGACCGCCTGGTTGGCCTTCAGCGTTCCGCTCTCGATGCGGCCGGTGATGATACGGCCGAGGAACGGATTGGCTTCCAGGATGGTGCCGATCATGCGGAACGGACCCGGATGCACGGTCGGCGCGGGCACATGTTTGAGGACGAGGTCGAACAGCGGCGACAGGCCTTGGTCTTTGGGACCTTCCGGATTTTCCGAGACCCAGCCGTCGCGCCCCGAACCATAAAGGATCGGGAAGTCGAGCTGCTCGTCGGTGGCGTCGAGCGCGGCAAACAGGTCGAACACCTCGTTGACCACCTCGACATGGCGGGCGTCCGGCCGGTCGATCTTGTTGATGACGACGATGGGCTTCAAGCCGACCTTGAGCGCCTTGCCGACGACGAACTTGGTCTGCGGCATCGGGCCTTCGGCGGCGTCGACCAGCACGATCGCCGAATCCACCATCGACAGGATGCGCTCGACCTCACCGCCGAAATCGGCGTGGCCGGGGGTGTCGACGATGTTGACGCGGGTGCCCTTCCAGTCGACCGAGGTCGCCTTGGCCAGGATGGTGATGCCGCGTTCCTTTTCGAGGTCGTTGGAATCCATGGCGCGTTCGGCGACGCGCTGATTGTCGCGGAAGGCGCCGGATTGTTTCAGAAGCTGGTCGACAAGGGTGGTCTTTCCATGGTCGACGTGCGCGATGATCGCGATATTGCGGAGGTTCATGATCTGGTCTCGGGAGCGTTGCAGGCAGCAGGCCAAAAGGCGCCGCCTCTTTCGTGTTGCGCGGCTCATACAGGGTTTTTCGCATTTGCGAAAGAGGAAGCGCGACACCAAATAATCATCAAATCTTAAGCATCGCCATGTGAAATGGTTTTGTTAACCAAGGCGGGAACCTTTTGCGGGCCCGGGCAGTTCGAACACCATGACCAACGCAGTCGTCAAATTTCGGCCGATTCTCGCAACTGCGGCTCTCGCCGTGCTGCTGGCTGCCGGCGCCGCTCAATCCGCGGCGACGCTCAAGGAAGCGCGGCCCGCTCTGCCGAGCGATATCCCGAGCGCCGAACAGGTCTTTGCGGATGCGCCCGATGGGGTCGATCCGGTGGTGACGGGGCCGGTCAGCGCGGCCTTCAAGCAAAGGCAGCAAAGCGCCAACTGCGATAGCGCGGTTTGGCCCAACGTTCCGATAGTCTGCTATCCCGACTGATCGGCTGCGCGCCGTTGGCGAAGCTGCCGATCTCCCCCTTATTGAAAGATCGCCCCTCGTCCGAAGGCGCACTACGCCGCCTGCGGCTCCGGGTCGAACGCCGGCCGGCTGGTGTTGATCAGGAGCGAGATACAGGCGGCGGCAATCGCGGTCATGCCGGCGATCAGGAAGGCCAGTTCGTAATTGCCTTGCAGTTCGCGCATGGTGCCGCCGAAGAAGGCGGCGGTTGCCGCGCCCACCTGATGGCCCGCGACGATCCAGCCGAACACGATCGGGCCGCTGCGGTCGCCGAAGGCTTCATTGGCGAGCCGCAGCGTCGGCGGCACGGTGGCGATCCAGTCGAGACCGTAAAGCACGGCGAAGATGATCAGACTAGTCGCCGAAAAGCCGGAATAGGGCAGATAGATCAGCGAAAGGCCGCGGATCGCATAATAGACGCCGAGCAGCTTGCGCGGATCGAAACGGTCGGTGAGCCAGCCCGACAGCGTGGTGCCGATCAGGTCGAAAATGCCCATCATCGACAACAGGCCAGCCGCCTGCACCTCGTTGATGCCCATATCGCCGCAAAATGCGATGAGATGCGTGCCGACCAGCCCGTTGGTGGTGAAACCGCAGACGAAGAAGGTGGCGAACAGGTACCAGAAGACGCGCGTGCCGGCGGCGCGGCGCAGCGTGGTCAGCGTGTGGGTCAGGAAATTGCCTTGTGCCGCCGGCGGTACCGGCGGCACGTCGTCGGCTTCCGCGCCATAGCGCACCATGCCGATCGATGCCGGGCGTTCCGGCACCAGCAGCAGCACCAGCGGCACCAGACAGGCCGTTGCGACGGAGATGGCGGTGACGACCGGCTTCCAGCCGCCTGATTGCGCCAGCGAGGCCAGCAGCGGCAGGAAGACCAGCAGACCGGTGGCGCTGGAGGCCGACATCAAGCCCATGACGAGACCGCGGTTGGTCTTGAACCAGCGGTTGACGATGGTGGCGCCGAGCACGGTGGCGACCGCGCCGGAGCCGACGCCGGAAAACACGCCCCAGGTGATCAGCAGATGCCATGGCTTGGTCATCAGCAGGCTGAGCGCGGTGGAGGCCGACATCACCACAAGCGCGGCAAGCAGTGTGCGCCGCAGCCCGATCCGCTCCATCAGCGCGGCGGCAAACGGCCCGGTCAGGCCGTAGAGGAAGATGCCAACCGCGGCAGCCAGCGACACCACGTCGCGCCGCCAGCCGAAACTTTCCTCCAGCGGCAGCATCATGACGGCTGGCGCGGAGCGCAGGCCGGCCGCGATCAGCAGGCAGAGAAAGATGACGGCGACCACGACGAAAGCGTAGCGCTGGCCAAATGGACGGGATTGAGCTAGCATGTTACTGACCGGTACGTTGCAGGATGGAAACATGTATACGTACCGATCGGTAACAGTGTCAACCGAGACCGCGAATGCCACCAGACAATAAAATTGAACCGTCCATCAGCAGCGCTCACGCGTCGGCTCCGCCAAAGGCGGCGGAAAAGATACTCGGCGTGGCGCGCGATCTGTTTTACCGGCAAGGCATCAGGGCAATTGGCGTCGATGAGATCGTCAGGCGCGCAGGGGTCACCAAGCCCAGCCTCTATCGCAGCTTTCCCTCCAAGGACGAATTGGCCGCCTCTTATCTGCGCCGATACGACCTCGAATTCTGGGAACGCTTCGACGAGGCGGTGAACGCCCATCCCAGCGATCCGCGCGCGCAAATCCGAGCCTTCCTGACCCGCGTCGGCAAGCGCACGCAGAAGCCTGACTATCGCGGCTGCGGCATGACCAATGCGGCCGTAGAATATCCCGAGCGCGGCCATCCGGCGCGCGTGGTGAGCGAGGACAACAAGCAGGAACTGCGCCGCCGCCTGCGCGCCATGGCCGCCGCGATGAATGCCGCCGACGCCGACACGCTGGGCGACGGTCTGCTGCTTCTGATCGAAGGCGCCTATATCAGCGGCCAGTTGTTCGGCGCCGGTGGCCCGGCGGCGTCGGTGGCGATCAACGCCGATCTGCTGATCGAGGCGAGCTTGAAGAAATAGTGTTTGGCGATAGGCTGCTGCGACCTTCAACGGAGATGTCCGCGATGCGCAGCCTGGTTCTTCCGCTCGTTCTCGCCAGCGTCTGCCGGGCAGCGCATGCCGGCGAGATATCGAGCGCCTACACCGATCTCGACTGGAAGAACGACTGCGTCACCTATGCGCAGGCCGGGGACGGTGATGGCGACTGGGCCGACCTCGCCTGTTCGGGCTATCGTGGCTATCCGGTGCTGATCGCCTATGACGATGCGCGCGAATCGCTGTTTTATGGTTTCCCGCCCGGCGGCGACATGACATCGGTCTGGGAAAGTTTCTCCGGCTTCAATTCCTCAGGCGCCAGGATCGAGTGGCGCATCGAGACCGACGGCGACAAGGCGGTGCCGTTCGCGGTCATTCACCGCCGCTCAATCAGCAATCCGGAAGACGAGAAGAAACCCACCGACGTGCTGCTCGTCTCCAAGGTCGCGCAAATGGATGCGCGCGACGGCTGCACGGTCGCACTGGTGCTGGCTACAGGAAATCCTGCCGCCAACGATCAGGCGCGCAAGCTTGCCGACGAGAAAGCACGGTCCTTCGCCTGCGGCAAGGACCGGCGCACCGTCATCGGCGAGGTGCCGGCTTTCGGGCGCGTCGACAATTGAAGGACAAGCGTTCGCCGCTCGCCGACGCGTCAAATGCTTCTGTTTTCACGCGCCCTCGTCATCACCGTTGAGGAACAGCAATGTCTCGGAGCGCGCTGGTCTGCTTGTTGCGGGCTCAGCCGTAGATCTGCTTGTGGACCTGATAAAGCATTTCCGAGCGGTCGGCGCGCATGTCGGCCAGATCGCGGCTGGAGAAGCTGTCGATTTCAGCGACGAGGCGGTTGTAGTTCTTGCGCTTGGCAATGCTGCTGCGGGCGCGGGTCAAGAGGCTGTCGAGGATCATAGCGAGTTTCCTTCTGGGCCGCATTTGGCGGCCGGTTTCTTCCTCCCTTGATCGATACGGAGCATGACATAGGAATAGTGCATCGCAAAAAGAAGATGTTGCAATGCACCATTGCGCTATGTGCATAGCCGGTTAATGGCGCCTGAACGCCACCCCCGGCGCCGGCGCATTGCCCTTCCGTGATGGGAATGCCGGTTCCTGTCGTTTTGTCTTACAAATTGCGGAAATGTCATCGCGCCGACCTTGCCATATCGATCTCCTGCTGGCTTGATCGCCGCCGGATCGCCAACGTTACCGGGAGGAAAGAATGGCCGCCGCCGACTACGAAATTCTCGATCCGCGTTTTGCGCGGTTGTTCAACGGCAATGCGCAAGTGGATAAGCTCTTCACCGGCTGCCGATGGGCGGAAGGGCCGGCCTGGTTCGCCGCCGGCCGCTATGTCGTCTGGTCCGACATCCCGAACAACCGCATGATGCGTTACGACGAGACCGACGGCAGCGTCAGCGTGTTTCGGCAGCCATGCGGCAATTCCAACGGCAACACCGTCGACCGGCAGGGCCGGCTGGTGACCTGCGAGCATTCGGGGCGCCGCGTCAGCCGCACCGAGTTCGACGGTTCGGTCACCACCATTGCCGCCAAATGGAAGGGCAAGCGGCTGAATTCGCCCAATGACGTGGTGGTCAAGTCGGACGGCTCGATCTGGTTCACCGATCCAACCTACGGCATCGACACCGATTACGAGGGCGACAAGGCCGAGAGCGAGATCGGCGCCTGCCATGTCTACCGCGTCGATCCCGGTACCGGCGATGTCGAGGCTGTCATCACCGACATGGTCAGGCCGAACGGGCTGGCTTTCTCGCTCGACGAGAGCAAGCTCTATGTCGTCGACACCGGCCGCACGCATGGCGCGCAGAACCCGGCGCATATGCGGGTATTCAATGTCGGTGAGGGCGGCAAGAAGGTCTCGGGTGAAAAAGTCTTCGCCGACTGCACCGCAGGCCTGTTCGACGGCTTCAGGCTCGACGATGCCGGGCGCATCTGGACCAGCGCCGCCGATGGCATCCATTGCTACGATCCGGACGGAACGCTGATCGGCAAGGTCAAGGTGCCCGAGGTGACGGCCAATTGCGTGTTCGGCGGCGCCAAGCTGAACTGTCTCTACATCGCCGGCACCACCTCGCTCTACATGGTCCGGCTGATGGTGAACGGCGCCAAGACCTACTGAGCTGAATTAAAGGGGAGGACGTCATGCCATTCGTCAACATCCGCATCGTCAAGGAAGTGATCGCCGCCGATCCGGCCGGCAAGAAAGCCGACATCGCCAAAAAAGTCACGGCGGCGATCATGGACGCCACCGGGCTCGGCAATGACGATGTCTGGGTGGTCTTCGAGGAGGTCAACGCCCGCGACTGGTATGTCGGCAAGACCGATGTCGAGACGCTGAGAAAAGGGTAGGCGCTAACGCGCGCGAATGAAATCCGCGAAAGCGGACAACGCATCTCGCATTGCCAACGCGTTCGCCTGCTCCCCCAGGACGGCCTCCACCTCAGCTGGCTTCTTGCCGAGCAGCCCGATCTCCAGCCCGCCGTCATGAAGCGCGAAGGACATGGTGCGCATGATCTCCGCCAATGCGGCGCGGGCATAGAGCGAGCGCGGCGAGGCGTGCACCAGCATGGCCGGCTTGTCGACGGCGGCATCGCGCGAGACCAGCCAGTCGAGCGCATTCTTCAGGCCGCCCGGCACGCCATGCGCATATTCCGGGCATGAGATGATGACGCCGTCGGCGGCGGTGACGGCATCGATCAGCCTGGACGCTTCGGACGGCGTCCGCTCACCCTCGTCGTCGGGGTTGAAGATCGGCAGCAGGCCGAGTCCTTCATGGATGGCGACGCGGCAGCCCTCTGGCGCGTTCCACGCCAGTGCCGCGACCAGGCCCGAATTGGTGGAGGCCGCCCGCAGGCTGCCGGAAATGGCAAGGAGGTTCAGCAAGGCGACGCTCGGACGAATCTTCCGCGCAGGCTACCACATCGTCTGCTTGTATTCGTCGTCCAGCCAGCGGTCGGTCGCCTCGGCCGAATCGGCGAGCGCCAGTTGGTCGCGCAGGATCTGACCGAGCGTCGGCAGCGTGGCGCGGTCGTACCAGCTGTTGGGCTTCCACAAGTCGGAGCGCATGAAGGCCTTGGCGCAATGCATGTAGGCGGCCTTGACGGCGACCACGACGACGCTCTGCGGCTCCTTGCCGTCGACGGCCAGCCGTTCGCGCAAACCCGCGTCGACGGTGATGCGGGCGTCGCCGTTGACGCGCAGCGTCTCGTTCATGCCGGGAATGAGGAACAGCAGCCCGACCGACGGGTTGAGCAGGATGTTCTCCAGCGTATCCAGCCGGTTGTTGCCGGGCCGGTCGGGGATGGCGATGGTCCTGTCGTCAAGCACGGCGGCGAATCCTGGCTTGTCGCCTTTGGGCGTCACATCGGCATTGCCTTCGCCGTCGGAGGAGCCGATCAGCACGAAGGGGCTCTTGCCGATGAAGGAGCGGCAATGGCCGTCCAGCGCCTTCAATTCCTTGCGGATCGAACCATCCGTCGGACGCGGCGTCTTGTAGATCGTCCGCAGCTCTTCGCGCGTGGTAACGAATTCCATGGCACTCCCCCCAATTTGCAGGCCTTACTTGCCGGCCTTCTCTTCGCCGCCGGTCTTGTCGTCCAGCGAATGGCGCAGGATCAGCGGCATCTGGCTGAAGGTGAACAGAAGCGTGATCGGCATGATGCCCCAGACCTTGAAGGTAACCCAGGCATCGGTCGAAAAATTCCGCCACACCACCTCGTTGACGAGGGCCAAGAACAGGAAGAACAGACCCCAGCGGAAGGTGAGTTTTCTCCAGCCCTCGGCATCCAGCCTGAAGGCGGAATCGAAGACGTAGCCGAGCAGCGATCTGCCGAAGAACAGCCCACCGAGCAGCACGCCGCCGAACAGCGTGTTGACGATGGTCGGCTTCATCTTGATGAAGATGTCGTCCTGCAGGTAGAGCGTCAACGCGCCGAAGATGAAGACGACGACGCCCGACACCATCGGCATGATCGGCAGGGTGCGGGTGAGTAGCCACGACGCGACCAGCGCGATCGCGGTGGCGGCCATGAACAGGCCGGTGGCGACGAAGATCGGGCCGCCGAATTCAGCCAGCGCCGGGAATTTCTGCGTCAGCCATTCGCCGCGCGCATTGGCGAAAAAGAACACCAGCAGCGGCCCTAGCTCGAGAACGAGCTTGAGCAGCGGGTTGACGCCTTCCTTCTTCTCTTTCTGCGGGTCGGACGGATCGCGTTCGAGAATGGGTGGGTTCATATCTTCCTTCTTACGCACGATCCGGTTGAAGCAACTTCCGGGATCATGCCGTTACGCAACGCCAGCGATCGCCCTGGCGAATTCGCTTGCCGAGAACGGTTCGAGGTCGTCGACCTGTTCGCCGACGCCGATGAAATAGACCGGCAATCTGTGTTTTGCCGCGATCGCCACCAGAATACCGCCACGCGCCGTGCCGTCCAGCTTGGTCATCACCAGGCCGTTGACGCCGGCGATGTTGCGGAAGATCTCCACCTGGTTGAGCGCGTTCTGGCCGGTGGTGGCGTCGACCGTCTGCAGCACGGTGTGCGGGGCTTCCGGATCAAGCTTGCCCAGCACGCGCACGATCTTTTCCAACTCGGCCATCAGCTCGGCCTTGTTTTGCAATCGGCCGGCGGTGTCGATGATCAGCACGTCGGAACCCGCTTCCTTCGCCTTCTCGAAGGCATCGTAGGCGAGGCCGGCGGCATCGGCGCCGAGCTTGGAGGCGATGACCGGCGATTTCGTCCGCTCGCCCCAGATCTTGAGCTGCTCGATGGCGGCGGCTCGGAAGGTGTCGCCGGCGGCCAGCATCACCGACAGGCCGCCATCGGTCAGTTTGGCCGCCAGCTTGCCGATGGTCGTGGTCTTGCCGGTGCCGTTGACGCCGACCACCAGGATGACATGCGGCTTGTGGCTGAGGTCGAGTTCCAGCGGCAGGGCGACGGGGGTCAGCACCTTCTCGACCTCCTGCGCCATCACGGTGCGGACCTCGGCGTCGGAGACATCCTTGCCGTAGCGGCTGGCGGCTAGCGAATCGGTGACGCGCAAGGCCGTCTCCAGCCCGAGATCGGCGCGGATCAGCACGTCCTCCAGATCCTGCAGCGTGTCGTCGTCGAGCTTGCGCTTGGTGAAGACGCCGGCAATGTTGCCCGACAATTCGCGCGAGGAGCGGGCAAGCCCGTCCCGCATGCGCTGGAACCAGGAGCGCCGCGGCGCCGGCTCCGGCGCCTTCTGCGGCTCGGCCTTCTGCTCCACCTTTCTGGCGACCGTTACCTTTCCGGGGGCGGGCGCAGCCTTCGGCGGGACGGGAACTGCCTCAGGTTCCGGCGCGATCTCGGCGCGCACAGGCTGCGGCTCGATCGGCGCAGGCTGGCGAATCGGCGGCGAGATTTCGGCGGCGGTTTCGGCGCTGGGTGCCAGGTTCTCGACAGGTCGGCGCTGCCCCTCACCCTCGCCCTCTTCCCGTGAAGGACGGGGAGAGGGAGGCGTTGGCGTTGCAGCTTCTTCCTTCTCCCCGTCACTATACGGGGAGAAGGTGCCAGCAGGCGGATGAGGGGCGGCGCCGGCCTGTGAAGGCTGCGCCGAAGACGGTGTCGCAGGAATCTCGATTGGCGCCGGTGTCTCGACCGGAACTTCGGCGGGCGTCGGTACTTCGGCGGGTGCCGGTTCCGGCAGCTGCTCCGGGCGCGACGGGACAATTTCCGGCTCGGCGGGCGCTGGCGGCGGTACCTCCTGCGGCCGCGGTTCGGGCGCAGGCTCCGGAATGGCCGGAGGTGTCGGAACTTCCTCAGGTGCCGGCGGCTCCGGGCGCTCGGGCGTCGGTGCCGGTTCCTCCTCCGGCCGCGGCTCCGGCAGCGGTTCCGGCTCGGGCGGAACAGTCGGCTCCGGCACCGGCGGAATGGCCGGGGCAGGCTCGGGTGTCGGCTCCTCGGGCGGCGCGGGCTCGACGGGAGGCTGAGCCTGGGTCTCCTCCCGCTTCAGGAATTCCGGAACGGCCTGCTCGGCCGCCGGCTTCAGCGTGTCGAGCTGATCCCATTTGATCGGCGGCAGCGGGGCGGTCTCGTCGACGCGCTCCTCGACGACCTCCTTCTTGCCGAACGAAAATATCTTCTTGAAGAACCCGGCCATCTCTTGCGTTTCTCAGGCGGCGCGGGCGGCAAGCGGGGCCGCGATCAGCCGGGCGCCGTCATGACCGGTGACTGTTGCTTCGACGATCTCGCCCGGCGCGCCGGTGGCGAGCGCGGCGAGCGTAAACCCTTCGGTGCGGCCGAGCCCGTCGCGCTCGATCAGGATCGACTGGCGCGTTCCGGAGAGCGACGACAGATGGCGGCGATATGCGGTCTCGCCGGCGGCGCGCAGGCGGGCTGCCCGCTGCTTGACCACTTCGCGGCGGACCTGCGGCATGCGCGCGGCGGGTGTGCCTTCGCGCGGCGAAAACGGAAAGACGTGCAGGTGGGTCAGCCCGCATTCCTCGACGATCTTTGCCGAATTTTCGAACATCGCCTCCGTCTCGGTCGGGAAGCCGGCGATGATGTCGGCGCCGAAGACGACGTCGGGGCGCAGCTTGCGCACGTCTTCGCAGAAGCGGATCGACTGATCGCGCAGATGCCGACGCTTCATGCGCTTCAAAATCATGTCGTCGCCCGATTGCAGCGACAGATGCAGATGCGGCATCAGCCGCGGCTCGGTGGCGATGACGTCGAGCAAATCGTCGTCGGCCTCGATGGAATCGATGGAGGAGAGGCGCAGGCGCTTCACGTCCGGCACCTGGCGCAGGATCGTCTTCACCAGCCTGCCGAGTTTCGGCGCACCCGGCAGGTCGGCGCCGAAACTGGTCATGTCGACGCCGGTCAGCACGATCTCGGCATAGCCGTTGCCGGTGAGCCGCTTGACCTGTTCGACCACGGCGCCCATCGGCACCGAGCGTGAATTGCCGCGGCCATAGGGGATGATGCAGAAGGTGCAGCGGTGGTCGCAGCCATTCTGCACCTGCACGAAGGCGCGTGCCCTGCCCTCGATGGCATCGACCATATGGCCGGCGGTCTCGCGTACGGAGAAGATGTCGTTGACGCGCGCCTTCTCGCTGTCGTTGACGCCGAAATCCGGCAGCGCGCGATAGGAATTGGCCTTCAGCTTCTCCTCATTGCCGAGAACGAGATCGACCTCGTCCATGGCAGCGAAATTCTGCGGCTCGGTCTGCGCCGCGCAGCCGGTGACGATGATGCGAGCCTCGGGGTTGTCGCGGCGCGCCTTGCGAATCGCCTGTTTGGCCTGGCGCACCGCCTCACCTGTGACGGCGCAGGTGTTGAAGATGACGGCGCCGCCAGCCAGCCCACCGAGGCCCGCAGTTTCGGCCTCGCGCCGCATCACCTCGGATTCATAGGTGTTCAGGCGGCAGCCGAAGGTCACCAGTTCGATGCGATTGGGGCCCTTCCCCACATCGCCATCCTTGAAAGGAGCGGGCATCAGGCCGCGCTTTCGGTGTCGCGCGCCCAGGCGCCGCTCGAGGGATCGAAGCTGCCGGAAAACTCCCATTCGGCCGCACCGGTCAGGATGACATGGTCGTTTTCAAGCCATTCGACGTGCAGCGAGCCGCCGCCGGGGGTCAGTAGATTGACGCTGCGCCCGGTGCGCCGGGTGCGGGCCGCAGCCACGACGGCGGCGCAGGATGCCGTGCCGCAAGCCTTGGTCAGGCCGGCGCCGCGTTCCCAGGTGCGGATGATCATGCTGTCGGGCGAGGTCACCTGCGCGATGGTGATGTTGGCGCGCTCGGGGAAGATGGGATGGTTTTCGAGCAGTGGGCCGAAGCGGTCGAGTTCGTAGGACCAGACGTCGCGGTCGACCCAGAAGATGGCATGCGGATTGCCCATGGAGACGACCGAGGGCGAATGCAGCACCGGGGCGTCGATCGGCCCGACCTGCAATTCGATCATGCGGGTGTCGCGGAATTCCTCGGCGAGCGGAATCTCCCGCCAGCCGAAGCGCGGCGTGCCCATGTCGACCGAGATCGAGCCGTCGGCATGTTCCTGCGCGTTGAGGATCCCGGCGACGGTCTCGAAGGTGAATGTCTTTTGTCCGGTCTCGGCCGCCAGCGCCTGGACGACGCAGCGCATGCCGTTGCCGCAGGCCTGCGCGCCCGAGCCGTCCGAATTCAATATGTCGATGAAATAGGCCGTACCCGGCGTCCGCGCCTCATGGATCGCCATGATCTGGTCGAACCGCGTCGAGGCATCGGCGTTGAGCGCGATCGCAGCTGTCGGCGTCACCCGGTCGGCACGGCCGCGCATGTCGGCAACGATGATCTCGTTGCCGATGCCGTTCATCTTGGCGAAGGGGGCGGTGCCTGCCATTTCTTCCGGTCATTCCGTACTGTTTGCCGCTATATGGCGGAAAAGGGCGGGAATTACCAGTGCATCGCGCCTTCAGGTGACGGCGAAGACGCCGAGCACGATCAGCAGGAATATGATCAGCACGATACCGATCAGGATGCGCGCGCCGGTGGCCGCCGCACCCGCTAATGCAGGCATGCCGAGCAGGCTCGCAGCGGCGGCGATAATCAGGAGAATGATGATCCATCTGAGCATGGAAATGCCTCGCAAAGCGATAGAAATCGAAGCCCCTTCAACAAACGCGCCGGTGGCGCTCGGGTTCCGCCTGCCGCGGCAGGCCCCGGTCAGAGCGCCGCTTCCTGCGGCACGTCCCAGACCTCGCCCGGCCGCAAGGCGCGAAAACGTTCGCGCGGCAGGCCCTCGGCCTCCAGCGCCTCGTCGAGCTTGCGTGCGGGCTCGTCGATCGGCTCGTCGGTGAGCTGGAACGTGCCCCAATGGCAACCGGCCGCATAGGCGGCGTTGCACAATTTCATGCCTTGCACCGCCTCCTCCGGGTTCTGATGCTGCGAGGCCATGAACCAGCGCGGCTCATAGGCGCCGATCGGCAGGATGGCGAAGCGGAAGCCGCCGTGCTTGTGAGCTATGAGCCGGTAGTTGATGCCATCATGGAAGCCGGTATCGCCCGCGAAATAGATCCGGCCGGCCCGCGTCTCGATGACGAAGCCGGCCCACAGCGCCATGCGCCGGTCGCGTGTGCCGCGCGCCGACCAGTGATGCGCCGGCTCGACATGGACGGCCACGCCATCCCCGATGTCGACCCTGTCGCCCCAGTCATGCGCCGAGAGCCGCATGCCGGGAACCGCCCCGCCAATCAGGACGTCATTGCCGAACGGGGTCACCACCAGCGGGTCGTGCCTGGCCTTGAGCTGCTTCAGCGTCGCGATGTCGAGATGGTCGTAGTGATTGTGACTGATCAGCACGAGATCGATCGGCGGCAGGTCGGCCAGGGCGATGCCCGGCGCGTTGACGCGTTTCGGCCCGACGAAGGAGAACGGCGAGGCCCGCAGCGACCATACCGGATCGGTGAGGATGTTCAGGCCCGCGGTCTGGACCAGCAGCGTGGAATGACCGACCATGGTCACGGTCAGGCCGGCGCCCTCGACACGTGCAGGCGGCTTTGCCTGCGGAAAGGGGCTCGGATTGGTGGCCGGCCATTTCGAGCGTTGGCCATTGAACTGCCATTTCAGCAGATCGGCGAAACGCGCCGGCGGCTGGCCGCCGGGATTGAAGAACAAGATTCCGTCGAAATGATCGCTGGGCGGGCCGTTATAGTAGCGATTGGCGGCTTTCGGTCTCGCAGCCAATTTGCGGCTCCAGCGAATTTCGTCTTGATAGACATAGCCCTTGTGCCGGCTGGCGCAAGCGTTTGCCGGCCGAATGCCAACGGCCCGGGCGGCCGGCTTGAGTAGGATCGGATTGGGGAGGACGATGCCATGGCGATGAAGCGGACCAGGACACCATGGATGAAGGCCGGGGATTTCGGCCGCTCGCTGGCGCGCGGCATCGGCGTCAACCTGCTGGTGAGCGACATGGCGGCCATGGAAGCCTTCTGCCGCGACGTGCTCGGCGCCGATATCATCTATGCCGACGAGGATTTCGCGGCGATCGAGCTGCTGGGCTCGGTGTTCATGCTGCACGCCGACCATTCCTATCTCGACAATGCCATGACAGGGACGATCGCCGGCGCCGAGACACGCGGCGCCGGCATCGAACTGCGCCTTTACGGCGCCAATCCGGATGCGGTCGAGGCCGCCGCGCGCGATCACGGCCACATCGTGCTGGCCGGAGCGATCGACAAGCCGCACGGCCTGCGCGAGAGCTATGTCGTCGGACCGGACGGCTATATATTCGTGCCGAGCGCTCCGCTGGCCGGATGATAGCGACAAATTTGCAACAATTCTTGGCGCAAACCCTATTTTAACCATATCGGGTTGAAATTTCGCCACCTTCTCCATCTTGGTGGAGGGCGACATTGTGCGGACGGCAGCCCCGCCGGATCCGACGGAGGTTGAAATGACTTTTTCGAAAACAGCCCTGGTGGCCGTATCGCTGGCGGCGCTCGTTGCGAGCGGCTGCTCAACCTCACGGTTTTCCTCGATGGACGACCAGCAGCCGGCGCCGCTGCAGCCGGCGCCGTCCGGTCAGGTGACGGCCAACCAGTTGCCGCCCCCGGCCTCCCCCGGCACCACGGATCCTTCGCAATTCCCGACCGCCCCGCAGAACAGCCAGGTCGCCTCCTTGCCGCCGGACGGTTCGGCGCCGGCGGGTGCGCCGGACCTGACCGCGGCCAGTGTCGCCGGCGTATGGAACGCCAGCGTTTCCGGCCAGAGCTGCAAGGTGGCGACGCCGCAGACCAAATTCGGCGCCGGTTTCCGCGCCGGACCGCTGCATTGCCCGGCGCCGATCGACGGCATCAAGTCATGGAACGTCGCCGGCAAGCAGTTGACGCTTTACGATGAGAATGGCGGCACGCTGGCACGGCTCTATTCCTCGGGCGGCTCGAAATTCGACGGCCAGACTTCCAATGGCCTGCCGATCTCGCTTACAAGGTAAGCCAATCCCTCGACAACGACGTGACCTATGCATCTGCGTGACGGCCTCCAGACCCATGTGACCGTCAGGCAGCGTTACGACCATCTGGTCGACACCGGTGCCATCGAGCGCGATCCGGCGCAGGAGCGGATCGTCACCGCTCTCGACCGGCTGATATCAGAGATTTCGGTGAAGCGGCTGGCGCACAAATCGAGCGCGCTTGGCTGGCTCTTCGCCCGAAGGCGCGAGACGCACGAGGCGGTCAAGGGCCTCTACATCCATGGCGGCGTCGGCCGCGGCAAGACCATGTTGATGGACTTGTTCTTCGAGCTGCTGCCGGTGCGGCGCAAGCGCCGCGTGCATTTCAACGACTTCATGGCCGAGGTGCAGGACCGCATCCAGAAGCACCGGCAGGAGCGCAAGGACGGCACGGTGAGGGAAGACGATCCGATTCCGCCGGTGGCGCGGGCGCTTGCCGAACAGGCCTGGGTACTGTGTTTCGACGAGTTCTCGGTCACCGACATCGCCGATGCGATGATCCTGTCCCGGCTGTTTTCGGCGCTGTTCGCCAGCGGCGTGGTGCTGGTGGCGACGTCGAACGTGGCACCGGAAAATCTCTATCGCGACGGGCTGAACCGTCAGCTTTTCCTGCCCTTCATCGGCATATTGGAACGGCACGCGCAGGTGCTCTCGCTCGATGCCGACAAGGACTATCGGCTGGAAAAGCTTGCCCGTACGCCGGTCTATGTCACGCCCGCCGATGCGGCGGCCGATGAGGCGATGGACGCGGCTTGGCAAACGATGACGCGCGGCGCGCCGACGGCCGAGACGTTGCTTGCCGTCAAGGGCCGGCAGCTGGCCGTTCCGCGCGCCGCCGGCGACGCGGCGCGTTTTTCCTTCGCCGATCTGTGCGAGAAGCCGCTCGGCGCGCGCGACTATCTGGCCCTTGCCGACCGCTTCTCGACCATCTTTATCGACCACATTCCGGTGCTGGGTGAAGGCCGGCGCAACGAGGCCAAGCGCTTCATCCTGCTGGTCGACACGCTCTACGACCATCACATCAGGCTGGTGGTAAGCGCGGAAGCGCCGCCGCAGCAACTCTATGTGGCCAAGCGCGGCGTCGAGGTGTTCGAGTTCGAACGCACGGCTTCGCGGCTGATTGAGATGCAGAGCCGCGACTGGCTGGAGGATTGGGCGGAGCGGCGGAAGGCGAAGACGACGCCGGAGGCGCGGCAGGCGCCGGCTACGCCGCCTTCGTCCCAGGGCGGAGCGACGCAAAGCGAAGCGCGCACCCTAGGACGAAGATAGGCCGAACTCCTGTCAGCCTCGCTACAGTTGATAAACATACATGAGGAAGCTCTCTGCTGACTCGTGCGTCTCCTCGCGCGACTCGTAAAGCGCGCGGGCGGCACGGTTGTCCGGCTCGGTGCCGACCCAGGCTTCTTCGCAGCCATTCTCCCTGCCGATCGCAAACATCGCGTCGAGCATCTTTCGCGCGATGCCCTGGCGCTGGAAGGCCGGCGATACGCCGACCTCGTCGATGTAGAGCTCCGTCGCCTTGTCGGGATGACGGTGAATGATGGCGGCGCATTGACCGACGGTCACGCCGTCGGCGAGCGCCACGACCATGAAGTGGCCGGGTTCCCTGAGATAGACTGCCAATCGATCTGGCCTGACCGGTTCGTCGAACACATCCTCGGCGACCCGCATCACAAGGGCGTCATTGCCGGCATCAAGTCTTACGATCTCCATCTTCATCGTGTAGATTTTCCCCAGTCGAGTTTTCAAACTTTTACGTTTACGTAATTCCCGGTCACTCTAACCGATTGAAAACGCTCGCTCCAAAATAATCGTTTGAATTTACGCGGCGCCGGGGCTATTGGGTGCGGCGAAATCTCGCGGGATCCCCGCAGCATTCCGGTCTCTTCCTCGACGCCGTCATCAGATCGTCAGCGATTTGAGCGACATCACGAACAAAGGGAAACTATCCTGACATGGCACGCAACAAGATAGCGCTTATCGGCTCTGGCATGATCGGCGGCACGCTCGCTCACATGATCGGCCTCAAGGACCTCGGCGACGTGGTTCTGTTCGATATTGCCGAAGGCATCCCGCAGGGCAAGGGGCTCGATATTGCGCAATCGTCGCCGGTCGACGGGTTCGATTCCAGGCTGACCGGCGTCAACGACTATGCCGGGATCGAAGGGGCGGACGTCTGCATCGTCACCGCCGGCGTGCCGCGCAAGCCGGGCATGAGCCGCGACGATCTGCTCGGCATCAACCTCAAGGTCATGGAACAGGTCGGCGCCGGCCTGAAGAAGTACGCGCCGAAGGCCTTCGTCATCTGCATCACCAATCCGCTGGATGCGATGGTCTGGGCGCTGCAGAAGTTTTCCGGCCTGCCCAACACCCATGTCGTGGGCATGGCCGGCGTGCTCGACAGCGCTCGCTTCCGCTATTTCCTGGCCGAGGAGTTCAAGGTCTCGGTCGAGGACGTTACCGCCTTCGTGCTCGGGGGCCATGGCGATTCCATGGTGCCGATGATCCGCTATTCGACGGTTGCAGGCATTCCTCTGCCCGATCTCGTCAAGATGGGCTGGACCTCGAAGGAGAAGCTCGACCAGATCGTGCAGCGCACCCGCGATGGCGGCGCCGAAATCGTCGGCCTGTTGAAGACCGGCTCGGCCTATTATGCGCCGGCCGCATCGGCGATCTCGATGGCCGAAGCCTATCTCAAGGACAAGAAGCGTGTGCTGCCTTGCGCGGCCCATCTTTCCGGCCAGTATGGCGTGAAGAACACCTATGTCGGCGTTCCCGTGGTGATCGGCGCCGGTGGCGTCGAGCGCGTCATCGAGATCGAGCTTTCCAAGCCAGAGCAGAAGATGTTCGATAGCTCGGTGGCGGCGGTGCAAGGCCTGACCGAGGCCTGCGTCAAGATCGCGCCGCAACTCGCCTCGAAGTGAACCCCAGCAGCTGATCCGGAGACGATCCAGATGAACATCCATGAATATCAGGGCAAGGCGCTGCTGAAGGGCTTTGGCGCGCCGGTGGCCCAAGGCGTGCCGGTGTTCAAGGCGGATGAGGCGGAAGCCGCCGCCAAGGCGCTGCCCGGCCCGCTCTATGTGGTGAAGAGCCAGATCCATGCCGGCGGCCGCGGCAAGGGCAAGTTCAAGGAGCTCGGGCCTGACGCCA
This sequence comes from Mesorhizobium sp. B2-4-1, assembly GCF_006442185.1. Taxonomy (NCBI): domain Bacteria; kingdom Pseudomonadati; phylum Pseudomonadota; class Alphaproteobacteria; order Hyphomicrobiales; family Phyllobacteriaceae; genus Mesorhizobium; species Mesorhizobium sp. B2-4-1. The sequence goes on along the minus strand of NZ_VFVN01000001.1, from coordinate 666,258 downwards.
AGGGCGGCGTGCGGCTGGCCAAGTCGGTCGCCGACGTCGTCGCCAACGCCAACGAGATGCTCGGCCACACGCTGGTGACCAAGCAAACCGGCCCGGCCGGCAAGCAGGTCAACCGGCTCTATATCGAGGATGGCGCCGACATCGAGCGCGAGCTCTATCTGTCTGTTCTGGTCGACCGTTCGGTCGGCCGCATCGCCTTCGTCGTCTCGACCGAAGGCGGCATGGACATCGAGGCGGTCGCCCACGACACGCCGGAAAAGATTATCACCGTCGCCATCGATCCGGAAAAGGGCGTTACCGCGGATGACGTGAAGAAACTCAATGGCGCGCTGAAGCTCGACGGCGATGCTGCCAGGGACGGCGGCACGCTGTTCCCGATCCTCTACAAGGCCTTCGTCGAGAAGGACATGAGCCTGCTCGAGGTCAATCCCCTGATCGTCATGAAAAACGGCCGGCTGCGCGTCCTCGACGCCAAGGTGTCGTTCGACAACAACGCGCTGTTTCGCCATCCGGATGTGCTCGAGCTGCGCGACACCACCGAAGAGGACGAGAAGGAGATCGAGGCGTCGAAATACGACCTCGCTTATGTCGCGCTCGACGGCAATATCGGCTGCATGGTCAATGGCGCCGGCCTCGCCATGGCGACGATGGACATCATCAAGCTCTACGGCGCCGAGCCGGCCAACTTTCTCGATGTCGGCGGCGGCGCGTCGAAGGAAAAGGTGACGGCGGCCTTCAAGATCATCACCAGGGATCCGGCGGTCAAGGGCATCCTGATCAACATCTTCGGCGGCATCATGAAATGCGACATCATCGCCGAGGGCGTCATCGCCGCGGTCAAGGAAGTCGGCCTGAAAGTGCCGCTGGTCGTGCGCCTGGAAGGCACCAATGCCGAACTCGGCAAGAAGATCATCAACGACAGCGGCCTCAACGTCGTGTCAGCCGACGATCTTGACGACGCGGCCAAGAAGATCGTGGCGGCGGTGAAGGGCTGATCAAGTGCCTCCACGCAAGATAAACCTCGTCGAGGCTGCGGATGCGAAGATCGCGGATGTCTTCGATCCGCATATCGCCGGCGATGTCAATGACAGCCAGGCGAAGGTCGCCAAGTTCGGCGCGGTTTTCGACTGGCACGCCCATGACAACGAAGACGAAGCCTTCCTCGTGCTGCGCGGCCGCATCGCCATCGATTTCCGCGACGGTCCGGTCGAGCTCGGCGAAGGCGACTTCATCGTCGTGCCGCGCGGCGTCGAGCACCGGCCGCGTTCGCTGACACCGGAACCGGTGGTGCTGATGTTCGAGCCGGCGACGACGCTCAACACCGGCAACGCCAAGAGCGATCTCACCGTCACCGACCTGAAGCGGCTCTGAACCATGAACGCGGCCTCCTTCTCCTCGCTCTCGCCCGATCACCAGCGCCTGCAGGCGCTGGTCGGCGCGTGGCGTGGCGAGGAAGAGGTCGCGGACACACAATGGGCCGATGGGGGCTCAGCGACTTCGGAAGTACTGGCAGAGGCACAGTTCGGCGGCCTGTTCGTAGTGCAACGCTATCGCCAGCGCCGCGACGGGACGATTTCGTTCGGCGCGCACAGCGTGTTCGGCTTCGACCGGCAAAACAGCCTTGTCACCATGCATCAGTTCGATTCGATGGGCTTTGTGCCGGCCTCGCCGGCCTCCGGCACGTGGGAGGGCAACACACTGACGCTGTTGCGCTCGTCGCCGCGCGGGGCCGCACGCGTGACCTACGCTTTCGACGGCAGCGACAGCTATCGCATGCGACTGCAATTCCAGCCCGTCGGCAGCGACGGCTGGCAAGACATGATGAGCGGCCTTTACCGGCGCGTCCCGCCTTCCGTTTTGGGGGATGGCTGAGCGGATGGAAATCCTGGGCAAAGCGGTTGAAGAAAGACACATAATCACACATATATTGGCTGTGTGTTTATGTGGAGACGAGCGATGAAGAACGTCACCCTGGCCATGGACGAGGCACTGCTTGAGAAAGCGCGAGGCCTTGCCGGACGTCGCAAGACGACGCTCAACGCCCTCATTCGTTCACTGCTTGCGCATGAAGTCGAGCAGGAAGATCGGATTGCCTGGGCCAAGGCGGGAATGAAGCGGCTTATGGACGAGGCTGCGAAACGGAGCGACAGCGCCGACACCCCCTACAAGTGGGATCGAAGGGACGCCTATGCCGACCGGGAAGATCGACTGCTTTCTCGACACGAACGTCCTGATCTACGCGGCTTCGGAGAAGAATCGTGACCCACGTCGCGCGCCAATCGCAGAAGACCTGGTATCGAGCACTGTCTTTGGCGTGTCGGGGCAAACCTTGGCCGAATTCACAGCGGTGGCGCGAGGAAAATCCCTTCTGGGGGATGATCTGCTCGACCAATGGCTGGTCCTCCTCGGCACTTGTCCGCTGGTGCCTGTCGACGAAAGCTATGTTCGCGCAGGACTGGACCTCGCACGCCGCTACGGAATTCACTACTACGACGCCGCGCTTCTTGCCGCAGCCGGATATCTCGGCGCGCCGATTTTCTACACCGAAGATCTCAACCACAACCAGGTTTATGGCTCGGTGCGAGCCGTCAATCCTTTCTTGTAATCGCTGAATTCAGAGGCGTTCTCACCATGTCCATTCTCGTCGACAAGAACACAAAGGTGCTCGTGCAGGGCCTGACCGGCAAGACCGGCACCTTCCACACCGAACAGGCGCTGGCCTATCACGGGACCAAGATGGTCGGCGGCATCCATCCCAAGAAGGGCGGCGAGACCTGGACCGGCGCCAAGGGCGAGAACCTGCCGATCTTCGCCACCGTCGCCGAGGGCAAGGCCAGGACCGGCGCCAACGCTTCCGTCGTCTATGTGCCGCCGGCGGGTGCTGCCGAAGCCATCATCGAGGCCATCGAGGCCGAAATCCCGCTCATCGTCTGCATCACCGAAGGCATTCCCGTCATGGACATGATCAAGGTCAAGGCGCGGCTCGACCGTTCGACGTCGCGGCTGATCGGCCCGAACTGTCCCGGCGTGCTCACCCCCGACGAATGCAAGATCGGCATCATGCCCGGGAACATCTTCCGCAAGGGTTCGGTCGGTGTTGTTTCGCGCTCGGGAACGCTTACCTATGAAGCCGTGTTCCAGACCACCAATGTCGGCCTCGGCCAGACCACCGCCGTCGGCATCGGTGGCGATCCCGTCAAAGGCACCGAATTCATCGACGTGCTCGAAATGTTCCTCGCCGACGACGAGACCAAGTCGATCATCATGATCGGCGAGATCGGCGGCTCGGCCGAGGAAGACGCCGCGCAGTTTCTCAAGGACGAGGCCAAACGCGGCCGCCGCAAGCCGATGGCGGGCTTCATCGCCGGACGCACGGCGCCGGCCGGCCGCACCATGGGCCATGCGGGCGCGGTCATCTCGGGCGGCAAGGGCGGCGCCGAAGACAAGATCGCGGCAATGGAATCGGCCGGGATAAAAGTTTCGCCATCGCCGGCCCGGCTGGGCACGACGCTGGTCGAGGCAATTAAGGGCTAGTGAGTAGTCAATAGTGAGTAGTGAAAAGGGAAGAACGGGTGAGTAGCAGCTGAACGGGAAAGTCTTCATTTTTCCTACTCCTTACTGACTACTCACTATTCCCCTCGAAAGGAGACGGAGCCAGGCTCCGCAGACAAAATGGCACGACAAGATCAGGCCAACGACCAATTTTCGCTCACCTCTTTCCTCTATGGCGGCAATGCCGATTATATCGACGCGCTCTATGCGGCGTATGAGGACGATCCAGCCTCGGTCAATCCCGAATGGCAGGAGTTCTTCGCCGGCCTGAAGGACGATGCCGGGGATGTCCGCAAGAACGCCAAGGGCGCCTCGTGGGCCAAGCCCTCCTGGCCTCTGCAGGCCAATGGCGAGCTGGTGTCGGCGCTCGACGGCAATTGGGGCCTGGTCGAAAAGCACATCGAAAAGAAGGTCAAGGAGAAGGCTGCCGCCAACGGTGCCGCCCCTTCCGACGCCGACGTGCACCAGGCGACGCGCGATTCCGTGCGCGCCATCATGATGATCCGCGCCTATCGCATGCGCGGCCATCTGCACGCCAATCTCGACCCGCTCGGCATCGCCACGCTCGAGGATTACAACGAGCTGTCGCCGGAGAATTACGGCTTCACCGAAGCCGACTACGACCGGCCGATCTTCCTCGACAATGTGCTCGGGCTCGAATTCGGCACCATCCGCCAGATGCTCGACATCCTGACCCGCACCTATTGCTCGACGCTGGGCGTCGAGTTCATGCATATCTCCGATCCGGAAGAGAAAGCGTGGATCCAGGCGCGCATCGAGGGCGCCGACAAGGAGATCTCCTTCACCGCGACCGGCAAGAAGGCGATCCTGCAGAAGCTGATCGAGGCCGAGGGCTTCGAGCAGTTCGCCGACGTCAAGTTCAAGGGCACCAAGCGCTTCGGCCTCGACGGCGGCGAAGCGCTGATCCCGGCACTGGAACAGATTGTCAAGCGCGGCGGCCAGCTCGGGCTGAAGGAGATCGTGCTCGGCATGGCGCATCGCGGCCGCCTCAACGTGCTCTCCCAGGTGATGGCCAAGCCGCATCGCGCCATCTTCCACGAATTCAAGGGCGGCTCGGCCGCACCCGACGAGGTCGAGGGCTCGGGCGATGTCAAATACCATCTTGGCGCCTCGTCGGACCGCGAGTTCGACGGCAACAAGGTGCATCTGTCGCTGACCGCCAATCCCTCGCATCTGGAAATCGTCGACCCTGTGGTGATGGGCAAGGCGCGCGCCAAGCAGGATTATCTGTTCGGCCGTGGCCGCGAGGAGATCGTGCCGCTGGAAGAGCGGGCCAAGGTGTTGCCGCTTTTGCTGCATGGCGACGCTGCCTTTGCCGGCCAGGGCGTCATTGCCGAAATCCTCGGCCTGTCCGGCCTGCGCGGCCACCGCGTTGCCGGCACGCTGCATTTCATCATCAACAACCAGATCGGCTTCACCACCAATCCGCGCTTCTCGCGCTCGTCGCCCTACCCGTCCGACGTCGCCAAGATGATCGAGGCGCCGATCTTCCACGTCAACGGCGACGATCCGGAGGCCGTGGTGCACGCCGCCAAGGTGGCGATCGAATTCCGCATGAAGTTCCACAAGCCTGTCGTGGTCGACATGTTCTGCTACCGCCGCTTCGGCCACAATGAGGGCGACGAGCCGGCCTTCACGCAGCCGATCATGTATCGCAACATCCGCACCCACAAGACGACGGTGCAGATCTATGCAGACCGGCTGATCGCCGAAGGGCACATGACGCAGGCCGAGTTCGACAAGCTCAAGGCCGACTGGCGGGAGCATCTGGAATCCGAGTGGGAAGTCGGCCAGCACTACAAGCCCAACAAGGCCGACTGGCTGGACGGCGCCTGGTCGGGCCTGCGCACGGCCGACAACCAGGACGAACAGCGGCGCGGCAAGACCGCGGTGCCGGCCAAGACACTGAAGGAGATCGGCAAGAAGCTGACCGAAGTGCCGAAAGATTTCGAGGCGCACAAGACGATCATCCGCTTTCTCGAAAACCGCCGCCAGGCCATCGAATCCGGCGAAGGCATCGACTGGTCGACGGCCGAGGCGCTGGCTTTTGGCGCCATCCTGCTCGACGGCAACCCGATCCGCCTCTCCGGGCAGGATTCGGAGCGCGGTACCTTCTCGCAGCGCCATTCCGTGCTCTACGACCAGCGCGACGAGACCCGCTACATCCCGCTCAACAATCTGTCGGCGGCGCAGGCCGGCTATGAGGTCATCAACTCGATGCTGTCCGAAGAAGCCGTGCTCGGCTTCGAATATGGCTACAGCCTGGCCGAGCCGAAGGCGCTGACGCTGTGGGAAGCGCAGTTCGGCGACTTCGCCAATGGCGCCCAGGTGGTGTTCGACCAGTTCATATCCAGCGGAGAGCGCAAGTGGCTGAGAATGTCGGGCCTCGTCTGCCTGCTGCCGCATGGCTATGAGGGCCAGGGACCGGAACATTCGTCTGCCCGGCTTGAGCGTTTCCTCCAGCTCTGCGCCGAAGACAACATGCAAGTGGCCAACTGCACGACGCCGGCCAACTACTTCCACATATTGCGTCGGCAGTTGAAGCGCGACTTCCGCAAGCCGCTGATCCTGATGACGCCGAAGTCACTGTTGCGCCACAAGCGGGCGGTGTCGACGCTGCCGGAAATGTCGGGCGAAAGCTCGTTCCACCGGCTGCTGTGGGACGATGCCCAGCTCTTGCCCAACCAGGCCATCAAGCTGACCAAGGATTCCAAGATCCGCCGTGTCGTGCTGTGCTCGGGCAAGGTCTATTACGACCTCTACGAGGAGCGCGAGAAACGCGGCATCAACGACATCTATCTGCTGCGTGTCGAACAACTCTACCCGTTCCCGGCCAAGGCGCTGATCACCGAATTGTCGCGCTTCCGCAATGCCGAAATGGTGTGGTGCCAGGAGGAGCCCAAGAACATGGGCGCATGGTCGTTCATCGACCCGTATCTGGAATGGGTGCTGGCGCATATCGACGCCAAGCACCAGCGGGTGCGCTACACCGGCCGGCCGGCAGCCGCCTCGCCGGCGACCGGGCTTATGTCCAAGCATCTCGCCCAGCTCGCCGCCTTGCTCGAAGATGCGCTCGGCGAGTAGGCAGAGTTGAGCGAATAGAACAGACAGATAGAAACGGACAGGCACAATGGCTACCGAAATCCGCGTTCCCACTCTCGGCGAATCCGTCACCGAGGCGACCATCGGCAAATGGTTCAAGAAGGTGGGCGATGCCATTGCCGCCGACGAGCCGCTGGTCGAGCTCGAAACCGACAAGGTGACGGTCGAGGTTCCCTCGCCGGGCGCTGGAACCTTGGGCGAGATCGCGGCCAAGGAAGGCGAGACGGTCGGGGTCGGCGCGCTTCTGGGCTCGATTTCGGCCGGCGCCGCCGCCGCACCGGTCACCAAGCCGCAAGCCGTGGCGCAGGCATCCAGCCCCGACGCGGCGCAGACCACCAAGCAGGCTGCCGCCGAGACCGCCAAGGTCGCCGGCGACGCCGGTCCGGTCGAGCCGCGCAGCATGCCGCCGGCGCCGGCAGCGGCGAAACTGATCGCCGAGAACAATCTGTCGGTCGACCAGCTTTCCGGCTCCGGCAAGCGCGGCCAGGTGCTGAAGGGCGACGTGCTCGACGCCATCTCCAAGGGTGCGCCGTCGCAGCCGGCCGAAACGCCGAAGGCGGCTCCGGTCTCGGCGGCGCCTGTCTCTGCCCGTGCGCCGTCCTCAGGCGACGATGCGGCGCGCGAGGAGCGCGTGCGCATGACCAAGTTGCGCCAGACCATCGCGCGCCGGCTCAAGGAAGCGCAGTCGACCGCCGCCATGCTCACCACCTTCAACGAGGTGGACATGTCAGCGGTGATGGCGCTCAGGACCAAGTACAAGGACGTGTTCGAGAAGAAGCACGGCGTGAAGCTCGGCTTCATGGGCTTCTTCACCAAGGCCGTCACCCATGCCTTGAAGGAAATCCCCTCGGTCAACGCCGAGATCGACGCCACCGATATCATCTTCAAGAACTACGCCCATATCGGCGTCGCCGTCGGCACCGAGAAGGGTCTGGTCGTTCCGGTGGTGCGCGATGCCGACCAGATGTCTATCGCCGAGATCGAGAAGGAGATCGGCCGGCTCGGCATCGCCGCGCGCGACGGCAAGCTGTCGGTCGCCGACATGCAGGGCGGCACGTTCACGATTTCCAATGGCGGCGTCTACGGGTCGCTGATGTCCACGCCGATCCTCAACGCGCCGCAGTCGGGTATTCTGGGCATGCACAAGATCCAGGACCGGCCCGTGGTGGTCGGCGGCCAGATCGTGATCCGGCCGATGATGTATCTGGCGCTGAGCTACGATCACCGCATCGTCGACGGCAAGGAAGCGGTGACCTTCCTGGTGCGCGTCAAGGAAAGCCTGGAGGATCCGGAACGGCTGGTGCTTGATCTGTGAGGCGGTCGGATGGCGGCTCGCGGTCGGAGTAGCCAATAATGGCCCTGTTCCCTGGGCCTGCCAGACCGATAGCGCTGGCGGCCGGTATGGCATTCGCCGCTGTCCACGCTAATGCCGCATGCCCGGCCGAACTCGCCGTCTACGGCGATGCCCAGAGCGGCAGTGAGATCAATTTTACGCCGACCGGCACGTCGGCGACCGTCACCAACACGTTCCGCTTGATCCTCGACAACGATGTGGTGCTGAACGGCATCGTCCAATGGAACGAAGGTGTTTCGCGGCCGAACGGGGCGCTGATGTACAAATGCCCGGGAGGCGACGTTACCGGCACCGAGCTTGCCGCCTGCACCTTGTGGAACGGCGTCATCTATACGTCGGATGAAAAGGGCAGCATCGGCCTGTTGCCGGCCGAAGGCGTCGAAGCACCGAAGACGCTGATCCTGGCCGATCTCGGTCCGGTGTTGCATCAATCCACCGCCTATGGCGGCGCCGGGTTTTCGAAAGTGCCGTCGGACGTGTTTGCCTTGAAGGGATGCCAGGAATGAGCGGGACGCAAAAGGTGCTGCTGGTCACCGGTGGCAGCCGCGGCATCGGCGCCGCGATCTGCCGGCTCGGGTCGAAGGCTGGCTATCGCGTAGCGGTCAACTACACCTCCAACCAGACCGCCGCCGAGGCACTGGTCGGCGAAATCAAGGCCGCAGGCGGCGAGGCCTTTGCGGTCAGGGGCGATGTCGGCGTCGAATCCGATATCGTTGCCATGTTTGAAGCCGTCGACCGCGGCTATGGCCGGCTCGATGCTTTCGTCAACAATGCCGGCATCGTCGACGTCAAGGCGCGGGTCGATCAGATGGATGTTTCACGGCTGGAGCGCATGATGCGCATCAATGTCGTGGGGTCGTTCCTCTGCGCCCGCGAAGCGGTGAAGCGGATGTCGAGCCGTCACGGTGGGTCGGGTGGATCCATCGTCAACATCTCGTCGGCTGCGGCAGTTCTGGGCTCGCCGGGCGAATATGTCGACTACGCCGCGTCCAAGGGCGCGATCGACACCTTCACCATGGGGCTCGCCCGCGAGGTGGCGCTGGAAGGCATCCGCGTCAATGCGGTGCGGCCGGGCATCATCGATACCGAAATCCATGCCTCGGGTGGACAGCCGGACCGGATAGAACGGTTCCGCGATCTTCTGCCGATGAAAAGAGCCGGCACCGCGGATGAAGTCGCGGGCGCGGTTCTCTACCTGTTGTCCGATGCCGCGTCCTATACGACCGGCGCGATCCTGAATGTCAGCGGCGGCCGCTGAGCGCCCCAAGAAAAAGGGAAACAAACATGGCTTATGACGTCGTAATCATCGGCTCGGGACCGGGCGGCTATGTCTGCGCCATCAAGGCGGCGCAGCTCGGGCTGAAGATCGCGGTGGTCGAGAAGAACCCGACCTTCGGCGGCACCTGCCTCAACATCGGCTGCATTCCGTCCAAGGCGTTGCTGCATGCCTCCGAGATGTTCGCCGAAGCCGGCCACTCCTTCGACACACTGGGTGTCGAAGTGACACCGAAGCTCAATTTGAAGAAGATGATGGCGCACAAGGACGCCACGGTGACGGCGAACGTCAACGGCGTCGCCTTCCTGTTCAAGAAGAACAAGATCGATAGTTTTCGCGGCATCGGCACGGTGGTCGCGGCGGGCAAGGTGTCGGTGACGAGCGAGGACGGCAAGGTCGAGGAAATCGAGACGAAGAACATCGTCATCGCCACCGGCTCGGATGTCGCCGGCATTCCTGCCGTCACGGTCGACTTCGACGAAAAAGTCATCGTGTCCTCGACCGGCGCGCTGTCGCTGGACAAGGTGCCCGGCCATCTCGTCGTGGTCGGCGGCGGCGTCATCGGGCTCGAGCTCGGCTCGGTCTGGGCGCGGCTCGGCGCCAAGGTCACCGTGGTCGAATTCCTCGACACCATCCTCGGCGGTATGGACGGTGAGGTCTCCAAGCAATTCCAGCGGCTGCTCTCCAAGCAGGGCTTCGAATTCAGGCTCGGCGCCAAGGTCACCGGCGTCGCCAAGGCCAAGAAGGGCGCCAGCGTCACTTTCGAGCCTGTGAAAGGCGGCGCGGCCGAGACGATCGAGGCCGACATGGTGCTGATCGCCACCGGCCGCCGCGCTTTCGCCGACAGCCTGGGCCTGAAGGAAGCGGGCGTCGAGGTCGATGAGCGCGGCCGGGTCAAGACCGACGCGCACCTGAGGACCAACGTACCAGGCATCTATGCCATCGGCGATGTCATCGCCGGGCCGATGCTGGCGCACAAGGCCGAGGATGAGGGCGTGGCGGTCGCCGAGACGATTGCCGGCCAGGCCGGCCATGTGAACTACGACGTCATTCCGAGCGTCGTCTACACCAGCCCGGAGATCGCTTCGGTCGGCAAGACCGAGGAGGAATTGAAGAAGGCCGGCATCGACTACAAGGTCGGGAAATTCCCGTTCACCGCCAATGGCCGGGCGCGCGCCATGCTGCACACCGACGGCTTCGTCAAGATCCTGGCCGACAAGGCCACCGACCGCGTGCTCGGCGTTCACATCGTCGGCTTCGGCGCCGGCGAGATGATCCACGAGGCGGCGGTGCTGATGGAATTCGGCGGCTCGTCGGAAGATCTCGCCCGCACCTGTCATGCCCATCCGACCATGTCGGAAGCAGTGAAGGAAGCGGCATTGGCGACGTTCTTCAAGCCGATCCATATTTAGAACGATCCAGGAAAATCATGAAACGGTTTTCCCGGGCAAGCGCGTAACGCTTCCCTTGAGGGAATTGCCTCCTTGCCTGCCCCAAACAGAACGGCCCACCGGAAGGCGGGCCGTTCTTCGTTGAAAGCCGTGGCCCGATTACTGGGCCGGTGCGGGAGCTGGGGCCGGCGCAGGAGCCGGTGTCGCCGGTGCAGGGGCCGGCGCGGGTGCTGGGGCAGGGGCAGGGGCAGGAGCCGGTTCGGCGGGCTTCATCGGCTCCGTGGGCGCTGGCGCCGGGGCCGGTGTGCTCGCGGCGGGCGGTTCGGTCGCCGGATGCTCACCACTTCTTCCGAAAACATAATACGCGACAATCGCCAGAATAACGACGACCAATGCAATCAGCCAAGGGCTGCCGCCGCCACCTGATCTGGGCGTGTCGTTTGATGGATTCGCCATAAAAGTGTCCTCCGTGGATGAAAATGATCAATCAACAGCCATCAACGCGCAACCGTTGATGGGGTTTCACGCTAGGGAAGGAAAGCGCCGAAAACGCGGCGCACGGTTCCTCCGCTGCCCACGCGACTCAATCGACAGCGGTGACAGTATAGCCGGCTTTGCGGAAATCCTCGACCAGGCCCTCGGGACCGGGCAGATGCAGCGCGCCGACGGCGATGAAGGCACTGCCTTTGGCGAGGAATGGTCCGGCATGATCGACCATCGCCTTGTTGCGGCTGGTGATCATGGTCTGCTCGAACGCCGCGTAGCCTGTCGCGTCGCCCGTCTCGCCGGGCAGCACGGCGCGAAACAGCGGCCAGAACATGCCGGTCTCGCCGCGCTGGTAGAGCACGATCATGGTTTCGTTGACGTCGTTCATCTTGTCGCCGAGCTTCAGCGTGTCGACCAGTCCCTTCATGTGGAACGCCATCGGCAGCGAAGCCATGGCGCGCAGCTGGTCGACGACGGTTTCCAGCCCTTCGACGGATTTGCCGGAGGCCTTGGCATCCTCGGCAAGCTTGACGTCGAGCACCGGCGCGCCGCCCGCCTTGCGGGCGAGCTCGCAGGCTGGAAGCGCCACCATGGCCGACAGCATCCACGGCTTCATCTTGGCGACGGTTGCCGGCGGGATGCCGCGTTCGTCGAGCGCCTTGTCGACCGCCGCGGCGTCGTCGGGCGACAGCAGCGACGACAGCGTGGTGCTGTCGGTGAACATCATCAGCTCCGGCTGCTTGAGCAGGGCCGCCATCATCTTCTGCTGGTCGAGCACTTCGGTGGTCTCGATGACGATGGTGCCGGCGCCGTCATAGGCCTTCTGCGCCGCCGGCGGCAGCGCTGTGACGCGCGGGTCGGTCATATGCATGGTGCCGAACAGGAAGGACGGCTGTTCGCCCGTCTTCTCCAGCTTCCACAGCAGGCCCTTGCCGTTCGGCGTTGCGGCGGCTTCCGCCTCGATCTTGCGGTAGGTGGACGGGTCACTTTTCTGCAACGCCGACAGCATGTCGGCACCGGTGCAGGACGGGATTTCGGCATGCGCCTTGCCCGCCGCGAACAACAGGACGGCGAGCAGAGACAGGAAGAACAGCACATGGAACGCCAGGAGCAGCTTCAGCGAGAAGAGCGCAGCGCGGTCGGCGATGACGATGACCCGTTTCATGGTCCTTTCCTAAGCTGGAAAAACGGCAAAACGGTTAACCCGGAGAACGAAATTGTCTTCGGTTCAATCAGTTTTGACTATCGCTCGAATTACTGAACGGCTTGCGGTTGGTTGAGCCGCCCACCCCTCATCATCCCGTGGCGAAGTCCGGAAGCCTCGCGCAACCCCAATACTTCACGCCCTCGGGTGAGCCGATTCATAGATCTCCAACAGCCTCGACGTATCGACGCCGGTGTAGATCTGCGTGGTCGACAGGCTGGCATGGCCGAGCAGTTCCTGGATGGTGCGCAGGTCGCCGCCGCGGCCGAGCAGATGCGTGGCGAAGGAATGGCGCAAGGCGTGCGGCGTTGCGGTGTCCGGCAGGTTGAGCGCCGAGCGCAGCTTGGCCATCTCGCGCTGGACGATGGCCGGGTTGAGCGGGCCGCCGCGCGCGCCGCGAAACAACCGGCCCTTGGGGTCGAGATGGTAGGGGCACAGCCGGCGGTATTCGGCAACCGCCCTGAGCGCCACCGGCAGCACCGGCACCAGCCGCGTCTTGCCGCCCTTGCCGGTGACGCGCAGCACCGTGTCGGCCTCCGACGCCAGTTCGGCGCCGGCAAGGCCGAGCGCCTCGGAAATGCGCAGGCCCGAGCCGTAGAGCAGCGTCAGCACGGCGGCGTTGCGGGCGGCGATCCAGGGTTCCTCCGCCAATTGACCCTCGACGGAAACGACATGTTTTGCGTCACTGGCCGTCAGCGGTTTCGGCAGTGACTTTGGTTGGCGAGGCGCGCGCAGGGCCGCCGCGCCCGCTGCGTTGGCGAGACCACGCCGTTCCAGAAAGCGCAAGAGTGAGCGAATGCCGGCCAGCCCCCGGCCGAGCGTGCGGGCGCCTGCGCCTTCATTGCGGCGGGCGGCGAGAAAGCCGCGCAGGTCGGCCGGGCGCAGATCGGCGATGTCGGCTATGCCGGGCGGGCCGCCATTATGACCCGTCAGGAAATGCAGGAACTGCCTGGTGTCGCGCTCGTAGGCTTCCACCGTCTCGGGCGACAGCCGACGTTCTCGCGCGAGCATCTTGAGCCAGCTTTCGCGCGCCGCCTGGAGGTCGGGCTTTGCCGGGATAAGGAATTCCTGCATGGCGTCGTTCCGGTTCGCCGTCATTTTCCGGCAGCCGGGTTAGGAAGCGGTGAAGAGGCGTCATTGAAATGACAATCCGGTGGGGCTAGGAGTCGACCGGCGGCAAGTCAAAACCGTGGTGATTGGCCAAACGGGGTATCCGCAAATAGAGAGTTGCAGGGACGAGACCCGTGAGCCTTTCTGAACTGCCGTGGGTTTGATCACCGTAACGAATGGGTCCTCGGGTCTGCGCAGTCGCTTCGCGCCTGCTCCGCCCGTGGATGACGAAGGTAAAAGCGCGCCATGAGCAAGCCCCAGAACCCTGTCCAGATGGCCGTGATCGGCGCCGCTCACGGCATCAAGGGCGAATTGCGCGTCAAAACCTTTACCGGCGATCCGCTGGCGCTCGCCGATTACGGGCCGCTTTACGCAAGGGACGGCCGCGCCTTCCAGATCATCGACATAAGGCCCGCCAACACCGTGGTCGTGGTGCGCTTCAAGGGTGTCAGTGACCGCAACGCGGCCGAGGCGCTGGCCGGCACGGAGCTGTTCGTCGATCGCTCCATGCTGCCCGATGACGGCGAGGAGGACGAATTCTATCATGCCGACCTGATCGGTCTGGAGGTTCGGGACGATACGGGAGCCGTCCTTGGTAAGGTCGTCGCCGTGCACAATTTCGGCGGCGGCGACATCCTCGATGTGACGCTGGCCGGACGCAAGGGCGTGTTGATCCCGTTCACGCAGGCCGCTGTGCCCGAAGTGTCCATCGCCGAGGGTTTTGTGCGCGTCAACCAGGCGGCGGCCGGACTGGTCGAGGACGAGGACGGCGAAGCGCCGCGCGAGGAAGGCTTCGACCCGAAGGGCAGGCCGCGCGGCCCGAGGGACGCCGGGGGCAACCGGTGAGCTTCTCCGCCTCCGTGCTTACGCTCTACCCGGAAATGTTTCCGGGTCTGCTTGGCCTGTCGCTGGCCGGGCGGGCGCTGGAGGCGGGTACATGGTCGCTGCAGGCGATCCAGATCCGCGACTTTGCAACCGACCGCCACCGCACTGTCGACGACACGCCGGCCGGCGGCGGCGCCGGCATGGTGATGCGCGCCGATGTCTTGGCCAGGGCGATCGACCATGCCTCGCCCGAAGGCGATTTGCGGCCACGGCTGCTGATGAGCCCGCGTGGAAAGCCGCTGACGCAGGCGCGCGTGCGCGAACTGGCCGCCGGGCCGGGCGCCGTCATCCTGTGCGGCCGCTTCGAAGGCATCGACCAGCGGGTGATCGACGCGCGAGGATTGGAGGAAGTCTCGGTCGGAGACTTCATTCTGTCCGGTGGCGAGCCGGCGGCGCTTGTGCTGCTCGACGCGGTCGTGCGGCTGCTGCCCGGCGTCATGGGCAATGCCGTGTCGGGTGAAGAAGAGAGCTTTGAAAACGGCCTGCTCGAACACCCGCATTACACGCGGCCGCAGGATTTCGAGGGCCGGCCCATTCCCGAGGTGCTGACCTCGGGCAACCACGGCAAGATCGCGGCGTGGCGGCGGGCACAGTCGGAGAAGCTGACTCGAGAACGGCGGCCGGACTTGCTCGGCTCTCCTCAGCCCTTGGCGAAATAGTAGAAAGCCAGGAACAGCCCGACCGCGACGACGAAGCCACGCACCACGTTCTGCGGCACGCGCTTGGCGATCCACACGCCGGCATAGCCGCCCAACGCGCCGCCGGGGATCATGACGATCGCTTGCGGCCAGGCGACGACGCCACCCGAGACGAAGACGATGATGGCGACCGCTGCGATGACCATGGCCAGCATGTTTTTCAGCGCGTTCAGGCGGTGGTAGTCGCCGGCCTGGGTCAGGCCGAGCGTCGCCAGCATCATCACGCCCATGCCGGCCCCGAAGAAGCCGCCATAGATGGCGGTGACGAACTGCGCCAGCGAGCCGGCCAACGAGCCCACAGAAGCCTCATGCCCCGGCTTGGGTGCGGGCTTCAGCCACGGCCCGGCGGCGAACAGCGCCGTCGCGGCCAGCAGCAGCCACGGCACCAGGACGCGAAATGACGGATTGTCCAGCGCCAGCAGGATAAGCGCGCCGGCCAGTGCGCCGAGCGCCGATATCAGGCAGAGCAGCAGGGCGCCACGCCAGAAATGGCGGATGTCGTCCCGGTAGGCCAGCGTCGAGGTGATGTAGCCGGGAAATTGCGTCACCGAGGAGGTCGCGTTGGCGACGATCGGCGGCAGGCCGACCAAGGTCATGGCACCGAACGTGATGAAGGTGCCGCCGCCCGCGACCGCATTGGCGGCGCCGGAAAGAAAACCCGCCATGAATAGCAGGACCGCGTCGAAAAAGGACATGAGGATGCCGCCCGAGAACTATGGTTGCCTCGCCTTAGGCAGCTTGAAGGGCCCTTGCAACCCGGCAGTGGACAGATACGATGGTGCACGCGAGCAAAAAAGACGCGGCCAAGACGTGACAAAGCGTCGAAATAGCTGTATGTGCCCGCCGAACCGGGAGAAATCTGCCGGACCCGTCAACAATGGCGGTGTAGTCGCCCCTGCCCGATGTTTTCGAACAAAGGGCATAGCCGAGCGGTCATTGGAACTGCAAGGCGAGCGCCGGGCGCTCTGACTGTCGGAAGAACAAGAAGTGGATTATTGAGATGGATCTCATCCGTCAGCTCGAGGCCGAACAGGCCGCCAAGATCGAAGCCAAGCGCAAGCTTCCCGAATTCCAGCCCGGCGACACCGTGCGCGTCCAGGTCCGCGTGACCGAAGGCACCCGCACCCGCGTCCAGGCCTATGAAGGCGTCGTCATCGCCCGCGCCGGTTCGGGCTTCCAGGAAAATTTCACTGTCCGCAAGATCTCCTACGGCGAAGGCGTCGAGCGCGTCTTCCCGGTGTTTTCGCCAATGGTCGAAGGCGTCGAGATCGTGCGTCGCGGCAAGGTGCGTCGTGCCAAGCTCTATTACCTGCGCGACCGTCGCGGCAAGTCGGCCCGTATTTCGGAGAACACCGGCGTGCGCGCCCGCAAGCTCAATGATGAGGAGCGCGATGCGCTGAACGCCGAGAAGGCGCGCATCGAGGCCGAGAAGGTTGCCGCCGCGCAGGCGCTGGCCGCCGAGACAGCCGCCAAGGAAGCCGCCGAGAAGAAGGCCGCCGACGAGGCCGCGAAGGCTGCGGAAGCCGCCGCCGCCGAATAAGGTTTAGACAGATATTCTTAAAAAAGGCGGCTTCGGCCGCCTTTTTTCGTTTCGGAGCCCGCCTTTTGCCAAATGCGGGCTTCCAAAGCGGGATTGATTTCTATAATACGGTAGACTAAATAATCGTGTACAATCTAATTTTCGGAGACTTGATATGACCGCACTCTATTCGACCCAGGCTCGTGCCGTCGGCGGCCGCGCCGGCCACGTCCAGACCGATGACGGCCTGCTCAGCCTCGATCTCGCAATGCCGAAGGAGCTTGGCGGCAAGGGTGGCGCCACCAATCCCGAACAGCTTTTCGCCGCCGGCTATGCCGCTTGCTTCGAAAGCGCCATGCGGTTTCTCGCCGGCAAGCAGAAACTGCCGCTGCGCGATGCCTCGGTGACGGCCACTGTCAGCCTCCATCCCAACGGTCAGGGCGGTTTCCTGCTCGGCGTTTCCCTGGCGGCCGAGACGAAAGGTCTTGATCAGGCGGCCGCCGAAGCGCTTGTATCGGCAGCGCACCAGATCTGCCCCTACTCCAACGCAACCAGGGGCAATATCGAGGTGGCGATTTCGGCAAAGGCGACATGACGGCGAAAACCAAAGACACGGCCAACCAGGTCCCGGCGGGTGACGCCGGGACAAGCGCGGTCCCAAGGCTCAGCGACCAGCTCTGCTTCGCGCTCTATTCGGCGAGCGGATTGATGACGAAGCTCTACCGGCCGTTGCTCGATCCGCTTGGCCTGACCTATCCGCAATATCTGGCCATGCTGGCGCTGTGGGAGCGCGCGCCGAGCACGGTGGGCGAGCTCGGCGAGGCGCTGGGCCTCGATTCGGCGACGCTGACGCCGCTGCTCAAGCGGCTCGAGGCCGGCGGCCTGGTTACGCGCCGGCGCGATCCTGCCGACGAGCGCCGCGTGCTGGTCGAGCCGACAGCCAAGGGCCAAGCCTTGCGCGAGCGCGCCAGGGACATCCCCGCCGCCATGCTCTGCAGCCTGCCGCTCGACCCAGCCGAGTTGAAGTCGCTGCACGGCACGCTGACCCGCTTCGTCGCCGGGCTGCGCGAGGCCGATGCCGGAGCGCCGCAGCGCGGCTGATCGGCCACGGCAAGGACCGTTCCCCAAAATCCCGGCCGAAAGTATCTATTTGCGTTTTTCGCCGGCCGTGGCGCAGCGGAGCGTCTTGCATGGCGCTTGCGGAGAGCTAAAGTCGGCGCCGGATTTCCTTTGCAAGCCCGGCCCGTGTCCGGGCGCTTTCACTTCCGGGGAGTGTGTCATGACAAAATCGAAACTGCTGCTGGCCGGCCTGCTTGCCGTCATGCTTGCGCCCGTTGCCGCCTTCGCCCAGGCGCTGCCCGATCTCGGCGGCAAGAAAGTGGTGGTGGTGACGGAAAACGCCTATCCGCCGCTACAGTTCATCGATGCCAAGACCGGAAAACAGATCGGCTGGGAATATGACGCGATGAACGAGATCGCCAAGCGGCTGAATTTCACCGTCGAGTACCAGAACACGTCCTGGGACGCGATGATCCAGGCGGTTTCCGACAACCAGTACAACATCGGCATGACCGGCATCACCATCAAGGACGACCGCAAGCAGAAGGTGGATTTCTCTGACCCCTATATGCGCTCGGAACAGTTCATGTTGGTGCGCGGCGACGAGAGCCGCTTCACCGACGCCAAGACCTTCGGCGCCTTCAAGGACGGGCTGATCGGCGCGCAGGCCGGCACGACGCCCTTCTACACCGCTGTCTACAGCGTGCTGGACGGCAATGAGCAGAACCCGCGCATAAAGCTGTTCGAGACGTTCGGTGCCACCGTGCAGGCGCTGAAGACTGGCGACGTCGATGTGGTGCTCACGGACGGCACTGCGGGCAAGGGCTATGTCGACGCTTCCGAGGGCAAGCTGAAGCTGATCGGCGGCCCGCTCGGCACCGAGGATTTCGGCTTCATCTTTCCCAAGGGCTCCGACCTGGTGAAGCCTGTCAACGCCGCGATCGCCGCGCTCAAGGCCGACGGCACGTTCGATGCGCTGAACAAGAAATGGTTTCTTGATTACAAGATGGGGCAGTAGTTCGTCTTGATGCGGGCGGTGCGCGTGCGGGAACTCGCGCTGAGTTTGCGCTTGAACGCCCCCCTCTGCCCTGCCGGGCATCTCCCCCTCAAGGGGGGAGATTGGCAGCTTGGCCTTCGTCCCACATGCAGCATCGATGAAGATTGGCGAAGGTCGATGAGACATCTGATCTCCCCCCTTGAGGGGGAGATGTCCGGCAGGACAGAGGGGGGCGCCTTGGCGCCTGCCTTGCGCACTATGCACCTCGCCGGCCACGCCTGATGGCCCCCCCACCATCCTCCGTCAAACCTGAATTCCCCTGGTGGCTGGCCGCCGCCCTTGTCCTTGCCTTGGCCGCCGCGCTCGCCATCGCCGCCAGCGATCTTTATGCCCAGGTCTTCGCCACTGTCGCCAAGGGCATCGGCGTCACCGTCTTCGTCACCATTGTCGCCTTCGCGCTGGCCTCGATCATCGGCCTCGGCATCGCGCTGATGGGATTGTCGGGTTCGCAGTGGCTGCGGCAGATCGCGCGTTTCTATGTCGAGATCATCCGTGGCGTACCGATCCTGGTGCTTTTGTTCTGGATCGCGTTTGCCGGCGCACCGGCTTTCGTCGCAGCCTGGAACGCGCTGACCGCGCCGCTGCAGAGCACCGGCTATCTCGGCGAGTTGCAGGTGCGCGACGTCTCGCTCTTGTGGCGCGCCGTCATGGCGCTGACCATCGGCTATTCCGCCTTCATCTCCGAAGTGTTCCGGGCCGGCATCCAGGCGGTCGAGAAGGGCCAGATCGAAGCGGCCAAGGCGCTCGGGCTCACGCGGGCGCAACGTTTCCGGCTCATCGTCTTCCCGCAGGCGATCCGTACCATCCTGCCGCCGCTCGGCAATGACTTCGTCGCCCTGGTCAAGGATTCCTCGCTGGTCTCGGTGCTCGGTGTCGCCGACATCACGCAGATGGGCAAGGTCTATGCCGCCGGTTCCTTCCGCTTCTTCGAGACCTATTCGATAACAGCCTACATCTATCTCATCCTGACCGTCGGCTTGTCTTTGGCGCTCCGGGCGCTGGAACGGCGGTTGCGCCGCCAGCATCAGGAATAGTGTTTCGGCAAGGACGGCGTTACGCTCCGGTTGCGCACTGGAGGAGGAGCATGCCCATGAACGTCGACAAGGCCAATGCTGCGCTGGATTCGGTCTATACGGCCGATACGCCCGAAACCCTGGCGCAGGCCTATGCCGCATGGGCCGCGACTTATGACAGCGAGACCGCCTCGCTCGGTTATCTCCTGCCGTTCCTCATCACCGCCTGGGTGGCGCGCCACGTGCCTGCGGGCGAAGGGCCGCTGCTCGACGCCGGCTGCGGCACCGGCCTGTCCGGGCCGTCGCTGAAGGCGCTGGGCTACGGCGATATCGCCGGGCTCGACCTGTCGGACGACATGCTGAAGATCGCCGGCAGCCGCAACGCCTATGGCGAGCTGAAGCAGGCAATGCTGGGCGGCCCGCTGCCCTGGCCCGACGGCCATTTCCGCGCCTTCTTCTCGACCGGCGTGTTCACCATCAGCCATGCGCCGGCTTCCGGCCTGCACGAACTGGTGCGCATCACGAAGAAAGGCGGCCACGCCATCTTCACCGTGCGCGACCAGGTGTTCGAGAACGGTGGTTTCCAGGCCGTCTTCGACGAGCTGGAACGGACGGGAAAATGGCGGCTGATGGAGCAAAGCCCGTGGTTCCGCTGCTATGCGATTGCCGAGCCGGATGCGCTGGTGAAGACGTTTGTCTTCGAGGTGCTTTGAACCGCGGGTCCGCCAAGCTTGGTGCGCATCCCCCGGAGGCGTGGACGCGAGGACGAGGAACCCAGGTCCCGCGCAGCCACCGCCAATTGCCGAAAAGCCAAAACATTGCTATCTACCCCGCCATGGAAGAGCTTTTTGGCGATCCGGCCTACAAGGGGTTCGTGCTGCAGGACAGAAAACGCCTGCCGTCGCGCTTCTCCGCGCGCGTCTGTGGCGCGCCGACCAGCCGACTTACGCGGGCCGACTGATCAACTCGTTTCGCCTGACATCTCGGCGTCTGCCCTTCCCTTTCTCATATCGACGGATTTACGCACATGAGCGCACCGCGCACCCTCTATGACAAGATTTTCGACGACCACGTCGTCGACCGCCAGGACGACGGCACCTGCCTGCTCTATATCGACCGCCACCTCGTCCATGAGGTGACCAGCCCGCAGGCCTTCGAGGGCCTGCGCATGAGTGGCCGCAAAGTCCGTCATCCCGAAAAGACGCTGGCCGTGGTCGACCACAACGTCTCGACCTCGCCCGAGCGCAAGTTCGGCATCAAGAACGAGGAAAGCCGCATCCAGGTCGAGGCTCTGGCCAAGAACGCCAAGGATTTCGGCGTCGAATACTATTCCGAGAATGACATCCGCCAGGGCATCGTCCACATCATCGGGCCGGAACAGGGTTTCACCTTGCCCGGCATGACCATCGTCTGCGGCGACAGCCACACCTCCACCCACGGCGCCTTCGGCGCGCTGGCGCACGGCATCGGCACGTCGGAGGTCGAGCACGTGCTGGCGACGCAGACGCTGATCCAGCGCAAGGCCAAGAACATGCTGGTGCGCGTCGACGGCCAGTTACCGGAAGGCGTCACTGCCAAGGACATCATCCTCGCCATCATCGGCGAGATCGGCACCGCCGGCGGCACCGGCTATGTCATCGAATATGCGGGCGAGGCGATCCGCGCGCTGTCGATGGAAGGCCGCATGACGATCTGCAACATGTCGATCGAGGGCGGCGCGCGCGCCGGCCTGATCGCACCCGACGAGACGACCTTCGCCTATGTCAAGGACAAGCCGCGCGCGCCCAAGGGCGCCGCCTGGGACGCCGCGCTCGCCTACTGGAAGACGCTGCAATCCGACGAAGGCGCGCATTTCGACAAGGTGATCGTGCTCGATGCGGCCAAACTGCCGCCGATCGTCTCCTGGGGCTCCTCCCCGGAGGACGTGGTTTCGGTGCAAGGCATGGTGCCGAACCCGGAAGACATCACCGACGAAAACAAGCGCACCTCAAAGCAGCGTGCGCTCGACTATATGGGCCTGACGCCGGGAACGAAGATCACCGACATCGCCCTCGACCGTGTCTTCATCGGCTCCTGCACCAACGGTCGCATCGAGGATCTGCGGGCCGCCGCCAAGGTGGTCGAGGGCAGAAAAGTCAATCCGCGCGTCAACGCCATGATCGTGCCGGGCTCCGGCCTGGTCAAGGAACAGGCCGAGGCCGAAGGGCTAGACAAGATCTTCCTCGCCGCCGGCTTCGACTGGCGCGAGCCGGGCTGCTCGATGTGCCTTGCCATGAACGACGACCGGCTGAAGCCGCATGAGCGCTGCGCCTCGACCTCGAACCGCAATTTCGAGGGCCGGCAGGGCTTCAAGGGGCGCACCCATCTGGTGTCGCCGGCCATGGCTGCGGCGGCGGCGATCGCCGGCCACTTCGTCGATATTCGCGACTGGAAGTAAATCGCGGCTGGTTCGATCGAAACGCAAGGGCCCGGATCGCGATGCGATTCGGGCCTTCTGCTTGAGCGTTCAGAGCATGTTTGGAGCTTCACCGGTCGTCGCGGCGGATGATCTCGTGGAACTGCTCGCGGCGCCCCGGTTCTTCGGCGGCGACCACCAGGGCCAGCCCGCGTTCATCGAAGAGTTTGAACCATTCGTCCCACTCGACCAGCTCATAACCTCCGGCATTGATCGGGCGCTCCGGCTGGTCTTCGTCCTCATAGGCGTGCTGGCCGAATACCAGCCGCAGCATCGCCTGCGTGCCGGCTTCGGGCGACACGTCGACAATGGCCGGAAAGCCGGCGCGTGACGCGGCCCATGAACGGATTGCCTCGTGATCGGTCAGGGTGATTGTATCGGCCATTATCGGTTCCTCTTCTGCGCTGGACAAACGCAGGTCCGGCGCGCCGGTTCCACGTCACGCTCCGCACCAGCGTGACGCATATTCGCTTTCGCTTAACCGCTTGTTTGGGCTTGCAGCCTAAGGTCTTTCCCGACGTCAAGCGAGGGGAAGTCACGGTCCTTTGGACACCGGCCTGCTGATAGCGTTGCTAAACCCGACGATCGCGCTGGCCCTCGGCGCGGCGTTCCTCGTGCTTTGGTTCTATCAGCGCCACCGTCCCTATCTGGCCGTGCTGGCGGTAAGCTATTCGCTTGCGGCGGCCGGGTTCCTATTCCAGCATTTCACGCTGCCCGTTGGCCTGGCACCGTCGAAGCTGCTCTCCAACCTATGCTTCTGCGTTGCCGGATCCTGCCTGGCCGGCGCGATCGTGGCGCGGCATGGCCGGCGAGTGCCCTATGCCGGGCTTTGCGTCTTGGCGAGCGGCGGCATGGCCGCCTTTTGCTGGTTCCTGTTCGTCCAGCCGGACCTGACATGGCGGGTCCTCGTCATCAATTTCGCGCTCGGCGGCATCAGCCTGGTGGCAGCCGCCGAATTGCGCAAGGTGCGTGGCAATGGCCCGACGGAAAAGATCCTGTTCGTCCTGGCGTTGCTCGCGGGGCTGAATTTCTTCGTGCGCACGCTTGCCGTCATCGTCGCGCACGGGCCTTTCGCGACTTATGACGAGCTCTATACATCCTCCTATTGGACGACGGCGTTGCTGTCGCACGCGCTGCTGTCGCTGCTGATCGCGCTTTGCCTGTTCTCCGCCGCCGCGCTCGACGTGATGAAGGCGTTGAAGGTCGAAACCTACACAGATCCGCTGTCTCGCCTCCTCAACCGGCGCGGCTTCGAGCAACGGGCGGCACTGCTCTTGCAACGCTGCGCGGCGGCGAAATTGCCGGTGGCCCTTGTGCTGGCCGATCTCGACCACTTCAAGGCGCTCAACGACCTGCATGGGCATGCCGCGGGCGACCGGGTGATCGCCGACTTCGCCGCCAAGCTTCGCGCCGCCGCCGGTGCGCGCGGTGAGGCCGGACGTATCGGCGGCGAGGAATTCGCGGTGCTCCTGCCCTTGACCGACCTTGCCGCCGCGCGGCTGCTCGCAGAGACCGTGCGCGTGGCCTACTCGGCCGGCGGCGTCGACGGACTTCCGCCCGGCACCAAGGTCACCGCCAGTTTCGGCGTGGCGGCGCGCAGCGGCGACGAAGCGCTGGAGCCGTTGATGCGCCGCGCCGACGAGGCCCTCTACAAGGCCAAGAAGAACGGCCGCGACAGCGTGCGCCTGTCCTATGAGCGGCCGGAAACGCTGTTCGTGCCGGAGCCGCTCAAAGCCGGCTGAAGGCGATCGGCCTGACGTCTTCACCATCCAGGACCGCGCCGCACCGCTTCGTTCCTTGCTTCGCCCTGAAAGGCGATGGCAACCATCCTTCGGCCAATGTCCGAGGCGTGCGCGAGCCTCGATATGACCTGACGTTAACTTCTTTTTCGCCCGTCGATGGTTTGCTGCCGTCAGGGGCTTGGGAAATCATGGGCGGCGCGGACTTCATCCTTGTCATCAATCTATTCGTTGCCGGGCTGCTGGCGGCGGCCTTCATGGCGATTGCCGTCTATGGCATCGGACGCGTCTCGGCACGCTGGCTGGCGTTCGGCTATGTGCTGGGCATGGCCTATTTCGTCGTGGAATTCAGCATCCCCGCCTTCGACAATGCGCGGCTGGTGGTCGTCGCAGCCTTTGCCGTTTTCCTTGGCGCCACCATCGCCTTCAACGGCGGGCTTGCGCATAGATATGGCGTGACGCCGCCCTGGTCGGCGATGCTCCTGATCCTGGCCGTTGCGTCTGTCGCGGTCTATTTCGCCCAGGATCTGCCGCGCCAGTCCCTAGTCAGCAAGATGGCCTACCAACTGCCCTACGCCGTCATGCAGCTTACCGGGTTCGGCATTGTCTGGTCGTCCAGGCAAAGGCGTGACCGGCTCGATCGGATGCTGATGGCGGTGCTGGCGGCCAGCGCCATGCAGTTCGCCAGCAAGCCATTCATCGCCGATGCGCTTGGCGGCCGCGGCGCCGCCCCACAATCCTATCTGCAGACCAGCTATGCCCTGGTATCGCAATCGCTCGGCACCGTGTTCGGCGTGGCGCTGGCCTTGCTGGCGCTGGCCATACTGGTGCGCGACGTGCTCGCCGAGGCGACGTCGAAATCGGAAACGGACACGCTGTCGCGGCTCCTCAACCGCGGCGGCTTCGAGCATCACGCCGAGAGGGCGCTGGGGGAAGCGGCGCGCCGCGGCGTCCCAGTCGCGCTGGTCATCGCCGATCTCGACCACTTCAAGTCCATCAACGACAATTACGGCCATGCCTCGGGCGACCGGGTCATCGAGGCCTTTGCCCGCTTCCTGCGCGAGGCCGCGGCCGACCACCATGTCGCCGGTCGTATAGGCGGCGAGGAGTTCGCCATCATCCTGCCAGGCACCCACCTTGCCGCCGCGCGGCTGTTCGCCGAAGGCGCGCGCAGCGCCTTCGGGACGCTGCCCATCGACGGGCTCCCCGCCGACAATCGCTGCACGGCGAGCTTCGGCGTCGCCGAACTTCATGCCGGCGAGCATTTTTCCGACCTGATGCGACGTGCCGATGAAGCGCTCTATCAGGCGAAGGATGCCGGGCGCGACTGCGTACGCGTTTCCGCCGGGCCAGCCAGGC
The DNA here is from genome assembly GCF_006442185.1 of Mesorhizobium sp. B2-4-1. Classification (NCBI taxonomy): domain Bacteria; kingdom Pseudomonadati; phylum Pseudomonadota; class Alphaproteobacteria; order Hyphomicrobiales; family Phyllobacteriaceae; genus Mesorhizobium; species Mesorhizobium sp. B2-4-1. Next base: position 640,978 of record NZ_VFVN01000001.1, on the reverse strand, counting down.
CAGAGGCCGTGGCGCTGTTCAGCGGCAGGGGCTGAGCTCGGGCATCTCGCCGTCGGAGAGGCCATACATATAACTGCGCCCCTTCACGAACACCGGCGGCCGATAGCAGTCGCCATAGCCCGACATCACGTCAGCCCCGTTCTCGTAGATCACCTTGGGCTGGCCGGCGCTGGTATAGTCGGACAGTTGCTTGGCGAGCTTGCCTTCACCGACGAGGATGCGCTTGTAGCCGGCGGCACTGTCGATGACGAGATTGCCGAAGGAATCGGCGTAGACCCGATCCTGGTGGCGTCCGTCCGCCAGCGCCGGCGCGGCGAAGCCGACGGCCAATACCGCCACTGTGAGCGCCGCAAGGCGCGATCTGCCCGAATTCGAACGCATGCCGTCCTCCATGTTGGAGACAAAGCCTCCTCGAATCGGAAATTAACCTTTTCTTAACCTTTGTTAAGAAGCTGGCGCGGTTCTCACCCATGTCTTGATAAACATGGTTAACGAGGCACATGACGCGATCGTGATCGACGGTCGCGAGGCGCTGGTGATGAAAGCGGGCTCGGCGCCACTGACCTGCACCCGCTGAGCCGAAGCCCGCGCCCGCCACATATATGCTGCACCGCAGCGAGAACGGGCCGGCTTGGCATCGTCGACGCCTAATCGATTGAAGCCCGGACCTGCCTTTTAATCAGACTAAATTACGTTTTCGAAACGGTTTTCTGGCTTTGACGCGGTGCAAAAAGAGCATTAGAAACCGGCTGTCCGAAGTCGCAACCGGAAGCGGCAATGCCGCATTTCCACCTGAGGCTCCAGGAACGCCGAACTGGGGGAGCCATGAGCAAATCACCAGCCACCCGCGAATTCGCCAGACGTGAACGGCCGCTTTCGCCGCACCTCAGCGTGTACCGGCCGCCGATCACCATGACGATGTCGATCATCCATCGCATCACCGGTGGCGCGCTCTATTTCGGCACGCTCCTGGCCGCGATATGGCTGATGGCGGCGGCGAGCTCGCAAGCCACTTTCGATTGGGTGAGCTGGGCCTTCGGAACCTGGCTCGGACGGCTGATCCTGTTCGGCTACACCTGGGCGCTCATGCACCACATGCTGGGCGGCGTGCGCCACCTGATCTGGGATACCGGCGCCGGTCTCGAAAAGCATACCGCCTCCAAGATCGCCTGGGCGACCCTGGCCGGCTCGGTCCTGCTCACGCTGCTGATCTGGATCGCCGGCTATATGGCGCGAGGAGCCTGACCATGAGCACTGGAAAGACCGACATGCGCACGCCGCTGGCGAAAGTCCGCGGCCTGGGCTCGGCCCGCGAAGGCACCGGGCATTTCTGGCGCCAGCGCCTCACGGCAATCGCCAACATCCCGCTGATCCTGTTCTTCACCGGGTTCCTGGTCGCGCTCAACGGCGCCGGTTATGCGGAGGTGCGGGCAGCGCTCGCCAACCCGTTCGTGGCGCTGATGATGGCCCTTGTGCTCATCTCGCCGCTTTATCACATGCGGATCGGCATGCAGGTGATCATCGAGGATTACGTGCATGGCGAAGGCATGAAGCTGGCGCTGATCGCCCTCAACACTTTCTTCACCGTAGCGGTCGGCGTGGCTTCGCTCTTCGCCCTGCTCAAACTGGCATTCGGAGGCTGACGTTTTGGCCAAGAACGCGAAAGAAGCCAATACGGCAGGCTATACCTATGTCGACCACAAATTCGACGTCGTGGTCGTCGGTGCCGGGGGCGCGGGACTGCGCGCTACGCTGGGCATGGCCGAACAGGGCCTGCGCACCGCCTGCATCACCAAGGTTTTCCCGACCCGCTCGCACACGGTGGCGGCGCAGGGCGGCATTGCCGCTTCGCTTTCCAACATGGGCCCGGACTCCTGGCAGTGGCACATGTACGACACCGTCAAGGGTTCGGACTGGCTGGGCGATGTCGACGCCATGGAATATCTGGTGCGTGAAGCGCCGGCCGCCGTCTACGAACTCGAGCATTACGGCGTGCCGTTCTCGCGCACGGAAGAGGGCAAGATCTACCAGCGGCCGTTCGGCGGCCACATGATGAATTACGGCGATGGCCCGCCCGTGCAACGCACCTGTGCCGCGGCCGACCGCACCGGCCACGCCATCCTGCACACGCTCTACGGCCAGTCGCTGAAGAACAACGCGCAGTTCTTCATCGAGTATTTCGCGCTCGACCTGATCATGGAGCCGGACGGCACATGCACCGGCGTCGTCGCCTGGAATCTCGACGACGGCACCATCCACCGTTTCTCGGCCAAGATGGTTGTGCTGGCGACAGGCGGCTATGGCCGCGCTTATTTCTCGGCGACGTCGGCCCACACCTGCACCGGCGACGGCGGCGGCATGGCCGCGCGGGCGGGGTTCCCTTTACAGGACATGGAGTTCGTGCAGTTCCACCCGACCGGCATCTACGGGGCCGGCTGCCTGATCACCGAAGGCGCGCGCGGCGAGGGCGGCTATCTCGTCAATTCCGAGGGCGAGCGGTTCATGGAGCGCTACGCGCCGTCGGCCAAGGACCTTGCCTCGCGCGATGTCGTCTCGCGCTGCATGACGCTGGAAATCCGGGAGGGCCGCGGCGTCGGCAAGAACAAGGACCATATCTTCCTGCACCTCGATCATCTCGATCCGGCGGTGCTGCACGAGCGGCTGCCCGGCATCTCGGAATCGGCAAAGATCTTCGCCGGCGTCGACCTCACCAAGGAGCCGATTCCGGTGCTGCCGACGGTGCACTACAATATGGGCGGCGTGCCGACCAATTACTGGGGCGAGGTGCTCAACCCGACGATCCTTAATCCCGATCGGGTCTCGCCCGGCCTGATGGCGGTAGGCGAGGCCGGCTGCGCCTCGGTGCACGGCGCCAACCGGCTGGGATCGAACTCGCTGATCGACCTGGTCGTGTTCGGACGCGCGGCGGCGATCCGCGCTGGCCAGGTCATCGATCGCAAGTCGGCGATCCCGTCGCCCAACCAGGCCTCGGTCGACAAGATCATGGATCGCTTCGACCGGCTGCGCCACGCCAACGGCTCGACGCCGACGGCGGTTCTGCGCGAAAAGATGCAGCGTGCCATGCAGGAAGACGCGGCGGTGTTCCGCACGCAGGAATCGCTGGAGAACGGTTGCAAGCGCATTTCGCAGATCTGGGGCGAGCTCAAGGACATAATGGTTTTCGATCGCTCGATGATCTGGAACTCCGACCTGGTGGAGACGCTGGAGCTGGAAAACCTGATGGCCAACGCCATCACCACGGTCTACGGCGCCGAGGCCCGCAAGGAGAGCCGTGGCGCGCACGCGCGGGAGGATTTCTCGGCCCGCGACGACGCCAACTGGCGCAAGCACACGCTCGCCCATCTGAGCGAGACCGGTGAGGTGACGCTCTCCTACCGTCCGGTGCACACCGAACCGCTGCTGGCCGAAAAGGACGGCGGCATCAGTCTCGCCAAGATCGCGCCCAAGGCCAGGGTGTATTGAAATGACGTCCAGCCGCGTCATCCGAAAGGACCTGAGGTAATGGTCGAACTCACGCTCCCCAAGAACTCGAATATCCAGCAGGGCAAGACCTGGCCGAAGCCGGAAGGCGCGACCAATCTCAGGGAATACCGCATCTACCGCTGGTCGCCGGATGATGACGAGAACCCGCGCATGGACACGTATTTCGTCGACATGGACGATTGCGGGCCGATGGTGCTGGATGCGCTGCTCTGGATCAAGAACAAGATCGACCCGACGCTGACCTTGCGCCGCTCCTGCCGGGAAGGCATCTGCGGCTCCTGCGCCATGAATATCGACGGCTCCAACACGCTCGCCTGCACCAAGGGCTGCGACGACATATCGGGCGCCGTCAAGATCTACCCGCTGCCGCATATGCCCGTCATCAAGGACCTGGTGCCCGACCTCACCAATTTCTACGCCCAGCACGCCTCGATCGAACCGTGGCTGAAGACGGTCTCGCCGCAGCCCGCCAAGGAATGGCTGCAGAGCCATGAGGAGCGTGAGAAGCTCGACGGGCTCTACGAATGCATATTGTGCGCCTGCTGCTCGACCTCTTGCCCGAGCTATTGGTGGAACGGCGACCGTTATCTCGGCCCGGCAACCCTGCTGCAGGCGTATCGCTGGCTGATCGACAGCCGCGACGAGGCCACGGGCGAGCGGCTCGACAATCTCGAGGACCCCTTCCGGCTCTATCGCTGCCACACCATCATGAACTGCGCGCAGACCTGCCCCAAGGGCTTGAATCCGGCCAAGGCGATCGCGGAAATCAAGAAGATGATGGTGGAGAGAAGGGTTTAGGCGCTCGCTCGCGGCAATCTTGAACGCAGCGATCCTTCGCGCCCCCTTTCTCCGGCAGGACAAAAGGGGCGCTGTCTTGCCAGCTTCAAAAAGGATTGCAATCCAATGACGGACCTCCCCATCCTGTCTCCTCCCGAAGCGCGTGTGCTCGGCTGCCTCATCGAGAAGAAGGAGCTGACGCCGGACGTCTATCCGTTGACCCTCAACGCAGCGCTTGCCGCCGCCAACCAGAAGACGGCGCGCGAGCCCGTCATGGCGCTGGAGCAGACAGAGGTGCACCGGGCGCTAAAGCTGCTCGAGCAGAAGGGGCTGGTGCGGCAGATGTTCGGCTCCCGCGTCGAGCGCTACGAGCACCAGATGGCGCAGCGCTTCTCGCTGACCACGCCTCAGACCGCCTTGGTCGGTCTGCTTTTGCTGCGCGGGCCGCAGACGGCGCATGAATTGTTGGCACGCAGCGAGCGCATGGCAAGGTTTTCATCGATCGAGGATTTGCGCGGTGAACTCGATATGCTGATCGGCCGTCGACCGCCGCTCGTTCAGGAAATCCCGCGCGGTCCAGGCCAACGCGAGGACCGCTATGTGCATCTCCTCGCCGGGCCGGTTGACGTTGCCGCCCTGTCGGCGCAGCGCACTGCATCGGCCCTACCCGCTTCCGACCTCGAAGCGAGAGTGGAGGCGCTGGAGCAGGAAGTCGCAGCCCTTCGCGCCCGGCTCGACGCGCTGGGCGCCTGAGCGGTCGGGCGTGCCCGGCGCGACCATGCGCGCCGGGATGCCGTGGTCTCAGCCGAGCCTGGCGTCGAGCGATACGTTGATGGCGCCCAGCGCTTTGGAAACAGGGCATTCGGCCTTGGCCTTCTCGGCCAATTCCTTGAACTTCGCCGCGTCGATGCCGGGCACCTTGCCGACAAGGGTGATCGCGCTGCCCGTGATGCCGGTGCCGGGAACCAGCGTCACCACGGCCTTGGCGTCGAGTTCGGCCGCCGGGGTGCCGTTCTCGGCCAGGAAATGCGACAGCTGCATGGCGTAGCAGCCGGCGTGCGCGGCCGCGATCAGCTCTTCCGGATTGGTGCCGGATTTGCCGCTCTCGTCCTCGAAGCGTGCCTTGAACGAATAGGGCGTGCCGTTCAGGGTCCCGCTCTGGCTGTCGAGCGTGCCTTTGCCGTCCTTCAGATTGCCCTTCCAGACGGCGGTTGCGGTGCGGTCCATGAATTCCTCCTTGGTTGTCGTGAACTTGTCCAGGTGAGCCCAGCGTCCGGCCAACTATAACGCGGGCATGCGCGAAGACCACTGCGCTGTTTGGACCACGGCGTGATGACGGTTCATTCCTTTCGAAAAAAAACCGCGTGCAAAAATGTCGGCTTCCATTCGGCCCGGCCGTCCTGCGGGCGACCACGGGATTGTGGCCGGATGGAGGTTCACATGGACAATCTGTTTTTCGCAATATGGAAGACCCCGGGCCGCAAGGCTCAACGACGACAGGACTTCTGGCTGGAGCCGCCGCCGTCCGGTGTCCGCAGGCTGCTGGCGGCTGTCGCCATCGTCGCGGTCGCGGCATGCCTTCTCGACCATGCGGCAGCGGTCGAAGGCAAGGCTGACACGCTCGTCGCCGCATCCTATGATTCATCGCAGCAAGGGAGCGCGAAATGAAATATGTCTGCCTGGTCTATGGTGAGGAGAAAGACCTCTACGCGCTCACTCCGGAAGGATCGGCCAAGCTCGACGCCGATTCGCTGGCCTATGACCGGTCCTTGGACCAACAAGGCAAGCTCATCGTCGCGCAGGCGCTGCAATCGGTGAAGACCTCGAAGACCGTGCGCCGTCGCAAGGGCAAGCGGCTGGTCACCGACGGCCCGTTCGCCGAAACCAAAGAGCAGTTGCTCGGCTTCGTCATGATCGAGGCGAAGGACCTCCAGGAGGCGCTGGACATCGCTGGCGGCATTCCGCTGGCCGAACTCGGCACGATCGAGGTCCGGGCGATCTATGACGTGCCCGGGTCATAGATGGCGCGGCGGGTCAGATCGCCTCGCCCTTCAAAAGGCGCGGCGTGCCGGCCGAAAGCCCCGACGCCTGGCGGATGAAGAATTCCTTCAGCCGCGGCATGCGTTCGACCAGGCCGAGGCCGATGTCGCGCACCGCGCGCAGCGGGCCGATATCGTTGGAAAACAGCCGGTTCAGCACATCTGTCGTGACGCCCATCTGCACCGTGTCGAAACGGCGCCATTGCTGGTAACGCTCGAGCACGTCGAGCGCGCCGATATCCTGGCCCAGCCGGTCGGCTTCGACGATCACCTCGGCCAGGGCGGCGACATCCTTGAAGCCGAGATTGAGGCCCTGGCCGGCGATCGGGTGGATGCCGTGGGCGGCATCGCCGGCAAGCGCCACGCGCGGCGCGACGAAGGCGCGCGCGATGGTAAGACCCAGCGGCCAGGCGCGCGGCTTGTCGGCGACGCGGATCTCGCCAAGCTTGAGGCCGAAACGCTGTTCCAGTTCGTGCTCGAAGAGGAGGTCGTCGCCGGCGACCATCGTCTGAGCATCTTCCGACCGCTCGACCCAGACGATCGACGAGCGGTTGGAGCCGTCCGCGCCCGGCTTCAGCGGCAGCGTGGCGAAGGGTCCGGCGGGCAGGAAATGCTCTTCGGCACGGCCGTTGTGGGGCCGTTCATGTGCCACGGTGCAGACGATGCCGGACTGGCCGTATTCCCACTTCACCGTCTTGATGCCGGCCATGTCACGCAGCTTCGAATTGACGCCGTCGGCGGCGACCAGCAGCCGCGCCTTCAGCGTCGCGCCGTCGGCCAAATGCACGGTGATGCCTGCACCATTGGTTTCGAACCCTTGCACGGCAACGCCTTCGATGATGTCGACGCCGAGCTTTTCGGCGCTGCGGCGCAAGGCGCCGTTCAGCACCCGGTTGGCCACCATATGTGCGAAGGGCTCGCCCGACGCCACCTCGCCGTCGAAAGTGAGGAAGACCGGGCGCACAGGATCGGCGGCACGCGAATCGGTGATGATCATCTCGGTGATTGCCTGCGCTTCCGGCGCGATCTCGGCCCAGACGCCGAGCCGCTCGAGCATGCGGCAGGCGGCCGCCGCAATGGCCGAGGCGCGCCCGTCCCTTTGCCAGGAGCCGGCGGGTGCGGCATCGACCAGGGCCACGGCAAGCTCCGGTTGCGCCTGTTTCAGCGACACGGCGGCAGCCAGGCCGACATAGCCGGCGCCGGCGACCAGAACATCGAGCCCGGACCTGGTTTTCGCCTCTGCCTTGCCTTCCATGGTCTTCGCTCCTTGCAAGCCAGCCTGCCATCCGCCCTTGACGGCCCGTCCTTCCTGTCGGAAACCCGCCGAGGAAATCTTGAGGCGAGGTCACGACACATGACGGCGGCCATGGACGAGCTTCTGCGCATTCTCGACCTCGAGAGGCTGGAACACAATCTGTATCGTGGTCGCAGCCCCCAGGTGGAGTGGCAGCGCGTCTTCGGCGGCCAGACCATCGCCCAGGCGCTGGTGGCGGCGCAGCGGACCGTCGAGCCCGACCGCTACGTGCATTCGCTGCACGGCTATTTCATGCGGCCGGGCGACATCAAGGTGCCGATCATCTACGAAGTCGACCGCATCCGCGACGGCGGCTCCTTCACCACCCGCCGGGTACTGGCGATCCAGCACGGGCAGGCGATCTTCTCGCTGGAAGCCTCGTTCCAGGTCGATGAGAAGGGGCTGGAGCACCAGTTCGCTTTGCCTGACGACGTGCCGCCGCCGGAAGAGCTGAAGACGCAACGCCAATTGCTCGAAAAGGCCGACCGGGTGCCGGAAGCGGTGCGACGCTTCTGGGCGCGCGAGCGACCGCTGGAGCTCAGGCCGGTCAATCTCCAGCACTATGAAAGCCGCGACAAGCTGCCGCCCCGGCAGAATGTCTGGATCCGCCTCGCCGGCCCCGTCCCAGACGACCGCGCGCTGCAATCGGTGCTGCTCGCCTATCTCTCCGACATGACGCTGCTCGACACCTCGACCTTCGCGCATGGGCGCGGGCTGTTCGATCCCGACATCCAGGCGGCCAGCCTCGACCATTCGATGTGGTTCCACCGCCCGCATTCGCTTGACGGCTGGCTGCTCTACGCGCAGGACAGCCCCTCGAGCTCGGGATCACGCGGATTCAGCCGCGGCACGCTCTATGCCCGCGACGGCACGCTGATCGCCTCGATGGCCCAGGAAGGCTTGATCCGGCTCAAGCGTTGAGTAGTCCTTTCGCCCAAAGCCTTCCAAATAGGCGTTTTCAGAAAATTGCTTAATTATTGAGCAGAAGCTGTGCCGCGCCCATCGGCACGGTGCGGTTGCGGGCGCGTCAATTCCTTTATTTACAACAGGTTAACACGCTGCTTCGGCAATTGGCACGGAGCTTGAATCCTCGTCGGCACTCTCCGGCTCCTCGGGATCGGTGAAGGTGTGCAAACGCGGGGGACCGCAACAGCAAAAGGGTGAAACCTTATGAAAATCGTGATGGCAATCATCAAGCCGTTCAAGCTCGACGAGGTACGCGAAGCGCTTACCGCCGTCGGCATCCAGGGCCTGACCGTCACCGAAGTCAAAGGCTACGGGCGTCAGAAGGGGCACACGGAAATCTATCGCGGGGCGGAATACGCGGTCAGTTTCCTGCCGAAGATCAAGATCGAGGTCGCGGTCAGCGCCGACATGGTCGACAAGGCCGTGGAGGCCATCACCGCAGCCGCCAAGACCGGTCAGATCGGCGACGGCAAGATCTTCGTTTTCGGCATCGACCAGGCGGTGCGCATCCGCACCGGCGAAACAGACACCGACGCGCTCTGAAGCGGCGAACACGTATTCCAATGGAGAGTTCAATGAATATTCCTTCCACCTTGAAGAAGACGGGACGCGCCGCCCTTTTTGGCTCGCTCGCTCTCGCAGCGTTGGGCAGCGTCGCCGCCCTCGCGCAGGAAGCGGCTCCGGCCGCGGCTGCCGCCGCCCCGGCCGCTCCCACCCCGGTGCTCGACACCGGCAACACCGCCTGGATGCTGACTTCGACGGCGCTGGTGCTGATGATGACCATCCCCGGCCTGGCACTGTTCTACGGCGGCATGGTGCGCAAGAAGAACGTGCTTGCCACCGTCATGCAGAGCTTCGCCATCACCTGCCTGGTGACGGTGCTGTGGTTCATGTTCGGCTATTCGCTGGCCTTTTCCGACGGCGGCGGCATGAATGCCTATCTCGGGGGCTTCTCGAAGTTCTTCCATCACGGCATCACCACCTCGACGCTGTGGGCGCCGGGCGTGGCCAACATTCCTGAATTCGTCTTTTCGATGTTCCAGATGACCTTCGCCATCATCACCCCGGCCCTGATCGCCGGCGCCTTTGCCGAGCGCATGAAGTTCTCGGCCCTGCTGATCTTCATGGCGCTGTGGCTGCTGGTCGTCTATGCGCCGATCGCGCATTGGGTCTGGGGCGGCGGCTTCCTCGGCGCTGCCGGCGTGCTCGACTTCGCCGGCGGCACGGTCGTCCATATCAATGCCGGTGTCGCGGGTCTCGTCTGCGCCCTGGTCCTTGGCAAGCGCGAAGGCTACGGCACCACCAACATGGCGCCGCATAACCTGGTCTATTCCGTGATCGGCGCTTCGCTGCTGTGGGTCGGCTGGTTCGGCTTCAACGCCGGTTCGGAACTCGCCGCCGACGGCCTCGCCGGTGCCGCGATGCTCAACACCCAGGTTGCCACCGCGGCAGCGGCGCTGGCCTGGATGTTCGCCGAATGGATCGTCGCCAAGAAGCCCTCGGTGCTCGGCATCATCTCCGGCGCCGTCGCCGGCCTTGTCGCGGTGACGCCGGCTTCCGGCTTCGTCAACCCGACGGGCGCCTTCATCGTCGGCATCGTCGCCGGCGTCGTCTGCTACATCTCGGCGGTCAAGGTAAAGCACATGTTCGGCTATGACGACTCGCTCGATGCCTTCGGCGTCCATGGCGTCGGCGGCGTGGTCGGCGCATTGCTGACCGGCGTGCTCGCCGACCCGGCAATCAACAGCCTGTCCTCGGGCGCGTCGATCGGCAAGCAGCTCTACGGCATCGTCTTCACCATCCTGTGGACGGCAATCGCCACCTTCGTCATCCTCTACATCGTCAAGGCGCTCGTCGGCCTGCGTCCATCGACCCAGGAAGAGGTCGAGGGTCTCGACATCAGCCAGCACGGCGAAGTGGTGCCGTAAGGCCTCTTTGCCATGGGACCGGCGGACCTCCTCCCGCCGGTCCCATCTCTTTCTGTAATCGCGTACGGAAAACCGCTGCACGTCTTCTGGAACTTGAAATCCCGTCGTGACGCTCCGCAAGGTGCTCACGCCTTGAGGCCCGGATCGCTCCGGGCCTCTTTTTTGGAGCCCGTTTGATTGAACGAGCGCAATCACGTTCGCGTGATTGAGATTTTCGAGGAAACATCGGACGTCTTGGCATCGAACTCCCGGGCACGACCACTGTTCGGCGGTCGTTGCAAACAATAGGGAAGGAAACTATCCAATGAACGTCAAGAATATCTGTCTCGGCGCGCTCGCTCTTTCCATGGTCAGCGGCATGGCATTTGCCGGGGCTCTCGACGAACCCGACAATATGGCCCCGTTCTTCACCGATTCCAGCATGAAAACCATGAAGCCGATGGCGGAATTCAAGACCGCTTTCATGGCCATGCCAATGGAAAAACAGGATACGATGAAGAAGGAATGCCAGGACGCGGCGATGAGCAAGCCGCACGCCGAGTTCTGCGCCAACGTCCAGGCGCTCGGCGGAGCCAACTGAGACCGCAGCGGATCAGGCCCACCGAGCCTGATCACCCTGCCGTTGCCGATGCAGAAATGGCGGGCCGTGAGGCTCGCCATTGTTATTTGCGGCAGGCGGGTGGGGCCCTTGCCATGGTTAATGCGGCCTTAACCTTCCCACGCATAGTCTGGCAGCCAAATCTGCCGAAGTGCGTCACGCGCTCGGGCCAGGCAATCACTGACGGGGAAGAGCATGCGTTCAGGGGCTTCAGCACCGCTCGCGCTGACCGATACGGGGCACGGCATCCAGGCATTCGCGCGACGCCAGGTCGGCCGGCTTGTCGGCGCCGGCATGTTCGCGTTCACCGCTTTCGGCGTCGCCAGCCTGGCCACCTGGAATGTCGCTGACCCGAGCTTCTCGCACGCCACAGCCAACACCGTCACCAATGCCATGGGCTATGCGGGTGCTGTCTTCTCCGACATCGCCATGCAGTTCTTCGGCCTTGCCGCCGTGGCGGCGCTGGTTCCGGCCGTGATCTGGGGATATCTCCTGTTTTCGGCGCGTGGCGTCGACAGGCTGCCCAGGCGCGGTCTGTTCTGGTTCGGCTTTGCCCTGCTGGCCGCTGCGATCGCCGGCTGCGTGGTGCCGCCCAAGACCTGGCCGCTGCCGACCGGGCTCGGCGGCGTGTTCGGCGACATGGTACTGAAGATTCCGGGCGTCGTCATCGGTGGCTATCCGACCGGGCTGGTGGCCAGCGTGCTCGCCATTCTGATGGCCGGTCCGGCGCTATGGCTGTTCGCCTACGGTTCGGCGCTGATCGCACGCAAGAACGGTTTCGCCGTCATGGAGGAACCGGCCGCCGCCGATCCGCGTGAGGATGAGCTGCTGTTCGACAATGACGAGGATGAAGGCGACGAAGGCATGCTGGCGCTCGGCGCAATGACCCATTGGTGGCTTTCGTTCCGCGCGTGGATGCACCGCCGCGCCGTGCGCCGCAGGCAGCGGCGGGACGAATTCGAGCCGGGAATGGAGCCGCGCGCCAGCGCCTGGCGGCGTGCCGCCGAACGGGTCGAATCGGCCGAGTTCGCCGAGCAGCGGATGAGCCCGGATGGCCGTGCCCGCGTCGAACCGGAATTCTTCGCCGCCATGGTCAACGACCGCAGCGTTTCCGTCGATCCGGACGATGACGTCTTCGACGATCGCTTCGACACCGGCGATGACGATGTCGATTTCGACGATGAACCCCTCGTCCAGCGTCGCGCGGCTTCCACCGCAAAGGTCCAGCCGTTCCGCTCGGATGCCGCCACGCGCGTTGAAGCGCCGGCGCCGCGCCCGGCTCCGGGTGCGCGCGTCCAGCGCGAGGCGCAGGCCTCGTTGATCGGCTCGGAAAAATTCGAGATGCCGTCGCTGCATTTCCTGTCCGAACCGAAGAACGTCGCGCGCGACCCGAGCCTCTCGAAAGACGCGCTGGAACAGAACGCCCGCCTGCTCGAAGGCGTGCTGGAGGATTTCGGCGTCAAGGGCGAGATCATCCATGTCCGCCCCGGCCCCGTCGTCACGCTCTATGAGCTGGAGCCTGCGCCAGGCATCAAATCATCGCGCGTCATCGGCCTCTCCGACGACATCGCCCGCTCGATGAGCGCCATCGCCTGCCGCGTCGCCGTGGTGCCGGGCCGCAACGCCATCGGCATCGAATTGCCGAACGCCAAGCGCGAGACGGTGTATCTCAGGGAAATCATGGCCAGCCGCGATTTCGAGACCACCAAGGCCAAGCTGGCGCTGGCGCTGGGCAAGACCATCAACGGCGAGGCGGTCATCGTCGATATCGCCAAGATGCCGCACGTCTTGGTCGCCGGCACCACCGGCTCGGGCAAGTCGGTCGCCATCAACACCATGATCCTGTCGCTGCTCTACCGGCTGACGCCGCAGGAATGCCGGCTGATCATGATCGATCCCAAGATGCTGGAGCTCTCGGTCTATGACGGCATCCCGCACCTTTTGACGCCTGTCGTCACCGACCCGAAGAAGGCGGTGGTTGCGCTGAAATGGACCGTGCGGGAGATGGAAGACCGCTACCGCAAGATGTCGAAGGTCGGCGTGCGCAATATCGACGGTTTCAACGCACGCGTCCAACAGGCGGAGAAGAAGGGCGAAAAGATCTCGCGCACGGTGCAGACCGGCTTCGACCGCCAGACCGGCGAGGCGATCTACGAGACCGAGAATCTCGACCTCGAGCCGATGCCCTACATCGTCGTCATCATCGACGAAATGGCCGATCTGATGATGGTTGCCGGCAAGGACATCGAGGGTGCCGTCCAGCGCCTGGCGCAGATGGCGCGCGCCGCCGGCATCCATGTCATCATGGCGACGCAACGTCCGTCTGTCGACGTGATCACCGGTACCATCAAGGCCAACTTCCCCACCCGCATCTCCTTCCAGGTGACGTCGAAGATCGACAGCCGCACCATCTTGGGCGAGCAAGGCGCCGAGCAGCTGCTCGGCATGGGCGACATGCTCTACATGGCCGGCGGCGGCCGCATCCAGCGCGTGCACGGCCCGTTCGTCTCCGACGACGAGGTCGAGAAGATCGTCGCGCATCTGAAACTGCAGGGCGTGCCGGAATATCTCGACGCCATCACCGAGGACGATGATGAGGACGAGGACGAGCCCTCCGGCAAGGGCGGCTCGGGCGGCGGCGGCGGCAATTTCGAGGATTCCGACGATCCTTACGACCAGGCGGTGTCCGTGGTGTTGCGCGACGGCAAGGCCTCGACCAGCTACATCCAGCGGCGTCTGGGCATCGGCTACAACCGCGCCGCTTCGATCATCGAGAAGATGGAAAAAGAAGGCATTGTCGGCCCCGCCAACCATGCCGGAAAACGCGAGATCCTGGTGCCGACCGAAGAGGACAAATTCTGATCGCGACAAATACCGGCGGCAACTTTGAACCTTCTGGCGCGTTCAAGCGGTCAAGCAGTGTTCGCGCCGTCAAACTTCAGCCCAACTGGGGGTTCAGGACAGCAACAAATCAGGATTTCAAGATGAGAGTGACCGACATGAAAAACGATCTTTCCGCGCTCGGCAATCTTGCCCCGACGCGCCGTCAGTTGCTTGGCCTCGGCCTGGTGCTCGCGGGCGCTGCCGCCCTCAACGTGGTGCCCGGATTCGAGCTGCTGGCATCCGCGCAGGCGGCCGTGCCGGCGGCCGCGCAGAAGATCGCCGATCATTTTTCCTCGGTTAAGTCGATGAGCGGCGAATTCGTGCAGTTCGGCCCCAAGGGCGAACAGACCGGCGGCAAGTTCTTCCTGGAAAGACCGGGCAAGATCCGTTTCAATTATGACGGATCCTCGAATTTCCGGGTGATTTCGGACGGCAAGTCGGTGGTCATCCTCAACAAGAAACTGAACACGTCCGATCTTTATCCCTTGTCGAAGACGCCGCTGAAACTGTTGCTCGACGACCGGATCGATCTCTCCGGAAACCGCGTCAAGAGCGTCAAGGAAGAGGACGACCTCACCACCATCCAGCTCTCGGACAAGTCGGTGTTCGGCAATGCGCGGATCACCATGATGTTCGATCCGAAGACCTATGATCTGCGCCAGTGGACGATCACCGATGCGCAGGGCAAGGACACCACGGTGATGATCTTCAACACCAAGGAAGGCGTCAGCTTCGCTCCCGACACGTTTGCCATCGACTATACGGCCAATCGCGAGCTGAATACGAAAACCAGATAGCTTTCCTCGCGCTGGCGAAGCCTTTCGTGCAGTTTCGGCGGCGCGGCGCCGACCTCCGCAACTGCTGCAATGCTTGTCTTTATGGCGCGGGGCTGGCAGTAGTTCGGCGATCTTTCGCCGGACCCGCCAAATGCCCTTTTCCATCGCCACCTGGAACATAAATTCCGTTCGCCTGCGCATGCCGATCATCGAGCGCCTGCTCGATGAATACGCGCCCGATGTGCTTTGCCTGCAGGAAACAAAAGTTCCCGACGAGCTGTTCCCCGAAAAGGCCTTCCGCAGGCTCGGCTACGGGCACATCGCCTTTCACGGTCAGAAGGGCTATCACGGCGTGGCGACGGTCGCGCGCCGGCCGATCGCGGTGGTCGAGAAGCGCCGCTTCTGCGACATCGACGACAGCCGGCATTTGTCGGTGACCGTGCGGGCCGGCGGCAAGACGATCCTGCTGCACAATTTCTACGTTCCGGCGGGCGGTGACGAACCGGACCCGGAAGTCAACCGCAAATTCAGGCACAAGCTCGATTTCGTCGCCGAGATGAACGCAATCCGCGCCGAACACAGCGAAGTGTCCGCCTCGGTCCTGGTCGGCGACCTCAACATCGCGCCGCTCGAACACGATGTCTGGTCGCATAAGCAACTGCTCAACGTGGTCAGCCATACGCCGGTCGAGACGGAGAGTTTCGAGGCCATGCGGCTGGCCGGCGACTGGGTCGACCTGATGCGGCTCAACGTGCCATCAGAACAGAAGCTCTACACCTGGTGGAGCTACCGCGCGCAGGACTGGGAGGCATCCAACCGCGGCCGGCGGCTTGACCATGTCTGGTCGTCACCGAACCTGGTGCCTGATTTCACCGGCTACGAAATCCTGCGGGCGGCGCGTGGCTGGGAACGTCCCTCGGACCATGTTCCGGTCATCGCGCGGTTCAACCTGGACTGATCAGCCGGGCCGGCGCTTTTCCCACTCCGGCGACAATTGCGTCAAGCCGCTCGGTCGCCATGATGAAGGGCAGGTCATTTTCGGTGGCGCGAACCAGCCGGAACTCCACCTGTCTCTCCCGTTCACTCGGAAAAGCGCGGCGCCAGCTTCTCGATGCGGTGGATCATTGCCTGAAAGTCTTCCAGGATGCGCTGGTGGAGCTGTGCCGCCAAATCCGGATATTCCTCCAGGATGCGGCGGAACATCTTTCGGCTGAGCCGGATCACCTCCGAATCGACCGCGGCCGATGCACTGGTCAGCCGGTTGGTGTCGGCGATCAGCGCCAGTTCGCTCAGCATGGTGCCGGGGCCGGCCGTGCCGATAGGGATGCGTTCGCCTGTCTGCTCGCGGTAGAGCACGATCTCTCCGCTGACCACGATATAGGCCGAATCAGCCATATCGTCCTCGCGATAGAGCTTGTGGTCTGCCTGCAGCAGCATGGTCTCGGCGCCGAAGGCGAGCAGGCGCAATTGTTCCTGCGTGAAGCCCTCGAAAAGCCTCACGGCTGACAGGATGCGGATGTCGTCATCCAGCGCCATCTAGCTGTGTCCCCGAACGGTCAGTCCAATCCCTCCTCTGCGGTGCGATCCAGAATCCCGCTCCAACAGGATCGCACCCAAAAGCAGCCCCGCCCAGACCGCTTATTGGATAATAAAATGTTTAAGGAACCAGCTTGTAGCCACCGCTTTCTGTCACAAGAATTTCCGCATTGGAAGGATCGCGCTCGATCTTCTGGCGCAGGCGATACACATGGGTTTCCAGCGTGTGCGTGGTAACGCCGGAATTGTAGCCCCACACCTCCTCGAGCAGCACGTCGCGCGTCACCACCTTCTGGTCGGCGCGGTAGAGATATTTGATGATCGAGGCCTCCTTCTCCGTCAGCCGCACCTTTGCGCCGCGCGAGTCGATCAGCAGCTTCTGGCTTGGCTTGAAGGTGTAGGGGCCGACCGAGAAGGTGGCGTCCTCGCTTTGCTCGTGCTGGCGCAGCTGCGCGCGGATGCGCGCCAAAAGCACCGCGAAGCGGAACGGCTTCGTCACGTAGTCGTTGGCGCCGGCTTCGAGGCCGAGGATCGTGTCCGAATCGGTGTCGTGGCCGGTCAGCATGATGATGGGCGCCTTGTAGCCGCCCTTGCGCAGGATCTTCACCGCTTCGCGGCCGTCCATGTCGGGCAGGCCGACATCCATGATCAGCAGGTCGATGAGGCCGCCACGCGCCGCGGCGACGCCTTTTGCCGCAGTGGACTCCTGCAGCACGTCGAATTCCTCATAAAGGGACAATTGCTCGACCAACGTGCCGCGCAGGTCGTCATCGTCGTCGACGATCAGGATGGTTCGTGAAGTCATGGATCAATCCGTTGTTTTGAAAAGAAAATTCAGTTGACCGCTGCCTGTTTATGCGGAAGCTGACCGGCACAACAGCCGATCACAGTGATTTGTTCCGTGGCACGATCATACAAGAAAAAACACGATCGCAATGCAGCCGGCGCAATTTTGCGAAAAGGACTGCGGGTGCTGACCGTGCGGGCGAGGCCCGGCCGTCCCAGCCAGGGGCTGCTGCAGGCGGGCAGAACGGTGTTTGCCTGCGCGCTGGGGCGTGGCGGCATCTCGGCGGGCAAGCGCGAAGGCGACGGCGCCACGCCGCTTGGCCAAATGCGGATCCTGTCGGGTTATTTCCGGGGAGACCACTTCTCCAGCGGCCGCATCACCCGGCTGGCGATGACGCCGATCGGGCCTGATCTCGGCTGGTGCGAAGTGCCCGACGACCGAAACTATAACAGGCCAGTCAAGATCCCCTACGGCGCCAGCCACGAACGCATGCGGCGCGACGACAGGCTCTATGATGCCTGCCTTGTGCTCGACTGGAATATAACGCCGCGCCGCCGCGGACGCGGCAGCGCCATCTTCTTCCACCTGGCGCGCCCGGGCTTCACGCCCACGCAAGGCTGCGTCGCGGTGACCGCACGCACGATGGCGCGCCTTTTGCCGCTGCTGTCGGACCGGACGGTGGTGAGGGTGGTAAGGTAGGGAGTAGGGAGTAGGGAGTAGGGAAATAGGCAGTCGGGCTCTTCCTAATCTCTAATCCCTACTGCCTACCTCCTTACCTCCGTGGCTGCTGCCAACCGATGTCGAGCAGGCCCAGCCGGCCGCGTTCGCGGTCCATGGCACGGGAGACGTCTTTGCGCGTGGCGCCAACATCGCGCAACTGGCGATCCGACAGGTCCTCGATGTCGTCCTGCGGCAGGCTTGCCGCGACCTTGGCCTGGCGGAGCCAGTCGAACGCGGCGGTCAGCCAGTTCAGCCGGCTCGCGGGAGCTCTCAAAGCTATGTGAGACATGATGCGGTTCCTTCCATCCGGACATAAAATCCGGTTTGATATTGGTTCGATGGTCGCATCATGCCCGATTGAAAGATTGGAGAGAAACGAGTAGTTCTTTCCGGATTATCAAGTTTTCTTTGAGGATCAGGACGCCATGACCGCGTCTGTTCTGGGGCCACGCTGATGGCCCGCCTGGTGCCGGGAACCCGGGCGCTGAGGACGCTGGAGGCAGCGGCCCGGCATCTCAATTTCACCCGGGCCGCCGACGAACTCGGCCTGACACCAGCCGCCGTCAGCCACCAGATCAAGGAGATCGAAGACCAGCTCGGCATCGTCCTGTTCACGCGCTCCAGCCGCAGCATCCGGCTGACGGAGGCCGGAACGGTGCTGTTCGAGGCCTCTGCCGATGCGCTCGACCTGCTTGGCAAGGCCGTCTCGCGGGCACAGAAGATGACGCGCGGCACGACGCTGCTGAAAGTGACGCTCGACGCCCAATTCGCGACGAAATGGCTGATGCGGCGGGTCGAGGATTTTCGAAAAAAACATGAAGGCATCGAACTCAGGTTCGACATCGCCTACGGATTGCGGGATTTCGACCTTGACGATGTCGATGTCGGCATCCGCTTCGGCGCCGGCAGATATCCGGGACTTTGCGCGCATCGGCTGTTCGACAACGTCATCATCCCGGTATGCAGCCCGAGCCTGCTGGCGTCAGGTCCGCCGCTGCGCGAACCGCGCGATCTCTTCCATCACACGCTTGCCCATATCGAATGGGCGCGTCAGGGCGTGACCTGGCCGAACTGGCGCATGTGGATGGCGGCAGCCGGCGTCGACGATTTCGACGACAGCCGCACCATCGTTTTCGGCACCTCGGCCGACGCGGTCCAGGCGGCGATGGAGGGCAGCGCCGTGGCGCTCGCCGATTTCGCCATGGTGGCCAACGACCTTTCCGAAGGTAGGTTGGTGCGGCCTTTCGAACTCGGCATCAAGGTCGCGCCGGAATTCGCCTATTTCCTGGTCTATCCCAAGGAATTGGTGAACGATCCGCGCATCGTTGCCTTTCGCACGTGGATTCTGGAGGAAATGGCAAAATCCCAAACCGCGGACCGGGTGTAGCGGAGGCCTTCAACTCGCTGCGGCGCCGAACCAGCCGACCACGGCGCCGACGATCAACAGCACGCCAAGCCAGTGGCCGCCGTCGATGACGGTCAGGTCCCAGCCGAAATTCTCGTAGCGATGATTGACCGACAGCGTGGTTGCGACGAAGCCGAGCCAAAGCACGAAACCGAAGACCAGTCCCGCCAGCAATGTCGGCTCGCCGCCAGTCACCGCGCCGACGACCAGGGCCAGCACAAGCGCCATGACCAACTCGGCGATGAAAGAGATGAGAAACGGCAGCAACGATTTCTTCATGGTCGCCGGATCGAGTTTGCAGCCTTCAGCCATGGCTTACTCAAACCGGTGTACCAGCCGGCGCCGAACAGCCACGCCAGGATTGCGGCGACGATCACCGCCAGCCAGTTAACCGCTGAAAAATCCATGATATCCCCCTCTGATACGGAGCTCATGGAAACGCCTGTTCAGTGGCGGCGTCAAGCCGGGCGCTCGGTGCTCCACCGCCAGACGGTGGTGCGTTTTATTTCGGCATCCTCGAGCGCCCGCGTCACCGGCACCTGGTAGACGCCAAGCGGTTCCAGCCCCGACCGCGGCAGATAGGAGCGGCCGGGATCGCCGATCAGGATATCGGCGCCGCGCCGCTTCAGAGCCGCGAACCAGGGCGTCAGCCGGTCTGCGAACGGCTTGTCGTAGAAGACATCGCCGGCAAGAACCACGTCCCAGTCCGCATCCGTTCCGACGCAGTCATCCTGGACGAATTCGACGGCGACGCCATTGGCTTGCGCATTGAGGCGGACCGCCGTGGCGCAGAACGGGTCGATGTCGGCGGCGGTCACCCCTGCCGCGCCGGCTTTGGCCGCGGCGATGGCGACGAGACCGGAGCCGGAGGCGAAGTCGAGCACGCGCTTGCCCCGCACCATGGCCGGGTTGTCGATGATATGGCGGGCAAGCCCCTGGCCGCCGGCCCAGGCAAAGGCCCAGAAAGGCGGCGGCAGCCCGATCTCGACCAGCTCGTCCTCCGTCCGCTGCCACAGATCATGCGCCTCGTCGGCAAGATACAGCGCAATCTCCGGCACATGCGGCGGCGCCATCAGCGCCGTATTGTCGAGGATGAAGCGTTCCGCGCTATGGCTCGTGAGAACCATCACGGAGCCGGCGTCAGGCCACCCATGCGGCAGACTTCCTTCCATTCGGCCGGCGTCACCGGCTGCACGGAAAGCCGTCCGAGCCGCACCAGCGCCATGTCGGCGAGCTTGGGATTGGCCTTGACCTGCTCCAGCGTCGGCGGGTTCGGCACATCCTTGAAGGCGCGGATGTCGACGCATTCCCAGCGCGGATCGTCCGATGTGGTGTCGGGATGAGCCAGTGCGCACACTTCGGCGATGCCGACCACGTTCAGCCCCTCGTTGGAGTGGTAGAAGAAGCCGAGATCACCAATCTGCATGGCCTTCATGTTGTTGCGCGCCGCATAGTTGCGCACGCCGTCCCATTGCGTGCCTGCCTTGCCCTTGGCCTTCAACGCCTCGAACGAGAAGACCGAGGGTTCGGATTTGAACAACCAGTAGTTCATTCGTATTGCTCCTCCAGCCTTGTGCCGATTAATTAGCCGCCGGCTTGTTGAAGGTCCAGTTCCACTGGCGGACCTCGACGCTTTCGAACAGTCCCGCCTTGGCATAGGGATCGGCTGCCGACAGCGCCTGCGCGCCTGCCATGTCAGGCGCTTCGACGACGACGAGGCTGCCGTTGGACTTGCCGTCGGCGTCGAGGAACGGACCGGCGAAGGCCAGCTTCTTGTCGCTGTTCAGCCCTTCGAGAAAAGCGAGGTGCTCCGGCCGCGTATCGATGCGCACTTGCGTGCTTCCGGGCTTGTCCTTGCAAATCAACGCGAACAACATGTCTCTGTCTCCTGATGCTGGAATCAATCGTCGGTTTCGGTCTTCAGCGGCCGGGTCATCAAGGCCGCCACAGCCTGCCGGATGGTGATGGTGCCGTCCAGTATGGCGGCGACTGCGGCGATGATAGGCGCGTCGATGCCGCGCTCGGTGGCGATGCGGGCGGCGATCGCCGCCGTCGGCACGCCTTCCGCCAGCGGCAGCCCGCCAAGCGGCTTGCCCTGGCCGAGCGCCAGTCCGTAGGCAAAGTTGCGCGATTGCGTGGACGAGCAGGTGAGCAGCAGGTCGCCAAGGCCGGAAAGCCCCATCAACGTCTCGGGTCTGGCGCCGAAGGCGGCACCGATGCGGCGCAGTTCGACGAAGCCGCGCGTCACCATGGCGGCCTGGGCACTGGCGCCGAGCCCGGCGCCGGTGACGGCACCCGCGGCGATGGCGAAAACGTTCTTCAAGGCGCCGCCGATCTCGACGCCGATCAAATCATCATTCGAATAGCAACGCAGATTTTCCGCCGAGAAGCGCGCGGCAAGCTTGGCCGCCAGCGCCTCGTCACGGGCGGCAACCACTACCGCCGTGGGCAAGCCCCGGGCGACATCCGTGGCGAAGCTCGGGCCGGATAGAGCGGCGACCGGGTTTCGCGGCAGGATTTCCCCGACGATCGCCGACAGCAAGGCGCCGGTATCGCGCTCGATGCCCTTGGCGCATAGCACCAGCGGGACGCCGGCCGGCATATGGCCGTTGGCGTGAGCAAGCATCGCCCGCAACGATTGCGCCGGCGTCACCGCCAGCACGCAATCGGCACCGTCGAGCGCGGCTTGGATGTTGCTCGTCGCCACGATGCCGGCCTGGAGCGCGATGCCAGGCAGATAGCGTCGATTTTCGCCGTGGTCGATTGCGGCGACGGTCTCCGGGTCGCGCGCATAAAGGCGGACGAAATGGCCGGCGCGCAGCATGGCCAGCGCCAAAGCGGTACCCCAGGCCCCGCCACCGAGCACGGCAACGCGCCAGCCGGTTGGCGCGGTCGCGATGCCGCTCATGCCTTCCTCGCTCATGCCCTCCTTGTTCATGCCTTGGCCCCGCGCCGGCCCGAGCCGATCATCGGCGCGGAGATGCTGTCCAGCGGCCAGCGCGAGCGCGGCACGAAATCGAAACCGTTTTCTTGCGCCAGGCCTTCGCGTATCCGCTCGATGCCGGCCCAGGCGATCATTGCCGCATTGTCGGTGCAAAGTTTCAGCGGTGGCGCGACGAAGGCGAAGCGCGCCTCGGCGCACAGCCGTTCCAGCGTCGCCTTGATCGTATGGTTGGCGGCGACGCCGCCGGCGACGACCAGCGCCGGCGCGGCCGTGTCGGGGAATTCCCGGCGGAACCGGGCGAGCGCGCGCGAGACACGGTCGCCCAGCGCGTCGGCCACCGCCGCCTGGAAGGACGCGCAGATATCGGCGACGTCCCGGTCGCTCAAGGGCTCGATCGCGCTCGCCGCCTGGCGCACAGCGGTCTTCAGGCCGGAGAACGAAAAATCGGGCTGCGCCGATCCCTTCATCGGACGCGGGAAGGCAAAACGACCCGCATCGCCCGATGCCGCCGCCTTCTCGACATTGGGACCGCCGGGATAGGGTAGGCCAAGCATCTTGGCCGTCTTGTCGAATGCTTCGCCGAGCGCGTCGTCGATGGTCGTCGCCCAGCGCTGGTAGTCGCCGACGCCGCGCACGGCCAGGATCTGTGTGTGGCCGCCGGAGACCAGCAGCAGGAGATAGGGAAAGTCGAGCCCATCGGTCAGCCGCGCCGTCAAGGCATGGCCTTCGAGATGGTTGACGGCGATCAGCGGCTTGCCGGTTGCGGCCGCGATCGCCTTGGCCGTCATCAACCCGACGATGAGGCCGCCGACGAGGCCCGGACCTGCGGTCGCGGCGATGGCATCGATGTCGGCCAGCGCCACGCCCGAATCGGCAAGGGCTGCCTCGACAATGCCGTCCAGCGCCTCGACATGGGCGCGCGCGGCGATCTCCGGCACAACCCCGCCGAAGGCGGCATGCTCCTCGATCTGCGACAGCACGATATTGGACAGGATTTTGGGCGCGGCATTGCCTTCCAGCGCCACGACGCTGGCGGCGGTCTCGTCACAACTCGTTTCAATGCCCAGAACGCGGATCAATTGGTCGCTGTCCCCAAGGATTGTGTATCGGGGCATTCCCCGGTAGGAGACGCCCGGAAAAGGCGACTTCGCCTGCCGGGGGTTATCACGGACCGCGCGCCATGCAAACAATCTTGAAGATCGGAACACGCGGCAGCCCGCTGGCGCTGGCGCAGGCGCAGGAAACCCAGGCGCGGCTTATGGCGGCGCATGGTTTGCCGCAAGAAGCGTTCGAAATCGTCGTCATCTCGACCAGCGGCGACCGCATCCAGGACCGGCCGCTGTCGGAAGCTGGCGGCAAGGGCCTGTTCACCAAGGAGATCGAGGAGGCGCTGCTCGCCCGCGCGATCGACATTGCCGTGCATTCCTCGAAGGACATGCCGACGCAGTTGCCCGACGGCCTGGAGCTCTCAGCCTTTTTGCCGCGTGAGGACGCACGCGACGCCTTTGTCGGCAGGGCGGCTAAGACGATTGCAGACCTGCCGCGTGGCGCCAAAGTCGGCTCGTCGTCGCTCAGGCGGCAGGCGCTGATCCGCCGCATGCGGCCGGATCTCGACGTGGTGATGTTTCGTGGCAATGTGCAGACGCGGCTGCGCAAGCTCGATGAAGGCGTTGCCGCCGGCACCATCCTCGCCCATGCCGGGCTGAAGCGGCTCGGGCTCGGCCACGTGGCCACCGATCTGATCCCGCTCGACATCTTTCCGCCGGCGCCGGGCCAAGGCGCGATCGGCATCGAAACCCGCATAGGCGATGGCGACGTCGAACAGATGCTGGCGGCCATCCACGACCTGCCGACCGGACAGGCGCTGGCTTGCGAGCGCGCTTTCCTGGCGGCCCTCGACGGCTCCTGCCGCACGCCGATTGCCGGTCATGCCGTGATAGACGGCGCGGACCTTTCTTTCGCGGGATTGATCATCTCGCCTGATGGCACGCAGTCGCACATGGTCGAGATGAAAGGCCTGGCGCTGGATGCCGCCCGCATCGGTGAAGAGGCGGCAAGGACGGTGCGGGCCAGGGCCGGCGAGACATTCTTCGACGGCTGGGCCTGACGGTGCAGCGCGTTCTGGTGACGCGGCCTCAACCGGGCGCCTCCCGCACCGCGCGAATGCTCAAGGACATGGGGTTTCTACCGCTGCTTTTGCCGCTGACCGAGACGGTGGCCTTGCCGATCGATACGGACCTCGTCATCGGCAATGCCGTGGCCGTTGCGGTGACCAGCGCCAATGGCGTGCGCTTTGCGCCTAAGGAGGTCGTCGCCCGGCTTTCGGACTTGCCTTGCCATGCCGTCGGCAAGAGGACCGCGCAAGCCGCGCGTGAAGCAGGATTTTTGTCCGTCAGCGAAGGTCCCGGCAATGCCGAAGGTCTTGCTGGCAGTCTTGCCGGCGAATTCCAGGGCAAGACCATTGTCTATCTCTGCGGACGCGTGCGCTTCCCGGCATTCGAGCAGCGGCTGCAAGCTGCCGACGTCGGGGTCCGCCCCGTCGAGACATACGACACGCTCGCCGTGACCTATTCGGACGAGGCCGTGCTTGCCCGTCTGTCGGGGCAAACCGCGGATGCGGTGCTGCTCTATTCCGCCAGGGCGGCTACCGCGCTGCAGGCCCTGGTCAGGCGGCCTGCGCTGCATGAAGCCTTTGACAAGACGCGGGTTTTTGCCCTGTCGCATCGCATCGCCGCCGTCCTTGGCGACGTCGCTGGCGACCGCATCCACATAGCCGCGCGGCCCGACGAGGGTGCGCTGCTTTCGCTTTTGCGGCCCGGGTCCTGAGCCGCGTCATCACACCGCCCCTTTTCACCGCTTGGTGATGTGCTAGACCCTCTTTGAACCATCCCCAAGCGAATTTGCGGAGCCCAAGCATGGTGAAGACGCCGAAGATGCGACATTCGAAAAGCCGCCGCGAGCCGGTGACCATCGAACTTGAGCCCGGCGCCGTTTCCCGCATCGCCGACGAGAATGCCGCAAGGGCCGGGGCGCAAACCGATGAGGCCAAGGCGGAGGAAGCCGCGAACGCCTCGCAGCCGGAGGCGCCCGAAGAGCCTGTGCACGCCGACCACACCGATCTAGAACCCTGGGAGCACGCCGAGGCGACAGCGCCCCGATCGGAACGATCCGCGGAAAGCGCCGCCAAGGCGGACGAACCGGCGGCAGCCTACCCCGGTTCCCCGGAGGACGCCGCTGGCAAGGCCGGCGCCTTCGACTACAGTTTCGAGGACGCTTCGGCGAAGCGCGCCGAACCTGAACCGGCCGGGCGGGTGACCGGCGCCTCGGCGGGGAACGGGAAAACCGCATCCGCACCGCCACCGCCGAAGCGGGTCAACGGCATCGCGGCCGGCATCATCGGCGGTGTCATCGCACTGGTCGGCGCCGGCGGATTGCAGTTCGCCGGCCTGCTCGGCGCGCCGGGGTCCGCTCCCAGCGTCTCGCTCGAAGGCGTCAACGGCGAAATCGGCGCGCTCAGAACCGAGATCGCGGATCTGAGGCAAGCCGGCGACGGCGGTGCGTCGGCCAAGGTCGACGGGTTGTCCGCGGCGTTGGATCAGGTCAGGACGGATGTCGCAGCGCTCAAATCGGCGGTCGAGCAAGGCGGAGCGGGCGACAATGCCGGGCTGGCCGCGCTTGGCGACAAGGTCAGGCAGATCGAGACGGCGGTTGCGGCGCTAGGCAAGGCCGGCAACCCGGCTCCAGTCGATCTCGGCCCGCTCAATGAAAGGCTGGCTGGCCTCGATGCGCTGGTCAAATCGGCCGGCGAGGCGGCGGCGAAGCAGGACGGCCGGCTCACCGCGCTGGAGCAGTCGGTGGCGCAGCTTTCCGGCAAGGTCGAGGCGCAGGCCGGACAGCCGAAGGTCGCGCTCGCCATCGCCGCTTCGGCACTGAAGGCGGCGCTCGACCGTGGCGCGCCGTTTGGTGCCGAACTCGAGACCTTCGCCGCGATCGCGCCGGACGCGCCGCAGCTTGCGGCTCTGCGCGCCTACGCCCAAAAGGGCGTCCAGACCCGCACCGAGATCGCATCGCAGATGGATGCCGCCGCCAACGCCATGGTCGCGGCGGCCACGCCGGTCGACGAAAATGCCGGGCTGCTGCAGAACCTTCTGTCGAGCGCCGAATCGCTGGTCAAGGTCCGGCCGATCGGCGCTGTCCAGGGCGCCGGCGCGCCGGAAACCATTGCGCGCATGGAGGTGGCGGTCAATCAGGGCGACTATGCCAAGGCGCTCACAGAATATGAGACGCTGCCCGCGCCTGCAAAGGCGGCCGGCGCCGATTTTGCCGGCAAGCTGAAGGCACGCATCGAGGTCGAGACGCTGATCGATGCGCTGATATCAGGCGCGATGAAGGCGTGAGGAACTGGCGATGATCCGAATCCTGCTCTTCCTCGCCGTCGTCTTCGCGCTGGGCCTAGGCTTTGCCTGGCTGGCGGACCGGCCGGGCGACATGGTCATCACCTTCAACGGCTACCAGTATCAGGTCAGCCTGATGGTGGCGGCGGTGGCGGTGGTCGCTGTCGTCGCGGCGGTGATGATCCTGTGGTGGCTGATCAAGTCGGTCTGGAACAGCCCCTACACCATTTCGCGCTATTTCCGGGTGCGGCGCCGCGACCGCGGCTATCAGGCGCTGTCGACCGGCATGATCGCCGCCGGCGCCGGCGACGGCGCGCTGGCCCGCAAGAAGACCAAGGAAGCGGCCAAGCTGATCCGCTCCGACCAGGAGCCATTGATCCATCTGCTCGAGGCCCAGGCTTCGCTGCTCGAAGGCGACCACGAAGGCGCGCGCCAGAAATTCGAGAGCATGCTCGACGATCCCGAAATGCGGCTGCTCGGCCTGCGCGGGCTTTATCTCGAAGCCGAGCGCCTGGGGGACCGCAATGCCGCCAGGCACTATGCTGGGCGCGCCGCCTGCATGGCGCCGCAACTGGCCTGGGCGGCCGAATCGACGCTTGAAGAGCTGACCGGGCGCGGCGACTGGGACGGCGCGCTGAAGCTGGTCGAGGCGCAGAAGGCGACCCGCCAGATCGAACGTGACGCCGCCAACCGCCGACGCGCAGTTCTGTTGACCGCCAAGGCGCAGTCACTCGCCGACAGCGATCCCGCAGCTGCCCGCACGGCGGCGATAGAGGCCAATCGGCTGCAGCCGGAGTTCGCGCCGGCCGCGGTCGCGGCTGCGACGCTGCTGTTTCGCCAGAACGACGTGCGCAAGGGCTCGAAGATCCTCGAGACAGCCTGGAGGGCCGAACCGCATCCGGAGATAGCGGAGCTCTATACCCATGCCAGGCCGGGTGACGCCGTGCTCGATCGCCTCAACCGGGCGAGGAAATTGCAGGAGATGAAGAAGAACCACGCCGAATCCTCGATGACGGTGGCGCGCGCCGCGCTCGATGCACAGGATTTTGCGACTGCCCGCCGCGAAGCCGAGGCGGCGATCCGGATGGACCGCCGCGAGGGCGCCTATCTGCTTTTGGCCGACATCGAAGAAGCCGAGACGGGCGACCAAGGCAAGGTGCGACAGCTCTTGTCCAAGGCGGTGCGGGCGCCGCGCGACCCGGCCTGGGTCGCCGACGGCGTCGTCTCGGAGCGCTGGGCGCCGGTATCGCCGGTCACCGGCCGGCTTGACGCCTTCGAGTGGCGCGCCCCGATGGAGCGTCTCGGCCAGCTGATCGACAGCCGTGACGATGCGCCGGACGCCCCGGCGGTGGCGATCGAGGCGCCGGGCAGGCCGGCGCAGGAAGAGTCGGTCGAGGTGATCGATCACGCTGGCCCGGGCGGCGAGACGGCCGGCAAGCAGGCCGAGAACGATCAGGACCACGTCAGGCCGGTGACGGCGCAGGCTTTCGCCGCGGTGCCCGCCGATGCCGAGGCCGTCGAACCGGCGCAGGAACTGGCACGCCTGCCGGACGATCCCGGCGTCGATCCGGACGATGCGGCGGAAAAGTCGCCGCGCCGGTTCCGGTTGTTTTGAGTTGGCTGGGTGGCCCGGCCGTTTGGGAATGGATCGATGTTCGAACGCGTTTTGTCGTTTCTGAGGGATTTGCCGACCGGCACCGGCGCCCGCGCCAGCGCCGATGATCCGCGCGTGGCAGCCTCGGCGCTGCTCTACCACGTGATGAGCGCCGACGGCGTGCGCCAGGACGTCGAGTGGGAACGGTTCAAGGCAGTGCTGGCGCAGGCCTATTCGGTCAGCGGCAACGAGCTCGACGCGCTGGCCGCCGCCGGCGAGCGCGCCGACAACGAGGCGATCGACCTCTATGCCTTCACCAGCGTGCTGAAGCGCCACCTCGATGCCGAAGGCCGCAAGGCTTTCATCGGCCTGATGTGGGAGATCGTCTATGCCGATGGCGAGCTGCACGAGTTGGAAGACAACACGGTCTGGCGCGTTGCCGAGCTGATCGGCGTCGAACGCCAGGATCGCATCGAGGCGCGCCGCAAGGCGGCGGCCGCGGCGCCGGGGGCCCGTGGAACGTCGAGCGACGAATAGGATCCATCCGCCGATGCCGCCGATGCCGCCGCGTTCGAAGCCGAGAATCCTGATCGTGCTGCATCAGGAGAATTCGAGCCCCGGGCGCGTCGGCCACATGCTTCTCGAAGAGGGCTTCGATCTCGACATCCGCCGCCCGCCGCTTGGCGATCCCTTGCCAGAGACGCTCGACGGCCATGCCGGGGCCGTGGTGTTCGGCGGGCCGATGAGCGCCAATGACGAGGACGAGTTCGTCCGCCGCGAGACCGAGTGGCTTGAGGTTCCGCTGCGCGAGAACCGGCCGCTGCTGGGCATCTGCCTTGGCGCGCAGATGCTGGTCAACCATTTGGGCGGCAAGGTCGAGGGGCATGGCGAAGGGCTTGTCGAGATCGGCTGGTATCCGTTGAAGGCGACGGAAGCGGGCCAGAAACTGATGCGCTGGCCGGAAATGGTCTATCAGTTCCACCGCGAAGGTTTTTCGCTGCCCAGCGACGCGACCTTGCTGGCGACCGCCGAGACCTATCCCAACCAGGCTTTCCGCTACCGCGACAATGCCTGGGGCATCCAGTTCCACGGCGAATTGACCAGGCTGATGATGCAGCGCTGGGTGGTGCGCGGCGCGCACCGCTTCGAATTGCCGGGCGCCCAGCCCGGCCGCGACCATCTCGGCGGCAGGCTGATCTGGGACATGCACCTCAAGCGCTGGCTGGACGAGTTCCTGGTGCTGATTTTCGGCGGCCGACGGCGCGGTCGCGGCACAACCATCCCCTGATGGCGGGTCGTTTAACGCCTGCTAGTTCGAAAACGTCACGCTCACGCCGCGCTGACGAAAATAAGCCTGCATCAATTTGCGGCCCGAGCGGTTGTTCTGCGCCAGTTTGGTGGGATCGAACACCGCCTGCTTCATCCCCTCTCGTGCCAGCGCTGCCTTAAGCGTCGCGATATGGGCGTCGAGATCGGCATTGTCGGCCCGCAGCGACACATAGATACTCTCGGTTGCCTCAGCCACGGTCGGTTCGCTCACAGGTATCGTCCTTTGGTTGGTCGGGCGGCGGCTTAGCACAGATTCGCAGCCCGCCGATACCGGTGGACCTGAATTCGATGCCCCGTCAGTTTCGTCCATTGAGGTGCCGCACCCTTCGGAGCGCCGGGAACAGGTAGGCCCACAGGCCGGCAACGGCAATGGCGCCGACGCCGCCGATGACGACGGCAGGCACCGTGCCGATCAGCGCCGCCATGGTGCCGGCGCGGAATTCGCCGAGCTCGTTGGAGGCGCCGACGAAGACCTGATTGACGGCGTTGACGCGGCCGCGGACATGATCGGGGGTCCAGAGCTGGATCAACGTTTCCCTGATGTAGACGCTGAACATGTCGGTGGCGCCGAGGAAGGCCAATGCCAGGATCGACAGCCAGGTGAAGGTCGACAGGCCGAACAGCACCGTAAAGGCGCCGAACGCGGCCACGAAGCCGAGCATGATCAGGCCCGCGTGGTTGCGGATAGGATGACCAGCGAGCCAGATGGCGACACAGATGGCACCCACCCCTGGCGCCGAGCGCAGCAAACCAAGCCCCCAAGGGCCGAGTTGCAATATGTCGCGGGCATAGATCGGCAGCAGCGCCGAGGCGCCGGACAGCAGCACGGCGAAGAGATCGAGCGAGATGGCGCCAAGCACGATCTTCTCGCCCCAGATGTAACCGAAGCCGGCGAACAGGGTCTGCATGGTCGGCTTGTCGGTCTCGCTGCGCTGCGCCGGCCTCGGTATGGTGAAGATCAGCAGCCCGGCGACGAGCATCAGCGCCGTGGCCGTGCCATAGGCCACCTCGGCCGATACGCCGTAGAGCAGGCCGCCGGCGACCGGCCCGACGATGGTCGCCGTCTGCCAGGCCGACGAGTTCCAGGCGATGGCGTTGGCGAAATCCCGGGGCGGCACCAGATTGGCGAACAGCGACGACGAGGCCGGTCCGAAGAAGGCGCGGGCAATGCCGAACATGGCGAGCACGATGAAGATTGGCAGCGGGCCGCTGATGCCGCGCAGGGTCAGGATGAGCAGCGCGAGCGCGCAGATCGCCTCGAGCAGCACCGCCAGCGCCATGATCAGCCGGCGGCCGAAACGGTCGGCAACGACCCCCGTGACCAGCACCAGGAGCAGCGCAGGCAGGAACTGGACGATGCCGACAAGCCCGAGATCGAGCGGGTCGCGGGTCAGATCGTACATCTGCCAGCCGACCGCGACGGACACGATCATGGTGGCGAATGTGGTGAGGAAGCGCGCCGCCCAATAGCTCAGGAAGGAGCGATGGCGGAACGCGGCATAGCGCTGGTCCGGTGATATCTGTTCGGAGGTCATGGAACGAGGCCCCGTTAGAAGGATGGAGGCCGGCGGGGCACTTCCACGATGGACGCTGGTCCGGCCGGGGAACCCTTTAGCCCAGTTCGACGTATGACGCGCGCAAAAAACAGGTTCTGGATCAAGGATTTTCTGACGTGTTCCATCGAACGCACACGAAACTCACCCGCCAAGACCCGGCGGGACAGGAAAGCCTATCGGGTGTCTCGAAGACCGCATGTCTCCCCCATCGTGCACGCGATAACCTTGAAAGCCGATCCGTGAGCAGCATTCTTTTGGCCTGCCCACTGGCCTGGCCGAAACCTACCAATACATTGGGGTTCTGGCGATAATGTCGAGCGTAACTTCACCCTTATATATCGTCGTCCCTTGTGAATTGGAATAATAGACCATTTTATGTTGGAATAGTCGAAAAGCGTAGGCGTAACCCAGCAATCTTTTTGCTGGAGCCTTTCTGTCAATTATATTTAAGTACTTGCTAAATCAAGCAGGGCGCTTACTGGATTATTAAGCATTCTCAAAACAGAACTCAAGATCTGGCAATTTTCCCTTGCTAGCCGGCGACATCGGCTACAACCTATGGATACATCAACCGCGCCGGCGGATCGCTGGCATGCTTGGGCGGATGGGCGCTAGGCATGAAGAGGGAAATGGACATTCGCCAAGGCGGCTCCCGCTGGGAGCGCTCCCCTCGACTTGAGGAATTGCGACGGCCGGCCGCAAAGTCGTCGAATGCATGGGCCACAGCCCGGCAATCCAAGCTTCGATACGCAGGGCAACTATCAGGGGTGCAATGGCATCGGCTGCCAGGTCGATGCGCCTGACGATGACAATTCGTCCGATGACGACGATTCCGACTGACAGCCACACTCCGCAAAGGAAGAGGAAAACCACCTATGTCTGAATTCGGCGACTTGGTTCGACGGCACGCCAAAACCGTCATGATCGGGCTGGCGGGATTGATACCGACATCTGCTTTCGCGAACGATGCCTGCGACGGCGTCGAGGTCGAAGTGACGAAGGCGCGCAAACAGGAATATGCACCGCTCGTCGCTTCGGCGATGGACAATAAGTTCAAGCCCGCCCGCGCCAAGTTCATCACCATCTTGGAAAGCGGCAACTGGAGCGCCGCTTATGTCTCCACGCCTGTGAGCGATGACGGCGTGATGTTCTTCCAGACCGTCGACGGAAAGAAGCAGTTTCGTGACGTATGGGGCGGCTATGCCGATCCATCGGAAAAGCCTGGACTGGTATCCTGGGCGAAGAAGCTTGGAGCACCGGAAAAGCTGGCCAGGTGCTTCGCCGAAACCGTTACGGAATGACGATGCCGCTCACCTGCAAAGAGGACGAGACCAATGAAAACCGCAATTCTGACCACCGCCGTGGTTCTGGCCATGCCGGCTTTCGCTTTTGCCAAGGACAAGTGTGCCGACGCCAAGGATCAGGCCACCATGAACCAGTGCGCCGATGCTTCGTTCAGGAAATCCGACAAGAAGCTCAACGAACTTTACAAGCAGATCGAAACCCGCCTGAAGGACGACGCGGATACCAAGAAGCTTCTTGTCCAAGCGCAGCAGAATTGGATCAAGTTCCGCGACGCCGAGTGCAATTTCCAGATCGCGGGAGCGGCCGGAGGCAGCGTGGTCCCCATGCTCCTCTCGATGTGCATGGATGGCCTGACGCAATCCCGGGTCAAGGATTTCGAGGGTTACCTGAATTGCAAGGAAGGCGATCTGAGCTGTTCCGTTCCGGCAGCGAACTGAGGTTTCCTGCCAGTCTGCAGACGGGGTGGAAAATCATTCCCTCAGCGCGCCGGAGATGGCATCGAGCCCGCCCTGCAATTGCGCGCTCGCCATGGAAGAGCGTAAGATCGGGCAGCCTGCCAAGACGGACCGCCGGCAGGCCTCAATCAAACCATTGGCTCAGCGCCGGAATGCGCGCTCAGGCCGAGACCTTGGCTTTCCTGCCCCTGGCCGGCGCTTTCGGGGCGACGGCCTTGCGGCCGAGACCGATCGACTTAGCCAGTTCCGAACGCGAGGCCGCGTAATTGGGAGCGACCATCGGATAGTCCGACGGCAAGCCCCATTTGGCGCGGTAGGCGTCCGGCGTCAGGCCGAAATGCACGCCCAGATGACGCTTCAGCGATTTGAACTTCTTGCCGTCCTCCAGGCAGATGATGAAATCCGGCGTCACCGACTTCTTGGGATTGACCGCCGGCACGAGCGGCGCCGCCACGGGTACGGCCGGCTGGCCGAGCCCGCTGATCGAAGCGCTGACGCTGGCGATGAGGTCGGCCAGGCCGGAGGCGGGCAGGCGGTTCTTCTCGACGTAAGCCGACACGATATGGGCGGTCAGCTCGAGAAGGTCGATATCCTTGCGAGCGTCGTTGCTGTCGTCGGTCAATCTATTTTCCTCCGTCTATGGCGTATGGGGCCCGAAATCGGCACAGTTTCGGATGGGATGATGCGCAAAGTTAAAGTGCGGCGGCGTCTTTGCACGTCCCTCGCGGTTCGTCGCGATGTAGTGCGCCGGAATTCCTAGTCGGCAAATCTGCGCAATGCAACGACTTGGCCCCGCGTCACACATTATTTTGAATAACTATACTGAACTGTAATACTATCAGACGATCAGGGCCTTGTCTCGCCACAGACGAAATCCGCCTTCGAAGGCGCGTGTGTTGTCGCCGCGCCTGCTGTCGGCGGGCAAATCGCCGAGCTTGTCGACATTGCCGCCGCCGATGACGACATAATCGGGCTGCATGGCGGCGCGCAGCCGGTCGACGACGTCGAAAACGGATTTTCGCCATTTCTTCTTGCCGCGTTTTATCAGGCCGCGCTCACCGACATAGTCCTCGAAGCTCTTGCCCTTCTTATAGGGAAGATGGGCGAGTTCCATCGGTTGGGCGACGTTGTCGACGATCATCGCCGCACCCAGGCCGGTTCCCAACCCCAGGAACAGCATGCGACCGCCTTCATAGCTGCCGATGGCCTGCATCAGCGCGTCGTTGACCACCTTGACCGGTTTGCCGAACTGCGCGGCGAAGTCGAAGCCGGCCCAGCCCTTGCCGAGATTGGCGGGATCGAACAAGGGCCTGTTGTGATGCACCGGGCCGGGATAGCCCATCGAGATGACGTCGTAGGACAGTCCGTCGGCCAGCGCCTTCACCGCATCGATCATCTGCTGGGGCCTCAGGTCCGGCCCGGAATCGGCGCGGCGCTCAGCACCGCCTGAGCTGGTGAGGATCTTGACGTGCGAGCCGCCTATGTCGATCGACAGCACGATCGGATCGCCGCTCGCCGCTTTCGGCCTTGCCGTCCTGGCCATGCTGCCCTCTCCCAGCCTATTTCGATGGATTGATCCAGCCGTTCGGCGGCCCGAAGCCGTTCATGGCGGCTGCCGGCCCCCAGGTCTTCGGTTCATAAAGATGCGGCGGCGTGGTGTCGCCGAGGACCGGCCCGACGATGCGCCAGGCAAGTTCGCTGGCGTCCTGGCGGGTAAAAAGCTGGCCATTGCCGTTCATGGCATCGCCGATCAGCCGTTCATAGGGCGGCATATCGCCCTTGCTGTCGTCGAGCGCCGTCAGTTCGACCTGTTCGCCGACCATGTCGTCGCCCGCTGCCTTGCGCTGGGCGCCGATCGAGATCGCCACCTGCGGGTCGATGCGGAAGCGCACATAGTTGGCGTCGTTCGGCTTGATCGGGTCGAAGACATCGAGCGGCGGCCGCTTCAGCCGCACGATCACCTCCGTGGCATGCACCGGCATGTTCTTGCCGGCGCGGATGAAGAACGGCACGTCCCGCCAGCGCCAGGTGTCGACGAGGAAGCGCACCGCCGCGAAGGTTTCGACCGGCGAGTTGGGCGCCACGCCGGGCTCGGCGAGATAGCCGTCGAATTGGCCACGCACGATATCGTCCTTGGTCAGGGTGCGGATCGCGCGCAGCACCTGCACCTTCTCGTCGATCAGGTCGTCGGCGGAACGGCCGACCGGCGGTTCCATCGCCAGCAGCAGGAGGATGTTGAGCAGATGGTTCTCGATGACGTCCCTGACGCAGCCGACCTCGTCATAGAAGCGGCCGCGCCCATCGATGCCGAAATCCTCGGCCATGGTGATCTGCACGCTCTCGACGAAATTGCGGTTCCAGATCGGTTCCAGGAAGGAATTGGCGAAGCGGAAATAGAGCAGGTTCTGGATCGCCTCCTTGCCGAGATAGTGATCGATGCGGAAGATCGACTGTTCGTCGAACACCAGATGCAGCACTCGGTTCAGCCAGCGCGCCGATTGCAGGTCATGGCCGAAGGGCTTTTCCACCATCAGCCGCGCGCCGCGCGCCGTGCCCGATTGCTCCAGGCCCTGGACCACCGTCTCGAACATGGTCGGCGGCACCGCCATGTAGTGCAGCGGCCGCTGAGCGGTGCCCAGCGCGCTCTTCAGTTTCTCGAACGTGGCCGGGTCGCGATAGTCGCCGCTGACATAGCGCAGCAGCGAAGCGAGCTTGGCGAACACCTTCTCGTCGATCTTGCCGAGCGTATTGACGATGCCGTCGCGCGCGCGGTCCTGCAATTTCCTCAAATCCCAGGCGTCGAAGGCGACGCCGATCACCGGTTCGGTAAGCGTTCCCTTGGCGACCATGGCATAGAGGGAAGGAAATATCTTCTTGTGGGCGAGGTCGCCGGTCGCCCCGAAGAGCACCAGCGTATCGGACCGTTCCGGGCTCATGAGCGCGTCTCCCCTGCCGCCGTCACTTGCCGGCCTTCGGTTTTTCGACATGGCCGCCGAATGCATAGCGCATGGCCGACAAGAGCTTGTCGGCGAATTCGGATTCGCCTTGCGAGGAGAAGCGGTCGAAGAGGGCCGAGGACAGCACCGGCGCCGGCACGCCGGTGTCGATGGCCGCTTTCAGGGTCCAGCGGCCTTCGCCGGAATCGGACACCCGGCCGCCAAACTGGGTCAGGCCGGGATCGCTCTTCAACGCGCCGGCGGTGAGATCAAGCAGCCACGAGCCGATGACGCTGCCATGCCGCCAGACCTCGGCCACTTCGGCAAGGTCGATGTCAAACTGGTAGTATTCGGGGTTCTGCAACGGGCTGGTCTCGGCATCGGCCTCGCGCTTGACCTTGCCGGCATTGCCGGCCTTGAGAATATTCATGCCTTCGGCATAGGCGGCCATGACGCCGTACTCGATGCCGTTATGGACCATCTTGACGAAGTGGCCGGCGCCGCTCGGGCCACAATGCAGATAGCCGAAGGGCGCCGTGCCGGCCGTCTTGTCGGGAGCGGGCGCACCGGCATCCGCGCCGGGCGCCAGCGTGGCGAAGACCGAATCGAGATGCCGGACCGCGTCATCGGGCCCGCCGATCATCAGGCAGTAGCCGCGATCCAGGCCCCAGACGCCGCCGCTGGTGCCGACATCGACATAGTTGAGGCCCTTGGCGGCGAGCTTGGCGGCCCGGTCGACGTCGTCGTGATAGTAGGAATTGCCGCCGTCGATGATGATGTCGCCGGGTTCCATCAGCGCCGCCACCTGATCGACGATCTTGCCGGTGATGGCCGCAGGCAGCATCAGCCACACGCAGCGCGGCTTGGCGAGCTTGCCGACGAATTCCGCCATCGATGCAGCCCCCGAGGCGCCGTCGCCGACCAGGGCCGCGACGCTTGCCGGGTTGATGTCGTAGACGACGCATTCGTGGCCGTCACGCATCAGGCGCCGGACCATGTTGGCGCCCATTCGGCCCAGTCCCATCATTCCGATCTGCATGGTCTCATCCTTGTGTCTTGAAGAGGATCTGTCGGGAAGGATCTACAGTCTGTCCTGTTCACCAATGATGACGGAGAAGTCGACATTCTCCCAATCGCCGCTGCCGGGCCAGAAAAAAGTGAAGATCAGCGTGCTCCCCTCGGGCAGGCCGGCGACCGGCAGATCAGCGAGGTGGATGCCGAAAGCATTCTCGCTGGTCGCGCTGTCATGCACGGCCGCCCAATTGTCGACGCTCCAATGGACGGTCGCCTTCGCCAAAAGCTCGAGGCGCATTGTCTTGCCGGCCGGCATGGAACGGATTTTGTTGTTGAAGCGCCATGTCCTGAACATCGAGACGATCTTTTTGTCGATGTAGCGTTCGACGCCTTGCGGCGGCATGTCGAACACCACGCCGTCGCGCAGCGAGCGCAGCAGCTTGATATGTTCGGAATGCGCCCAGACCAGCGGCATGGCGCTGCCCGAGGGCTTGCCATGCAGCAGTTCGCGCTCGGGGAGGTCGGCGCCGTCCCAGATCTGCTCCGGCAACAGGCCGCCCGGTCCGGACGAGCCCTCCATCGCCGCCAGCAGCGAGGTCGCCTTGTCCTTGCGTCCGGCCGCCAGCTCGTAATGGGCCCGTTCGCCGGCGAGCAGCGGCCAGGGGCGGCCCTGGCCGGTGCCGTCGAATGGCGCGCCGTCCTCGTGCTCGCCATAGCCGTCGCCGGTGTAGCGATACCAGAGCGGCCCCTGCGGCAGTTGCCGGCGCAGCTGCGCGTCGATGACCTTGACCGTGTCGACGATGCGCGGATCGTCGGCTGCCCTGAGGCCAAAGCGCACCAGGGCAAATGCGTCCGGGCTGACGATTTCCTGCGCCGGCCGGTCGGCATCGCCAGGCGGGCGGTTTTTGATCGGCACATAGCCGTCCTTCGGCGAACCGGCCTCGGCGCTGTCGGGCGGTGCGATGCGGACATAGTAACCCGCGACGCCGGTCGCCTCGCAGCTTGCCGTGCCGGTGACATAGGTCCAGCGCTCGACCTGGTCGTTCCAGCCGTCGGCGGTCTCGCGCAGATAGCTTGCTGCGTCCTGCTTGCCGCAGGCCTCCAGCATATCCGCGGCGGCAAGCAGCGCCGCGATCTCAACGGCGAGCGTGAACGGGCTGTAACCGGAATCCTCCTCCCAACGGTCCTCGCCGGTGACGGGTCCATTGCGCACGACATAGGCTGCGGCGCGCTCGATCATTGGCAGGAAGGCCAAAAGCCTGGCGCGCGGCAAATGGCCCTGGCGCCGCAGCGCATCCGCCAGCAGCAGCGGAAAGGCGCATTCGTCCATCTGGATGCCCGGCCAATAAGCTGTCCCATCGAGCCAGGCGTTCTGCGGCCAATGGCCGTCCGGCTGCTGGATGGAGCAGAGATAGTCGAGGGTTTGCAGGGCCGAGGCGGCATCGCCGGCGGCGAGAAAGCCGCCCGCCGTCTCGACCAGATCGCGCGGCCAGACCAGATGGTAGCCGCCGAGATCGTCGTCGCCCTTGTCGAAGCCCCATGGGATCGACAGGCTGGCGACCGCCGCGCCCGGCATGAGCGATGACCGGTGCGTCGCCAGGACGGCGGTGGAGATCCTGTAGCTGTTCACTCCGGACGCGTCATGGCGGTCCAGTCGCAGCAGGCCCGCCTGCCATTCGCGCCACTGTTCGACGTAGGACGTCGCCGCCGCCGCGAAACCCTGCCTGAGGCTGGCGAAGGCATTTCGAGCGGCCTCTTCGGGCGTCGCTCCGAAGCCCAGCGCCAGCACGGCTTTGGCGTCGTTGGCGGAAAACCCGATTTCGCCGGTCAGCGCGACATTGCCGTCCTCGGCTTGCTGAAAGGCTGGATCGAGCCGACCGGTGTTGCGCAGTTGCTGCCAGCCGTCGGAGACGCCGACATATCCGGCCGAGCCGTTCCGCCAGGGCAGCGATGAGGCCAGCGCAAGGCAAGTGCCGCGGCCCGAGGCGAACAGCACAGGCTCTCCCTCATGGTCGCCGACCCAGGCGGTGTTGCCCATGCCGGCATTGACCAGATGCGGCGCCAGCAAGGCGTGGACGCAGTAGTCGCCCGGCGCGCCCTTGAGCGGCGTGAAGGTGATCTCCTGCAGCAAGGTGGGTCTTGCAGGGTCGGCCAGGATACGCTTCTCGATCCGGTAGGCGCCGTCATCAGCGGTGTTGACCAGCCTGTAGGCTGGCACGCCTTCTTCGAACGGTTCGATGCCATGCGCGGCATCACGTTTTTCTTCCGAGAAATATCCGTTCGGGCCGGTGACAATCAGGCCGAGGTCGCGGGTGCAGGCACTGTCGACACCGGGATAGTAGATCTCGTTCAGGATGCCATGGCTGAGCGTGAACCAGACGCGGCTCGACGGCGAAAGCGCCGCGCCGACGCCGCTTTTGGCGCTTGACGTCCAGCGCGCCGGAATTCCCGGAGCCCCCGGGGGAACGATCGGCGTCACTGCCATGCGTCTGCGGCCTCCTGCCCGCATGCCTAGCCCATCCACCGAAGCCTTTTCAATCGTCGCACCGCAATGTGATCAGCGGCATCTTATGGATTGCAGTTGACAGCTCGCCGGCCTTCTGCACTTTTGTCTGACAATAGATAAAAAACAGGTGCGCAAGCGCGATAGTCACCAGCAGCCATCAAGACCAGCAACTCGGGAGGAGTATGACATGAAGAAACTGTTCGTCCTGGGCACCCTTGCAGCGGTGCTCGCAGCCGGTACGGCGTTTGCCGACACCAGCGGCAAGAAGATCGCTTTCTCCAATAATTACGCCGGCAATTCGTGGCGGCAGGCGATGCTCGACAGCTACAACGCCGTCACCAAGAAGGCGGTGGCCGACAAGGTGGTCGGGGCCGCCGATGTCTTCACGACGGCCGACAAGGAAGTGCCGACCCAGGCAGCCCAGGTGCAAAACCTGATTCTACAGGGCTATGACGCCATCGTCATCAACGCCGCCTCGCCCGACGCGCTGAACGGTGCCATCAAGCAGGCCTGCGACGCCGGCATCGTGGTCGTTTCCTTCGACGGCATCGTCACCGAACCCTGCGCCTACCGCGTCGTCGTCGACTATAAGGACATGGGCAAGCAGGAAGTCGAGCATATGGCCAAGTTCCAGCCCAAGGGCGGCAACCTGCTCGAGATCCGTGGCCTCGCCGGCACCTCGATCGACGACGCCATCCATGCCGGCATCCTCGAAGGCGTGGCCGCCCATCCCGAGTTCAAGATCGTCGGCTCGGTGACCGGCGACTGGGACCAGACGACGGCGCAGAAGGCGGTGGCGACCATCCTGCCCTCGCTGCCCGAAATCGTCGGCATCGTCGACCAGGGCGGTGACGGCTATGGCGCCGCGCAAGCCTTCGCCGCCGCCGGCAAGCCGCGCCCGACCATCATCATGGGCAACCGCCAGGACGAGCTGAAATGGTGGAAGGAACAGAAGGAAAAGGACGGCTACCAGACCTGGTCGGCCTCGATCGCGCCCGGTGTCTCGACGCTCGCCTTCTGGGTGGCGCAGCAAGTGCTCGATGGCCGCAAGGACATTCCGCACGACCTGCTGGTGCCGTATCTCGCCTTCACTCAGGACGATTTCGAGGCCGCTCTGCCGAAGATCAAGGAGGGCGGTGTCGCCACGCACGAATACACACAGGAAGATGCCATCGCGGCCATCAAAGCCAATATCAAGTGAATGTCGCACACGCGTTGCCGTGCACATCGCCGACCGGATATCGTTGAGCATGCCTGAAGGGAACGCGGACATCATCAGACTGAGCGGCGCCGAAAAACACTTCGGCGCCGTTCGCGCGCTTGGCGGCGTCGACTTCACTGTCGGGCCCGGCGAGTGCGTCGGCCTCGTCGGCCACAACGGCGCCGGCAAATCGACGCTCATGCACATGGTGGCGGGCACGCTGACACCCGACAGCGGAACGATCGGCGTGCATGGTGAGGCCGAGGAGAACTACTCGGTGTCGCGGGCACAGCAGCTCGGCATACGCTGCGTGTTCCAGGAATTGTCGCTGTGCCCCAATCTCAGCGTCGCCGAGAACACGCGCATCAACCACGCCTCGCTCACCGGCTTCGGCTGGCGGCGCAAGGCGGCCGAGCTGATCACGGCCAAGCTGGACGAAATCTTTCCCGACCATGGCATCTCGGCGGCCGACATCGCCGGTGACCTTTCCATCGGACGGCGACAGATGGTGGAGGTGGCGCGCGCGTTCACGCTGACCCGCGAGCCGCTGCACCTGGTTATCCTCGACGAGCCGACGTCCTCGCTCGACGCGCACACGGCGGGTCAGCTGCTTGCCTTCGTGCGCCGCTTCGTCGCGTCGGGCGGCAGCTGCATCCTGATCTCGCATGTGCTGGGCGAAGTGCTGCAGAACGCCGATCGCATCGTCGTGATGCGCGACGGCAAGGTTGTCGCCGCCGACGCGGCGAACGCCTTCGACCGCGATAGGCTGGTCGCCACCATGGGCGGTGCCGAAGCACATCGGAGGACCCCCACCGAAATCCGGAAAGCCGAGGCCGGCCCGTTGCGCGTGCGCGCACGGCCGGCGCGGCAACGGGACGGCAAGGAGCTGGTGGCCCGCGCCGGCGAGATTATCGGACTTGCCGGCCTGGCCGGCCATGGCCAGACCGACCTGCTGCTGGCGATCTTCGCGGCCGCGTCCCGCGCCAAGGCCGGCATCGAGGTCACCGCGCCGGTGGCGCTTGTGGCTGGCGACCGCCAGGCGGACGGCATCTTTCCGCAGTGGTCGATCGCTGAAAATATCGGCATCCGCTCGCTGGCTCGGCTGCGCAACGGGCTGCTGATCTCGTCGCGGCGCGAGGCCGAACTGGCCGGCTTTTGGCAAAAGAAGATCGGCATCCGCACGCCGGATATGAACAACAACATCTTTTCGCTGTCGGGCGGCAACCAGCAGAAGGCCTTGTTCGCCCGGGCTCTCGGCTCCGATGCCGGGATCGTGCTGATGGACGACCCGATGCGCGGCGTCGACATCGGCACCAAGCTCGAGGTTTACGATCTCGTGCGCGAGGAGGCCGGCAAGGGCCGCACCTTCCTCTGGTACACCACGGAAACGGAAGAACTCGACAATTGCGACCATGTCTATGTCTTCAAGAACGGCCGCATCGTCGCCAATCTGACGCGCGACGAGCTGACGGAAGAAAAGATCATCCAGTCCTCCTTCGGCGACGCCGCCTAAGATGACAGCCCTGTCTGTTCAAAACGGTTCGAAGACTTTTGGAAGCGGAGCGGCGCGCGCCCGCCTGCTGCGCGGGCTGCTGCCGGCGCTGTCGCTGGCGCTGGTGCTGCTCGCCATCGCCTGGCTCAATCCGCGCGCCATCAGCTATTTCGGCTTCGGCCTGATGCTGAACCTGGCGATCCCGATCGCGCTGGCGACGATCGCGCAGATGTTCGTCATATCGGGCAACGAGCTCGACCTGTCGATCGGCACCTTTGTCGGTTTCGTCGGCTGCGTCACCGCGACCTGGTTGAAGGACGCACCGCTCATCGGCGTCCTCGTCCTGCTCGGATCGATCGGCGTCTATGCGCTGCTCGGCGCGCTGATCCATCTGCGCAATTTGCCATCGATCGTGGTGACGCTGGGCATGAGTTTCGTCTGGCAGGGGCTGGCCATCCTGGTGCTGCCCAAGCCCGGCGGCAAGGCGCCGGACTGGCTGCTGGCGATCATGGCGTTCAAGCCGCCCTTTGTGCCCTTCCCGATCATCGCGGCGCTGCTGATTGGCCTCATCGTCCATTTCGGCCTGATGCGCACCTCCTATGGCGTGATTCTGCGCGGCTCGGGCGGCAACCCGGCTGCGCTCAAACGCGCCGGCTGGTCGCTGCTCAAGACCAAGGTCGTGTTGTTCGCGCTGACGGGTCTGTTCGGCGTGCTGTCCGGCATGGCGCTGATCGGCATCACCACTTCGGCCGATGCCAATATCGGCAATGGCTACACGCTGCTTTCGATCGCCGGCGTCATCCTCGGCGGCGGTGAATTCGTCGGCGGCCGCGTGTCGCCGATCGGAGCGGTAATCGGCGCGCTGACGCTGGCGCTGGCGGCATCGCCGCTGCTTACCTTCATGCACATCCCGCCCGACTGGCAGGTGGCGGCCAACGGCGCCATCCTGATCATCGTGCTGGCGGCGCGGGTGCTGATCAGCCGTAAGGAGAGGTAAGCGATGGCGCTGGTTAGATCGCTGGTTGCCAAACCCTGGATCTGGTCGTTCGTCGGCGCGCTTGTGGTGTGGCTGGCGACCATCGCTTTCACCGGCGGCTATGGCGCC
Organism: Mesorhizobium sp. B2-4-1; assembly: GCF_006442185.1. Classification (NCBI taxonomy): domain Bacteria; kingdom Pseudomonadati; phylum Pseudomonadota; class Alphaproteobacteria; order Hyphomicrobiales; family Phyllobacteriaceae; genus Mesorhizobium; species Mesorhizobium sp. B2-4-1. The sequence continues at coordinate 597,934 of NZ_VFVN01000001.1, read as the reverse complement.
GGCGGCATGGTCACCGCCGCGCTGTCGCTGGCCGTGTTCACCGTCATCGCTGGCGTCGGCCAGATGTTCGTCATCACGCTTGGGCCGGGCAATGTCGACCTGTCGCTACCGGCCAATATCGGGCTCGCCAGCGCGGTGGCCATGAAGGTGATGGGCGGCAGCGATGCCATGATTGTGGTCGGGCTGCTGGCTGCGCTTGCCTGTGGTGCCGCGATCGGTGCCGTCAACTATCTGCTGATCTGGGCGCTGCGAATACCGCCGATCATCGCCACTTTGTCGGCGAGCTTCATCATCCAGTCGGTCGACATCAGCTATGGGCGCGGATTGCAGATCAAGCCGCCGCCGGGCTTTGCCGATTTCGCCAACCGGCAGGTTCTCGGCATTCCGGTGCTGGCGGTTCTCACCGTGCTGTTTACCATCGGTGCGGCCATCGCCTTGCAGCGCATGATCTATGGCCGCTCGGTGCTGGCGATAGGCCAGAACATCCGCGCCGCCTGGCTCGCCGGCGTCAATGTCGGCCGCGTCCGTTTCCTCACCTACACGCTGTCGGGCGCGCTCGGCGGCATCGACGGCGCGCTGCTCGCCGGTTATTTCCGCGGCGCCAATGTCGATATCGGCAACGAGTATTTGCTGGCTTCGATCGCCGTGGTGGTCATCGGCGGCACCTCGGTGGCCGGCGGCAAGGCCAATGTGCCCGGCGTCTGGGGCGCGGCGCTGTTCCTGGTGCTGCTTTTGACCATGCTCAACACATTCGGCGTCAGCGCCGGCGTGCGCCTGCTTTTGACCGGGCTGATCATAGTCGGCGTCATCACGGCGGCCGGCGGGGAGAAGGCGGTGCGGTGATATTCGCCTCACTTCAACCGCAACTCGCCAGCGTGCCGCCCTACAGCCTGTCCTGACAAGTCTTGTGCCAGTGCGACACGCGGTTCCCATTCGCGGCGCGGCCTAGTAAACCCTCCGGATCGCAGCCGGTGTCGGGAGGGTCAACTTGTCCAATTTTGTCAGCGTCGCCAGGGACAGCGACGTCGCCATCGTCACCATCGACAACCCGCCGGTCAACGCGCTGAGCTTTCATGTCCGCGAACCACTGATGCAGGCGCTGGCTGCCTTGCGTGACGACGCATCGGTCGGAGCCATCGTCGTCGCGTGCGCGGGCCGGACCTTCGTCGCCGGCGCCGACATCACCGAATTCGGCAAGCCGGTGCAACAGCCCGAGCTGCGTGCCATCATTGGGACGCTGGAAACCATCGCCAAACCTACGGTCGCCGCCATCCACGGCACCGCGCTGGGCGGCGGGCTGGAGCTGGCGCTCGGCTGTCACTTCCGCGTTGCCGATGCCGACGCCAGGCTCGGCCTGCCCGAGGTGAAGCTTGGGCTGCTGCCGGGCGGCGGCGGCACGGTGCGGCTGCCGCGCCTCGTCGGCGCGATCAAAGCACTCAGGATGATCGTTTCCGGCGCGCCGATCGGTGCTGATGAGGCGCATGAAATCGGACTGGTCGATGCTGTGTTCGAGAGTAACGTGATCACGCATGCCGTGAACTTCGCCAGGGAGATCGCCCGCAAGGGCGGGCCGTTCACGCCGGTGCGCGATCGCGATGACGAGAAAACCGAGCTGGCCGCTTTCGATGCCGAGGCGGCGGATCTCGCCAGGAAAGCGCGCGGCCTCGACGCGCCGATCGCTTGCGCGCAAGCGGTGCGCAATACCGTCACGATGTCGTTCGAGGAAGCTCTGGCTGCCGAACGCGCGCTGTTCATGAAGCTGGTCGCCAGCGATCAGTCGCGGGCGCAGCGGCATCTGTTCTTCGCCGAGCGTGAAGCCGCAAAGATCCCGGGCAAGGACCTTGTCCGGCGCAGGATCGCCCGCGTCGGCGTCATCGGCGCCGGCACGATGGGCGGCGGCATCGCCATGGCCTTCGCCAATGGCGGTTTTCCAGTCACCTTATTGGAGACCAGCGAGGAAGCCTTGCAGCGCGGGCTCGGCATGATCGACAAGAATTATGCCGTCTCCGTTTCGCGCGGCTCCTTGACCGAAGATGCCAGGCGCCAACGCCTCGCTCAATTCAAGGGCTCTACCGATTATTCCGATCTCGCCGATTGCGATCTGATCATCGAGGCCGTGTTCGAGGACATGGCGGTCAAGAAAGAGGTGTTCGGCAAGCTCGATGCCGTGGCCAAGCCGGGAGCGATACTCGCCACCAACACCTCCTATCTCGACATCGACGAAATCGCCGCCTCGATCTCGCGCCCGCAAGACGTGCTCGGCCTGCACTTCTTCTCGCCGGCCAACGTCATGAAGCTGTTGGAAATCGTGCGCGCCGACAAGACCGCGCCCGACGCGCTGGCAACCGTAGTCGACTTGGCGCGGCGGATCGGCAAGGTGGCGGTCGTCGTCGGCGTCTGCCACGGCTTCGTCGGCAACCGCATGCTGGCCGCGCGCGGCTCCGAATCGGAAGCCTTGCTGCTGGAAGGCGCGACGCCCAGCCAGATCGACAAGGCCTTCACCGATTTCGGCTGGCCGATGGGGCCGTTCCAGATGGGCGATCTCGCCGGCCTCGACATTGGCTGGCGCAACCGCAAGGCGCGAGGCCAGACGGCCGTGATCGCCGACACGTTGTGCGAACAGGGGCGTTTCGGCCAGAAAACCGGTCGAGGTTATTATCTTTACGAGAACGGGTCACGTATGCCGGTCCCGGACCCGCAGATCGATGCGCTGATCCGCGGTAAGGCAGCCGAGAAGGGCATCGCGTCGCGCGAAATCAGCGCGGAAGAAATCATCGAGCGCACGCTCTATCCCATGGTCAGCGAGGGGGCCAAGATTCTGGAAGAAGGGATAGCCGCCCGCGCCTCCGACATCGATGTCATCTGGGTCAACGGCTATGGCTTTCCCATCGGCAAGGGCGGTCCGATGTTCTGGGCCGGCCTCGAAGGCGCGCCCAGGATCGTCGAGCGGCTCGAATATTGGCACCAGCGGACGGGCAAGGATGTTTTCAAGCCGGCGCGGCTGCTGAAACGGATGGCCGAGACCGGCTCCTGGGAGGCTGGCGCAAGACCTTGATCGAAAGGCGGTTGAAGACCGTCGGAATTATCTTATCCGCGCGTCGATGATTTCGACAAAGCGGGCAAAAAGGCCGGCCTGCGACTTGATCTTGAGCTTGCGATAGATGTTGCGGCGATGGACCTTCACCGTCCCCGGCACGATGCGCATGGCCCGGGCGATTGATTCGGTGGAATGCCCTTGCAGCACTAGATCGACGACATGCTTTTCGCGCGGCGTCAGGGACAGGCTCTTCCAGATATGAGCGCGATCGAACTCGTTGACCGCCGCCAATGCATCGTCTTGCCTGGCCTCGGCCGGCTCGTCGGCGGGAAGGGCGGGCCAGCGCAATCGGGCGAAGGCGACCACCGCCGGCGCCATGTCGCGCAGCAGTCTGGCGTCGGCGGTCCCGAACGGACCTGAAGCGCGCAGCCGCATCAGCGACAGCACCAGCGCGTCCTTGCCCGGCAGCGGAACGAAGAAGCCGACCTCCTCGGCCAGCCTGGTCTGGCTGTAGTAGGAGCGAAAATATTCGCTGGCGTAGAAGCGGTCGGGCGCCAGCTCGCGCATGCGCCAGAACCCTTCCTTGCGTTCGACCGCCGCGTGATGGAACGGGTCGAGCAGGTATGGGCCTTCCTGATAGAGCGCGACGAAGACATGGCTCTCGGCCGACGAGAAGGTCTCGAACAGCAACGGCGGACGGGCAGCGCCGCGGTAGCCGAAGATCACGCAATGATCGAAGTCGACGTGCTGCCGCAGCCAAGCGACCATCGCCCTGCCGAAGACGTCGCCGCTCGTCTCCCGCGTCGCCGCGACCAGCGCGGCGAGCTGGCTGTAGTCGTCGCTGCGGGACATCCAATACCCCCTTAAACAAGAAAATAGGTCAGATATACCACCTGCGAGGTATATACTAGCTGCCATTGGCTCTGGTAGCGTCCCGAAATCGCATCGTCCTGTCGCTGGAGCCCGCAGCCTTGACCGCAGTGCCCGACATCGAGTTTCGCGGCGTCACCAAGCGCTATGGCGCGGTGACCGCGGTCAGCGGCATCGATCTGGCCGTGCCGCCCTCCGCCTTCGTCGCCCTGCTCGGACCATCCGGCTGCGGCAAGACGACCTGCCTGCGCATGATCGGCGGCTTCGAACAGCCGAGCGAGGGCAAGGTGCTCATCCGCGGCCAGGACATGGCCGACACGCCGCCCTACAGGCGGCCTGTCAACATGGTGTTCCAGCAATATGCACTGTTCCCGCATCTGGACGTGAACGACAATGTCGCCTACGGGTTGCGCCAGGCACGACCGCGGCTGTCGTCGCGCGAGATCGGCCTGCGGGCAGGCAAAGCGCTGGAAATGGTGCGACTCGCCGGTTATGGCGGCCGCAAGGTCCACGAACTGTCCGGCGGCCAGCAGCAGCGTGTCGCTCTCGCCCGCGCGCTGGTCAACAAACCGGCGGTGCTGCTGCTCGACGAGCCGCTGGCGGCGCTCGACAAGAAGCTGCGCACCGACATGCAGATCGAATTGCAGAACCTGCAACGCGAGATCGGCATCACCTTCGTGCTGGTGACCCACGACCAGGAGGAAGCGCTGTCGATGAGCGATTTCGTCTGCGTCATGAATGGCGGCCGCATCGTTCAGCTTGGGCAGCCGAGCGAGATTTATGACGAACCGGCCGACCTGTTCGTCGCCGATTTCGTCGGCAAGACCAATCTCTTGAGCGGCGCCGTCGCAGGTTATTCGGGCGATCTGGTGGATGTGAAGCTGGCCGATGGCACCGTCATCGCGGCGCGCAAGCGGGTGGATTTGCGGCAGGGCGAAACCGTTTCGGTCAGCCTGCGTCCTGAATCGCTCAGTCTCGGTGGCCCGACTAGCGGCCCGCTCAAGGGCATCGTCCGCAACCGGATCTTTCTGGGCTCCACGGCGGAATACGCAGTCGAGGTCCAGGGCATCGGAACGCTGCTGGCCAAGGCCGACCACATGATCGGCCAGGGCAATCTCTTCAAGCCGGGTGAACCCGTCGCCATCGGCTTTGCCGCCGGAACGCCGTTGGCGTTCGCGGATCCAAAGAACAACGGGACCAACCAGAGGGTAGAAAAACATGTCGAAATCATATCGTGACGGACTGCCGATAAGCCCCGAGAATTTCGTCGACCAGCTAATGCGCCTCAAGCGCGGCTCGATCGGCCGCCGCGACTTCCTTGGCCTCACCGGCCTCGGCATCGCGACGGCGGTGATGGCGCGCGAGATCGGCATCATGCCGACGCCGGCCTTTGCCGCCGAGAACCTCGGCGACCGCATGTCGATTGCCACCTGGCCCAACTATCACGACCCGCAGACCTTCGAGAATTTCAAGAAGGACACAGGCGTGGCCGTCGAGGTCAACGTGTTCGGCTCGAATGAGGAGATGCTGGCCAAATTGCAGGCCGGGGCGTCGGGCTGGAGCCTGTTCGTGCCGACCAATTACACCATCTCGACCTACAAGAAGCTCGGCATCATCGAGCCGTTGGACATGGCTAAGCTGCCGAATTTCGACGGCACGCAGGAAGACCCGCGCTTCACCTCGGAAGGCACGATCGACGGCACGATCTACGCCGTGCCGAAGAATTGGGGCACGACAGGATTTGCCGTCAACACCAAGAAGCTGACCAAGCCGATGACGAGCTGGAAGGAATTCTGGGACACCGCCATGACCGAGGGCGACGGCCGCACTATGGTGCACGACTATCAGCTGACCACCATCGGCAATGCGCTGAAATATTACGGCTACTCCTTCAACTCGCTGAAGCAGGACGAACTCGCCAAGGCCGAGGAATTGCTGCTCAAGGTCAAGCCGCATCTGTTCGCGGTGTCTTCCGACTACCAGCCGGGCATGCGCGCGGGCGATGCCTGGATGACGATGTGCTGGACCAATGACGGTGCGCAGCTCCATCGCGACATTCCGGAGATCGCCTATGTGCTGGGCAAGGAAGGCGGCGAGATCTGGACCGACTTCTACGCCATCCCGAAGGACGCGCCGAACAAGCCGGCCGGCTACGCCCTGCTCAACTATCTGATGAACCCGCAGGTCGCGGTCAAGGAGCACCTCGCCAACGGCGCGCCTTCCACCGACGCCCGCGTCAACAAGCTGCTGCCGAAGGAGGTGCTGGACAATCCGATCCTCTATCCGGCGGCCGACCTGTTGACGCCGCTGGAATTCGGCGCTGCTGCAACGCTGACCGATCCGGGCCGCGCCGAGCTGATGGCGCGCTTCAAGTCTGCTTGAGCCAGGCGGGGCAACAAATCCCATTCGAGACAAACTTGACCGGCGGGCCCAGACCCGCCGGCACCGGGGCAATCCTTCGATGCGCGGCATTCGCAAAAATCTGCTGACGGCCATGCTGCTCGGGCCGGCGGCCGCCTGGCTCGTCGTGTTCCTGGTGCTGCCGTTCATGGCCATCGCCGTCTTCAGCGTCGGCGAGCGGGCGCCGGAGGGCGGCTATCAGGCGGCCTTCACGCTGGCGCAATATGCCAATCTTCCGGCGCGGGCGACCGCGTTCTGGAACACGATGGTGCTGGCTCCGGTGGGCGCGCTCGCCTGTCTGCTCGTGGCCTATCCCGTCGCCTATTACCTCGCCCTGCGGGCGCCGCAGCGCTGGCGGTTGATCCTGCTCGCGCTGGTCGTCATACCGTTCTGGACCAGCCTTTTGATGCGTACCTATGCCTGGATGTACATTTTGGGTGGACGCGGCATCCCGGCGCTGCTCGCCTTTGTCGGCATCGAGGACGTCAGGCTGATCAACACGCCGGGCGCCGTCCTGCTCGGCATCGTCTATGGCTATCTGCCGCTGATGATCCTGCCGATCTATGTCAGCCTCGAGCGGCTCGATCGCCGCCTGCTGGAGGCCTCCGCCGATCTCGGCGCGACGCCGCTCTCCACTTTCTTGGGCGTGACCTTGAAACTGTCGCTGCCCGGCGTGATGACCGGCTTCTCGCTGGTGATGATCCTGCTGCTCGGCGAATACCTGATCCCGACGCTGCTTGGCGGCGGCAAGGTGTTCTTCATCGGCAATGCGCTGGTCGACCTGTTCCTGCAGTCGCGCAACTGGCCGTTCGGATCGGCCATCGCGATCACGCTGGTGCTGGTTTCGGTTGTAGTGCTGATTGCCGCCAACCGCATCTCGACCCGCGTCTCGGGCGCCCGCCGGGTGGATCTGATCTGATGCGCGTCTTCGTCGTAGCCGTCTTCGCCTTCCTCTATCTGCCGATCGCGTTGGTCGTGCTGTTCTCCTTCAACGCCGGCCATCATGCCAGCGAGTTCACCGGTTTTTCGGTGCAATGGTACGGCAAGGCGCTGGCGAACCCATTCCTGGTCGAGGCGCTGAAGAACAGCCTGTTCATCGCCACCACCAGCGCCTTGCTGGCGGCGGTGTTCGGCACCGCGGCCGCGCTCGGCCTGGCACGCGTCGGGGTGCGGACCCGCGCCGTCTTCGACGCCTTGCTTGGAGCCGCAATCGTCGTTCCCGGCGTCGTCATCGGCATTTCGACACTGGTCGCACTCGTCCAGCTGTTCGCCGTCGTCAATCCGTTCCTCGCCTCGATCTGGCCGGACGATCAGCCGCCGCGCCTGTCGCTCGGCTATGGTTCGATCATCGCCGCGCACGGCCTGTTTTCGATGGCGCTGGTGACGATGATCGTCGGCACGCGGCTGGGCAGCCTTGATCGCAACTTGGTCGAGGCATCCAGCGATCTCTACGCCACGCCGCTGACGACGTTCCGTTCCATCGTCCTGCCGCAGATCTTGCCGGCGGTGGTCGCCGGCTTCCTGCTCGCATTCACCTTCTCCTTCGACGATTTCATCGTCGCCTTCTTCGTCGCCGGCGCGCAGACGACGCTGCCAATCTATGTCTTTGCGTCGATCCGGCGCGGGGTGACGCCGGAGATCAATGCCATCGCGACGATCGTGCTCGTCGCGTCCGTCCTGCTCGTGGTGCTTGCCCAATGGCAGCTGCGCCAGCGCAAGCTGTCAAACTGAAGGTCGCATCATGATCCTCGAAGACCGCATCGCCGTGGTGACAGGCGCCGGTTCCGGCATCGGGCGCGCCGGCGCCATGATCATGGCCAGGGAAGGCGCGGTGGTCGTCATCGCGGACAGGGATCGGACCAGCGGCGAGGCGACGGCTTCAGATATACGCGCCGCGGGCGGCCGGGCGGAGGCGGTCGCCACCGACGTCTCGGACGACAATGCGGTCGAGCAGCTCCTTGCCGGTACGCTCGACCGGCATGGGCGCATCGACATCCTGCACAATCACGCCGGCATCCAGGTCGGCGGCACGCTGACCGAGGTCGAGACCGGCGGCATGGACGCTTCCTGGCGGGTCAATGTGCGGGCGCAGTTCCTGGCGGCAAGGATCGTCATGCCATCGATGGTCGCACAGGGCGGCGGCGTCATCCTGAACACGGCCTCCAATTCGGGCGTGTTCTACGACCGCGAGATGATCGCCTATGCGACCTCGAAACATGCCGTGGTGGCGATGACCAGGCAGATGTCGCTCGACTATGCCCGCCACAATGTGCGCGTCAACGCGCTCTGCCCCGGCTGGGTCGACACGCCGTTCAATGGACCGTTCATCGCCCAGATGGGCGGACGCGAGGCAATCGAAGCCTATGTCCGCACCAAGATCCCGATGGGCCGCTGGGCCAGCGCCGAGGAGATCGCCGAGGCGATCCTCTTCCTCGTGTCCGATCGGTCATCCTTCATGACCGGCCAGGCGTTGGTGATCGACGGTGGCGAAAGCATCGGCTGAATCAGCCGTCTGCGCCTTCGGCCGATTGGTGAAAAGCGCCGTGGCCTGCGCGTTCTGGGCCAGAGCCGCGTCGCCGGCCGGCAGCGCCGAAATCAACTCTGACCGACAGTTCGGACCATGGTCCGACCGGCATGGGACTTCAGTACCGCAGCCGTTCAAAGACATAGGTTTCCTTTGAACATCAACAAGTTACTGTGCCGACAGGTTGCCCAGCTCTCTTATTGAGACAGTCTTTGTCCAAAGTTTACTGCGCATAATTAGCGGCTTCTCATACGAACTTACCATAGCAGCGGGCGCAGGGCGGCGTTTCCCGAGGAGACATCATGACAAACCGGAAAACTGTTTTCGCGGCGTTAGCCGCACTGGCGCTTCTGGCTTCTCCGGCGCTCGCCGAAGCCGGCGGCAACGGGCATAGCAATGGTGGTGGTCACAGCGGCGGCAACGGCAATGGCAATGGTGGCGCCCACGGCAACAGCGGCGCTGCGCACGGCAAGTCCTCGTCGGCCCGGGGGCAGGTAGCCAAGGCGACAACGGACACAATGACCACGGTCGATAAGAAGACAAAGGTCTCGTCCCTGCCCAAGGAAAAGAACCTCCACGCCAAGCTCGGCCGGCTGAACTCGCTCCAGCGCAACGTCAACGCCTATATGAATTCCAAGAGCAGGAAATTCGCTGCGCTTCAGGCCTTCGTGACGCAGTCGGCAAAAGCCAAGGTCGCACAAACCCAGCTGGACGCCCTGAATTCACAGCTGGACGCACTGACGTCGCTGACGCCGGACCAGATCGCCGCCATGACCCCCGAGGAGCAGGCGGCCCTGCCTGGACAGATATCGGCTCTGCAGGACCAGATCGACGCCCAGCAGGAAGTGGTCGACGCCGCGGCGGTCGGCACCGACCCGGCCGCGCTCGACGCGGCGTTGACGGATATGGCCAACAAGCCCGTCGACGCCGAGGTCACCGCTTGGGCCCAAGGCGTCCTTGCCGGCAAGATCGACGAGACGGCCGCTGCCATGCAACCAACGCCGTAGCATCGCCAGCGACAACGGGGCAGCCGGCCTCACACGTGTTTGCGGCCAACCGCTTCGTGGCCGATGCGTCGTCCGATCACCTCAAGCTGCGGCGGCTGCCGGCATCTATGCCGGTGGCCGCCAATGTCTTTCGGCTGCGGCAATCGCTGCGCGAACATCTGAAAGCACTCGACCAGCTCGAAAGCCGGCAGTATTAGGTTACTGCCGATCTGCTTCGCGTCCATCTGCGGCTCTCGCAAACTGCGACCGCAAGCGGCCGGCCGCGGCGCTCTCGCGCCGTTCGGCATGATCAGCCGGCCGGAATGAAGAGGAATAATTGACGCGTAAAGCCAGCCCGACCATCGCGCTGTTTCCCGAAGCAGGCTTCGGCGCGGCGTTGAATTGCGTCGGCATCGCGCAGGCCGTGCGGGGCGCCCGCCCCGTCTTCATCTCCCAACCCGGCCTTTCCGGTGTCTTTGCCGACAAGCTGCCGGCGCGCTTCATCGTCAATGTCGGCGGCCTGCGCGACGCTTACCGAGCGGTGCCCGACAATGTCTATCTCGGCGCCTGGTTTCCGCAGTCCTCGGCGGTGGCGAAGTTGGATTTGTTCATCCACCACGGCGGCAACACCGGCTTTGCGAGGCGCGGCGCTTCTGTGTGGCGTCGCTGATCATGCCCTATTGCCGGGACGGCCACGACAATGCACCTCGCGCCGAAGAGACCGGCACCGGCGATCATATCGGCCGTGACGGCTGGACCGAAGGAGGATTGGAGAGAGCCATTCCCGGCCTGCTGGCCGACGACGCCATGCGCGCCCGCCTCAAGGGAAATGCAGCCAGATGGCGCTGACACCCAGAACGTGGCCGCGCAAGCAATACTCTCTCTAATACGGACTTGAACGAAATGCTTGAGAAGAACACGAATACCGCGCCCTTCAGCGATCCCAAGGCATGGTTGGCGCAGCACGGCATCAACGAGGTCGAATGCCTGGTGCCCGACATGAACGGCGTGCTGCGCGGCAAGGCGCTGCCGACGGCAAAATTCCTCACGGCGCTGGTAGACCGCGCGCTTTATCTGCCGAGCAGCGCCTTCCTGGTCAGCATAGACGGGCGCTATTCCGGTTCCATCGACGAGGGTTTTGCGTATTCGGACCCCGACATGCGCATGGTGCCCGATGTCTCGACGCTTTGCCTGGCGCCGGGCGCCGGCGCTGGCAAGGCCTACGTCTTCGCCGACGCCTTCCACATGGACGGCCGGCCATGGATGGCCTCGCCGCGCCATGTTCTGCGCGCCGTGCTCGATCTCTACCGGCAGCGCGGCTGGCGGGCGGTAGTGGCGCCGGAGCTCGAATTCTACCTGACCGCGCCCAATCCCGATCCCGACAAGCCGCTGACCGCGCCGACCGGCGGCAATGGCCGCGCCGAGGCCGTGCAGCATCCCTATGACATGGCGGCGCTCGAGGAATATGAACCGGTGGTCCGGCGCGTCTATGACTATGCGGAGGCGGCCGGACTGCCGCTCGATACGCTGATTCATGAATCGGGACCGGGGCAGTTGGAGATCAACTTCCTGCATGGCGACGCGCTGCCGCTGGCCGACAAGGTGCTGCTGTTCAAACGGCTGACGCGCCAGGCCGCCCAGCAAGACGGCATGCACGCCACCTTCATGGCCAAGCCGATTGCCGCACAGGCCGGCAGCTCGATGCATCTGCACATGTCAGTCATCGACGAGGCCGGCAACACGTTGTTTGCCGGCAGCGACGATGCCGATACCGCGATGTTCGGTCATTTCATCGGCGGCCTGCAAAAATACATTCCCGAAATCATGCCGCTGTTCGCGCCCAACGTGAATTCGTTCCGACGCGTTAGACCAAACCACAGCGCGCCGGCCAACATCGAATGGTCGCATGACAACCGTTCCTGCGGCCTGCGCGTGCCGGCCGGCGGGCGCGCCGCGCGGCGGGTGGAGAACCGGCTGCCGGGTGCCGATTGCAATCCGTATCTGGCGATCGCCGGCTCGCTTCTGGCGGGCTATCTGGGCGTCGAACAGAAGCTGGCGCGCTCGGCGGAAGCATCCGGAAATGCCTACAAGATCAAGAGCACGCTGCCGAAAACGATGGAGGAGGCGCTGGATCGTTTCGAGGCCTGTGAACCGGTGCGCAAACTGCTCGGCGAGGACTTCTTCCAGACCTATCTGCGCGTGAAAAGCGTCGAGCTCGACCTGTTCCAGAGCGTGGTGACGAGCTGGGAACGCGACCACCTGCTCTTGAAGGTGTGATCATGGCATCTTCAACGGGTTTCAATTCCGGTCTCGACATCGGCAAGTCCTACTATGTCGCCACCGCCAATCCGGCGCCGGACCATCCGGCACTTATCGGCGATGTCGAGGCCGACCTGGTGGTCGTCGGCGGCGGCTGCACCGGTCTGTCGGCCGCTCTTCACGCCGCCGAACGCGGCTTGAAGGTGGTGCTGCTGGAAGGCGGCAAGATTGGCTGGGGCGCTTCGGGCCGCAATGGCGGCCAGATGATCCCCGGCCTGCGCAAGGGCGCCAAGGGCCTGGTCAAGCTTTATGGGCCTGAACGGGCAAAGGCGCTGTTCGATCTCGCCTTCGAGGCGCGCAGCCTGGTGCTCGACATTATCGAGCGCCATACGATCGACTGCGATCTCAGGCTGACCGGCCATCTGGTCGGCGCGGTCAACGGCTCCGATCTCAGGGATTTGGAGGAAGAGGCGAAATGCCTCGAGAGCGTGATGAAATTCCGCGACCTCGAGATCCTGTCGGCGGCGCAGGCCCGGGCCAAGGTCGACACGCCCTATCACGGCGCGATGTACGAGCCGCTCGGCGGCCACATGCATCCCTTGAATTACACGCTCGGGCTTGCCCGCGCTGCAAGCGCGGCCGGCGTCGTCATCCACGAGAATTCGGTGGCCGTGCGGCTTGAGCGCGAGCCTTCGATCCGGGTCTCGACGTCAAAAGGATCGGTGCGCGCAAAGCATGTCGTGCTGGCTGGCGACGCGCTGCTCAATGGGCTGGAGCCGCGCGTCAACAGCCGCATCATGCCGGTCGGCAACTACATCGTCGCCACCGAGCCGCTGGAGGGCTCCCGCAACGTCATTCCTGCCAATGTCGCGGTGTCGGACACGCGCTTCGTCGTCAACTATTACCGCATGTCGGCCGACGGTCGCCTGCTGTTCGGCGGCGGCGAGCGCTACACGCCGTCGCCGCCGGCCGATATTGCCGGTTTCGTGCGGCCGCACATGGAAGGCACCTTCCCGCAGCTCAAGGGCTGCCGGATCGACCATGCCTGGGGTGGGCTGGTGTCGGTGACGACGTCGCGACTGCCGCATGTCGGGCACTATGGCGAGGTCTATTACGCGCACGGCTATTCCGGCAAGGGCGTCATCCTGTCGACCCTGTCGGGCAAGCTGCTCGCCGAAGCCATCACCGGCGACGCCTCGCGGCTGGACCTGTTCTCGACGCTGACCCCGATGCCCTTCCCCGGAGGCACGGCGCTGCGCGGGCCGCTCTATGTGCTGGGAATGCTGTGGTATGCGATGAGGGATCGGATGAAGCATTGAGCTCGCGGCCAACCCGCTGATCGTGGCGCTGCATCCAAGCGTGATTCGCCAGCAGGGGCAGGAGAGCTGTGGCTGGGTGGTTAAGTTCGCGCAGGCGCTTGACGAAATGTCGGCGCCAAGCGAACCGAGCTACGACATTGCGCGACCTGCACGCGTCGCACCAAGGCGGCGCATGAGGGAAACGGGAGAGCTGACTGACATGGCCGAAGCCTATATCTGCGACTATATCCGTACGCCGATCGGCCGCTTTGGCGGCTCGCTGTCCTCGGTACGCGCCGACGACCTCGGCGCCATTCCGCTGAAGGCACTGATCGAGCGCAATGCCGGCGTCGACTGGCAGGCGGTCGACGACGTTGTCTACGGTTGCGCCAACCAGGCCGGCGAGGACAACCGCAACGTGGCGCGCATGGCGCTGCTGCTGGCCGGCCTGCCGAAGGAAATCCCCGGCTCGACCGTCAACCGCCTGTGCGGCTCGGGCATGGATGCGCTGACCATCGCCGCCCGTGCAATCAAGGCCGGCGAGGCCGAGCTGATGATCGCGGGCGGCGTCGAATCGATGAGCCGGGCGCCCTTCGTCATGCCCAAGGCCGAGACGGCGTTTTCACGCAATGCCGAGATCTACGACACCACGATCGGCTGGCGCTTCGTCAACCCGCTGATGAAGAGTCAGTATGGCGTCAATTCCATGCCGGAGACGGGCGAAAATGTCGCCGAGGATTTTTCGGTTTCCCGCGCGGACCAGGACGCTTTCGCGGTGCGCAGCCAGGACAAGGCCGTCGCCGCGCAGTCCAATGGCCGGCTGGCCAAGGAAATAACCGCGGTGACCATTCCGCAGCGCAAGGGCGATCCGGTTGTCGTCTCGAAGGACGAGCACCCCCGCGCTGGCACCACGATAGAGGCCTTGGCCAAGCTGCCGACGCCGTTCCGGCAAGGCGGCACGGTGACCGCCGGCAATGCCTCGGGCGTCAATGACGGGGCGGCGGCGCTGATCGTCGCTTCGGAAGCGGCGGCCAGGAAATACGGCCTGACGCCGATCGCCCGCATCCTCGGCGGGGCCGCCGTCGGCGTCGCGCCGCGCATCATGGGCATCGGCCCGGCGCCGGCGACGCAAAAACTGTGCGCGCGGCTTGGCCTGACGCCAAAACAGTTCGATGTCATCGAGCTCAACGAAGCCTTCGCCTCGCAAGGCATCGCAGTGCTGCGCCAGCTCGGCATCGCGGTGGATGCGCCGCACGTCAACCCGAATGGCGGCGCCATAGCGCTCGGCCACCCCTTGGGCATGTCGGGCGCGCGCATCTCCGGCACGGCGGCGCTGGAGCTGCGCGAACGCGGCGGCCGCTATGCGCTGGCGACCATGTGCATCGGCGTCGGCCAAGGCATCGCCATCGCGCTCGAACGGGTCTGAACAACCGCTCTCCCGGCTAGTCCAGGAGAGTGGATATGATCGATCTGCCAAATTTGACCATGTGGACAAAAGTCCGGACCCGTTCCATAGTTCCTCGTCTGATTTTTAGAATGGCCGGCTCGACACGGCTGTCGAACAGAGGGGACTGCAATGGAAAACCGGAAGAACAAATCTCATTCAACGCGCGAAGGCCTTTCGCGGCGCAACGTGCTGGAACTGGGCGCGCTTGGCCTGGCCGCGGCGATGCTGCCGGGCGCCGCCTTCGCCAAGGACAAGAAGCTGAAAGTAGCGGCGATCTTCGCCACGCCCATCGAGGAGCCGTGGGACAACCAGATCCATGTCGCTTTGCAGAAGGCCGAGAAGGAACTCGGCATCGAGTATAAATGGTCGGAGAAGGTGCAGACCGCCGACTTCAGCCGCGTCATGCGCGAATATGCACAGGGCGGCTATGAACTGGTGCTGGGCGATGCCTTCGCCGCCGAGCGTGAATCGCGCCGCACCGCCAAGCAGTTCCCGAAGACTGCCTGGCTGTTCGGCTCCGGCGCCGGGCCGGCGGAGCCCAATTTCGGCGTCTTCGACAATTGGATCCACGAGCCCGCCTATCTCTCCGGCATGATCGCCGGCAAGATGTCGAAGTCGGGCACGGTCGGCGCCGTCGCGGCGATGGGCATTCCGGAAGTGAACCGGCTGGTCAACGCCTTCTTCGCCGGCGCCAAGGAGGTCAATCCGAACATCAAGAAGAAGGTCGCCTTCATCGGTTCCTTCTTTGATCCTCCCAAGGCCAAGGAGGCGGCCGTCGCTCAGATCGACGCCGGCGTCGACGTCATCTATGCCGAGCGCTTCGGTGTCATCGAAGCGGCGGTGGAGAAAAAGATCTACGCCATCTCCAATATGTCCGACCAGTCGAGCCTTGGCCCCGACACCGTCATTACCGGCCCGGTCTGGGATATGTATCCCACCGTCGAACAAGCCATAAAACTGGTCAAGGCCGGCGTCTTCACGGCGCAGGACTATGGCGATTTCTCGCGCATGGCCAAGGGCGGTTCTCACCTGGCGCCTTACCATAAGTTCGACAAGACGCTGCCGGCCGAGGTCAAGGACATGGTCGAGAAGAAGAAGGCCGAAATCCTCGAAGGCAATTTCCGCGTCGACGTGGACGAGAACACACCGGTTTCGGATTGAGTTCTGGTCTTTAGGAGTTGGTGCTAAGCGCCCCCCTCTGGCCTGCCAGCCATCTTCCCCTCAAGGGGGAGATTGGCAGCTTCGCCGGCTAGTCAAATTGGGAATTGGCGAAAGCCGAGGGGTGACATCCGATCTCCCCCGTTGAGGGGGAGATGGCCGGCAGGCCAGAGGGGGGTGCAGCGCATCCCTATCGGTCAAGCCGAATCGTAAGCCCATCCGATCAGGAGTACTCTTGCCGACGCCCGCCCCGCTCATCGAAATGCACGGCATCACCAAGAGCTTCGGCGCCGTCAAGGCGAACGAAGCCGTCGACCTCAGCGTGGCGCCCGGCGAGATCCTCGGCTTGCTGGGCGAGAACGGCGCCGGCAAGACGACGCTGATGAACGTGCTGTTCGGCGCCTATGCGCCCGACGCCGGCGAGATCCTCATCCAGGGCCGGAAGGTGCGGATCACCAGTTCGGCCGATGCGCTGGCCGCCGGCATCGGCATGGTGCACCAGCATTTTCACCTGGCGCCACGGCTCACGGTACTGGAAAACCTGCTTATCGGCATACCAGGCAAATCCGGGCGGATCGACCGCGCCGGCGGACTGGCGCGGTTGGTTGAAATCAGCCGCCAGCACGGGCTGACACTCGATCCCAGCCTGCCGGTCTCGGCGCTGTCTGTCGGAGAGCAGCAACGTCTCGAGATCGTCAAGGCGCTGTTTCGCGGCGCAAAACTGCTGATTCTCGACGAGCCGACCGCGGTGCTGGCGCCGAGCGAAGTCGACGGGCTGTTTTCGGCCTTGCGGTCGATGGCGGCGCAGGGTCTGGGCATCATCTTCATCTCGCACAAGCTCAACGAGGTGCGCGCGCTCACCCATCGCTGCACGGTGCTGCGGCATGGCCGCGTCGCCGGCCGCGTCGACGATCCGGCCAACACCACGTCGGCGGAAATGGCGCGACTGATGTGCGGCCACGAGATCGTGCCGCCGGCCAAGGGGCCGTCGACACCGGGGGCAGCGGTGCTCACTCTCGACGGTATTTCCACCTCGAGCCATTCGGGCACGCCGCTGCGCGATGTGTCGCTATCCGTGCGCGCCGGCGAGATCCTCGGCATTGCCGGTGTCTCCGGCAATGGCCAGCGGGCACTGGCGGAGGTGATCTCCGGCGTGCGAGCCCCGGATGCCGGCCTGATGACGATTGCGGGACAGAAAGTGTCTCGCTTCTCGCCGCGCGAGGTGCAGGCGCTGGGCCTTGGCCGCATCCCGGAAGACCGCATGACGACGGGACTGGTTACCAATTTGCCGCTCGCCGATTCCATGGTGCTGCCGCGCATCGGCACCGCCGCTTTCAGCAGCAAGGGCCTGCTCAAGCCGGATGCGATCCGCGCCTTCGCCGAGGCGCAGATCAAGGCCTATGATATCAGATGCCCCGGGCCGATGACGCGCGCCGGCGCGCTGTCCGGCGGCAATCTGCAAAAAGCGCTTTTGGCGCGCGAGCTCGCCTTCGATCCGAAGGTGCTTGTCGTTTCGCAGCCGACGCGCGGCCTCGACATCGGAGCCGCCCGCTTCATTCATGAAAAATTCCTCGACATGCGCGCCAAGGGCTGCGGCATCATCGTCATCGGCGAGGATCTGGAAGAGTTGCTCGTGCTCTGCGACCGCATCGCGGTGATGTATGAGGGCCGCATCGCCGGCACGCTTCCCAGCGCCGAGGCGACGATCGCACGGCTGGGGCTGCTGATGACCGGGGCGGAGGGCCATAGCTGATGTTCCGCCTCGAAGTCCGCAGCTCGACGCCAGCCTGGTTCAACCTCGCATTGCCGCTGCTGGCGATCGGTGCCGCGCTGGTGCTGTGCAGCGGCCTGATCGCGCTGGCCGGCGCCGGCGTGCTCGAATCCTACGGCGTTATGTTCACGGCTTCGCTCGGCGACAGCTATGCGATCACCGAAACGCTGGTGCGCGCCGCGCCCATGATCTTCACCGGGCTGGCGGTGGCTGTCGCCTTCCGCGCCAAATTCTGGAACATCGGCGCCGAAGGGCAACTGCTTGCCGGCGCGGTGGCGAGCTGCTTCGTCGGCGCGATCCCGATGCCGGGACCGCTCGCCATGCTTTTGATGGCTCTGGCAGGCGCTGCGGCCGGTGCAGCCGTCGCGCTCGTGCCGGCAACACTGCGGGTGAAATTCAAGGTCGACGACGTCGTCAGTTCGCTGCTGCTCAATTCGGTCATCTATTACGCGCTGATGGCGCTGATCGAAGGGCCATGGAAGGATAGTTTCAGCGGCTATCCGATCTCGCCGCCGATTGAGGATTCGGCCAATTTTCCGGTGCTGATCGAGGGCACGCGGCTGCATCTCGGCGTCATCGCGGCGCTTATCGCGGCACCGCTGATATGGTTCCTGATCGTGCGCACCACGCTCGGCTTCCGGATCCGGGTGACCGGCGAGAATCCGGAAGCGGCCAGATATGGCGGCATCAATGTCCAGCGGGTGCTGCTCTCGACGGCGCTGCTCTCCGGCGCGCTAGCCGGGCTCGCCGGCGTCGGCGAGGTCGGCGGCGTGCATTTTCAGGTGATGAGCGACATCTCGCCGGGCTACGGCTATTCCGGCATCGTCGTTGCAATGCTGGCGCGGCTCAACCCGCTCGGCGTGGTGCCGGCGGCGATCTTCCTGGCTGCCGTGATGACCGGCGCCGAGGCGATGTCGCGCGCGACCGGCGTGCCGGCCTTCCTCAGCGATGTCATCCAGGGCACGGCACTGCTTGCCATGCTGGTGGCGCTGCTGTTCACCACCTATCGCATCCGCCGCGTCGGAGCCTCCCGATGAGCGCGGTGTTCGAACAGATCTTCCAGGTCGGCTTCTTGGCCGCCATCATCCGCATCGCCACGCCCTTGGCTTTCGCCACCCTCGGCGAAATGTTCTCCGAGCGCGCCGGCGTGCTCAATCTCGGGATCGAAGGCATCATGCTGTTGTCGGCGATGGCCGGCTTCACCGCCGCCAGCCTCAGCGGCAACCTGTGGCTGGGCGTCCTGGCGGCCGTGCTGACCGGCATGCTGATGGGGGCGCTGCATGCGCTGTTCACGGTGGCGCTGGGCCTAAGCCAGCATGTCTGCGGCATCGGCGTGACGCTGCTTGCGTCGGGTCTGGCCTATTTCCTCTACCGGCTGATCTTCGGCCAGCAATCGGTGCCGCCGAGCATCAACGGTTTTCAGACGCTGCCGATCCCGGTCCTCTCCGACATTCCCGTGCTTGGGCCGGCGGTGTTCAACCAGTTCGCGCTGGTCTACATGGCGATCCTGGCCATCCCTATCGCCGCCTTCGTGCTCTACCGCACGCCATGGGGGCTGTCGGTGCGCATGGTCGGCGAAAACCCGCGCGCCGCCGACTCCGCCGGCGTCAGCGTCATTGTCACCCGCTTCCAGGCGGTCATTCTCGGCGGGGCGCTGATGGGGCTGGCCGGCGCCTTCCTGTCGATGGCGCAGTTCAACGCCTTCACCTTCGGCGTCGTCTCCGGGCGCGGCTGGGTGGCGATCGCCCTGGTCGTGTTCGGCCGCTGGGACCCGTGGCGCTCGGCGGGGGCCGCATTGCTGTTCGCCTTTGTCGATGCCTTGCAGTTGCGCATGCAGGCGAGCGGCCTCGGGCATATCCCCTACGAGGCGTTCCTGATGCTGCCCTTCATCTTCACCATCGTCGCCATGGCGGTGATGTCGCGCAATGCGGTGGCGCCGTCGGCGCTGCTGAAACCGTTTCGCCGGGAAGAACGATAGACGAGTAGGGCTCGGTGTCTTTTCCTCTCCCCCCGGAGGGGGTAGAGGAAGGGCGCCAAGCTGTCCTTGGGACGTCTCACATCGCCGTGAAGCCGTTATCCACGAACAGATGGGCCCCGTTGACGAAGCTCGATTCGTCGCTGGCGAGGTACAGCGCCGCCTTTGCCACCTCTTCCGGTTCGCCGATCCGCCCCTGCTGCGCAGCCAGCGCCGCGTCGGAGACATCGACGCCGAGCTTGCCCAGATCGGCGACCTCGCGCAGCCCATGCGGTGTGCGGATGAAGCCGGGGCAGACGGCGTTGCAGCGGATGTTGCGGTCGCGGAATTCCACGGCGATGGCGCGCGCGAACATGTGACAGGCGCCCTTGGTGGTGTCATAGAGCACTTCGTTCGGCGTCGCCGCCACCGCCGAGATCGACGAGGTGCAGACGATCGAGCCGCCGCCGGCCGCGATCATGCCGGGCAGCACGGCGCGGGTCATCAGGAACATCGAGCGCACGTTGACGGCATGCAGCCAGTCCCATTCCTGCACGCTGGTCTCCAGGAACGGCTTTATCACGATGGTGCCGGCATGATTGAACAGGACGGTAACCGCGCCGAACTTCTCGGCCGCGCCCTTCACGGCCGCCTCGACCTGCGCCTCGTCGGAAACGTCGGCGACAAAATGCTCCGCGATTTGGCCGCGCGCCCGGATCGCCGCGGCGGTGGCTGCCGCCGCTTCGCCATTGCGGTCGATGATCGCCACCTTTGCGCCTTCCGCCGCGAACAGTTCCGAGGCCGCCCCGCCCATTCCCGTCGCGCCGCCCGAAACGATGGCGACCTTGCCGGCCAGTCTTGCTCCCATTTCCTTGCTCCTCCCAAATGTCCTTTGGACGATCTCGCATTGTCGCTCTGCCGCGATGCTATCCTGCCCGCGCGGGGCGGCCAATGCACGAATGGATCGGCAAGTGAAGTGCCGTCGAGCGCCGGAAGTGAAACCGACGCTGCCATGTCCGTCGATCACGCCGATGCCGCTCTGCAGCAACTCAGCGCCAGTTCTCACGGCGCTGTTAGAAAAAAATTCTGCGCATGGCCGAAAAATAGCAATCGACAAAGTCTACAACTTTTATAGATTAACCGGCGAGACGGAGGTCGACATGTCCTATATGCAGAACACCGAGACCCGCAGCAGCGGCCAGAGGCTGGCCAATGCCCAGAGCTTCCGCCCGGCCTATGCCGGTGCTTTCGCCTATGTCGTCTTTGCCCTTGCGTTCGTGTTCACCGGGGCTGTTGTTCTGGGCCTCATTCCCTGAGCCGTGGTCCGGCCAGGCTGACGACCCACCGCCTTCAGGCAATCGGAGTTGAATGAACCGGATCCCGGTGCGCTTTCGCGTGCGCCATTGATTCGTATCTGACCGCATCCGTGATTCCAGAGATGGAGGAGATGGCAATGCCGATCGAATTCACGCATGTGCCCGGCAAGACCTATCCTGCCGATAGCGCAGTTTCCTTTTTCTACGACTTTGCCGAGACGGCGACCAGGCTGGCGCTGATCGAGGATGGCGGTTTCCGCAACCTCGTCGTCGACGATCCGGCCGGCCTGCTGACCAATATGGATCTTGCCGCCCAGGTGCTGGACCGCAGCTCGTCGCTGGAAGTGGTCCTCACCCATTGGGCCGGCGTGGTCGAACCGACCGTGGCGGCGCGGCAGCTTGCCTCGATCGACGCCCGCAGCGGCGGCCGCCTGGCGCTCAGGATGATCAGCGAGCCGTTAAACGACGACGATGCCGAAGCGCGTCCGGTCGGACACGGTGTCCTCTGGCAGCGCATCGACGAATATCTGGTTCTGTTGAAGCGGCTATGGTCGAACGAGCAGCCTTTCGACCATGAAGGCGCGTTCTACAGCATCAAGGGCGGCTATGTTCCGCGCAAGGGGCCTCATGGTGCCGACCTCGTCATCCGCATGGGCGGGCAGTCCGGCACGGCACTGAAAGTGGCCGGCCGGCATGCCGACGTCTTCGAACTGGCGCCCGGTTCGATCGACGATGTCAGGCAGTTGATGGAGCGTGTGCGCGGCGCCGCCGCCGAACATGGCCGGGCCGCCAGACTACGCTTCGCCCTTCCGGTCCGCATCCACCGGGGAATTTCCTCGGCAGGGCACAAGGCGGTCGATGTCTCCGGTCCGCCGGCCCAGGCCGCCCTGTCGCTGCTTGCTTACGCGGCTCTCGGCATCGATGAATTCATGATCGTCGGTGTCGACACGCCGCGCGAGATCGCGACAGTCGGCCGCGAGACGATCGCGCTGCTGCGCAATTCGCTGGCGCGGCGTGAAAGCGGCGAGTTCCAGCATGGGGCTTTCGCGCAGCGCACGGGACTGGAAACACGGGCAACGGGCTGAACTGCGGAGAAATTTCCTTTCCAACCGCTCTGGCCTGCCGGAGGGTGCTATCCTGCCGTGTCTATGACGTGCGAGGCTGCTCTGCGGTACCTAATCCTTTAACGCGCCTTGCTACCCAGCCGTGACAGGCCTTCAATGACTGCACCAGAATCCGCCAGCACGCCGAAGACGCCGTCTTCGACCGTCACCATGTGAAGGGCCGCCTCATGCGCCCGTCCGTCGCCGCTGGCGCAGGCGTCGGAGATCGTCAAGCACTGGAAGTTGCGATCGCAGGCTTCGCGCAGCGTCGTGTGCACGCAGACATCCGTAGTGCATCCGCAAAACAGAAGATGCGTGATGCCTCGCGCGCGCAGCACGAGCTCGAAATCCGTATAGGTGAAGGCGCCGTTGCAGGTCTTGTCGACGATGATGTCCCGCGGCGCGACGTCGATCTCCGGAACGATCTGAAAACCCGGACCCGAACGAAGCAGGATCTCGGTGCCGTCGAGGCCGGCCCGCCTGCGGCGCCATTTCTCGTACGGCGTCATGTCGGCCATGTCGGCCCGGTAGCCCTGCCTTGTATGGACGATGCTGACGCCCGCCTCGCGGGCAGCGGCGATCAGCCGGCTCACCGCGGGCAGGATCGCTCTCAACGGCGATGGATCATATCCCTTCCTGGCGAAGTAACCCGTCGTCGACAGGAAATCCTGCTGCAGGTCGATCACGACCAGCGCGGTGTTCTCGGCCACCAGCCTGCCGTCATAGGGAAAATCGAAGGGTGTCGCCTTGATCATGCGCGGTTTCCTGTTTCAGCGAAGACCTTAGAGCGGTTCATCGCTTCACGGAAACGCTTCCTTGCCTGAAATTCGAAGCGGCATCAGGCGTCACGATGTCTTGTTGACGAAAAAACTCAACTTCATTGTTGACTAGTAAAGTCATGTTTCATAGTCAACCGGGCACGGCTGCCGAAAACCGGATTGATGACATGCCCGCAGCCGTACTGGAGACGGACCTTGACCGGAATTGACACCCAGACTGCTTTCCACATCGACACGGTGCGCTTTGCCGTGGGCGAGCGGACGCTGCTCGGTCCGGTTTCGCTCGAATTGCAGTGTGCGCGCGTCTACGGGCTGATCGGCCACAACGGGTCCGGCAAGTCGACGCTGGTCAAGCTTTTGGCGCGCCAGCAGCCGGCAAGCTCTGGCGCCATCACCTTCGCCAGGCGGCCTTTGGCCCAGTGGGGTGCGCGCGAACTGGCGCGGGCGCTTGCCTATCTGCCGCAGACGACGCCGGCGGCGACCGGCTTGACCGTGCGCGAGCTGGCGGCGCTCGGACGTTATCCGTGGCATGGCGCGCTCGGCCGCTTCGGCCAGGACGACAGACGGCATGTCGAGGAAGCGCTGGCCCTGACC
This sequence comes from Mesorhizobium sp. B2-4-1, assembly GCF_006442185.1. NCBI lineage: Bacteria > Pseudomonadati > Pseudomonadota > Alphaproteobacteria > Hyphomicrobiales > Phyllobacteriaceae > Mesorhizobium > Mesorhizobium sp. B2-4-1. Next base: position 574,438 of record NZ_VFVN01000001.1, on the reverse strand, counting down.
GACATGGCCGGCTTTGCCGACCGGCTGGTCGACGAGCTGTCGGGCGGCGAGCGCCAGCGCGCCTGGCTCGCCATGCTGGTGGCGCAGAATGCCGGCGTCATGCTGCTCGATGAGCCTATCTCGGCGCTCGACATCGCCCATCAGGTCGAGGTGCTTGGGTTGGTCAGGGATCTCAGCCGCAAGCGCGACCTTTGCGTCGTCGTGGTGCTGCACGATCCCAACATGGCGGCGCGCTATTGCGACGAGCTGATTGCCCTGAAGAACGGCAGGCTGCTGACGCGCGGCACGCCCGGCGAAATCATGCAAGGCGATGTGCTCAAGGGCATTTTCGGGGTCGAGATGGGCGTGTTCGCGCACCCCGTCACAGGCCAGCCCGTCGGCTACGTCCAGTGACGCTTCAGCGCCACGGCGGGGGAGGCTGGCGGCTGTGAGAACAAGGAAGAAGACGATGTCGAGAACCGGTTTGGTCGCAGCGCTGTTTGCATCCGCCATGCTGGCGGCCGCCAGCGCGCCGGCGCAGGAGCAGCCGGCAAGCGGCACGCCCGCCACCATTACGGCGCCAGCACCATCGCCGGCCGCGCCCGCCGCTCCCGTGGGAGCCCCAGCGCCTGCACAGCCGCAAGCCGGGGCCGGTACGGCGGCCGAGCCCTCGCCGGCGCTGAGCTTGCCGCACGATCTGTCGCCATGGGGCATGTTCATGGCTGCCGACATCATCGTCAAGGCGGTGATGATCGGGCTGGCCTTCGCCTCGCTCGTCACCTGGACGATATGGCTGGCCAAGTCGCTGGAAGTGCTTGCCGGCAAGCTTGGCGCCCGTCGCGCCGCGCGGGCCATCGGCAATGCCGCGACGCTGAAGCAGGCGAGCCGCGCGCTCGGCCGCAACGGCGGCACCGGCGCCCTGCTGGTGCGGGCGGCGGAGGAAGAAGCGGCACTTTCGGCCGGCGCGCTCGACCATGCCGGCGGCGACGGGCTAAAGGAACGGGTCGCCTCGCGCCTGACACGCATCGAGGCGGCGGCGGCGCGACGCATGTCGCGCGGCACCGGCCTGCTGGCGACGATCGGCTCGACCGCGCCTTTCGTCGGTCTGTTCGGCACGGTATGGGGCATCATGAACGCCTTCATCGGCATTTCGCAGGCGCAGACCACCAATCTGGCGGTGGTGGCGCCGGGCATTGCCGAAGCCCTTCTCGCCACCGCAATGGGGCTCGTCGCCGCGATACCGGCCGTCGTCATCTACAACGTCTTTGCGCGCTCGATAGCCGGCTACCGGCAGATCCTCGCCGACGCCTCGGCTGGCGTCGAGCGGCTGGTCAGCCGCGACCTCGATTTCCGCACGGTGGCGCCGGCAACGGCGCTGGCGGCGCAGTAGCGGGGCAAGACCATGGGCAGCCGCATCCGTCAGACCATGGACGACGATCTCGAGGAAAGCCACGAGATCAATGTCACGCCCTTCATCGACGTCATCCTGGTGCTGCTGATCATCTTCATGGTCGCAGCGCCCTTGGCGACGGTGGATGTCAATGTCGACCTGCCGGGCTCGACCGCGACGCCGGCGCCGCGGCCGGAGACGCCGCTGTTCCTGACGTTGAAGGATGACCTCTCGCTAGCGATCGGCAACGACACCGTGCCGCGCCAGGTTTTCGCCGCCACGCTTGACGGCAGGACCAAAGGCGACAAGCAGGCGCGCATCTTCCTTCGCGCCGACAAGGCGGTTGCCTATGGCGACCTTATGGAGGCGATGAACCTGCTGCGCGGCGCCGGCTACCTGAAGATCGCCCTGGTCGGCCTGGAGGCTGCGCCCGCCGGCGGTGCTCCCGCAGCGGATCCAGGCGGAGCCGCTGGTCCATGACCGGGCAAGCGGCCGCCTCGCCCACGGTGGAGCTGTCGCGCCTCGGCTGGCGCGACCTCGGCCTGTGGGCGGTTGCGGCCGCGCTGGTGCTTGGGGCGCATGTTGCGGTCGCCTATGCGGTACAGAGCTTCACTCCGGTCGACCCGGCGGATGGCGGGCCGCCGCCGGCGCTGGCCATCGAGATGGCGCCGATGGTCGCGACGCCGGCCGTGCCCGAACAAGCCGCGATGTTGGACGCCGCTGTGCCCGACCAGGCCGAGCCGGTCGAGGACACCGAAAAGGCCGCCGAAGCCGAGCCCGAGAAAATGGCCGAGCAAGCGGAGCCCGTTGCCGAGCCGGATGCAACGCCGCCTGACACGACCGAACCGACTGAAACGACGCGGGCTGAGCCGGCCGACCAACCCCCGCTTGAAGAGATCGTCCCTGACATGGTCGAGACGGTCGCGCCTGACGTCGTCGTGCCGCTGCCGCAGCCGAAGCCGGTCGAGACGCCCAGGGAAAAGAAACCCGTCCAGGCCAAGGTGAAAAAGCCGGTCGAGAAGCCCAAGCCGAAAAAGGATAAGGCGCCGCCGAAGACGATAACCGCCGCGAGCGCGGAAGCAAAGCCCGCCCCCAGGACAGCGGCGCCGAAATCGGCGTCCGGGGCGTCCGGCGTCAGCCCGGCCAAGTGGGAATCGCGGCTGCTGTCATGGATCAAGCGGCATACGCGCTATCCGAGCGCCGCGAAATCGCGACGCTCGCAAGGCAATGCGAACGTCACCTTCACGGTGGACGCCTCAGGCCGGGTGACGTCGGCGCGCGTCGTCCGCTCCTCGGGCGATCCCGACCTCGACCGCGCCGCGCTCGCCGTGCTGCAGGGCGCCACCGTGCCGCCGCCGCCGCCGGAGCTGGGTTCGCGCGTCAGCCGCACGGCGCCATTCGTATTCAGCCTTCGGAATTGACGCATGCCGCCCAAGACTGAACCCGGTTCGGGAGAAACGACGTCCACGGATCAAAGCAAGGTCGAACGGTCGGCCTACCGATAGCTCATCGACAGACACAGGGCCTCGACCTGCTCGAGGTAGAAGCGGCATCTCATGCGCAGGATCCTGAGGTTCGGATCGCCGGCGCCGTTGATCTCGATGGTCTGCATCATGAAGTCGAAATGGGCATGGAAGGCATCCACCGCGCCCCAGAGACTGTCGGCGTGCCAGGTGTCGGCTATCGCCGTGGAAACCAGTTGGCGCGCTTGAAGGCGCGCCGCATCCGGCGATGCCGGCCGGCTGGCGATCAGGGCATGGAGGCGGCTGAAGACACTTTCACCGGCATCGGCGCTTTTGATGGCTGCGATCATGTTCATTTGTGGGTTCCCCTCAGGTCGTGGTGCATAAAGGCCGGTTCGGCGGGCTGCGGGCGATCATTGCAGGGATCGCGGCGACATCGGCCGGCCTTGGATGATGTTGCCTCTGCGCCCGCGTGTTCCAACCAAACCAATAGGCCATCTCGATGCGGTCAAGCCGACGGCGGCCTTCCTCAAGGACGGCAGCAGGCCTTACCGCGCACGTCCCGGGGCACGCCATTGCGCACCGAGATGATGGCCGCATCTGGCTATGCTCTCCTCGGCTGGACGCGATTGTCTTTCGCCTGCGTCCTGGGGTGCATCGAATTGCCGCTGAGCTGCGGATGCCTCGCCGGCCGGGCGCCGCGAAGGACGTCGAAAGCCTCGGCATAAGCCATGCCCAGCAGATAGGAGATCATGGGGAAACGGCTTGCTTCGGCCATCTGCACCAGCTCATTGGCCATCGACGCGATATATTGGAGACTGTCGATCTCGGACTGGCGTAGGGATTGGTTGGCCACGTGCTGCTCCTGTGATGTGGTGGAATTCAGGGGACCCCCTCACCGGGCACTCTGAACATAATCAATCGGCTAATTGATCGACCCCGCTGCCGGGCGCGGATCGGTTTCCGGGATAGACAGTGTCAAGGCGTAGATGGGCGCGTCGGTGAGCCGGTCGAGGCCGAGCAGGCGCTTGATCGCCGAGTGGCTGAGCGCCGCGGTCGGGCAGGCCGACAGGCCGTGCCTGGTCGCTGCAAGCATCATGTTCTGGCCGATATGGCCAGCTTCGATCAGCACGACACGATAGGCATTGGCGTCCTCATACTTCCACATGGTGCGGTCGAGCCTTGCGCAGAGCAGGACCAGGCAGGGCATGGGGTCGGCCCATTCCTGTCCGCCGACCAGCTCGGAGACTTTCGGCAGGTGGTTCGCCGAAATCCTTTCAAGATCGTGTCCGACAGCCGAGTAGTGATAGACGCCGGGCTCCAGCCCTTCCACCGCCGGCGCGACCACATAGGCTTCGTAGGGGTTTCTCGCGCCGCCGGAAGGGGTCATGCCCAGCGGCAGGGCGCCAACGTAGTTGCTGGTCTCGCCGGTGATGCCCATGCCCGCGAACAGACAGTCGGAAAGCTGTTTCGCGGTGATGGTGGGCGCCGCCGCTGTTCGGTTCGTGCGACGCTGCGCCATCAGGGCAATGAGTTCATTGTCGTCCAGCGCGTCCGGCAGCCGGATGGCCGCCGCGGAATTCCTGAGCACGAGGTCGGGCTGCACGGTGTGACCGGCGCGTTCGATCTGCCGTGCCTCCGCCTGTTCGATGGTCATGAACTCGCTGTCCTGGACGCAGAAATGCATCAGCGCGGTCGGAATGCCCCAGTTCCATTGTCCCGAGAATTGGCTCTCCTGTTCGGCCAGTTGCGACCCGGCGGTCACCAGTGCGGAAAAATCGAGCAATTGGGGGATGACGGCATCCAGCTCTGATCGCGACCATCCGTGGTCCCGCGCGATCTCCGCGGCGGATGCCCATTTGTCCCAGGATGCGAGAAGACCGATCACCTCGGAACTGCATTCGAAGACGCTTCTGGTCAGGAAATTGCACGCCGTGACCTTGTTGGCGCCGGGGTAGAAGACAAGCGTTTTTGCGGAGCGCATTTTCATGATGCCGAAAGCCGAATGCAGAAATGTCATTGCGAAGGCGAGGCGCCGACGAACAACCGTCGCCGGCGCCTCGGGCAACTCAGCGCTTGTTGTAGTGCATGCCCTGCGAAAAGAAGACGGTCTGGGTGCCTGCGGCAATCGTCAGCTTCGGAGCAGTGTTCACTTTCTTCGCCATTTTCATCCCTTCCTGACCCCAAATGGGATCTGTTGAAAAAATCCCCAAAACGGGATCCACGGGCGGAAGGTAAGATCGAAAGAGTTAATGGTTTGTTAAAATGGTAGTAAAACTGCATTAATCTAAATTATCTTTCTTAGCCCTAAAGTACAAAAAATCGATTTTACTCACATACGGAGTAGATGACTGCCGGCATACGCTATTTCCGGATAGAGTTATTCTTATTTAGCGTAAAAAGGGAAGATTCTGACGCGATCAGTCCAGCCCGTCCCGAGCGAGGCTGACCACGAGGTGGTCGAGGCTCGGGTCGTCGAGCTTGACGACGTGCGCCATGCGGATCGCCTGCCGCGGGCCGATGGATACGTCCTGCCGCATGATGACCGACACGAAGGCCGGCCCGGCTTCCGTTAGAAGCATGGCCTTGCCAATCAGTACCGGTTCCGAGATGGGAGCCCACTGCACCGAGATCAGCGATGGTTCACCGGTCTGGCGGCGATTGACGCCGCTGAAGTAGATCCAGTTCAGGCGCGAGATCGCCACGCCGTAATGATTGCCGCGCGCCCGCGCCCATGTCGTTCCCCGGCGCTCCGACCATCCGGTAACCCTTCGGAACGTCACCAGCTCGGCGTCGCGCCGCACGAAGGTCACCGACCGCATCAACAGGTCGGGGCGAGCCGGGATCGAAAAATAGGTGAAGTAGGTGCCGCCCGCGATCGACGGGGCGGGCGGCCGGATCATTTGGTTGAACAGGCTTTCGGAAATCGGTGGCAGGCCGCGAACCGCAGGCTTCGGCGCGCCCGGTTCCCGGTACAATTCGGCTTCGTCGATGCGGAAATAGTCGCAGATCAGCTTGGCTGTCGCTTTGTTCGGAACAGTCTGTCCCTGAAGGTAGCGTTCGAACTGCGTGCGATTGATGCCCAGTTCCCGGCATACCGCGCTTACCGAGGCATGCTCCTTACAGAGCCGTCTGAGATTTGCAGCGAGATACTCGCGAATTGACACGTTTTGCTTCCGCGGGCGGGTTCTTCATATCGACTTCCAAATCCGTATAGCGCCGTCAGCCGCCCCCACCGAAACGCCTTGCTACAACACACAGAAAAAACTGATTTGGTAATGTCACTCTAATGGGGTGGATTCCAAAAAAAATAGCGCGATTCCATAGCGATCACCGCCATAAGTCCAATTGACAGGCGTTTGCCCCGGAAGGCTCTCGCAATCCTTCATGATGGACGGAAAAGGGCGCCGGTGTCGTGACATTTCGCACCGTAGCCACCGACGTGGGTTCGGCTGTTGCAATGCATCGAAGAGAAGAAAACGACTATCCCGCTGGTGGAGCTGAGGGGGATCGAACCCCTGACCTCGTCATTGCGAACGACGCGCTCTCCCAGCTGAGCTACAGCCCCGTCCAGCGGATGGCGCATTTATCGGGCACGGCAGTTTTCTGTCAAGGCGACGTTTTGCCGAAATCCTGGCGGCCGAAGCCTGCCCTTGCCGGTTTCGCGCGCAATGGCTACATGTCGGCAACAATTGGAGACCGGCATGCTCGCCCTCATTCAAACAATCGTCATGGCGCTCGACCTCTATTGGTGGGTCATCATCATCTCGGCGATCTTTTCCTGGCTCTATGCCTTCAACGTCGTCAACTCGCGCAACCAGTTTGTCGGCAGCATCGGCAATATGCTCTACCGGCTGACCGAACCGGCGCTCAGGCCGATCCGACGTTTCATGCCGGACCTTGGCGGTATCGACATCTCGCCGATCATCCTGCTGCTGATCCTGTTCTTCCTCAGGCAGTTCCTGCTCACCACCGTGGCACCGCTGGTGCTGTGAACCCGATGCTCGCATGAGTGCCCCGTTCCGCATCCGCGAGAACGGCATCGAATTGTTCGTCCGGCTGACACCGAAGTCTTCCATGGACAGGTTCGAAAGCATAGAGACATCGGCTGATGGGCGAAGCCATTTGAAGGCACGGGTCCGCGCCGTGCCCGAAAACGGCGCCGCCAATCGAGCGCTGGAGAAGCTGGCCGCCAAGACGCTTGGAGTGCCGGCCTCGGCCGTTTCGGTTGTCGTCGGCGGCACGGCACGGCTCAAGACGCTGCGCGTGACGGGTGAACCCCAGGTGCTGATGCAGCGCATCGAGGCGCTCAGTGCTTCGGCCTGAAGTTCAATCGCCCAGCGGCAAACGCGGATCGTCGACCTTCAGCGTGTTCACGCTCTGCTTGATGCGGCGCAAATTCTCCAGCACCTTCGGGCCGCGCGTCTCGGCCACCGACGTGACGATCATGTCGACGATCGCCAGCAGCGCATAGCGCGACGATGTCGGCTTGTAGATGTTGCCGTCCTCGAGCGGCTGCAAATGGATGACGGTGTCGGCGGCCCTGGCCAATGCCGAGTCCGGCGCGGTGACGGCGACCGTTGTGGCGCCATATTGCTGCGCGACCTGCACCGCCTCGATGACCGACCGTGCATAGCCGGAAACCGAGAAGGCGACCAGCGTGGTGTCGGGCGTGGCCACGGCGGCGTACATGCGCTGCAATTGCCCGTCGATCTGCGCCAGCACCGGCAGGCCCAGCCTGAACAGCCGGTTCTGCATCTCGGTCGCCATCATCGAGGAAATGCCGCCGGAGCCGACACACAGCACGTTGCCTGACGTGGCAATGCGCGCGGCGACATCGACCAGCGTCGTCATGTCGAGGTTTTCGCTGGCGCGCTGGATGGCCGATATCGCCGCCTCGGTGATGGCCGATGCGATGCGCTGCTCGCGGGCGTCGCGGCTCAGCGGCTCGGGCGACAGATACTGGCCGCCAATGGCGATCGCCTGCGCCAGATAGAACTTGAAGTCGCGCAGGCCTTCGCAGCCGAGATTGCGGCAGAAGCGGGTCACCGTCGGCTCGCTGACGCCGACGCGCGCGGCGATCTCCGAGATCGCCGCCTTGGAGGCGAAATCGAGATCGGACAGGACCAGGCCCGCCAGCCGGCGATCCGACTTGGTGCCGTCCTGCGACATCAGCTGCAACCGGGTGATGATGTCGGCCGGTGTCTTCATGCCGGTGTCTTCACGCTTGTGCTTTCATAGAGGCAGGCCCGTCGCCTTGTCGAAAAGATGGACGTTGCGCGGCTCGACCGAGACCGGCAGGCGGTCGCCGGGCTTCACCTGCATCCGGTCTCGGAAGACGACGCGCACCGTATCGTTGCCGATAGCGCCGTAGACATGCGTTTCGGAGCCCGTCGGCTCGACGACGTCCACCTTGATGGTCATGGCGTCGGCAGCTTCGCCGATGACAAAATGTTCGGGCCGGATGCCGGCCTCCACCGCGCCGCCTGTCCGCACCTCTTTGCCGGCAAGCGCAAGCTTTCCGCCGCCGGTCGATTCGAACCAGCTGTTCGTGGCCGTCGTCTTGAGGGACCCGGAAACGAAACTCATCGAGGGCGAGCCGAGAAAGCCGGCAACGAACTTGTTGGCCGGCCGGTCATAGAGCTCCAGTGGCGGCCCGACCTGCTGGATCCGGCCGCGATCCATCACCACGATGCGGTCGGCCATTGTCATGGCCTCGATCTGATCGTGGGTGACATAGACGACCGTCGATCTCAGTCTCTGGTGCAGCGCCTTGATCTCGGTGCGCATCTGCACCCGCAATTGCGCGTCGAGGTTGGATAGCGGTTCGTCGAACAGGAAGACCGAGGGTTCGCGCACGATGGCGCGGCCCATGGCGACGCGCTGGCGCTGACCGCCCGACAATTGCCGGGGGTAACGGTCGAGATAGGAGAACAGGTTGAGGACGCCGGATGCCTTCTTGACCTTGTCCTCGACCGCGGCGCGGCTCTCGCCGCGGATTTTCGGTCCGAAGCCGATATTGTCGGAGGCCTTGAGATGCGGAAACAGCGCATACGACTGGAAGACCATGGCGATGTTGCGCTGCTGCGGCGGCAGGTCGTTGGCGCGCACGCCGCCAATGACGAGATCGCCCGAGCTTATCGTTTCCAGTCCAGCCAGCATGCGCAGCAAGGTCGACTTGCCGCACCCGGACGGGCCGACCAGCACGACGAATTCGCCGCTCTCGATGTCGAGGTCGATGTTCTCGAGGATGCTGTGCTGGCCGAAGGATTTCGAAAGGTCGCGGAACTGGACGTCGGTCATGGTCACGCTCCCAATATGTCGTCGATGAACGGCAGGCAGCCGGCGGTCAGGCCGGCATCCACCGGCATCACCACGCCCGTTACGCCGGACGCCCGGTCGGAGGCAAGAAACGCCACGGCTTCCGCCACCTCCGAGGCATTGACGATGCGGCCGAGCGGATAGAGCCGCTGGAGCTTGCCGAGAATATCCGGGTTCTTGGCCAGGCGATGGTCCCAGGCGGCGGTACGGATCGATCCCGGACAGACGACATTGGCGCGAACGCCGCTGCGGCCGAGCTCGACGGCGATCGCCTTGGCATAGGCGTTGATACCGGCTTTGGCGGCGGCATAGGCGGGGTTGCCGAAATGGGCGATGGCGTTGACGGAAGAAATGAAGACGACGCTGCCCGAACCGCGCGCCGCCATCGCCTTGACCAGCGGGTCGGCAAAAGTCATCACGCCGGTCAGGTTGAGATCGACTTCTTGCCCTATCCTGTCGGTCGTCAATGCGCCGAGCGTCTCCGCGCGCGTCCAGCCGGCATTGTTGATCAGGATGTCGGGCACGCCGTCCTTGTCGAGCACGGCCGCGATGGCTGCCTCGACTGAAACCCGGTCGAGAAGGTTGAAGACATGACGCGAGGCGAGGTGCGGGCTTGCCAGCGCCTCCTCCGATTGATCGCAGCCGATCACCCGCGCGCCTCTTCCGGCCAGCAACGCGACGATCGCCGAGCCGAGGCCACCGCCGGCGCCCGTGACAACGACAGTGCGGCCTTCGAACTCGGCTTTCGAAACCACGGCGCTTGCTCCTCCGGCAGTTCGAGCAATTCCAGGAAAGTGTATACGGTTTTCCGTCCGGAATTGCGTCAAAACAAAGAGTTAGAGTGGTTCTCCGTTTCCTTGAAACGGTGAACTGCTCTAGGCAGATGTCGGCAGGCTAGTGAATGGAATGTAATTAAGCAACACGATAATCTGCTTGCGTGCGGCCAGATCCTCGATAATGTAGGAAAGTCACATAATCCTGCGCCAACATCGGCGTGAGGAGCGCAAAAGCGCGGAACAAAATGGGAGAGATCGGATGAGCATTGCGAAATGGACTGTCGGCTTGATGGCCGGAATGAGCATGCTGGCCTTCGCGGCACAGGCGCAAGCCGGCGAGGTGCGCGTCACCGTCGCCGAATACAGCGCCAAGACCGGCCCCTACTTCGAGGAGGTCAAGAAGGAGTTCGAGGCAAAGAACCCCGGCATCACGGTCAAGTTCGAAGTGGTGCCGTGGGATGTGCTCTTGCAGAAGCTGACCACCGACATCACCGCCGGCACCAATGCGGATCTCTCGATCATCGGCACGCGCTGGCTGATCGACTTCGTGCAGCAGGACGTCGCCGAGCCGCTCGACAGCTACATCACGCCAGACTTCAAGGGCCGTTTCATCGACACGTTCCTGTCGCCTTCGATCATGGACGGCAAGACCTACGGCCTGCCGATCGCCGCTTCGGCGCGCGCCATGTATTACAACAAGGAGCTGTTCGAGAAAGCAGGCATCGCCAAGCCTCCGGCCAATTGGACCGAGCTGCAGGAGGACGCCCGCAAGATCAAGGCGCTGGGGTCCGGCACATTCGGCTTCGGCCTGCAGGGCAAGGAGATCGAGACCGACGTCTACTATTACTATGCGATGTGGTCATACGGCACCGAGATCCTCAACAAGGACGGCACATCGGGCTTGAGCACGCCTGGCGCGCTCGAAGCCGCCAAGCTCTACAAGTCGATGATCGACGAGGGCCTGACGGAGCCCGGCGTCACCTCCAACAACCGTGAGGACGTTCAGAACCTGTTCAAGCAGGGCAAGGTCGGCATGATGATCACCGCACCCTTCCTGTCCAACCAGATCAAGGAAGAGGCGCCGAGCCTGAAATACGGCGTGGCGGCTATACCCGCCGGCCCGACCGGCGCGCGCGGCACCTATGGCGTCACCGATTCCATCATCATGTTCAAGAACTCCAAGAACAAGGACGAGGCCTGGAAACTGCTCGACTTCCTGTTCACCACGGAACAGCGCGCCAAGTTCACGCAAGGCGAAGGCTTCCTGCCGGTGAACAAGGAAGAGGCCAAGATGGACTATTACGTCAACAATGCCGACCTCGCCGCCTTCACCGCGCTGTTGCCCGATGCGCGCTTCGCGCCGGTCATTCCGGGCTGGGAGGAGATCGCCCAGATCACGTCGGATGCGATCCAGAAGATATACCTCGGCGGCGACCCGGAGGCGGGTTTGAAGGATGCGGCGGCGAAGGCCAACGCCGTGCTGAAGAAATAGGGCGTATCTCCCTGCGCCCGTGGCGCGCCCCACTCAGGCGGGGCGCGCCACATCTTTGGTCTCCCGATCCGAAATCCGCATAAGCAGAACCTTCCGATCCCGTGCGCCGAGGTTGCAGGCCAGCCGATGCAAAATCGCTTCTTGCCCTATCTGCTGACCTTGCCCAGCCTGTTCCTGGCGGCAATCGTGATCTTCTGGCCGGTCTGGGACCTGATCCAGATCGCCACGCATGACGTCAACCGCTTCGGCCAGCTGCGCGAATTCAGCGGCCTTGCCAATTTCGCCGCCCTCACCACCGATCCCGATTTCGTCGCGGCACTGTGGCGCACGGGGATATGGACCGTGCTGGTGGTTGGCGGCGCGCTGCTTCTGTCGATCCCGGTCGCGATCATCCTCAACACCGATTTTTACGGCCGCGGCCTTGCCCGCGTCATCATCATGCTGCCCTGGGCGGTGTCGCTGACCATGACGGCGGTGGTCTGGCGCTGGGCGCTGAGCGGCGAAAGCGGCATGCTGAATTCGGCGCTGCTCGGCCTCGGCCTGATCGATCACAATGTCCAATGGCTGGCCAGCGCCGAGACGGCGTTCCCGATGCAGGTGCTGATCGGCATATTGGTGACGGTGCCGTTCACCACGACGATCTTCCTCGGCGGCCTGTCTTCGATTCCGGACGATCTCTACGAGGCCGCCGCGCTCGAAGGAGCGACGCCGGCACAGCAGTTCCGCGAAATCACCTTTCCGCTCCTGAAGCCGTTCATCAACATCGCCATCGTGCTCAACACCATCTATGTCTTCAATTCCTTCCCGATCATCTGGGTAATGACGCAGGGCGGGCCGGCCAATTCGACCGACATCCTGGTCACCCACCTCTACAAGCTCGCCTTCCGCATCGGCAAACTGGGGGAGGCTTCCGCCGTGTCGCTGGTGATGTTCGCCATATTGCTGGTCTTCACCATGATCTATGTGCGCCTCGCCATGCGGGAGCAGCGCGCATGAGGAGCAAGCTGAAGCGTACCGTCATCGCCTGGCTGCTGCTGGCGCCTTTGATCGTGGTGACGATCTTTCCCTTCGCGGTGATGTTCCTGACCGCGGTCAAGCCGCGGCAGGAGGTGCTGTCGCCGACATGGTGGCCGAGCGAATTCCGCTGGTCGAATTTTGCCGACATGTGGGTGGCGACCGGCTTCGGCCGGGCGCTCGCCAATTCGCTCTATGTCTCGGTGATCGCCACCGTCGGGGCTATCCTGATCTCCGTGCCGGCGGCCTATGCCATGTCGCGCTTTCGTTTTGCCGGCTACAGCGCCTTCCGCCAGTTCCTGCTGATCTCGCAGATGATCTCGCCGATCGTGCTGGTGCTCGGCCTGTTCCGGTTGATGGCCGCCTGGGGGCTGGTCGAATCGACGACCGCGCTCGGCTTCATCTACATGGCCTTCAACGTCGCCTTCACCGTGTGGATGCTGCAGAGCTATTTCGACACCATCCCGCGCGATCTCGAGGAGGCGGCCTGGATGGAAGGCGCCGGCCGCTGGCTGACGCTGCGCAAAGTGTTTCTGCCGCTCTGCCTGCCGGCCATTGCCGTCACCGCCATCTTCACCTTCATCAACGCCTGGAACGAATTCGTCGTGGCGCTCACCATGCTGCGCAGCCAGGAGAGCTATACGCTGCCGATCCAGGTGTTCTCGCTGGTCGCCGGGCGCTACACCATCGAATGGCATCACGTCATGGCCGCCACGCTGCTGGCGACGTTGCCAGTGGCGATCCTGTTCATCTGGCTGCAGCGCTACCTCGTGCGGGGGCTGGCGCTCGGGGCCGTCAAATAGCAATTCCATTGAAAAAGTGTGTGGCGGTTTTCCGTCCGGAATTGCGAGAACGAAGAGTAACCTGTCCACGGAGCTTTCATGCGCATCTTCACCGCCTCGCTGGCGACGGAAACCAACACCTTTTCGCCGGTGCCGACCGACAGGGCATCGTTCGAGATGGCCTTCTATGCCGGGCCGGGCAAGCATCCGGAGACGCCGACGCTGTGCTCCTCGCCGATCGTCGCCCTGCGCCGGCGCGCGGCCGGCGAGGGGCTCGACGTCATCGAGGGCACCGCCACCTGGGCCGAACCCGGCGGCCTGGTGCAGCGGCAGACATACGAGGAGCTGCGCGACGAGATCCTCGCCCAGCTCACGGCGGCACTGCCGGTCGAAGCGGTTATCCTCGGACTGCACGGCGCAATGGTGGCGCAGGGCTATGACGATTGCGAAGGCGACCTTCTCGAACGCGTGCGCGGGATCGTCGGCCCGAAGGTGGTGATCGCCTGCGAGTTCGACCCGCACAGCCACCTGACGCCGAAGCGCGTGGCAGCGTGCGACGTCATGGCTTATTTCCTAGAATTCCCGCACACCGATTTCTACGAACGCGGCGAACATGTCGTCGAGCTTGGCCTCGCCGCGGCGCGTGGCGAGATCAAGCCCGTCATCTCGACCTTCGACTGCCGCATGATCCAGGTGCTGCCGACCAGCCGCGAACCGATGCGCTCCTTCGTCGACCGTATCAAGGCGCTGCACGGCAGGGACGGCGTGCTGTCGGTTTCGGTCATCCATGGCTTCATGGCGGCGGATGTGCCCGAAATGGGCACGCGTATCCTCGTCGTCACCGACAATGACAAGGCCAAGGGCGACGCGCTGGCCGAAACGCTGGGACGCGAGCTCTACGCGATGCGCCAAAAGACGGCGATGACGATGCTGAGCGCCGGCGATGGCATCGATCGGGCGCTGGCGGTGCACGCTGAAAAGCGCGGCAGGCCGGTGGTCATCGCCGACATCTGGGACAATCCGGGCGGCGGCGTGCCGGGTGACGGCACCATCGTGCTGCGGGAGCTTTTGGCCCGCGGCATCGACAATGTCGGCGTGGCGACGATCTGGGATCCGGTCGCCGTGACCTTCTGCCGGGCCGCGGGCGAGGGCGCCGTCATCGACCTGCGTTTCGGCGGCAAGGCCGGTCCCCAGGCCGGCGAGCCGATCGACGCCCGCGTCATGGTGCTGAAAGTTCTCGCCGAAGGTTGGCAGAGCTTCGGGCCGAGCCGGGTGACGCTCGGGCCCGCCGCGTTGATCCGCATCGAGGGCACCGAGGTCGACATCATCCTCAACACCAACCGCACGCAGACCTTCGAGCCGGACATTTTTTCCAACATCGGCGTCGATCCGCTGGCCAAGGACATGCTGCTGATCAAATCGACCAACCATTTCTACGCCGGCTTCGAACCGATCGCCGCCGAGATCATCTATCTCTCGGCGCCGAGCGCGTATCCCAGCAATCCGGCGGTGACGGATTACAGGAAACTGAAGCGGGCGATCTGGCCAAGGGTGGCGGATCCGTGGAAGGACAAGGCTCCCCCTTCTTCCCTTGTGGGAGAAGGTGTCGCCGAAGGCGACGGATGAGGGGCGTTCCAGGGAACACCCACGCCTCACTCCGCTGGAACACCCCTCAACCGTCTCGGCGCTGCGCGCCGATCCACCTTCTCCCACAACAAGGGGAGAAGGGAAGGCTCGCCCTACACCAGCCCCCGCTTCACCATCATGGCTTCCGGCGACGGCATCTTGCCGCGAAACGCGGTGTAGAGTTCTTCCGGATCCTTCGAGCCGCCGGCGGCATAGATGTTCTTTCTCAGCCGCTCGGCCAGCGCGGGATTGAAGGGGTCGCCCGTCTCCTCGAAAGCGGCGAAGGCGTCGGCGTCGAGTACTTCCGACCACATGTAGGAATAGTAGCCGGCCGAATAGCCCTCGCCGGCAAAGACATGGCCGAAATGCGGCATGCGGTGGCGCATCGCGATGGTGTCGGGCATGTCGAGTTTTTCGAGCGTTTCGGCCTCGAAACGAAGTGGCTCCTCAGGCGCGTCGGGCCTTGCATGGAAGGCCATGTCGATCAGCGCCGAGGCGGTGAATTCCACCGTGGCAAAGCCAGCCCCGAAAGTGCGTGCCGCCAGCATCTTGTCGAGCAGAGCCTTCGGCATCGGCTTGCCGGTCTTGACATGCAAAGCGTGCTTTTCCAGCACCGCCGGCACGGTCAGCCAGTGTTCGTAGAGCTGCGAGGGCAGTTCGACGAAATCGCGGCTGACGGAAGTGCCCGACACCGAAGGCCAGGTGACGTCGGTCAGCATGCCGTGCAGGGCATGGCCGAATTCATGGAACAAGGTCTTCGCCTCGTCCACCGACAGCAGCGCCGGCTCGCCCACGGGCGGCTTGGCGAAATTCATGATGTTGTAGATGATCGGGCTCGCGCCGGGGCCCAGGCGGTAGCCTGATTTCAGTGCGCTCATCCAGGCCCCGGAGCGTTTCGACGGCCGCGCGAAATAGTCGGCCAGGAACAGGCCGCGCTCGCTGCCATCGGCATTCTTCACCACGAACACGCGTGCGTCCGGGTGCCAGGCGGCAATGCCCCTCTTCTCTTCGAAGGTGGTGCCGAACAGTCTTGTCGCGACGTCGAAGCAGGCGTCGATGATCCGGTCGAGCTGGAGATAGGGCTTCAATTCCGCCTCGTCGAAGGCGAATTTCTCCGCGCGCAGCTTCTCTTGGTAGAACCGCCAGTCCCAGGCTGCGAATTTTTCGTTGCTGCCGGCTTCCGCCGCCAGCCGTTCCAGCTCCTTCTGGTCGGCGGCGGCCTTTTCCAACGCCTTTTCCCAGACCGGATCGAGCAGGTCGTGCACCGCCTTGGGCGTCTTGGCCATGGTGTCGTCGAGCTTCAGCGCCGCGAAGGAGCCGTAGCCGAGCAGCTTCGCCTTCTCGGCGCGCAGCTTCAGCATGTCGCGCACCACGGCCGTATTGTCGGTCGCGCCGCCATTCTGGCCGCGCATGGTGAAGGCGCGGAAGGCGATCTCTCGCAAGTCGCGGCGCTCCGAGAAGGTCGAGAACGGCTCGTAGATCGAGCGCGACAAGGTGACGGCGTAGCGGCCTTTCTGGCCGCGCATCTCGGCGGCTTCGGCCATCGAGCTCTTCACGAAATCCGGCAGGCCGGCCAGGTCGGCCTCGTCGAGGAACAGCGCCCAGTCGCGTTCGTCGGCAAGCACGTTCTGGCCGAAGCTGGTGCCGAGCGACGACAGCTCCTCGTTGATACCTGCCAGCCGCTTCTTGCCATCCGCATCGAGTTTCGCGCCCGAGCGGACAAAACCCTTCCAGGTCTTTTCCAGCACCCGCAGCGTCTCGGCATCGAGCTTGAGCGTCTCGCGCCGCCGGTAAAGGTCGTCGATGCGGGCAAAGAGCCTTTCATTCATCGAGATCGCCGAGAAATGCCTCGACATCCTTGGCGAGATGTCGCGCTCCAGCGTCTGGATATCCTCGTTGGTGTGGGCCCCGGCGCGGCACCAGAAGATCGACGAGACATGGTCGAGCGCTTCGCCGGCGAGCTCCAGGGCTTGAAGCGTGTTCTCGATGGTCGGCCTGTCCTCGTTCGCGGCGATGGCCTCGATCTCGGCCTCATGCGCCTTCAGCGCCGCGTCGAAGACGGGTGCGAACTCGTCGTCGCCAAATCGGGCGAAATCGGGCAGGCCGAGTGGCCCTTGCCACGTGGTCAGCGGATGGGCGGCGAGGTCGACGGCTTTCGTGGCGGGCATGGATTGTCTTTCGGGCTGGCAGGTCGGGAGGGGCTGAAATCACCGATGTAGGGCGCTCGTCCGGCGCGCGCAACAGCGCTGCCGGTCAGTAGGCTTCGCAGCTTTCCGCAAGCGCTTTCTGCGTGCTGGCCGTGATGCGGTCGCCCGCTATGGCGAAGGTCTCATGCATCAGCATGTCGTTGTCGGGGAAGTCGTAGCAGGCGATCACCGTGGTGACGCCGCCTTCGTTCTTCTCGATCCGGTGTCGGATCGCGGCACCAGCAACCGCACCTTTCCATTCGTCGAGCGAGGCGATGAACTCCTGCTTTCCCTGCACGATGCCGAGGTCGTCGAGTTCGATGCGCACATTGTCGGCGAGCAGGTCGGAAAGTTCGGTGCGGTCGGCGACCAGCAGGGCCGAATACCAGCGGCTGATGATGGCGCCGTCATCGGCACGGGCGGCCATGATCGCCATCAGCAGTGCGGCGGCGGTGAACATGACCGGCCGGATGTTCATTGCCTGGCGTGCCGTTTCGGTCACTCCAGCACCGGGCGCTCGAAATCGCCGGTTTCCTTGTTCATCACCCAGAGCTCGCCGGTCGAAATGTCGAACCAGGCACCGTGCAGCGACAGCCGCCCCTTGCCCTCAAGGATCGAGACGCAGGGAAAGGTCCTGAGATTGGCGAGGGAATAGCGGATCGAGATGCGCTCCAGCGCCGTCTGGCGCTCCGTCGCAGTCATGAAGGTGCTGGCCGACACGGTCTCGGCGGCCGGCGCGATCAGGCTCATCCATTTGCCGATGAAATCGCCCGGCGACAGTGGCGCGGAATTGGCGTCGAGCGCGGCACGGATACCGCCGCAGCGGCCATGGCCCATGACAACGATGTTCTTGACCTTGAGGCTCTGCACCGCGAATTCGAGCGCGGCCGAGGTCGAGTGGAACTCGCCGTCCGGCTCGTAAGGCGGCACCAGATTGCCGACATTGCGCAGCACGAAGAGTTCGCCGGGCCCTGCGTCGAAGATCGCCTCGGGAGCCGAGCGGGAATCGCAGCACGCGACGATCATGGTTTCCGGCGCTTGCCCCTCCCGGGCGAGCTCGCGATAGCGGCCGCTCTCGGTGAGATAGCGACCGTTCATGAAATTGCGGTAGCCGGCAAGAAGGTGGTCGGGAAGGTGAGGCATGGGCGGCTTTCCGGGTTGGAGGCGGCAGCTCGTTGCGGTCGAGAAAACGCTCTAGCGGTAAAAGCCCGTCGCGAGCAATGCAGAATTGTGGGGTTGGTGAGAAATGCCCTGCGTCAGGCGCAAAGCTGGGCAATGTTGTCACGCCCAGATGGCGACCGGTATGCCAAAGCCGTCGGTAAGTGGCGGGTCGGGAAACGGCCGTGCCGTGCAGGCGGCGATGCGGCCGGCGATCAGCATCATCGCCGCCGCATCGAGGAAATCGTCAGCGGCCGCACCGCGCGGCGGCGCCTGATCGAGGAAGTCTATGGCATAGCCGTGCCGGCTAAGCAGCGCCTTGCGTTCCGCCATGCCGGCCGGATTGATGCTGCCCTTGACCTTCTTCGGCAGCAGCATGGCCTGCCCGCCGTTGAGCCGACAGAAAGCCACTTCCGGATGCGATTCGAAGACGCGGTCACGCAGTTCGGGCCGCGAGATCAGCAACGTATCGATCTCGCGTATTTTGCCAAAGATGCCGAATGCCTGGATCGAAACGCCGCGCGGCGGATCGGATGTCGTCCTGGCCACGTCGCTCGCCCGGCGGTGCGCGGCGTACCAGGATTCGATCGAAGTGAACTCGGCGGTATCGGCGTAGAGTGCCGCACGAGAGGGGATCGAGAAGACGCTGGATTGGCGTGGCCCGAGCAGCGACCTGACCTGCGCCTCCGGTCCGCGCCCGCCCTTGCTCGAAAATTCAGGCAGGCCGATCGGCATGTCGACGGCGACGATCGCGTCGTCGGGAACCGCAGCGAGCAGCATGGCGAAGCTGGCGAAAATTTCGACGGAGGGCAATGAGCCGGGTGCACGTCGAACGACGATCCAGCCGGCCTTGCAGCCGTCGACGCCGGCAACAACGACTTCGGCCGATGTCACGCGCGGCGGTCCCGCCCCGGATGCCTGAGACGGCGAAGCTGCACCATCGCCATCGGGTGCGACAGGCTCTGCGCATCGGTTTCGAGCTGCAATTCGTCGCCGCCGCGTTTGGCCGTGCGCGCCAGGATCTCGTAGACCGCCGCCGTCGTCGATTGCAGCGCCTTGATCGCCGGCTGGCCGGAGAGGATGCGCGCCAGGTAGACCGCCGCTGTCAGGTCGCCCAAACCGTTCGGCGGCTTGTCGATGACGCGGTGCTCGGCGAGCAGCGCCTGGCTGCCGTCGAGCAGAAGATTCCCGGTGCCGCCTGAAATCATCGACGGCGCCGAGGTGACCAGCATGGTTGAAGGCCCCGCATGGAGCGCCGCGGCCATCACCGACTTCAGGTCGGGCAACGGCACGCCGGCCATCCATTCCAGCTCATAGCGGTTAGGGGTAGCAATGTCGGCGATCGGCATCAGCCGGTCGCGCATGGCGATCGCCGTCGGCTCCGGCACATAGAGCCCGCCCGAATCGCCCATTACCGGATCGCAGATATAGACGGCGTCGGGCGTCCTCGCCTTGACCGCGGCGACCAGCGAGGCGACGGCTTCGGCCTGGCCGGCCTCGCCGAGATAGCCCGACAGCACCGCCCCGACCTCGCCCAGCCACGGCGCGCGCTCCAGATCGGCCATCAATGCCTTGAACTGATCGAGCGGCGGCACGATGCGGGTCGCGCGCCCATGGCCGGGATGCCAGGGCAGGATGATTGTCGGCACCGCCCATACCGGGAAACCCAGCGATTCCAGCGCAAAGACGGCGGCGCGATTGCCGACCGAGCCGCGTGCGACATGGCTGGAAATGACGATGACCGCGCGCGGCGCGTCGGCTTGCTCGGTGCTCATTGGAATCCTAACTGCCCCGGGTGAGGAAAAGCACGAGCCAGACCATCAGGCCCAGCGCCAGCAGCAGCCCAATTATCCGGCCAATGCGCGTGCCCCAGACTTCGATCGGATCCGCGCGGTCGGCATCGGCCGCCGCGACGTGGTCGCGAACGGCCTTCGCGGTCCGCGCCGCGAGCGAAGTGGCGGCCGGATCGGTTTCGCGCGCGACGCGCTCGAGGATGCGGCGCGATTCGGTGTCGCTGTCCTGGCGCTGCACCATGATGCTGTCCTGTTTCGTGGCGACCTTACCGCGTTCGCTCCGTCAATTACAGCGCCTTGCGACCGACCGTAACCCCATCGGTAACCGTCTGCGCCGAGGTCGTTTTCTTGCGCGCCGATTGTGGTAATGCTTCGCATGCAACTTCTACCGAGGGGACCGATCATGTTTGCCCAGCGCCTTGCTTTCCCGACATTCCGCACGCTGCCCGCCTTGCTGGTGATGACCGTCATGCTGCCGCTGCTTGCCGGCTGCGGCTACAACACCATCCCGACGGCGGAGGAGAACGCCAAGGCGGCGTGGAGTGAGGTGCTGAACCAGTATCAACGCCGCGCCGACCTCATCCCCAACCTGGTCGAGACGGTCAAGGGCTACGCCTCGCACGAAAAGGACACGCTTGACGCGGTGGTCGAGGCGCGCGCCAAGGCGACGCAGGTCACGGTAACGCCAGAAACGTTGAAGGATCCCGAAGCCCTCAAGAGGTTCCAGGATGCCCAGGCAGGGCTGACCAGCGCGCTGTCGCGGCTGCTTGCTGTGTCGGAGGCATACCCGGACCTGAAGGCCAACCAGAACTTCCTGGCGCTGCAGGCGCAGCTCGAAGGTACCGAGAACCGCATCGCGGTGGCGCGGCGTGACTACATCCAGGCGGTCAGGGACTACAATCTGACGCTGCGGACCTTCCCCTCGGTGCTGTGGGCGACGTTCTGGTTCCGCGGCAACGAGCCCTTCGCCAATTTCACGGTCGAGGAGGACAAATTGCAGACGCCGAAGGTCGATTTCGGCACGAAACAGGGCGGATGATTGCCGGATTCCGACGTGGTGATCCTGCTCGCCAATGAGGGACGACGCGCCATGTATCGCGTCGCTGTCCTGCTCCTCGTTCTCGTGGTGCCATTTGCGGCCCTCGCCGCCGAGCTCCCGGCGCTGACCGGCCGTGTCGTCGACAATGCAGGCATCATCGATGCGGCGACCAGGGCGGCACTGACGCAGAAGCTTGCCGATTTCGAGACGAAGGGCTCCGATCAGATCGTCGTCGCCACCATTCCCAGTCTCGGCGGCGAGGAGATCGAGCCCTATGCCAACCGGCTGTACCGGTTCTGGAAACTCGGCCAGGCGAAGGAGAACAACGGCGTGCTGCTTCTGGTCGCGCCGAACGACCGCAAGATGCGCATCGAGGTCGGCTACGGGCTGGAAGGCACGCTGACCGACCTGCACACCAAGCTGATCATCGAAAACGACATGGTGCCGGCCTTCCGTGCCGGCGATTTCTCCGGCGGCATCACCAAGGCCGTCGACGACATGATCATGGTGCTCAACGGCAATCCCGAGGAGCTGGAAGCACGCGGCAAGCGCAACCAGCAGGCGCCGTTCAATTCCGACGATTTGTTCTTCGCCATCTTCATCGGCATCTGGGCGCTCATCTTCTTCGGCAGCATAGCGGCCTCGGTGTTGCCGCCGATCTTCGGCCAGAAGATCGGTCCCGGCCGTTACCGCTGGCTCGGCATGACGTTCGAGCCGAGCCGGCGATCGTCGGGTGGCGGCTGGTCGTCAGGTGGCGGCTGGTCGTCAGGTGGCGGCGGCTGGTCGGGCGGCGGCGGCTGGTCCTCGGGCGGTAGCGGCGGTGGTTTCTCCGGCGGTGGGGGCTCTTCCGGCGGCGGCGGCTCTTCGGGAAGCTGGTGAGAGGGATCATGGCGATACGACCGATCAGCCCGCAGGACCATGAGCGCATCGCCGGGGCGATCCGCGCCGCCGAATCAAGGACCGACGGCGAAATCTACTGCGTGGTGGCGCATGCCAGCGGCAACTACTTCTTTCCGGCTGCCTTCGTGGCGGCTCTCGCCACGCTGCTGGTCAGCCTCGCCGTCGCCTATGGGCTCGAGGCCTGGTGGCTAACCATCCGTCTGCCGCACTTCGTCATTGCCCAGCTTCTGGCGCTGGCCTGCTTTCTTTTGCTGTTATGGGCCTTTCCGGGGCTGCGCATCCATATGGTGCCGAGACGGCTGCGCTATCAGACCGCGCATGACAACGCACTGAAGCAGTTCCTGGCCCGCAACGTCCACCGCACCACCGCGCGTACCGGAGCGCTGGTGTTCGTGTCGGTCACCGAGCGCTACGCCGAGGTGGTCGCCGATTCAGGCATCGACGCCAAGGTCGGCCAGCATGTCTGGGACGATGTGGTGCGCGAGCTTACCGCACATGCCGGCGACGACCGGCTTGCCGACGGCTTCGTCAAGGCGATCCAATCGGTTGGAGCGGTGCTCGCCGAGCACTTCCCGGTGACGTCGGGCGACACCAACGAACTCGACGATCATCTGGTCGAGATTTGAGCTCCACCGACAGCCTCGAACGCGCATCGCGCAGGCGATGACGGCCTGTGAGAAAGCATCCTCCGGACTGCCCGGACTCTTGCATTCGAGCGATGCGGGTTTATGGTTAACAAATCATGAATACGCTGAGCATCGATATCCGCAAAGCCGAATCGCGCGACGCCGCGGCGATCGCCGACGTGCATTTGCAGGCTTGGCGCGGCGCCTATAGCGGCATCATCCCGCACCGCACCCTGACATCGATGATCAACCGTCGCGGCGCCGACTGGTGGGCCAATGCCATCCGCCGCGCCGCTACCGTCCTGGTGATCGAGATCGGCGGCACGGTTGCCGGCTACGCCACGATCGGCAAGAACCGGGCCCGCGAACTCAAGCAGCAGGGCGAGATCTATGAATTGTACCTGCGGCCGGAATATCAGGGCATCGGGCTCGGCAGCCGGCTTTTCAAGGCGGCACGGGCGCGGCTTGCCGACCACGGATTGAAGGGCACGGTGGTGTGGGCGCTGGAAGACAATCAGAACGCGCTCGCCTTCTATTCCGGCGCCGGCGGCCGCGATATCGCCGAAGGCGTCGAGATATTCGAGCAGAAGGCGCTGAAGAAGGTTGCTTTCGTCTGGGAATGACCGGCGAGGAACGATCGCGTAAGCGGCGCGAAGCGCAACCTACGCAATCACGACACTGAAACATCTTCTGCTAATGATTGACCGCATTGAATGCCATTGCGTCTTGCTGGGCGTTCTTGAGCACCATTCGCCGCATTGCACCATTTTGCGCCGCCCGCTATCGGTCTGCCAATCGAGAGAGGGATAAGTCATGCGTATTGAAGCCATCGCCACCGGAAAGAATCCGCCCGAGGACGTCAACGTCATCATCGAGGTGCCGATCGGCGGCGAGCCGATCAAATACGAGATGGACAAGGAGGCCGGCACGCTGTTCGTCGACCGTTTCCTGCACACCTCGATGCGCTATCCCGGCAATTACGGCTTCGTTCCGCACACGCTGTCTGGCGACGGCGATCCGATCGACGTGCTGGTCTGCAACACGCGCGCGCTGGTGCCCGGCTGCGTCATCAATGTGCGGCCGATCGGCGTGCTGATCATGGAAGACAATGCCGGCCAGGACGAGAAGGTCATCGCCGTGCCGTCGCCGAAGCTGACGTTGCGTTACGAGAACGTCACCGAATACACGCAGCTGCCCGAGATCACCCGCGATCAGGTGCAGCACTTCTTCGAGCACTACAAGGATCTCGAACCCGGCAAATGGGTCAAGATCGAGGGCTGGCACGATTCCAAATACGCCAAGAAGATGATCGTCGACGCGATCGAGCGGGCCAAGGCAAGCAAGTAGGCCGGCCAGTCGCCTCAGTTCGGCGCGGCCAGCGCCTTCTCGATCTGCGGCAACAGCAGCGTCCGAGCCGTCTCGGCCGTCAGCGGGCCGACATGCTTGTAGGCTATTTTGCCGTCCTTGCCGATGACGAAGGTTTCCGGCACGCCATAGACGCCCCAGTCGATCGCCGTGCGGCCGGCCTCGTCGACGCCGATCGCCTGGAACGGATTGCCGAGATCGCCGAGGAATCGGCGGGCGTTTTCCGGCCGGTCCTTGTAGTTCAGCGCCGCCATGGTGAAGCGCCTGTCCTGCGCCAGCCCCAAAAGCACCGGGTGCTCTTCGCGGCAAGGCGCGCACCATGAGGCGAAGACGTTGACCAGCGTCACCTTGCCGGCAAACGATTTCGAATCGAGTCCCGGCAGGTTCGTGCCGTCCAGCGGGGGCAGGTTGGTCGGCGGCGCCGGCAGGCCGATCAGCGCCGACGGCACCTCCGAAGTGTCGCGCCCCGACAGGAGCTGCGCCAGGAACAGCCCCGCCAGCCCGAGGAAGACCAGCAGCGGCAACAGCACGAACAGGCGGCGCCGGGCCGGCGCCGGCGTTGGCATATCCGTGCTCATGACACGCGCTCCCCGCCCTTGTCGGAGCGTCGGCGCACGCCCGCCGCCTCGAGTTCGGCCAGTTCGCGCTTGCGGGCCCGTTGATCGAGCAGGATCCAGCCGATCAGCCCGGCCAGCGCAATCGCCGTGACGGCATAGGCGGCGGTGACGTAGAGCGCATGCGGGCTCATGCCGGCTGCCTCGTCGGCATGCCGCCCGCCAATTCGATCCTTCCGCCGTGCTCGATCATGCCTTCCCTTAGCCCCGCGCCGGTGACCGCGCAATTGGCCGCCGCGCCGCAGCCCTTGCCGGTCATGGCCGCCTCAATCCGTGCCATG
This sequence comes from Mesorhizobium sp. B2-4-1, assembly GCF_006442185.1. Lineage (NCBI taxonomy): Bacteria > Pseudomonadati > Pseudomonadota > Alphaproteobacteria > Hyphomicrobiales > Phyllobacteriaceae > Mesorhizobium > Mesorhizobium sp. B2-4-1. The sequence continues at coordinate 549,633 of NZ_VFVN01000001.1, read as the reverse complement.
GCGCAGCGCCAGCGCCGCCGCCAGCGGTCCGAGCACGGCAAGAAACAACGTCAGCGCGGCAAGAATGAGGAAAGGTTGCAGGAACGGATCGGGATTGGCCGTCGCGCCGTAACTCGCCGAAACCCCGAAGATCAGCACCGGGATGGTCAGCGGCAGCACCAGCACCGAGATCAGGAGCCCGCCGCGCGGCAGCGCCACCGCCACCGCCGCGCCGACGGCGCCGATGAAGGTGATCGCCGGCGTGCCGACCAGCAGCGTAAGCGCCGTGGCGCCGATGGCGACCGGCTCCATGTTCATGAACAGGCCGAGCAGGGGCGCGGCGACCACCAGCGGCAGCACGCTGCCCGCCCAATGGGCCAGGCATTTGGTGAGCACCGTCAGCGCCAGCATGTGGCGGTCGTTGCCAAGCACCAGGAGATCGAGCGAGCCGTCCTCGCGGTCGGCCTGGAACAACCGGTCGAGGCCGAGCAAGCAAGAGAGCAGTGCTCCGATCCACAGGATCGCCGGGCCGATGCGGGCTAGCAGTCTCAGGTCCGGCCCGACGCCGAAGGGAATGGTGGCGATCACGGCGAGGAAGAAGATCACGCCCGTCAGCGCCCCGCCGCCGGCCCGAATCGAAAGGCGGATATCGCGGAGGAGGAGGGCTAGCATGATATGAGATACTCGCGCTTGAGCGCCCCCCTCTGTCCTGCCGGACACCTCCTCCGCAAGCGGGGAGATCGGATGTCACCCCGGCCTTCGCCGATTTTCAACGTTGGAAAGCGGGCGAGGCGCCGAAGCTGCCAATCTCCCCCCTCGAGGGGGAGATGTCCGGCAGGACAGAGGGGGGCGCCGTAGAGTGCCGTCATCAAAAGGCCTGCCCCATCCTCAACGTCTGCGCTCCCTCGATCCCGAGCGGCAGATGCGTTGCCGCGACGACAATCCCACCATCCGCACAATGCCCCCTCATCAATCCCGCGAATCGCGCCTCCGAATCCTTGTCCAGACCCGCCGTCGGCTCGTCGAGCAGCCAGATCGGCCGTTGGCTGACCAGCAGTTTCGCGATCCCCGCGCGTCGTCTTTGCCCGGTCGAGAGATAGCCGAACGGCAGATGGCCGATGCCGCCCAGTCCGACCGTCTCCAGCGCCTCCTCGACGCCGACGGATCCACCGCCGTTGAAGTCGCGCCAGAAGCGCAGGTTTTCCGTCACGCTGAGCGCCGTTTTCATTGCGTTCTGATGGCCGAGATAGTGGCAGGCCGAAGCGATCGACGGAAATTCATCGCCGCCGCCCTCGATCAGCAAATTGCCTTCAGCCTTCGGCAGCAGTCCGGCGACGATCCTGAGCAAGGTCGATTTGCCTGATCCGTTCGGCCCGGTGACGACAAGCGCCTGGCCTTGATCGAGGTCAAAGCCAATGCCCGAAAACACCGTCTCGCCGCCGCGTTCGCCGCCCAGATTTTCGGCGATAAGCCGCATCCCTCGCCCGCCCTGAAACAATCCGCCTCGGCCCCTGCCGCATCGCACAAATTTGCTTTTTAACTGTCTAGAACTATTCCAGAAAATTCTCTATATGCGGTGCATCCGTGCCAGCGGTCGGCGCGGGAACAGAACTAGCGCCGAACCAGCGCACGCGCCGCCTTGAACGGCTCGGGTTGCTTGGGAGCGGACAGCGGAAATGGCCGTACCCGCACCTTTGCGCGTGATTGCATGCCATCGGCGTCCGTTCCCTTTCAGGCTGAACAGACAAGGACGGATCGCACGTGTCAAAATCCCTCGACAGTTTCAATTGCCGCCGCACGCTGAAAGCGGGCGACGCCGAATATACCTATTTCGACCTCGTCGAGGCCGAGAAGAACGGCCTCACCGGCATCGCCCAATTGCCTTATTCGATGAAGGTTCTGCTGGAGAACCTTCTGCGCAACGAGGACGGCCGCTCCGTCACCAAGGACTCGATCAAGGCCGTCGCCGGCTGGCTGACCGACAAGGGGACGGCCGGCGTCGAGATTGCCTATCGCCCTGCCCGTGTCCTGATGCAGGATTTCACCGGCGTTCCGGCGGTGGTCGACCTGGCGGCGATGCGCGACGCCATGGCCTCGCTCGGCGGCGACCCGCAAAAGATCAACCCGCTGGTGCCGGTCGACCTCGTCATCGACCATTCCGTCATTGTCGACGAGTTCGGCTCGCCGATGGCCTTCGCGCGCAATGTCGAGCTCGAATATGAGCGCAACGAGGAACGCTACAAGTTCCTGAAATGGGGCCAGCAGGCGTTCCGCAATTTCCGCGTCGTGCCACCCGGTACCGGCATCTGCCATCAGGTCAACCTCGAATATCTCGGCCAGGTGGTGTGGACCAACACCGAGGACGGCGAAACGACCGCTTATCCCGACACCTGCGTCGGCACCGATTCGCACACCACCATGATCAACGGCCTCGGCGTGCTCGGCTGGGGCGTCGGCGGCATCGAAGCCGAGGCGGCGATGCTCGGCCAGCCCGTCTCCATGCTTTTGCCCGAGGTCATCGGCTTCCGCCTCACCGGCAAGCTGAAGGAGGGCGTCACCGCCACCGACCTCGTGCTCACCGTCACCCAGATGCTGCGCAAGAAGGGCGTCGTCGGCAAGTTCGTCGAATTCTTCGGCCCCGGTCTCTCCAATATGACGCTGGCCGACCGCGCCACCATCGGCAATATGGCGCCTGAATATGGCGCCACCTGCGGCTTCTTCCCGGTCGATAGCGAGACCATCCGCTACCTCACAATGTCGGGCCGCGAGGAAAGCCGCATCGCGCTGGTCGAAGCCTACTCCAAGGCGCAAGGCATGTGGCGTGACGCAGGCTCCGCCGACCCGGTCTTCACCGACTTGCTGGAGCTCGACCTCGGCGACGTCGTGCCGTCGATGGCCGGCCCGAAGCGCCCAGAGGGCCGCGTCGCGCTGGAAGGCATCCCGGCCGGCTTCGTCAAGGCTATGGACACCGAATACAAGAAGGCGGCTGAAATCTCGAAGCGCTACGCCGTCGAAGGCACCGGCCATGATCTCGGCCATGGCGACGTCGTCATCGCCGCCATCACCTCCTGCACCAACACCTCGAACCCGAGCGTGCTGATCGGCGCCGGCCTGCTCGCCCGCAACGCCAATCGCCTCGGCCTCAAGCAGAAGCCCTGGGTGAAGACCTCGCTGGCGCCGGGCAGCCAGGTGGTCGCCGAATATCTCGAGAAATCCGGCCTGCAGAAGGAGCTCGACCAGATCGGCTTCAACCTGGTCGGCTTCGGCTGCACCACCTGCATCGGCAATTCCGGCCCGCTGCCGGCGCCGATCTCCAAGACCGTCAACGATAAGGGTCTGATTGCCGCCGCGGTGCTTTCCGGCAACCGCAACTTCGAGGGCCGTGTCTCGCCCGACGTGCAGGCCAACTATCTCGCCTCGCCGCCGCTGGTCGTGGCGCACGCGCTGGCCGGCACGGTGACGAAGGACCTGACCACCGAGCCGCTCGGCGAGGACAGGAACGGCAAGCCGGTCTACCTCAAGGATATATGGCCGAGCTCGGCGGAGATCCAGGAGTTCATCGAGAAGAACGTGACGCGCGAGCTGTTCGCCCGCAAATATGCCGACGTCTTCAAGGGCGATGAGAACTGGCAGAACGTCAAGGCGCCGGAAGGCCAGACCTATGCCTGGGACGACAATTCCACCTATGTGCAGAACCCGCCCTATTTCGCCGGCATGACCACGGGCTTCGGCAAGATCGGCGACATCAAGGGCGCCCGCGTGCTGGGCTTGTTCGGCGACAAGATCACCACCGACCACATTTCGCCAGCGGGCTCGATCAAGGCCACCTCGCCGGCCGGCAAATACCTCACCGAGCATGGCGTCGGCGTTGCCGACTTCAACCAGTACGGCACGCGCCGCGGCAACCATGAGGTGATGATGCGCGGCACCTTCGCCAACATCCGCATCCGCAACCACATGCTGGGCGAGAATGGCAGGGAAGGCGGCTACACCATCCATTACCCGTCGAAGGAAGAGGAATCGATCTACGACGCGGCGATGCAATACAAGAAGGAAGGCGTGCCGCTGGTCATCTTCGCCGGCGTCGAATACGGCAACGGCTCGTCGCGCGACTGGGCGGCCAAGGGAACGAATCTCCTTGGTGTCCGCGCGGTCATCGCCCAGTCCTTCGAGCGCATCCACCGCTCCAATCTGGTCGGCATGGGCGTCATCCCCTTCGTCTTCGAGGAAGGCACCTCATGGGCTTCGCTCAACCTGAAAGGGGATGAGTTGGTCGAGATCGACGGCCTGGACGCCCTCAAGCCGCGCCAGAAGATGGAAGCCAGGATCACCTATGGCGACGGCACGGTGAAGAAGGTGCCGATCATTTGCCGCATCGATACGCTTGACGAACTCGACTACTTCAAGAACGGCGGCATTTTGCAGTACGTGTTGCGCGATCTTGCCGCGTAGCGGCAAGGGAGTAGGGCTTAGGCAGTAGGAAATAGGACCTACTGCCTACTACTGCCTCGCTGTGGCGCGCCGTAGCGCGCCGCGGCGGCCAGCAGCACAGCCAGCATCAGCCCGTTGAGCAGGTGCCAGAGGAAGTGCGTGCCGAGCGGGAAGCTGGTGCAGACCAGCGGATCGATCATGCGGCAGATGACCGACAGCACGAAGATCGCCGATCCGGCCAGATTATACCAGCCGGCGCGATTGCCGCTGGCCGTCACCCAGACACCGAAGAAGGCGAGCGCCAGGAACGGCGGCAGGTAGCCTGTGGTGCCGTTCGACGCCTGGCGCAGCCAATCCGGCACGGCCAGAGTTATCGCTCCGACAACGGCATAGAAAACGACGAAGATCGCGATCGCCTTGCCCCATTCCAGGCGCAGGAAGCGGCGCAGGTTGAACAGCGTGTAGGCCAGCGTGAAGCCGGCGATCGGCACCACGTCGGCCCAGACCGTTCCCTTGGTGGCGAAGATGTGAAAGATCGTCGAGCCGACGCCGATCGCCACCACCCACCAGGCCAGGACCTCGGCGAAAATGCCGGTCCTGCATCGCCGCACTTCGCGGACGCCCCATAGTCCCGCGGCAATGAAAGCCAGGTTGGTCAAAGCATTCACCGGCTCGGCCCAAAGTTCAGGACCGGTTCGCTCGCAATAGAGATCGACTGGAGCCAGGAAACTTTGCCACATGATGATGATCCCGCCCCCGAATCGAACCGCCGGTTGAAATGCAGTGGGCTTCTCCTATTGCCGCCCTACCCAGGCTTGCAATGGCAAAATTTCACCGCAACGTGACTTCCCGTTGACTTCCGGTTCTGCCACATATTTCAGCCAATCAAAACAAAGCCGGCATCACCGGCGGGAATTGGAATGGTCATGGCCTCGCGTAGATCATTGTGGCTGGCAGCGTTCGCGCTGGCCTTCTCGGCGTTTGCCGGTGCCGGGCACGCCGGCGAGTCCGGCGGGCTCCCGGCCGACAAGCCCCAGGGCGACAGGCCCGTGGGCGTGGTCGAGCTGTTCACCAGCCAAGGCTGCAGTTCCTGCCCGCCTGCCGACGCCTTCTTCTCCGAACTTGCCGCCAGGCAGGATCTTGTCGCGCTCTCCTATCACGTCGGCTACTGGGATTATCTCGGCTGGCGGGACACGCTGAGCAGCAAGGAAAACACCGAGCGGCAATATGAGTATATGCGGGCCTTCGGCAACCGCTCAGTCTATACGCCGCAGGCGGTCATCAACGGCCGGGTCCATGTCAACGGCGCCAATCGCGGCGAGGTCGATGGCCAACTCGCCCGCATGGCAAGGATCGGCGAAGACATGCGGGTCGCCATCAAGGTCAGCCGGACCAGCGACCGCGTCATGATCGATACCGGCGATGGCGGGACCGGTCCCAGCGATGCCCATGTCGTCATCGTCTATTTCGAGCCGCCGCAGACGGTCACGATCGGCCAGGGCGAGAACACGGGCCGCAAGATGACCTATTGGAACGCGGTGACCGGCATCCAGACAGCGGGCATCTGGCACGGCAAGGCGCAGCGCTACGAATTGCCGATGAGTGAGATTTCCAAGAAGGGCGGCTGCGCCGTGCTTTTGCAGTCCGTCGGCAAGGACGGCCTGCCAGGGCCCATCCTGGGCGCCGCCTTCATTCACCGCCCCGGTTCCGATGCGCCGTTCGATCGAAGGCTCTGAAGCGCGCCGCCGAAAACGGAAATGATGCGACGCGCTGTCGGTCTCCATTCATGCCTGTCGACCAAACGGAATCGCGTTTGAGTGACCTGCCTCAATGGCCGGTCAGGCGATCAGCGAAAGCGGCGAGGCGCGACGTCCGCCCCAGGCCATTTGCCTCCCGCCGGTCGGCGATGCGGTAGAGCTGGTACATGGCGTGGACGCCGAGCCAGCGCAGCGGCTCCGGCTCCCATTTCTTCACCGTGCGGTTGACCCAAGGCAACCGGGTCAGCTCCGTGTCGTGTCCGAGCACCAGGTCGCGCAAGGTGCGGCCGGACAGGTTCGAACTGGAAACGCCGAGCCCGACATAGCCGCCGGCCCAGCCGATGCCGCTTTCGCGATCGAAGCCGCACGTCGTGCACCAGTCGCGCGGCACGCCGAGCGTGCCGCACCAGGCATGGTCGAGCCGCACGCCTTTGGTCTGCGGCAGCAGCCTGGTCAGGATCTCGTGCAGCTGGTCGATGGTCGCCTGTTGTGTCTTGCCGCGCCTGTCGGTGCGCGATCCGAAGCGGTAGGGCACGCCCCGGCCGCCCATGGCGATCCGGCCTTCCCGCGTGCGCTGCGCATAGCAGTAGGTATGCGCGGCATCGCCCAGCACCTCGTAGCCGCTCCAGCCGATTTCGTCCCAGAGCTTCTGCGGCAGCTTCTCGGTCACCACGATGGCGCTGTTCAGCGGCAGCCAGAGACGCTCGTAGCCGGCAATGCCGGCGGTGAAGCCCTCGGTGGCGCGCACGATCTTTTCGGCGCGCACGACGCCGCGGTCGGTGGTGACCTTGCCCTTCTCGAGCGCCAGCACCTGCGTCTGTTCGTAGATGGCGACGCCGAGCCGCGCGACCGCCGCCGCCAGACCCTGCACCAGCTTGGCCGGCTGCACGCGCGCGACGTCGCGCACGACGAAGGCGCCCAATACATTGTCGATGGCGATGCGCTCGCGCGCTTCCTGCGCACCGAGGAAGGCCAGCCGCTCGGGCGGCATTTCCCAGTGCCGGGCCTCTTCGTACTCGGCTTTGGCGCGCTCAAGCTGCGCGGCGTTTGTGGCGACGGTGATGTTGTCGACGCGGCGGATATCGGCGTCGATCCCTTCGGCAGCGGCAATCGCGATCACCTCGTCGACCGTGCCGGACATGGCGCGCTGCATGTCGATCACCGCCCCGCGCGAGGAGGTTTTTGCATATTTCTCGCGCGACCAGCTGAAGCCGCCGGACAGCCATCCGCCATTGCGGCCCGAGGCACCGAAGCCGGCGAACTCCTTTTCGACGATGGCGATGCGCAGCGCGGGCTCCGCCTTCTTCAGATAGTAGGCCGTCCACAGTCCGGTATAGCCGGCGCCGACGATGCAGACATCGGCCTCGATGTCGCCGGGCAAGGGTGGGCGGCTGGCCGGCGGGCCACCTATGTCGGCATACCAGAACGACACGTCGCCATTGCGCTGGGCTTGCATCTTGTGATCCGTTCTCCGTGCGATTCCAGGAAAGTGTGGAGCGGTTTCCCGTCCGGAACTGCGTTAAAAACCAAGAGAGGAGGCGGCCTCGTCGTTTTCCATGGAAAGGCGAGGCCGCTCTGTTTCAGGTAAGCGTCAGGTCGGCCTTGTCGTCATCGGCGAGCAGCTTCACGTCGCCGCCGGCGAAGAGCACGTCGACCTCGTCTCCAATGGCAAAAGTGTCCGCCTCGAGCGTCGAGCGCACGATGGCTTTCGAGCCGTCGGCGAGCTCCACCTCGTATTTGGAGCCGGAGCCGAGATAGATGGCCTCGCCGATACGCCCGGCGAGCCGGTTGCGGCCATCCCCGCCGCCGCCGCGACGAGCAAGCGCCAGCTTTTCGGGACGCAGCAGCATCACCGGCTTGCCGCCATTGGCGAGACGCTTGGCGGTCGCCACTCTCTGGCCTGATATCTCGATCGCCGTCTCCTTGCCGGAAGTGGCGGCGGGGCCGCGCAGCACGGTGGAATCGCCAATGAACTTGCCGACGAAAAGCGTCGCCGGCTCGTCGTAGAGTTCGCGGCCGGTGCCGATCTGCTCGATACCGCCGCGGTTGAACACGGCGATGCGGTCGGAGAGCACCAGCGCCTCCTCCTGGTCGTGCGTCACATAGACGAAGGTGGTGCCGAGTTCGCGGTGGATGCGCTTGATCTCGAGCTGCAGCCATTCGCGCAGTTTCTTGTCCAGCGCGCCGAGCGGCTCATCCATCAGCAGCAGCGGCGGATCGAAGACGATGGCGCGGGCCAGCGCCACGCGCTGCTGCTGGCCGCCCGAAAGCTCGCTTGGAAAGCGATGGCCGAAATCGGCCATCTTGACCATGTCGAGCGCGTGGCGGACGCGGCGTTCGCGTTCTGCCCCGGTGACGCCGCGCAGCTTCAGCGGATAGGCGACATTGCGGCCGACCGTCATGTGCGGGAACAGTGCATAATGCTGGAAGACCACGCCGATGTTGCGCTTGTGCGCCGGCACGCCGACCACGCTCTTTTCCCCGACCAGCAGCTTGCCGCTGGTCAGGTCGGTAAAGCCGGCGATCACGTTCAGCGTCGTCGTCTTGCCTGAGCCGCTCGGGCCCAACAGCGTCATGAATTCACCCGGCTCGATTCGCAGCGACACGCCGTCGAGCGCCTTGAAGGAACCATAGGCCTTGCTTACCGACTCCAGGTCGATCGCCGCACCGCGATTTTCCGCTTTCTGATTCATAAGCCTCCCTTCCGCTCACGGCCAAGAAGCAGCATGCCGCCGCCGATCAGCAGTGTCGTTGCGCATAAGAGGATCGTGCCGACGGCCGCGACCGTCGGGTCGGCGTCGCGCGTGATGGAAGCGAAGATCTGCACCGGCAACGTCTTGAGATAGGGATTGGTGATGAACAGCGACACGACGATCTCGTCGAAGGAGGTGGCGAAGGCGAACAGCAGGCCTGACAGTACCCCGGGGGCAATCAGCGGCAGCGTCACCGTGCGGAACGTGGTGAGCGAACCTGCGCCCAGGCTCGCCGCGGCTGTCTCCAGCCGCTTGTCGAACACTTCGAGATTGGCCGAAACGGCGATCAACACGAAAGGCAGCGCAAGGATGGTGTGGGCCAGAACGAAGCCGAGCAGTGTGCCGACAAGCCGCGTGTCGAGATAGACGGCGTAGATGCCGATGGCCAGGACCACGCCCGGCACCACCATCGGCGTCAGCATCAGCATGCGCAGGAGGTTTGCCGGCCGCGCCTGCATGCGGTCGAGGCCGAAGGCGGCAAGGGTGCCGAGCACCGTTGCCAGAACCGCAACGATCGATGCGACCTTCAGTGAGTTGAGGAAGCTGGTCGACCAATCCGGATTGGTGACAAAATTTTCGTACCATTGCCAGGAGAAGCCCTGGGGTGGAAATGCCAGCGATTTGTTCTCGTTGAATGACATCGGCACCACGACAAGCGTCGGTGCCACCAGCCATATGGCTACCAGCAGGCAGACAAGGCCCAGCATGACGCGGGTGAGCGGCTTCATCTCCATCAGGGCCGCCCCGCTTGCCGATGGCTGGACCGCATCACGGGCGCGGCAAGCGCCAGCAGCACGAAGGTCGTGACCAGCAGCACCACGCCCATGGCGCCGCCCCTACCCCATTGCAGGAGGCTGAGCACCTGTGTCTGAACCAGCGTGGACAGCATCGTCGAGCGCGGTCCGCCGAGCAGGGCCGGCGTGATGTAGAAGCCGAGCGCCAGGATGAAGACGATGATCGCGCCGGCATAGACGCCAGGCAGAGACAGCGGCAGATACACCGTGAGGAACGCGCGCGAGGGTCTCGCCCCGAGGCTCCGCGCGGCTTGCATCAGCCTGAGATCGATGCCTTTCATGACCGAATAGAGCGGCAGGATCATGAAAGGCAAAAGCACCTGCGCCATGCCGATGACCACGCCCGTCTGGGTGCGGATCAGCCTGATGCCACCGAACCCGAGCGCCCGCAGGATCGAGTTGATGACCCCCGAATCCTGCAGCAGTATCACCCAGGACAAAGTGCGTACCACGCCGCTCACCCAAAACGGGATCAGCACACAGAGCAGCAGCACCAAGCGCACGCGTGGTCGGACCGCGGTCATCAGATAGGCATAGGGGTAGGCGCAAACCACGCAGACCAGCGTGACCCATGCTGAAATGAGGAAGGTGCGCTGGAGCACGGCCAGGTTGATGGGCGCGCCGAAGAACCAGATATAGTTCTGCAGGCCCCACTGCGGCTCCGACAGGCTGCGCACGACGATGGTGAGCAGCGGATAGCCAATCACCCCGAAGAGCAGGACCAGCGCCGGCAGCGCGAGCGCGAACGGCCGCCATGCCCGGCGCCTTTCGGCGGCCGGAATGGTTGGCTGGGACGCGCTCACGGCTTTTGGTCTCCCTCAGCCGGTCAGTTGCCGGACATCAGCGCGGACCACTTCTCCTGCGCGACCGCGAAATTCGGGACCCAGAACTTGAAGTTCTGCTTATAACCCTGCTTCTGGCGTTCGGGCGTGTTGGTCAGGAAAGCGGAGACGGAAGCGTCGACCTTGGGCTGCGCTTCACTGTTGATCGGCGTGTAAGACGTTTGCTCCGTCAACACCTCCTGCGCGTGCTTGCCGAGATAGGCGTTGAGCAGCGCGTAGGATGCCTCCGTGTCCTTGGCGCCGACAGGGATCGTCATCTGATCCATCACCACCAGCCAGTCCTGCCAGGCCGGTGCGTATTTGGCGCCGTTCTTGACCGCGGTCATGGCGCGGCCTGTCCACATCATCAGCATGTCGGCCTCGCCGGATTCGGCGAGTTGCTGCGATTCTGCACCCGTCTTCCAGAAGATGGTATCGGGGCCGAGCTTGCGAACCACATCGATGGCCTTGTCGATATCGGCCACCGTCATCGCCTTGGGGTCCCCGCCGGCAACCTTGAACGCCTGTTCCAGCAAGCCACCGGTCGGGCTGCCGGAGCCGTCGATTCCGCGCACGCCGGGGAATTTCTGCGTGTCGAAGAAGTCGGCCCAGCTCTTGGGCGGATTGTCCTTGTACTTTTCGGTGTTGTACATCAGCACGACGCCGTAGTTCATCGCCGGCACCGAGCACTCGCCGACCTGGCCCTCGGGAATTTTCGAGACGTCGAGTTTGGTGAAGTCCAGCTTCTGGAACAGTTTGCCGCAATAGACATAAGGCGGCAGATCGTCGGTATCGACAACGTCCCATGTCACATTGCCGGACTCGACCTGCGCCTGCAGCTTGGCGATCTCGGTCGGGCCGTCATTGAGCAGCTTGACGCCCGACTTGTCCACGAACTCCTTGAGCGCTGCCGCCTGGCCGTCCTGGTAGATGCCGCCATAGGACACGAAAGTCAGGGTCTTGCCCTTCAGCGAGCCTTCGGCCACCTCTCCGGCAACCGGCTTCGATTGCGCGAGCGCGGCCGTCGCCGCCAGAAGCACGCCCAGGCACGCCGCATGTGCAAATTTCACTCTCATGTTCAACTCTCCCATTCCAGAGCTCGCATTTGTTCTCATTCACCCGGATGCGAGCGGTTTCCGGGCCTGTACTGATCGAGTTCCAGCGCGCCGGCGGTCGGCGGCGCGATGATCCAGAGCACCTCCGCCGGTGTGTCGCCGACATTGACCGTGCGGTGCGGCACCGAAGTCGCATATTCGACGCTGTCGCCTTCGCGCATCAGATGGCGCTCGTCGGCAAGCGTCAGTTCGACGGTTCCCTTGAGCACCATGAACATCTCATGCTCGCCGCCATGCACATAGGCGTCGTCGCCGGTCGAGCCGCCGACCTCGAAATGCCCCGCATAAACCTCGAACTGATGGATCGGCCGCCGCGACAAAAGCATCTTGCGGCCTCGCACGCCGACGGGAACGACAGGCCGTTCCTCGCGCCTCAGCACCTTGTGCAACGGACGGCTGCTGCCCTCGAACAGGTCGTTGATGCCGAGATCGAGAGCGGCGGCGATCCTGAGCAGCGTGCCTGTGTTGGCGCCGCACAGATTGCGCTCGAGCTGGCTGATGAAGCTCGCCGTCGTGCCGGTCATATCGGCCAACCGGCGCAGCGAGACGCGCCTTGCCATGCGCAGCGCCTTGATGCGGGGACCGACGCCGCCGGCCTCAGGGGTGGCCGCGACCGTGCCATTCACCTCTTTCGCCGTGGAGTCCGATACGCGTGGCATTGCCGCTCCCGTTTCACTTAACACCTTATTAAGTGGCGATGGCGTTGGCAAGCGCGGACGGCATGCCAAGACTTCGGCCGCATCGATCCTGCCGGTCGCACCGGATCGGGCTGAAACCGTCCATATGGCGGGAAATCCACCTTAGCGGCGATCCAGGCATGAAAAAACCGACGTCAGCTTGCTTCTGACGTCGGTCATTTAGGTTTTGGGATCGTCGCACCCGGTCTTTCCGAGGAAAAACCGAGGTTGGTTCGATCCGACGCAGACCCGTGGGCGGGGGGCTTGGGGTTTACGAGCCGGTGCCGGACCGAACCGTCTCAGGCAACGCCGGTAAATTCGTCGGACATTGGGGCATGAGCGCGGATAAAAAATGGCCAGAATGTGGCGGAGCATCACCAATTCCAACATGTCGTTTGCAAACGTGACTGGACGCGACGGAAATGGCGCGGGTCCGCACCGCTTCGCCGGCACTTGCAATTCGATAGCGAAAGCGCCAACTTTGGTTGGCAAAGATTCATTTTTGAAGGATCGAGGCATGACCGATCACGGCGGCGGGACGGAGGATGGCGACGCATCCGCGATACTGATCCCGCTCCACGAGGCACGCGGCGCGCGCCTCGACCAGCCGGTGCGCTTCGAGCGGCGCGAACTGGACCAGATCCTGAAACTCTACGGGCGCATGGTCGCCGCCAATGAATGGCGCGACTACGCTATCGATCATCTCACCGACAGGGCCGTGTTTTCGGTGTTCCGCCGGGCCAGCGAGGTGCCGCTGTTCCAAATCGTCAAGGACCCGAAGCTGGCACGCAAGCAAGGCGCCTTCGCCGTCATCGCCGCGGGCGGCCGTATCCTCAAGCGCGGGCAGGAGCTTGGCCGCGTGCTCGGCGTCTTCGACAGCAAGCTGAAGCTGGTCGAGGCCTGAACCGCGGCGCAATTGCTCGGTTGACCTCAGCCTTGGCGCTCATCTAAGCCCTTGTTTTTCTTGGTGGAATTTCCGTTCCGGCAATGATTCCGGATCTGGCGGGGCGGATGCCCCGCCGTTCAGCGCCAGTTGCATGAACACCGTGTCCAGCCAGCGGCCGTGCTTGTAGCCGGAGCCTTCGAGGCGGCCGGAATGACGAAAGCCGAGCTTTTCGTGCAGCTTGACGGAAGCGCTGTCGGGATGGCCATCGCCGATCACCGCGACGATCTGGCGAAAGCCCGCAGCCTCGGCGGCCGCGATCAGGCTTTGCATCAGTTTGAGGCCGACACCCTGGCCCTTGGCATCAGGCGCGACATAGACGGAGTCCTCGACGACAAAGCGATAGGCCGGGCGCGGCCGGAAGGGACCGGCATAGGCATAGCCGAGCACGGCGCCATCCTTTTCCGCCACAAGGTAAGGGAAGCCGCCGGCCTGGAGCGTGTCGAATCGCGTGCCCATTTCGGCGCGACCTGGCGGCTCCAGCTCGTAGCTCGCCGTGCCGCGGGTCACAGCGTCGGCATAGATTTGCGTAATGGTGTCGAGGTCGGCCGCGCGTGCGGCCCGTATAACGATAGTGCTCATTCTTTATGCAGGCCTCTTGTCTGCCTGCAATAACAGCAAAGGTCGGCGCAAAGGAAAAGGGCGGCCGTTGGGCCGCCCCTTCCAAACCCGATGGTCCAGTCAGACCATGACGCGGACCAGCCCTTAGCGGCGGTCGCCCATGAACTGGAGCAGGAACATGAACAGGTTGATGAAGTCGAGATAGAGCGTCAGCGCGCCCATGATGGCCTTGCGGCCAGCGACGTCGGAGGCGTCGCCCTCGAAATACATCTCCTTGATCTTCTGCGTGTCGTAGGCGGTGAGGCCGGCGAAGACCAGCACGCCGATCGCCGAGACGGCGAAGGACAGCGCCGACGACTGCAGGAAGATGTTGATCACCATCGCGATGATGATGCCGAACACGCCCATGATCAGGAACGAGCCCATCGCCGTCAGGTCGCGCTTGGTCGTGTAACCGAACAGCGACAGCGCGCCGAAGGCCGCGGCGGTGGCGAAGAAGGTCTGCGAGATGCTGGCGGTGGTGTAGACCAGGAAGATCGACGACAGCGACAGGCCGACCAGGCCCGCATAGACCCAGAACGTCGTCTGCGCCGCCGACACGCTCATCGACTGGACGCGGAACGACAGGAACAGAACGGCGGCCAGCGGGGCCAGCATCACCAGCCAGCGCAGCGGCGAGCCGAAGATCGCGTAGCCGAACGAGGTCAGCATCTCGCCGCTCGGCAGCGTCGCGACAGCCGAGGCCGGATCGGTGGTTGTGGCCAGCATGATCGTGCCGACGGCGGCAAGACCAGTGATGAGGAGACCAAGCCCCATCAAATTGTAGACCTTGATCATATAGGCGCGCAGGCCCTGATCGATGTCGACGGCGGCGCCGGGCACGGCGCGCGTCTGATAGTTGCGAATGGGTTCAGCCATTGTGGTCCTCTATTGCTTCTGCCCCGTCCGGTGTCGGGTCCACCCGGACCCAGGCGCCGCTGGCGGGACTCCAGCATGCCTGCGGCGAAATATGATGGTTATTCGCGTCAAGAACAAGACCGTAACCGGGTGTAATGCTTCGTGAGGCACGCATGGCGCGGTTTTCCAGCCCTTTGGCCGCGAAACATTACGTCGATTTAACCAAATGCCGGCCGTCGGCGGGGTGGAACCGATGCGGACTCAGAGGTTTCGCAGCACGGGCGCTGCCTTGTGGCCGAGCACCCGCCAGGTGCCGGCGAGACCGATGCCGACGGTGATGACCAGCGCAAAGAGAATGGTCGCCACCGCCACTTCCGGCATGAAATGCGACGGCAATGTCATGATGCGGGCGACGACGAACCATGCGGCGGCACTGCCGGCGGCGAGCGCGAAGACCGCCGTGGCGAGGCCGATCAGCATGTATTCGAGCGAGAAGGCCGATATCAGCGTCAGCCGCGTCGCACCGAGCGTCTTCAGCACCACCGCGTCATGGATGCGCGCCCGGTTGCCGGCGGCGAGCGCGCCGGCCAGCACAAGCACCGACGCGATCAGTGCCACGCCGGCCGCCGCCCTGATCGCCGCGCCGAGCTGTCCGACCAGACGGTTGACGATGTCGAGCGCGTCCTTGACGCGGACCGTAGTGACTGCCGGGAAGGCGCGGGTGACGGCATTGAGGATGCGGGCGTCATCAGCCGCGGTGGCGCTCTTTTCGGTCAGCGTCGCCACCCAGCCATGCGGCGCGCCGGCAAATGTGTTGGGCGAGAACACCATGACGAAGTTGATGCCCATCGTCTCCCATTCGACCTGGCGGAAATTGGCGATCCTGGCCGTGACATTGCGGCCGAGCACGTTGACGGTGACGGTATCGCCGAGCTTCAGCCCGATTTCCTTGCCTTCCTTGTCGGAAAACGAGACGAGCGGCTCGCCGGTATAATCGGCCGGCCACCAGCTGCCCTCGGTCAGCGTCGCGTTGTCCGGCTGCTTGGCCTCATAGGTCAGGCCGCGATCGCCGCGCAGCACCCAAGCGCCCTCCGCCGGTACCTTGACCTTGTCGACGGCAACGCCGTTCAGCGCCATCACCCGGCCGCGCAGCATTGGCACCTTGGCAAGCGTCCCCTGCGGGGCCTCCTTGCTGATCAGACTGGAGAAGCCGTCGACATCGCTGCTCTGGATATCGACGAAGAAGAAGTTCGGCGCCCGCTCCGGCAGGCTGCCGGAGATCTGCCGCCGCAGATTGCCGTCGATCAGCGCCAGCGTCACCAGCAGCGTCAGCCCAAGCCCCAGCGACAGCACCACCGACGGCGTCAGCGCGCCCGGCCGATGGATGTTGCCGACGGCGAGCCTGAGCGCCACGAAGCGCACGCGCGGACTCTTCCTTGCCGCCCATTGCACCAGCGCGCCGACCAGACGCAGCACCAGAAAGGCGAAGATGGTGGCTCCGACGAAAATCGAAGCGATGCGCTGGTCGCCCGAAAACAGGATGGCGAGCGCTGCAAGAAGCACTGCGATGCCGAGCGCCGAAACGACATAGACAGGGCGTGGAAAACCGCGGCCCTCCAGTCCCATCTCGCGGAACAGCGCGGTCGCCGGCACATCGCGGGCGCGACCGAGTGGCAGCAGCGCGAAGGCCAGCGTCACCAGCAGCCCGAACAGCGCTGCCATGCCGAGAGCGCCGGGATAAAAGCCGCCTTGCGCCGGCACCGGAACGACCGACTGAAGCGCGGCGCTCGCGGCAAAGGGCATCAGTGCGCCGAGCACCAGACCTGCGGCGATGCCGAGGGCCGCGATCATCAGGATCTGCACGAGGTAAACGGCAAAGACGAAGCCGCCCGATGCGCCCAGGCTCTTGAAGGTGGCGATGACGCCGCGCTTGCCGTCGAGATAGGCGCGCACCGCGTTGGCGACGCCGACGCCGCCTACCACCAGCGCCGTCAGCCCGACCAGGGTCAGGAATTGCGAAAAGCGTTCGATGTTGGAAGAGAGCGCCGGGGCCGCATTGCTGCGCGTGCGGATCGACCAGCCGGACTCCGGGAAATCCTTGGCAGCCTTGTCCTGGATGGCCTTGAGCCGCGCCTCGTCGGCGTCGGCGGCCAGCCGGATCTTGTAGGAATTCTCGACGAGGCTGCCCGGCTGAACCAGCCCTGTCGCGACCAGGCCCTCGGTCGAGATCATCAGGCGCGGCGCGAAACCGAAACCTTCGGACACGGCATCGGGCTCGGTGACCAGCCTGGCGCGCAGTTCGAAGGTGGCGGTTCCGAGCTTCAGCCGATCGCCGAGCTTCACATGCAGCCGCTCGAACAGCAGGTCGGGCGCGGCCGCGCCGAAAACACCGAACTGTTCGCCAAACAGTTCCTGCTTCGTCAGCGCCGGCTCGGTTTCCAGCGCACCGTAAAGCGGATAGGCCTCGTCGACGGCCTTGGCCTCGACCAGCGCCTGATCGGAGCCGTCGGCAAGCCGCGCCATCGAACGCATGCTGGCGGTTCTCGACACCGTGCCCAGCCCATCGAGGAAGCCGCGTTCGGCTTCGCTTGCGTCGCGCTGGTTAAGCTGGAAGCGCAGATCGCCGCCAAGCAGCGTCTGGCCCTGGTTGGCGACGCCGCCACTGATCGAGCGGGCCACGGAATTCACGCCGCCGATCGCCGCGACGCCGAGCGCGATGCAGGCAAGAAAGATCAGAAAACCGGACAGGCCGCCGCGCATCTCGCGCAAGGAGAAGCGGACGGCGAGCTTCAACGTCCGCGCCGGTGACATCAGGCGATGGCCTTGGTCGGCGCCGGTGCCTCGATCCTGCCGGAGCGCATGGAGACCTGGCGCGAACAGCGCGCCGCGAGCGCCTGATCATGCGTGACCAGCACCAGCGTCATGCCGCGCTCGGCCGCCTTGGCGAACAAAAGGTCGGCGACCTGCTTGCCGGTTGCCTGGTCGAGATTGCCGGTCGGCTCGTCGGCGATGAGGATGCGCGGCGACGGCGCCAGCGCCCGGGCGATCGCCACGCGCTGCTGCTCGCCGCCCGAAAGTTCCCCAGGATAGTGCGTGACGCGGTCACTCAGACCGACGGCCGCCAGCTCGCGTTCCGCCACCGAGAACGGATCGGCATGGCCGGCCAGCTCCAGCGGCACGGCGACATTTTCGAGCGCCGTCATATTGGGGATGAGATGGAAGGACTGGAACACGATGCCGATGTTTCGCCCCCGAAACGATGCGATCTGATCCTCGCTCTTGCCGTTGAGCAGCTCGCCGGCGATTCGTACCGTGCCCGAATCGACCCTTTCCAGACCGGCGAGAACCATGAGCAGCGTCGACTTGCCCGACCCCGACGGCCCGACGATGCCGGTCGCCTCGCCGCGCGCCACATCGAGGCTGACGCCCTTCAGCACATGGACGGACGAGGCGCCTTCGCCCAATGTCAGCGATACGTCTTTCAGCTCGATGACGGCTTCTGTCAAAATGAAAGCGTCCTATATGGAGATGAGGGCTTCGCCTGCCGGGCCGTCGCCGGAAGAATTCTCTGTCATATGGGACCTGCCGCATGTCTTTCCAACGCAGAATTGCCGCAGGCCTGATCGTTTTCCTCGCCATTTGCGGCGCCATTTCGTCGGCACGCGCCGAGCCTTTCAAGATCGTCGGTTTCGGCGACAGCCTGATGGCCGGCTTCGGCCTCGGACCCGACGAAGGTTTTACCGACAGGCTGCAGGCGGCGCTGCGCGCCAGGGGCAGGGATGTGACCGTCGCCAATGCCGGCGTTTCCGGCGACACCTCCAGCGGCGGGCTGGCGCGGCTCGACTGGTCGGTGCCGGACGACACACAGCTTGTCATCCTCGAACTCGGCGCCAACGACATGCTGCGCGGCGTTTCCCCCGACATCACCCGCAAGAACCTGGATACGATGCTGGCCAAGCTGAAACAGCGCAAGATCGCCGTTCTGCTGGCCGGCATGCGCGCAGCGCCCAATCTCGGCGCCGATTATCAGAACGCCTTCGACGCCATCTTTCCGGAACTGGCCGCAAAATACGGCGTTACCTTGTACCCGTTCTTTCTCGACGGCGTAGCCGGCCGGTCCGCCCTGCAGCTTGAGGATGGCTTGCATCCGAACGCCAAGGGGGTCGCCCAGATGGTCGAGCGCATCCTGCCTGCGGTCGAGAAGGCCATCGCGGCGGTGCCGGGAGGATCGTGAGACGGGATAGGCCCTTTCCGTTGGGGAAATCTTTTTGACGAGACCTGTGACCAACAAACCTCTTGCCCCGTTTGATTATCGATGATTCGCTGGGGGCACAGTTCGATTCGAGGAAGGGAGGCTCTTCATGCCGCGTCTTTTCACCGCCCTCGAAATTCCGCGTGACGCCGCCCTTTCGCTGTCCCTGCTCAGGGGCGGCCTGCCCGGGGCCCGCTGGATCGACGTCGAGAACTATCATCTGACGCTGCGCTTCGTCGGCGATGTCGAAGGCCATGTCGCCGACGAGATCGCCAACGCGCTCGACCGCGTCCACCGCCCCTCCTTCCCGCTGACGCTGTCGGGCGTCGGCGCTTTCGGCCAGAAGAAACCGCATGCCGTATGGGCCGGGGTCTCTGCCTCGCCGGATCTCTCGGCGCTTCAGGCTGAAATCGAGCGCATCTGCCAGCGGCTCGGCATTCCGGCCGATCCGCGCAAGTTCATGCCGCATGTCACACTGGCCCGCCTGCGCAATTCGAGCCCGCTGGACGTCGCCCAATATCTTTCGGCGCGCGGCAATTTTTCGACATTGCCGTTCCGCATCAGCCGGTTCGTCTTGATGTCGTCGCGCGATTCGGTCGGCGGCGGCCCCTACATCGTCGAGGAAGCCTGGCCGCTGTCGGGCGCCGATACGCGCGCGGCAAGCCGCGTCGCCAGCGCCTCCGACGCTTCGCGGATCATGCGGTAGACCTCGGCGAAGGCTTCCTCGCCGTCGTGATAGGGATCCGGCACGTCGCGCGCCTTTCCCTGCGCAAATTCCAGGAACAGGTGGATGCGGTCGCGCACGCCGGCGGGCGCCAGCGTCTTCAGGTCGGCGACGTTCGACCTGTCCATGCCGAAGATCAGGTCGAAACGCGAGAAATCCTCGGGCGCGATCTTGCGTGCCCGCAGTTCCGATATGTCGATGCCGTGGCGCGACGCGATGGCGATCGAACGCCGATCAGGGGCGGAGCCCGCCTCCCAGTCGCTGGTTGCGGCCGAATCGAGCACTATGTCCCGGCCCAGTCCACGTTCCGTCAGCACGGAACGAAGCACGCCTTCCGCCAGCGGCGAGCGGCAGATGTTGCCCAGGCAGACGAACAGAATGGATTTTATGGGCTTCGTGCTCATCGATCCGGCGCTATGGTGAAAGTCATCTTCGAAATAGCACAGGAACCGGACATGACGAGAGAGAAACTTGGCAAGGAAGCCATCGTCGCGGCGCTGACAGACCTCGAAGGCTGGTCGCTGGCTGCGGATGGCGCTTCCATCAAACGGACGTTCACCTTCAGGAATTTCTCCGAAGCCTTCGCCTTCATGACCCGCGTCGCGCTTGCGGCCAAGAAGATGGACCATCATCCCGACTGGTCGAATGTCTACAAAACCGTCGACGTGACGCTGAACACGCACGATGCCGGCGGAGTCACGGCGCTTGACATCGAGTTGGCGAAGAAAATGGACCGCTTTGTTGGCTAGGGTAATTCATAGGTGCGGCAACCCCGGCTTCGTCAGCCACGGGCGGAGCGGGAGCGAAGCGGACGCGCAGACCCGAGGATCCATGCCGCGACGTTGACCAAGGGGTGCAGTCGAGCAGAATTCAGCACCGCTGCGTCGCTCTTGAGTCGCGGCATGGATTCTAAGGTCTGCGCCGTGTCGCTTCGCTCCTTGCTTCGCCCTAGAATGACGACGGGAGGTGCGTTTGCCGCCGAACTCCAAGGGAGGACGACTGCCAGTGGAGTGTCCGCTAGGCCGACATCACCTGATCCGCAGGACAGCACGGTAAAGATTGATCCGATTTTCAGGCCAGCGATCTCCCAAGCTCTTGCAGCAAGCGTCGGGTTTCACCACATTTTGCCCCGCGGCCATGCGCAGGCAAGCGCATGAGCCCGCAAGGAGAAATTGATGGCGCAAAAATCCGGTTTTGATTTCTTCGGCTTTGGCGACAGGCTGGGCGGTGAGGGCGAGGTGCGCGAGAAATTCTGGCGCACGGCCAAGAAGGCCGCGCGGCAGATCCCGTTCATGGAAGATGTCGTCGCGGCCTATTACTGCGCCATGGACAAGAACACGCCGCTGCGCGCAAAAGGCATCCTGGTGGCGGCACTCGGTTATTTCGTCCTGCCGGTGGATATGGTCCCCGACTTCATCCTCGGCCTCGGCTTCACCGACGATATCGCCGTGCTCACCGCCGCGATCACCGCCGTCAGCGCCCATATCACGCCGGCGCACCGGCAGGCCGCCAAGGACGCCATATCGGACAAGGGCTGAGCCCTGGAACCGGCCTTCGCGCGCGCTGGACACCAGCGTTCAGGGGGCTTGTGGAAAAGTCAAACTCTTGCCGCTTTCATGCCCTCCAAGTCGCCGAAGGGACATCGCGCCAGCCGCTTGAAAGGCGGCGGCGCGAAGACGGCGGCGGTTTCCTGGGGTGAGCGTCCTTTTCTCAGAGGTAATTCACCGTTTGGTAACCCAGATTAAATCAAAATGAAGCGACGGCAGGACGCCACGCGGCCCGCCTCCGCACCATTTGGAATACGGGAAAAACGATGCGCGGATTGATTGCTACAGTTTCGAGCCTGGTCCTGGTGGCCTTCGCAGCGCCGGCGATGGCGCAGCAGGCGACCAAGATCGGCCAGCACAATGCCTGGGGCACCTACAGCTACCAGGCATCGGGCGGCAAGGTCTGCTATGTCCTCACCGTGCCGACCGACAAGCAGCCGCCGACGCTCGACCATGGCGACATGTTCTTCTTCGTCAGCCAGCGGCCCGGCCAGCAGGTATCCTACGAGCCGCAATTCATCGCCGGCTACACTTTCCAGGAAAACTCCAAGGCCACCGTCACAATCGACAAGAAGACGTTTTCGATGTTCACGCGCGGCAAGTCGGCCTGGGTCGAGAACGCCGCCGAGGAGCCGGTGCTGATCGCCGCCATGAAATCCGGCACCGACATGAAGGTGCAGGCCAAGTCCGGCCGCGGCAACACCACCTCCTACGTCTTCTCGCTGAAAGGCATCTCGGCGGCGCTGTCGTCGATCGCCAACTGCAAATAGTCGAAATTTCGCTTTGAACAGAGAGGCCGGACCGCTGGGTCCGGCCTTTGTTTTTCACGCCGGACCTGGTTCCGGCGCCGCCTCCGCCCTGCGCCGGCGGATCGCTTCCGCGATGAAGACGCGCGACAGCGCATGATAGAGCGGCTCGCGCGAGATCATGCGCGCCGTGCCGTAGCCCAGCATCGAGGCCAGCATCAGCGCGATGACATTGTCGTGATTGCCGGTCATCTCCAGGATGATGACGAAGGCCGTCATCGGCGCCTGCACGACGCCGGCGAAATAACCGGCCATGCCGAGCAACGCGGCCGCACCCGTGCTGGCGCCGAAGACGAGGCCGAGCGAGCTGCCGATGCCGGCGCCGACCGAAAGCGAAGGCGCAAAGATGCCGCCCGGAATGCCCGAGACCATCGACAGCAGCCCGGCAAGGAACTTCTCGGCGAAGAAGAACCAGGGCAGCGGCGTGCCTTCAACGGCGCCGCGCGCCTGCGCGTAGCCGGTGCCGAAGGTCAGGCCGCCCGAGGCGATGCCGATCGCCGCGACGCCGAGCCCACAGATGGCGGCGACCAGCAGGACGCGCCGCAAGGGCTGCCCCGTGTTCCAGCGCCGGATCCGGCGCGTCGCCTTCAGCGCCAGGAGCGAGAACAGCGCGCCGAGGCCGCCGCCGATGACGCCGCAGGCAATCACAAGCGGCCACTCGGCGGCAAACGAGATCGTCTCCTTCGAGACACCGAAATAGGTGTAGTTGCCAAGCAGGCCGAGCGAGGCGATGCCGGCCAGGATCACCGCCGTCAGCACCAGCCCGTTGGTCCGCGCTTCGTAGGTGCGGCCCATTTCCTCGATGGCGAAGACGATGCCGGCCAGCGGCGTGTTGAAGGCGGCCGCGATGCCGGCGGCCGAGCCGGCCAGGATCAGGCCGCGCGCCTGCGCCATGCCGCCCCAGCGTGCCGCCTGCAGCATCAACGACGCGCCGACCTGCACGGTCGGTCCCTCACGGCCGATCGAAGCGCCGCAGAACAGGCCGACCAGGGTGAGCGCGATCTTGCCCGCGACCAGCTTCAGCGACAGGATGTGGCCACGGTCGTCGTCGTCGCGCAGATGCCGCGCCGCGATCGCCTGCGGAATGCCGCTGCCTTGCGAGCCCGGGAAGAAGGCTTGCGCCAGCCAGGCACACAGCACGAAGCCGAGCGGCGTGATCGCCAGCGGCAGATAGAAACGCCAGCCGCCGTCATCGCCGGTCATGGCATGGAACAGCGCCTGCGCCTTGTCGGCGAGCACCGCGAACAGCACGCTGATCACGCCGATGCAGATCGCGCCGGCCCAGAACACCAGCCGCGGCTGCCACACCCGGCGAGAGCCCCACATCGCGCGCGAACGCCGCAGCAAGGGGTATTTTCGCACTGTACCGTTCATGTGTGTCCTCTCGACGGAGCCCCAGCCCTAACACAGGCATGGCCTCGATCAAGCGTTCGCATCAAACGTGAAATGGAAGACGGACGTGGAGCAAAAGTCCATGGCTGCGGTTTGGCACCATGAACAAGGAACCATGAGTTATGCCGGTTCGGCGCAATGATCGTCGTCTCCGCATTGATCATGAGACACCCTCAACACCGACAGGTGGATATCTCGACCTGCGTGTGCTGAGTGGTCTGCGGGAACAAGGCTCGGATGGGCTCCCGCCGACCTTCGAGCCGGCGGGAATATCGATCGACGGCAGGCCTCACATGGCCATTTTTTCGCATTCCGCCTGAGCCTTCTTGGTCGACGTGTCGATCATGAAGGCTTTGCCCTTGGCGTCGGTCATCATCATCATGCAGTGCTTGATCGGCTTTGCCATCTTCATCATCTCGGCACTCATTTTCGCGTCCGGCGTCATGGTGCCCATATGCCCGTCCGGCATGATTGCCGTGACTTGCCCTGCCTTCATCATGGTCATTGTGCCCATCGCGTCTTCGGCAAATGCCTGCGAGGCTGAAAGGCCGACGAAGCCGGCAATGACGGCGAGCTTGATAGAGTTCATCGTGCGTACTCCCATTTGTCAGGGCATGGTTGCCCCATTCAGGGTTCGAACACGCGGTGAGAACCGTTACTTCAACACGATCAAGTGATCCGTTTTCGGGCGAAAAGCACGGACCGCAGGTCTGACCGGCCGGCGCATCTGTCAATCGGTCGGCACACGGATCGCCTCGCCATCGCATGACTCCGCCGCCAAGCTGTGCTATGGGCCGCGCTTCATATCCGGCCGATGGATGAAATCGGCAGCAAACCGCTTATATCAGTGCAACCATGACCCTTTCATTCGACCTCACCGCCGAAGGCGCCCGCGACGCGTTGCGCGCCCGCGCGATACAGCCGGAAAAGCCGTCGCTGATCGGCCTGACGCGCGCCGAACTGGGCGAGGCGCTCGTCGCGTCCGGCATCGTGCCGGAGCGCCAGGCAAAAATGCGTGCACAGCAGCTCTGGCACTGGATGTATGTGCGCGGCGTCTCCGATTTCGCCGGCATGTTCAACATCTCCAAGGATCTTCGCGCCGAACTCGACAAGCATTTCACCGTGGCGCGGCCCGAGATCGTCGAGGAGCAGGTCTCCGCCGACGGCACGCGCAAATGGCTGTTCCGCTTCCCGCCGCGCGGCGCCGGCCGCCCGGTCGAGATCGAGACCGTCTACATCCCCGAGGAAGGCCGCGGCACGCTCTGCATCTCCTCGCAGGTCGGCTGCACGCTGACCTGCTCCTTCTGCCACACGGGCACGCAGAAGCTGGTGCGCAACCTGACTGCCGAGGAAATCCTCGCCCAGTTGCTCACCGCGCGCGACCGGCTCGGCGATTTCCCCGACCGCGACACGCCCGACGGCGCCATCGTGCCGGCCGAGGGCCGCAAAGTGTCCAACATCGTCATGATGGGTATGGGCGAGCCGCTCTACAATTTCGAGGCGGTCAAGAAGGCGCTGCTGATTGCTTCCGACGGCGACGGCCTTTCGCTGTCGAAGCGCCGCATTACCCTGTCGACCTCAGGCGTGGTGCCGGAGATTTTCCGCACCGGCGAGGAGATCGGCGTCATGCTCGCCATCTCGCTGCACGCCACCAATGACGATCTGCGCGACCTTCTGGTGCCGATCAACAAGAAATATCCGCTCAAGGAGCTGATCGCCGCCTGCCGCGCCTATCCCGGCCTGTCGAACGCCAGGCGCATCACCTTCGAATATGTGATGCTGAAGGACGTCAACGATTCCCTCGACGATGCCAAGGCGCTGGTCAAGCTGCTCAGGGGCATTCCGGCCAAGATCAACCTGATCCCGTTCAACCCCTGGCCCGGCACCAACTACCAGTGCTCGGACTGGGAGACGATCGAGAAATTCGCCGACTACATAAATAACGCCGGCTATGCGTCGCCGATCCGCACGCCGCGCGGCCGCGATATCCTTGCCGCCTGCGGCCAGCTCAAGTCGGAATCGGAGCGCATGCGCAAAGTCGACCGGCTGGCGCTGGAAGCCATGATGATCGCGGGGCACGGCGAGGCGTGAGGCGTCTCGTCGCCGGGCTCAAGCGCTTCGTCACCATAGCAGTCGGCTATATCGCCGCCGTGCTGACCTCGATCCTCGTGCCTGTGCTGCTGATCGCTCTTCTGGAAGGGCTCGAATATGGCAACTGGTCCATCGTTTTCGCGTTCGACTGGCTGGTTTCCTTCCCGCTCGCGGTAGTGACAGTGGCGGTCTGCGCGCTGTTGATCGTCGGCCCCGCGATCTTCATGGCCGAACGCTTGTCGCTTCGGGGGTGGTTCTACTTCGCGGCCACGGGCGCGATCACGTCCATCGCATTCGGGGTTCTTGTCCCGGGCTCGGCCGGAGGGTTTGTTTTCAACCCGGGCTTTCTCGGGTTCCTGGCCACCGCCGGCATTGCCGCCGGTTCGGTCTACTGGTTTCTGGCCGGGCGCAAGTCCGGCCATCCCTTACGCCGGGATCAGCAATGACCCGTCTCGTCGCCTATATCGTGCGCCTTGCCGTCATCCTGTTCGGCTATGCCGTCGCCGCGCTGGCGGCCAGCGCGTTCCTCAATGTCCTGTTCCTGGCCTCCCTCGGCTACACGCCGGCGCATGCGGAGCCGGCGGCGACCGCCTCGCTCTATTTCTCGATCCCCTTCGTCGCGCTGTTTGCCGCCTATTTCGCCTTCATGCCGGCGGCCCTCGTGATTCTGATCGCCGAGATTCTCGGCCGGCGCGATTGGCTGTTCTATGCGCTGGCCGGTGCGATCGTCGCCGCCGTCTTCCTCGGCTTCGCCGACCAGATGGGCGATACGCCATTCGCCGTCACCGAGCCGCGCGCCATGGCCGCCGTCATCGGCGGCGGCATGGTCGGGGGCATCTTCTATTGGCTCAGCGCCGGGCGCTGGGCCGGAAGCTGGTGGAAAGCCGAACCCTGACCTCGAACCGAGCGCCCGCGTAAGCAGGGAGCTTTGCCGACCTCCGGTTCGGAAGAGATCAGCAGCGAACAGCAAAATCCTACTTCGCCTGGGCAGTCAGGATTTTGAGCGCGAACGCGGAAAACACGCCGGCGAAGAGATAGTCGACCACCCGCGTCACGCGCGGGCTGGCCTTCATCGCCGCCGAGAATTTCTCCGCCGCTAGCACCATCGGTGTCGTCACCGGGGTCGACAGCACGACGAACATGGCGCCGAGGAAGAACAGCTTTCCCGGCGCGTGCGGATCATGCGCCGAGACGAATTGCGGCAGGAAGGTCATGAAGAACAGGATGATCTTCGGGTTGAGCAGGTTGACGCCCAGCCCCACCATCCAGCTCCGGAACAGCGAGATTTGCGGGCCCGTCTTCTTCTCCGGCGAGAAGGCCGAACCCTTGGTGATCGCCTGCCAGGCCAGGAAGACGAGATAGCCGGCGCCGAAGATCTTCAGCACGAAGAAGGCCATCGGCGAGGCGACGATCAGCGCCGAGACGCCGACCACCACCAGCGTGGTGTGGATCAGCGTGCCGCACAGCGCCCCCGCCATCGAGGCGAAGCCTGCGGCGCGGCCCTGGCTCAGCGTGCGCGAGACGAACAGCGTCATGTCCGGCCCCGGCGTGATCGCCAGGATGACCGTGGCGATGGCGAACTGGATCAGCGTTGCGGTGTCGGGAATGAAGGACATGGTAGGCCCGTTGACTTTCGATACGCAGCTATAATGAACGGGGCCTGCCGTTGCCAGCGGCTGTGCGACGGAAAGGATGATCCAGCTGTCCCGTATGCCTGTTTCTCCGCGCCTTGCCCCGTTCATCCCTTGCGGTGACCGGAAACGGCGTGATACCTCGCCGGCCGAGAACTCTTGTCGCGGAAACAGCAAATGTCGAAAACAAAAGACGTCAAGAAAGTCGTGCTCGCCTATTCCGGCGGCCTCGACACATCAATCATCCTGAAATGGCTGCAGACCGAGCTCGGCGCCGAGGTCGTCACCTTCACCGCCGACCTCGGCCAGGGCGGCGAATTGGAGCCGGCGCGCCGCAAGGCCGAGATGATGGGCATCAAGGACATCCGCATCGTCGACGTGCGCGAGGAATTCGTTGCCGACTTCGTCTTCCCGATGTTCCGCGCCAACGCCGTCTACGAAGGCACCTATCTGCTCGGCACCTCGATCGCCCGGCCGCTGATCTCGAAACACCTCGTCGAGATCGCAAAGGAGACCGGCGCCGACGCGATCGCCCACGGCGCCACCGGCAAGGGCAATGACCAGGTGCGCTTCGAGCTTTCGGCCTATGCGCTCAATCCCGATATCAAGGTCATCGCGCCCTGGCGCGACTGGTCGTTCAAGTCGCGCACCGACCTCATCAACTTCGCCGAGCAGCACCAGATTCCGGTGCCGAAGGACAAGAAGGGTGACGCGCCGTTCTCGGTCGACGCCAATCTCCTGCATTCCTCTTCCGAGGGCAAGGTGCTTGAGGACCCGTGGAGCGAGCCGCCGGAATTCGTCCATCAGCGCACCGTCTCGCCCATGGACGCGCCGGACAAGGTCACCGAGATCGAGATCGAGTTCCTGAAGGGCGATCCGGTCGCGCTCGACGGCAAGAAGCTGTCGCCGGCAACCATGCTCGCCGCCCTCAACGATCTCGGCCGCGACAACGGCATCGGCCGGCTCGACCTCGTCGAGAACCGCTTCGTCGGCATGAAGTCGCGCGGCGTCTACGAGACCCCCGGCGGCACCATCCTTATCGCTGCCCACCGAGCCATCGAATCGATCACGCTCGACAGGGGAGCTGCCCACCTCAAGGACGAGTTCATGCCGCGCTACGCCGAACTCATCTACAACGGCTTCTGGTTCGCGCCCGAGCGGCTGATGCTGCAGACGATGATCGACAAGAGCCAGGAGGATGTCGAAGGTACGGTGCGTCTGAAGCTCTACAAGGGCAATGTCATCGTTACCGGCCGCAAGTCGAAGAAGACGCTCTATTCCGACGCGCTGGTGACCTTCGAGGACGACCGCGGCGCCTACGACCAGAAGGACGCCGCCGGCTTCATCCGCCTCAATGCGCTGAGGCTGCGGACCTTGGCGGCGCGCAACCGCCGGGACTGACCGCTCTACCGGTCAGCGAACAGGAAACCCGGCAACGCGGCCGGGCTTTCTGCTGAAAAGCAATTCCAGGAAAAGTGTGTACGGTTTTCCCGGGAAAAGCGCGTAGCGCTTTCCCTTGGGAATCGCGCAAAAAACAAAGACATAGAGCGGTTCGCCGTCTCCGTGAAACGGTGAACTGCCCTAACGATTACTCGCCATCGATTGCGGTGGCGATACGGGCGATGGCCTGTTGATAGACACTCGCCGAGTTCCAGCCGGCAATTGCACCCATATTCGCCTGAGCGCTCGCGCCGGCCTGCCAGCCATGCGCCTTGAGGAAGTTGGCCGTGGAAGCCAGCGCGGTGCTCTTGTCGCGCAGGTTTCCGCTGCCCACTCCATATTTCAGGACATTTCCGGGCAGGAACTGCGTATGGCCGATCTCGCCATGCATGGCCCCGACCGACGAGGCGGTCAACGTTCCGCGATCGACCAGCTTCAGGGCCGCAATGGCATGCGGCTGAAAATAGTCCGGACGGCGGCAGTCATAGGCAAGCGTCAAAATGGCGGACACCGTGTTCTGGTTGCCCATAGAGGCGCCGAAGCCCGTCTCCATGCCCCAGATGGCAAGCAGCACGCCCGGCGAGACGCCGTAGGTCCTTTCGATCTTGTCGAACAGCGCCGCATTCGATTTCTTCAGCGCCCGGCCCCTGGAAATGATCGCCGCCCCGCCGCGGCGCTTCATGAAGGCTTCCACCGAGCCGCTGAAAGCCTTGTGGATGGCGCGGTCCGCGGAAATGGTCCTGGTCGCGTAGGTCGCGCCGGCCAGGGCGGCCAGTCCTCTCGAACCCACGCCCTCCGCCCTGGCCTCCGCTGCGAAGTCCTGCTTCCAGGCATCGAAGCCGGCTCCGGTCTTGCCACAGCTGGCCGCCGCCTGTGCGCCCGTCGCCAGCGCAAGCATCGCCACCACAGTGGCCGCTGCAAACATCTTACCTTTGGCAAGAAATGCCATGTTGTTCTCTCCTGGTTGCCTGAATCACGTCCCGGCCGGAATTTGCCAGTGAAACGCGCACTTGTCACTGTCGCGCGCGCAAGCTGGCCAATGGAAGGGAATTTGCCTACGATCAAGCAAATATTGTGGCAAGAACCACCCATGGCCTGACGATCCTTGCGCCATGTTGCTCAATGACGTCACAGTCGGGAACGACGTCTGTCGGCCGGCGTTTTGCACGACGCGCCTTCCCCTGTTCCCTGGTCCGAGACCGAGATGAAACTCTTCGACTGTCCTCATTGCGGCCATCGTCTCTATTTCGAGAACGCCCGGTGCCTGAACTGCTCCAGTGCCGTGCTCTATGATCCGCAGCGCGCCTGCTTTGCCCTGTCCGGTGCCGACGGCGGCTCCCCATGCGCCAACGCCGACGAATGCGCCTGCAACTGGATGGCCGAGCCGGGACAGCCCTTCTGCCGCGCCTGCGCGCTCAACCAGCTGATCCCGGACCTCTCCGTCGACGGCAACCGCCGCCGCTGGATACGCGTCGAGGCGGCGAAGAAGCGCGCGGTCTATTCGCTGCTGGCTTTCGGACTGCCGGTGACGCCCAAGCGGAACCCCGCCGACGAGGCCGGCCTTGCCTTCGACTTTCTTGCCGATCCGATCGGCGGCGGCCCGGGCGGCGAGCGCATCCTGACCGGCCACGACAATGGCCTGATCACCCTCAACGTCGCCGAAGCCGACTCCGCCGAGCGCGAAAGGCGGCGCGTTGAGATGGGCGAGAACTATCGCACCTTGCTCGGCCATTTCCGCCACGAGCTCGGCCACTACTACTGGGACCGGCTGATCCGCGACGATCCGCAAAGGCTTGACGCCTTCCGCGCGCTGTTCGGCGACGAGCGCACCGGCTACGAGCAGGCATTGAAGAACCACTATGCCAATGGTGCCCCACCCGACTGGCAGCAACGCCACATCTCGCCCTATGCAACCTCCCATCCCTGGGAGGATTGGGCCGAAAGCTGGGCCCACCACCTGCATATCACCGACACGCTGGAAATGGTCCATGCGCTGAACTTCCCGCTCGGCCGGCTGGAGACGGTGGAAGCCAACGAATTGCCCCAGGGCGACACCGGGGGCATGCTGCAACCAGCGCCGTCCGAACCGACACCCGCTCCCGAACCGTTCGAAAAGATCCTGTCGCGCTGGCTGGTGCTGTCGGAAGCCTCCAATTCCATCAATCGCTGCATGGGTCTGCCCGACCTCTACCCCTTCGTCATCTCGGATGTCGCGGCGCGCAAACTGGCCTTCGTTCACGACCTTCTGACCGGCCTGCCGCAAGAAACGGGAACAAATCGTGAGTTGGCTTCAACATTTTAGCTGGAACGCATGCGCCGCTCTCCCGTTTTCGCTGCCGAGGGACCATGAAACGGAGAGAAACCATGAAATCCGTATTGTTTCCCGCGGTCGCCGGAATGCTCGCGCTCTTCTCGGGCGCCGCCATGGCCGACACCCCCGTCTCCGCGATCACCGATCTCAACGTCCGCGCTGGCCCGGGCCCGCAATATCCTGTCATCGGCGTGCTCGCCGCCGGCCAGTCGGCGACGCTCAATGGCTGCATCGAAAACAGCAAATGGTGCACCATCGCCGAAGCCGGTGGCCAGGGCTGGGTCTATTCGGACTATGTGACGGCTGATTTCGGCGGCAACCGGGTCGTGTTGACGCGACGTCCGCTCGGCTCCAGCGTCGCCGTCGTGTCGCCGCCCGAGGGCTATTCCACCGATTACACCGGCTCGATCATCGCCGGCGAGCCGGTCGAGGACGCCATCCCGCAGCCTCCCGCCGAAGTCAGGACCTATGTCGACACGCATCGCGTCGACCCTGTCTATCTTGAGGGCGAGGTGGTCACCGGGGCCGTATTGCCCGAGAGTGTCGAACTGCGCGAGATCCCCGATTACGATTACCGCTACGTCTATGTGAACGGCCAGCCGGCGCTGATCGACCCGCAGACGCGGCGCATCGTGTATGTGGTGCGTTGAGGCGGATAGGACACGGGGGTAATCATCGGAGCATGCCTTTCGCCTGCCGGCAGGCAGGCGAGGGCGGCGCAAATGCGCCGAAGGCTGGCGGGGCGTACCCAACAGGAATGATTGCGCAGAACCGCCCGATCCCATAGATCATGCGACGCGAAGCACCAGCTTGCGAGAGAGCGTGATATCGGACCCTTCCGTCTTCGAGCACTATCGAAACACAGCCAACGAAAAGACGACCCTGCCGCGCCTGCTTCTCGGGACCGGGATCGTCGTCCTGTTCTGGGCCGCGTCGACGGCGGTCGTGCTGCTGGGCGGCACCTATGCCTTTTTCGCCTGGCGGACAGCGCAAGGCGCGGCTGCGCCCGCCGGCGGCATGCAGGGTTTCCTTGCGTCGCCAATCGGCATTCTCACCGCGCTCGCGTCTTTCGCCGGCATCTGGATCGGCTTGTGGATCGCCATGCGCTGGGTGCATGGCGAGAAGCTGTCGGCGCTCCTCGGCAACAGCCGTCGCATTTCGCGCTCGGGTTTCGTCAAGGGACTGGTCGCGGTGTTGGTCACTTCGCTCGTGTCCGAGGTCCTGCTCTACCTGATGCAGCCCGAGATCGCGCGCGGCTCGATCGCCCTGTCGTCCTGGCTGCTGTTCCTGATCCCGATCCTCGCGCTCACTTTTCTGCAGACATCATCGGAAGAGGTACTGTTCCGAGGCTACCTGCTGCGCGGTCTTGCCTACCGGTTCAGGAGCCCGTTCGTCTGGGCACTGCTGCCGGGCCTGCTGTTCACCTCACTGCACTGGAGCGCGAGCGCCTCGGCCGCCATCAATGCCTGCGTGCTGGTCTCGATCGCCGCTTTTGCACTGCTTCTGACGCTTGTCGTCTATGCCACCGGCAACCTCGGCGCGGCCCTTGGCGCCCATCTCGGCAACAATCTGACCGGCTTCCTGCTGATCTCGCATCAGGAGAGCTACAATTCCTTCGCCCTGTTTACCGCCAGACCACTCGAAGGGCCGGGCTGGGCGACGTCGGATGCGGTCCTCATCGCCACGATCGGCATCGCCTGCAGCCTGCTGACGATACTGCTGCTTTTGCATCCGCGCTCGCCGCTGAGCGTCTCGGCCGAACCTGCAGACGCAACGAAGGCGACTTGATTGCTGCGCAGGGAGACCGGCGGAACGGTCCTTGTCTTGACTCCGCGGCCGTTTTCCTGTCTACAGCCCCGAATTCCGCGACGAGTATCCCTCCGAGCAAGCCGACCAGGACGCCGAAGCCTCTTTGAGGCCAAGTGCTGTAAACAGATCCTGGAGGCCAACACCCGGCAGCGCTGTGCGCCCCCGGGTGCTTTTTGGTTTTGGCTTTTGCTTGCCACGAGACTTGGACACTTGGCGCGAACGCATTACCTCTCGGGCACCATCCGGTTGCCAGGGAAAAGGAAACAGAATGTTTGAATCACTTCAGGAGCGCCTTGGCTCCATCCTGAACGGCCTGACAGGCCGCGGCGCGCTGTCGGAGGCGGATGTCTCGGCGGCACTCCGCGAGGTGCGCCGTGCGCTGCTCGAGGCCGACGTGGCGCTGGAAGTGGTGCGCTCCTTCACCGACAAGGTGCGCGAGAAGGCGGTCGGCGCGGCGGTGCTGAAGTCGATCAAGCCCGGCCAGATGGTAGTCAAGATCGTGCATGACGAGCTGGTCGACATGCTCGGCGCCGAAGGCGTCGCCGTCGACCTCAACGCACCGGCGCCCGTCGTCGTCATGATGGTCGGCCTGCAGGGTTCCGGCAAGACGACGACCTCGGCCAAGATCGCCAAGCGGCTCACCGAGCGTCAGAACAAGAAGGTCCTGATGGCCTCGCTCGACACGCGGCGCCCCGCCGCGCAGGAGCAGTTGCGCCAGCTCGGCGAGCAGGTCAAGGTGGCGACGCTGCCTGTCGTGGCCGGCCAGAACCCGGTCGATATCGCCAAACGCGCCGTGCAAGCGGCCAGGCTCGGCGGTCACGACGTGGTCATCCTCGACACTGCCGGCCGCACCCATATCGACGAGCCGCTGATGGTCGAGATGGCCGACATCAAGAAGGTGTCGGGCCCGCACGAGATCCTGCTGGTCGCCGACTCCTTGACCGGCCAGGACGCCGTCAACCTCGCCAAGAGCTTCGACGAGCGCGTCGGCATCACCGGGCTGGTACTGACCCGCATGGACGGCGACGGCCGTGGCGGCGCCGCGCTCTCGATGCGCGCCGTCACCGGCAAGCCGATCAAGCTGATCGGCACCGGCGAGAAGATGGACGGGCTGGAGGAATTTCATCCCAAGCGCATCGCCGACCGCATTCTCGGCATGGGCGACATCGTTTCGCTTGTCGAAAAAGCCGCCGAGAACATCGATGCCGAGCAGGCGGCGGCGATGGCCAAAAAGATGCAGTCGGGCAAGTTCGACCTGAACGATCTCGCCCAGCAGCTTCAGCAGATGTCGAAAATGGGCGGCATGGGCGGCATCATGGGCATGATGCCCGGCATGGGCAAGATGAAGGACCAGATGGCCGCCGCCGGTCTCGACGACAAGATGTTCGGCCGCCAACTCGCCATCATCTCCTCGATGACCAAGGCCGAGCGCGCCAACCCCGACATTCTCAAGCACTCGCGCAAGAAGCGCATCGCCGCCGGCTCCGGCACCGACGCGGCCGAGATCAACAAGCTCTTGAAGATGCATCGCGGCATGGCCGACATGATGAAGGCGATGGGCGGCAAGGGCAAAGGCGGCGGCCTGATGCGCGGCATGATGGGCGGGCTCGCCTCCAAGATGGGCCTCGGCGGCATGATGCCCGGTGGCATGGGCGGCATGCCTGACCTCTCCAAGATGGATCCCAAGCAGCTCGAAGCCTTGCAGAAGCAGGCGCAGGCCGCCGGCATGAAGGGCCTGCCCAGCGGCCTTCCCGGCGGCGGTGGCCTGCCCGGCTTGCCCGGCGGCATGAAGCTTCCCGGGCTTCCCGGTCTCGGCGGCGGTGGCCTGCCTGGCCTCGGCAAGAAGAAGTGAGGACGCGATGAACGAGGAAAAGGACATGGCGGACGCCCGCACCATCCTGGCCGGCTACCGTGCTTCGATCGACAACATCGATGCCGCCCTCATCCACATGCTGGCCGAGCGCTTCCGCTGCACCAAGGCGGTCGGCCTGCTCAAGGCCGAGCATGGCTTGCCGCCGGCCGATCCGGCGCGCGAGCAGCAGCAGATCGCCCGTCTTCGCCAGCTCGCGGACGATGCGCATCTCGACCCGGATTTCGCGGAGAAATTCCTCAACTTCGTCGTCCGCGAAGTGATCCGCCACCACGAACAGATCGCCGCTGCCAACGGCGTGACGAAAACCGGCTGAAGACAAAGATTTAGCCGCAACCCTACCAACGAAATCAGAGCTTTTAGGAGATAAGAAATGGCACTGAAGATCAGACTGGCCCGCGCGGGCTCGAAGAAGCGTCCCTACTACCACGTCGTCGTCGCCGACGCGCGCTCGCCGCGCGACGGCCGTTTCATCGAGTCGCTCGGCTCGTGGAACCCGCTGCTGCCGAAGGACGGCGAGCGCGTCAAGGTTGACGCCGAGCGCGTCAAGCACTGGCTGTCGCACGGCGCCCAGCCGACCGACCGCGTGCTGCGCTTCCTCGATGAGGCCGGCCTCGCCAAGCGCGACGCCCGTTCCAATCCGAAAAAGGCCGAGCCCGGCAAGAAGGCACAGGAGCGCGCCGCGCTTCTGAAGAAGGCGCAGGACGACGCCGCTGCCGCCGTCGCGGCGGCTGCGGCCGCGCCGGCCGAGGCGGAGCCCGCCACGGCCGAGTAATCGATCACCGATCGTCTTTTTCGAAACGGCGGGCCCTTAGCCCGCCGTTTTCTATTTCGAATTCATTGTGCGGATGCTGCCGCTCAATAGCCGCTCGGGCAACGATCGACATAGACATGGCCGCGGCTGTCGCGATAACGGCAGCGGCCCGGTTCGCTGGCCCGCCCGATCAGCGCGCCGGCCACGGCACCGACCGCGCCGCCGACCACGGCGCCCTGGACGGGATCGCCCGCCACCGCCGCGCCGACCGCTGCTCCGCCCAGGCCGCCGACGGCCGCGCCTTTTTCCGTCTGCGAACAGGCGCCAAGCGCTGCCGTCAGCACCAGAATGGTCATGATTTTCTTCATTGTCGTTCCTCTCTCACGGGGATCGCCGTCCTCGCCGCCATGTTCCTAACTCCCAGGCGGCCGATTTGATCCCTAGACATTAAAGGCCGGTGCTTCGCCGCGCCTGCCAAGGCCATGCCGATCTCCGGCAAGCATTTGAAATCGTTGATGTTCTCACGCCGCAGCGCAGTTCTCTCGCCGGGTTGTCCGTGCAGCGCGCCGGCGTGGCTATCGGCGCGCTTCGGTCGCGTATATGAAGAGCCGGCGGGCGTGGCCCCTCAGACCAAGAGCAGGCAATATGGCCGGAGAGACAGATCTGAAGACATTGCTGGCGTCGATGACGCCGCAATTGATTGCCGGCATCCATGTCTTCGCCACGCTGCCGGCGGGTGTATCGGTTCCGGAAGGACTCGAAGCGGTCATGCTGTTTCGCGAACGCGAAGGCACGACATTGATTCTGATCGAAGACGAGGCGCAGGCAGCCGGACTGGAAGCCGTTTTCCGCTGCCGCATGATAACGCTGAACATCCATTCGTCGCTGGAAGCCGTCGGCTTCCTCGCCGCCATCACCGCACGCCTCGCCGCCGCCGGCATGGGCGTCAATCCCGTCTCCGCCTTCTATCATGACCATCTGTT
Source organism: Mesorhizobium sp. B2-4-1 (assembly GCF_006442185.1). Lineage (NCBI taxonomy): Bacteria > Pseudomonadati > Pseudomonadota > Alphaproteobacteria > Hyphomicrobiales > Phyllobacteriaceae > Mesorhizobium > Mesorhizobium sp. B2-4-1. Next base: position 513,295 of record NZ_VFVN01000001.1, on the reverse strand, counting down.
CGTGCCGGTCGACCGGGCCGAGGAAGCGATGAGGTTGCTGCGGGAACTGGCGGCGGAAAATCGGACATAGGCCGGCGCCCCCCTCATCCGCCTGCCGGCACCTTCTCCCCATATAAGGACGGGGGGAAGGTGAGCTAACGGCCGAAGGCCGAGCCCGCGACTGCGGGCCGCCGGTCGTCCGGCGCCCTCGCGGAGGGCCAGCCGCGGCAGCGGCGGTGCGGCCCGCGAGCGAAAGCCAAACAGCCGTCAGGCTGCCTTCTTCTTCGGCTGGATCAGGCCGCGCTCGACCAGCAGTTCGGCGATCTGCACTGCGTTGAGGGCGGCGCCCTTGCGCAGATTGTCGGAAACGATCCACATCGACAGGCCGTTGTCGATGGTCGAATCCTCGCGGATGCGCGAGATGAAGGTGGCGTCCTCGCCGGCCGATTCCAGCGGCGTGATGTAGCCGCCGTCCTCGCGCTTGTCCAAGACCTGGCAGCCCGGCGCCTCGCGCAGGATGTCGCGCGCCTCGTCGGCGGTGATCGGGTTCTCGAACTCGATGTTGACCGCTTCCGAATGGCCGATGAACACCGGCACGCGCACGCAGGTCGCCGTCAGCTTGATCTTGGGATCGAGCATCTTCTTGGTCTCGGCGACCATCTTCCACTCTTCCTTGGTGAAGCCGTCATCGAGGAAAACGTCGATATGGGGGATCACGTTGAAGGCGATGCGCTTGGTGAACTTCTTGACGTCGACCTGGTCGGCGACGAACACGGCGCGGGTCTGCGTGAACAGCTCGTCCATGCCTTCCTTGCCGGCGCCCGACACCGACTGGTAGGTGGCCACGACGATGCGCTTGATGGTGGCCGCGTCATGCAGCGGCTTCAGCGCCACGACGAGCTGCGCCGTCGAGCAGTTCGGGTTGGCGATGATGTTCTTGCGGGTGAACAGCGAGATCGCATCCGGGTTCACTTCCGGGACGATCAGCGGCACGTCGGCGTCGTAGCGGAAGGCCGAGGAATTGTCGATGACGACGCAGCCCTGCTTGCCGATCTTGGGTGACCATTCCTTCGAGACATTGCCGCCGGCCGACATGATGCAGATGTCGGTGTCGGAAAAGTCGTAGGTGTCGAGTGCGCGGACCTTCAGCGTGCGGTCGCCGAACGACACTTCCGTGCCCTGGCTGCGGCGCGAGGCAAGCGCCACCACTTCGCTGACCGGAAAACCGCGCTCTTCCAGTATGTTGAGCATTTCGCGGCCCACATTGCCCGTGGCGCCAACTACCGCAACCTTGAAACTCATAAAGATCTCCTATCCCTCTCCGCTTGGTTGTTGGAGAAAACCCGCCGGCCAGGTGCGGGTTCCGTCCCCCGGGCCGAACCCGGGAGAGGGTGGTCAGGCCAAGGGAATCACACCGTTTTGGTGGTGGTTTTGGCCGTTACTTTGCTGGAACGGGAGGACGCGCCGAAACGCCCGGCGCAATGATGCTCATTGCGGCTGGGGGCATCGAATGCAAGAAGAGCCATCAAAAGGCCGCGCATCAAAAAACGATCCCGTTCGAAGCGGGCTTTTACGCGGTTTGCGGCAGGAGTCAATCAGTGGTGTTTCTTCCTTCCCTCCTTGCGGGAGAAGGGAAGGCGGGGCCGCCTGCCCTGTACAAGAGCGGCGCCAGCAAGTACGAACGGGCGAGATCGTCTGGCTGGCGCTGCGCCAGCCCTGTATGTGCTCCATGATGAGCGCAAGCCCTGAATTCCGAAAGAGTGAGATGTCCAACTTCGAAGCACTTGTTCCTGCGCTGGCAAAGGCGCTGGAAAAACGCGGCTATGCCGAGCTGACGCCGGTGCAGAAGGCGGTCCTGGAACTTGGCCAGGCCGACGCGCTGGTGTCGGCGCAGACCGGCTCCGGCAAGACGGTGGCCTTCGGCCTTGCCATGGCGCCGACGCTCCTGGGCGGCGCCGACCGCTTTGCCCATGCCGCGGCCCCGCTGGCGCTGGCGGTGGCGCCGACGCGCGAGCTGGCGCTGCAGGTGACGCGCGAACTGGAATGGCTCTACGAGCTGACCGGCGCCACGGTCGCCTCCTGCGTCGGCGGCATGGACATGCGTACCGAACGGCGCGCGCTGGAACGCGGCGCCCATATCGTCGTCGGCACGCCCGGGCGGCTGCGCGACCACATCACGCGAAACTCGCTCGACATGTCGGCGCTGAAGGCGGTGGTGCTGGACGAAGCCGACGAGATGCTCGATCTCGGTTTTCGCGAGGACCTGGAATTCATCCTCGACGCCGCCCCCGCCGAGCGCCGCACGCTGATGTTTTCGGCCACCGTGCCGCGCTCCATCGCAACCCTCGCCCAGGGCTATCAACGTGACGCCGTGCGCATCTCGGCCGCCGGCGAGGAGAAGCAGCATCTCGACATCGAATACCGGGCGCTCAGCGTCGCCCAGGCCGATCGCGAGAACGCCATCATCAATGTGCTGCGTTTCTACGAAGCGAAAAACGCGCTGGTGTTCTGCAACACCCGTGCCGCCGTCAACCATCTCACCGCACGCTTCAACAACCGCAATTTTTCAGTCGTCGCGCTCTCGGGCGAGCTCAGCCAGAACGAACGCAGCCACGCGCTGCAGGCGATGCGCGATGGCCGCGCCAAGGTCTGCATCGCCACCGACGTCGCGGCGCGCGGCATCGACCTGCCCAATCTGGAGCTGGTCATCCATGCCGACCTGCCGACCAACCCGGAAACGCTGCTGCACCGAAGCGGCCGCACCGGACGCGCGGGTCGCAAGGGCGTCAGCGCGCTGATCGTGCCCAACAGCGCCCGCAGGCGAACCGAACGCCTGCTGGCGAGCGCAAAGCTGACCGCGACATGGGCAAGTCCGCCATCCGCCGACGACGTGATCCGCCGCGATGACGAGCGCATCCTTGCCGATCCCACCTTCGATGAACCGGTGAAGGACGACGAACGCGGCTTCATCGACGCGCTTCTCGCCAAGCACGGCGCCGAGCAGGTGACGGCCGCCTTCGTGCGGCTGTGCCGCTCGAGCCGCTCGGCGCCAGAGGATCTGATGGACGTCGCGCCGTTCACGCCGTCGCGTGAAAGACCGGCGGGCGAAAACTTCGCGCGCCGCGACGAGGCGCCCAGCCGCCGCGACGATTTCGGCGCCAGCGTCTGGTTTTCGCTGTCGGTCGGGCGCCGGCAGAATGCCGAGCCACGCTGGCTGATTCCGATGCTGTGCCGCACCGGCAGCATCACCAAGCGCGAGATCGGCGCCATCAAGATGCAGCCGGAAGAGACCTTCGTGCAGATCGCCGCCGACTGGGCCGACCGTTTCTTCGCCGCCGTTGGTCCCGACCGCAAATTGCAGGGTAACATCGTGGTGAAACGGCTGGACGGCATGCCGGACCTGTCGCGCGCCGGCTACCAGCCGCCAGGTCCGGACAAGAAACCGCATCGCGGCAAGGCGCCGTTCGACCCGAACGCGCCGAAGCGCAAATTCGAGAAGCGCGCGCCGGCTGGCGACCAGCGCCCCGCCGCATCTGACGCGAAGCCCTGGGCGAAAAAGCCGGGCAAGCCGAAATTCGACAACGCCGGACCGCCGAAACCCAAGAAGGCGAAGAAGCGGCCGAGCTGAGATCTCCCTGCCATGCCGTCACGATGGCTGCCGCGCCAGCCGTCGCATTTTCATGCTGCCCCTTGCGATCCGCCGGAACTTTGAACAGTCTGGTCGGGCGTTCGGGGGATCGGGGCATGCGCGGCGAAGTTCTTCACTATGACGAGACCCAGGGCTTCGGCTTCATCACCGGGGCGGATGGTGAGCGCTATACTTTCGCGCGTGAGGATCTGCGCCGCGAAATCGCAATTGCCCGAGGCACGGCCGTTGAATTCCAGCCCGGCGGCGGCCAGGCGCGCGACATCTTCCCGGCCGGCGCCCAATCCGCGCCTCCAACCGGCGTGGCCGCCGGCGCCCATGCGCGAACCGGTGCGTCCGTCTCTTCCGCTGCTCAAATCGCACAGCCGCGGCATTTTGGCCGCGCCGCCAGCACCGGGCCGGCCGAGCCCGGCCTGTGGGGTTATTTCTGGCGCGGCATCACCGAGAATTATTTCAACTTCACCGGCCGCGCCCGCCGCAAGGAATACTGGGCCTATTGCCTGTTCTGGTTCGTCGCGCTGCTGGCAGTGACCGGCATCGGCATTTTCGCCGATGCCGCGATGGGCAATCTCGACGACGCTGAAATGCCGGCGGTAACGATTGGCCTGTTCGGCCTTTTCCTACTTGCGACCTTTCTGCCTGGCCTCGGCATGACCGTGCGTCGTCTGCACGATATCGGCCTGACCGGCTGGCTTTTCCTGGTGATCCTGATCCCCACCATCGGCAGCCTGATCATCCTGGTCTTCGCGCTCATCCCGACCCAGGCCCGGGAGAACCAGTGGGGACCGGTGCCGGCGGGCGCCAGAACGTAGTCTTGCGTGCGTATTGCAATTACATGCAACTTTAAGTAGCGTCTCGCGACGCAATGTGAAATGGGGCAGAGCATGCGCGGGACGGTGTTCCACTATGACGAAGGCCAGGACTACGGCTACATCAACGGAACCGACGGCAAACGCTACATCTTTTCCCGTATCGATTTCAGCCTGGAACTGCCCCTCGGCAGGGGTACCCTTGTCGAGTTCCAGCCGGGCGACGGCACGGCGCACAACATTGTCGCCACGGCCTCGGCCGCATCGTCGTCAACCACCGGTCAGCCACGGCAGACCAGCCGTTCTGCCCGAAGCCGGCCCGCCTACTCCACGGGGCTGTGGGCTTATTTCTGGCGCGCGGTGATCGCGGATTATGGCAATTTCACCGGACGTTCCCGCCGCAAGGAATTCTGGGCCTTCTGGCTATTCTACACCCTCGGGGTGCTCGCGCTTTTCGGCTTCGGGATACTTGTTGAACTGGCGATCAACGGCTTCGAAACCAACGCGGACAGGACGCCGATGGGGTTCATAGGGTTCATACCCCTACTGGTGTTCTTTTCGGGATTGATCCTGCCTTGCATTGCGCTCCTCGTACGGCGTGCGCATGACGCCGGCCTGAGCGGCTGGTTTGCCCTGCTTTGCTTCATCCCGCTCATTGGCGGCATCGCCGTGCTAGTCTTCGGGCTTATGCCGCCTCAGCTGGGCGAAAATCCTTGGGGACCGGTGCCGGCGGGCGTCAGGGTCTGACCGCCCCCAGCGCCTCGCCCGAAAGCCTGAGAAAGATCTTCTGGCCGTGGCGTTCGGCGCCAAGCCGGTCGTAGAAGCGCAGCGCGCCTTCGTTCCAGTCCTCGGTGGTCAGGTCGATGCGGCCGATGCCGTGGCGCCGGCAATGGTCGGCGAGAAAGCCGACCAGCGCCCGGCCGACGCCGGCGTTGCGAGCCTTGTCGCGCACGAACAGATCCTTGAGGAACAATAGCCGCTCGAGGTCGATGCCGGGATGCGCGATCGCCACAGATGCCAGGCCGCTGATCTCGGCCCCGACGAAAGCCAGCGCGAAATGCGGATAGGCCGGGCTTTCCTCGCCCAGCCATTTGCGTGCCGCCGACAAGGCGCGCTCGTGGTCGAGCGGCGGCTGCCGGTAATGCACCGCCATGTCGCACAGCATCGTGGCGAGCGCCGTCGCGTCGCCGGCCGTCGCCCAGCGGACGTCGACCGTCATGGGGGTCAGCCCAGGAACTTGGCGATGATCGCGTCGCCCATCTCGACGGTGCCGACCTCGGTCATGCCAGCCGAGAGGATGTCCTTGGTGCGCAGCCCGTCGTCGAGCACGGCGGCGATTGCCGCTTCGAGCTTGTCGGCTTCATCGACCATGGCGAAGGAATAGCGCAGGCACATGGCGAAGGAAGCGATCATGGCGATCGGGTTGGCGATGCCCTTGCCGGCGATATCGGGCGCCGAACCGTGCACCGGCTCGTAAAGCGCCTTGCGCTTCTTGGTCTTGGCATCAGGCGCGCCGAGCGAGGCGGAAGGCAGCATGCCGATCGAGCCGGTTAGCATGGCGGCGATATCTGACAGCATGTCGCCGAACAGGTTATCGGTGACGATGACGTCGAACTGCTTGGGCCAGCGCACCAGTTGCATGCCGCCGGCATCGGCCAGCATGTGGTCGAGCTTGACGTCGGAATATCGGGCCTTGTGGGTCTGGGTGACGACCTCGTTCCACAACACGCCGGACTTCATGACGTTGCGCTTTTCCATCGAGGTGACATGGTTCTTGCGCGTGCGCGCCAATTCGAAGGCGACGCCCGAAATGCGCTCGATCTCGAACGTGTCGTAGACCTGGGTGTCGATGCCGCGCTTCTGGCCGTTGCCGAGATCGATGATCTGCTTGGGCTCGCCGAAATAGACGCCGCCGGTCAGTTCGCGCACGATCAATATGTCGAGGCCTTCGACCACCTCTTGCTTCAGCGAGGAGGACGCCGCCAGCGCCGGATAGCAGATCGCGGGCCTGAGATTGGCAAACAGCTCCATGTCCTTGCGCAGGCGCAGCAGGCCGGCCTCGGGGCGAACCTCGTAAGGCACGGCATCCCATTTCGGCCCGCCGACGGCGCCGAACAGCACGGCGTCGGCGGCAACAGCCTTTTCCATGTCGGCATCGGAAATCGCGGCACCATGTGCATCGTAGGCGCAGCCGCCGACCAGCCCCTCGTCGGTGGCGAAGCCGCTGCCGAGCTTCTCGTTCATGGCCGCTATCAGCTTCTTGACCTCGGCCATGGCCTCGGGGCCGATGCCGTCGCCGGGAAGCAGGAAGAGATGTTTCGAAGCCATGGAGAGCCGTCCCAGAAAGAATGCGTTTCGATTTTGCACAGCATCCTTCGCGCGCCAATGAGGCGCGCGGCGCTGTGCGACCGCGGCCTTGCTAACCGCCAAGCGGTTGCGACGCAAGGAGGAACAATTGCCGAAGGCGGCTAAGTGCGTAATCTCCCCCTTTGAGGGGGAGATGGCCGGCAGGCCAGAGGGGGGCGCTGTCCGCCAACATGTCCAGGTCTGCAGTCGCCTCGGCGCTTTGCAGATATTCACCGATGCGAGAGAATGTTGACCAGCCGACCGAAAGGATCGCGCACATAGAAGCGCCGCACGCCCCAGGGCTCGTCGGCCGGTCCGTATTCGATGGCGAAGCCGGCTGCCTTCATGGCGTCGAGTGCGGCATCAACGTCGTCGACCTCGATCGACAGGTCCGGCACCGGCGTGCCCGACCCGCCTTGCGCCATGAAGCTGACCTGTACCTGCATCCTTTCCTCGGACCCGTAGGTGACGATCCAGCCTTGATCCATGAGCATATCGAGGCCGAGCACGTCATGGTAGAAGCGCCTCGCCGATGCCGCATCCTTTGTTTCGATATTGGCTACGATACGCCGCACTGCCATGACATTGGCCTCCTCAGTCTGTGCGCCGAAGCGCCGTCACCTCGATTTCGATCTTCATCTCCGGCCTGTTGAGCTGGCACACGATCATCGTTGCCGCCGGCCTGATCTCGCCGAACGCTTCGCCGAGAATGGGGAACACCACGTCGACGAAGGCCCGGTCGGTTATGTAGTAATGCGCGCGCACCACATCCTCCATGCCGAAGCCGCCGTCCAGCAAGGCACTGGCGATGGTTGCCAGGCAGTTGCGCGTCTGCGCCTCGACCGTTTCCGGCATCGTCATCGAGGCATAGTCATAGCCGGTCGTTCCGGACACGAAACACCAGTCGCCCTGCACCACGGCGCGCGAATAGCCGGCGGTCTTCTCGAAGGGCGAACCGGTGGAGATCAGCTTTCGCATGGCATCCTCGCAAAGGGGTGTTGGCAACCACTTTGCGGGCAAAAGCCTCGCGCGGCCATAGGCCAGACGGAGCTGGCCGTTGTCCCGATGACCTTGATCGTCCGCTGGGCCTCAGCTCGCCAGCCGGCTGACCATCTCGTGCTGGGCGTAGGCCCGGCCGAAGCGGTTGGCGAGGAAGGCGTCGAGCGCGATGTCCTCCTGCTTGACGAAGCCGGTCGCCGGCAAGGTACCGTCGGCCAGCATGTCGAGCACGGCGCAGATTCCGGATGCCGTGGTGATCTGGATGGCGCTGCGCACCGTCTGGCCGACCCGCTTCGAATAGATCTTGTTGGCGTAGGTCTCCTGCAGCAGGCGGCCGTTCTTGCGCCCCGAGACGGTGACGAAGACGATGACCACGTCCTGCAGCGTCGCTGGCAGTGCGCTTTCGAAAATATCCTTCAGCACCTCGCGGCGGTGGCGCAGGCCGAGGTCGTTGAGCAGCGCCTTCATGATGGCGGCGTGGCCGGGATAGCGGATGGTGCGATAGTTGAGCGTGCGCACCTTGCCCTTCAGCGTCTCGGCCAGCGTGCCGAGCCCGCCGGAGGTGTTGAAGGCCTCGTAGGTCACCCCGTCGAGCGAGAATTCCTCACGCTCCTCCAGCGGCGGCACCTCGACCAGCTCGCCCTCGACGATCGCCTCGCAGGGCTCGCAATATTCGTTGATGACGCCGTCGGTGCTCCAGGTCAGATTGTACTTCAGCGCGTTCGAAGGATATTGCGGCAGCGCGCCGACCCGCATGCGCACGCTCTCCAGCGTATCGAAACGGCTGGCGAGGTCGTTGGCGACGATCGAGATGAAGCCCGGCGCCAGCCCGCATTGCGGAATGAAGGCGCTGTTGGCCGAACGCGCCAGTTCCTTCACGCGCCGGGTCGAGACGACGTCCTCGGTGAGGTCGAGATAATGCACGTCGGCGCTTGCGGCGGCTTCGGCGATGCGCGTGGTCAGATGGAAGGGAGCGGCGCTGAGCACCGCGAATTTTCCGGCGAGCGCAGCTTCCAGCGTGCCCGCGGCCGCGATGTCGAGTTCCAGCGTCTCGACCCCGTCAGGCAATTCGGCCGCGGCAAGCTGCGCGGCCGAGCGGTCAACGAGAGTGACGTGATAGTCCCCGGTTGAAAACAGCATCTCGGCAATGGTCGAGCCGATCTTGCCGGCGCCAACGACAACAATTTTCTTCATGACCCGGTTCCCTCGCCCGACAGTTGATTTGTCCCGCTACAATCGCGGCTTGCCGGACGAAAGGAAGCGTGGAATTGTACGAAATGAAGTACCCTTTTTGTCGATATGCCGACTAGGTTCGTTGAAATGCTCAGTGATGCCGACCAGGCCCTGCTTGCCCTGTTGCGCGAGAACGCCCGCGCCTCGACCGCCGCTCTGGCGCGCCGGCTCGGCGTGTCGCGCACCACGGTGCAGAGCCGCATCGAACGGCTGGAGCAGCGCGGCATCATCGCCGGCTACGGCGTCAAGCTTGCGCCCGATTATGAACAGGGACTGGTGCGGGCGCATGTGCTGCTCACCGTGACGCCCAAGCTCGCCGACAAGGTGGTGCGCAGCCTGCGCGCCCTGGCGCCGGTCAGGACGCTGCATTCGGTGAGCGGCAATTTCGACATGATCGTCATCGCCGACGCGCCGTCGATCAAGGACCTGGACACGCTGCTCGACCAGATCGGCGCCCTCGAAGGCGTCGAACGGACATCGTCGTCGATCATCCTGTCGACGCGGATCGATCGGTGATCACCGGTGAAAAACCGGGCCGCAGGCGGCCCGGTCGTGCCGCCTTTACTTGGCAGGCTGGATGTTCGAGACCAGCGATTTGCCGGATTTCGTCGAATAGGTGACGATCACCTTCTTGCCGGGCTTCAGCGTCTCGACCTCTATGCCCTCCGGCAGGTTCAGCGTCTTGCCGTCGGCCAGCGTGATGGCGTCGCCCTTTGCATCGACATTGACGATGGTGCTGGTAACCGTCCTTGCAAGGGCTGCCGTCGAGGATGCGGCCGCCAGCACTGTCGCGGCGGCGATGACGAATTTCCTCATGGTCTTTTCTCCTAACGCTTGTTGTGGTGCCGAAGTGGTTCGGCATCGAGGGGTCGGAACGATTACAGTTGCCGCCCCGCTTCCCCCGGATCGAGAGAAGATCGGTCGATCCTAGCGAGGCGAGTTGTCGGGCAGCTGGCCGGCGCCTTACGGATCCGTAAGACCGGGATGACGGACAGAGGATCCAGGTCTATCGCCGGCTAACCCGACGCCAGCGGGAAACTCACCATCACGGCGAGACCCGGCCGGCAGTCCTCAAGCGTGATCGATGCGCCGTGCAGGTCGGCGATGGCCCTAACGAGGCTGAGGCCGAGGCCGCTGCCTGGCGTCGAGCGGCTGTGGTCCAGCCGGTAGAGCCGCTGGAACACTTTTTCACGCTCGTACGCCGGGATGCCAGGACCGTTGTCGGCGACTCTGGCCAGGATATGCTCGTCCCGGCGTTCGGCCGACAATTTGATCGCGGTGCCGGGCGGGCAATGGCGCAGCGCATTCTCGACCAGGTTGGCGAACATCTGCATCAGCAGCTCGCGATCGCCATGGATCCGGTCCGTCGTCCCGTCCAGCCGCTGCGACGACAGCGACTTGCAGTCGTCCTCTGCCACCTCGGTGTAGATCTCGGCGATGGTTTGCAGAATCTCGCCGAGATCGACATCGGTAAAGCGCGCCTTGCGCGCGCCAGCCTCGATCTGTGCAATTCTAAGCAGCGCGTCAAAGGTCTCGTTGATCTGGTGACCCTCCGCGCGCGCGTCGGCCAGGTCGCCGGAGACATCCTGATCCTGCGCCGCCTTGTCGGCCGCGCCCTCCAGAATCATCTGCAGCCGATTGAGCGGCGTCTTCAGATCGTGCGCAATGTCGGCGCTGACCTGCTTCATGCCTTCGACCAGCGCCGACAGACGATCAAGAGCCGCATTGACCTGATTGGACACGACGTCGATGTCGTCGCCATTGCCGGTCAGTGGAATGCGGGTATCCAGCCGGCCATGCGAGACATCCACCATAGTGGCGGCAATGCCGTCGAGCCGGCGCTGAACGCGCGAGGCGAGCAAGGCGCCGCCGGCCACCGCCAGCCCGGCGATGATCAGCGTCGCCCAGCCGAAGCTCATCAGTATGATAGTTTCCAGTTCCTCCGTCTCGGACAGGCTGAAGGCGATCGTCAGATTGTTGCCGCCAATCGAGCCGGAATAGGCACGGTATTGGGCACCGGCCGGCACACCGGGCATTTTTGCGTCGAGCATCGAGAACCCGTCGGGAACTCCAGCCGCGGTGAAGTTGCCGGCCAGACGGTTGCCGGCCGCGTCGGTCAGCGAAAAGAGCTGTTCCTTCTTGGAGCTGAGCTGCGAATGACTCTCGACCGTGGCGATCAGGTCCTCGAGGTCGCTCTCGGTATACGTTGCGGCGACGACCGAGTAGGTTTCCCTGATGGTTTCGTCGAGCCGTCCCGCAAGATCGGCGCTCATCATCCGGTAGACGATGGCGCCGGACAGCACGAAAGCCAGCATGAACAGGAAGGCGAACGTCAAGGCGAGCCGGAACGGCGTGCTGCGCGGCAGCCGGGACCATGTTGCGGTCATGGTGAAAGCGGTGCGTGCAGGCTGTAGCCGGTATTGCGGACCGTATGGATGAGCTGGGTTTCGAAAGGCCTGTCGATCTTGGCCCGCAAGCGGCTGATATGGGTCTCGACGACGCTGGTCCTGGGATCGAAATGGAAATCCCAGACGCGCTCCAGGAGCATGGTGCGGGTGATCACCCGGCCCTCGCCGCGCATCAGCACTTCCAACAGGCTGAACTCACGCGGTTGCAGGTCGATCGGCTGGCCCTGCCTGGCAACGCGGCGCATGATCAGGTCCATTTCGAGGTCGGCTACCCGCAGAACGGTCTTCTGCTCCAGTGCGGCCGGCCTGCGGCCGAGCGCATTGATGCGGGCAAGCAATTCGGAAAAGGCGAAAGGCTTGACCAGATAGTCGTCGCCGCCAGCCTCGAGGCCCTCGACACGGTCGTCGATGCCGCCGACGGACGTGAGAAAGATCGCCGGCGTGCGCACGCCCGCCGCACGGACCGCCTTAACCATCGACAGGCCGTCGAGGCCTGGGATCATCCGGTCGGCCACGATCACGTCATAGCCGCCGCTGGTCGCGGCGAAGAGCGCGTCGTGCCCGTTGCGCAATAGGTCGCAGACATGGCCGGCCTCGGTCAGGCCCCTGACGATGTAGTCAGCCGTCCTGTGGTCATCCTCGACAAGAAGAAGTCGCATCGCTGTTCCGGTTGATTGCCGATGTTGGGAACAGGCTAGCACCGGCGTGGGTCCGTTCCTAGGATGGCACGTGGCCGGTAAGCTCGGCTGCGCTTGTCCGGCGTCAGTCCGATTCCAGCAAGATCTCGTCGGCATCGTCTGCGGTCTTCTTCAGCGTCATGTAGAGAACCAGGGCAATGATGCAGCCGAGGAAGATCAGGCTGGTGAAGGTGGTGCCGAAACCGAGGCCGCCATATTCGACTGGCTGCGACAGCAGATCGCCGAAGGAGGCGCCAAGTGGCCGCGTCAGGATATAGGCGAGCCAGAAGGCGAGAATGCCGTCCAGATGAAGCAGGTAATAGGCACCCGCGATGACCGCGATTACGCCGCCGAACAGCAGGCCGGTCGTCAGGTAGCCCATGTCGAAGCTCTCGGCGACGAGATCGCCGGCGGCGGTGCCGAGCGAGAAGGTGAACAGGATCGCCAGCCAGTAGAAGATCTCGCGCCGGGTGGTGAAGATGGTGTGGATCGACAGCGTCCGCTCGCTTGCATACCAAACAGCGAATGTGGCGGCGAGCATGACGGTGAAGGCGATCGTGGTCGTTTCGAGACGCACGCCGAAATTGTCGACCAGATTGTCTGATATCAGCGTGCCGACGACGCTGATCAGCACCACCGCCAGCCAGTAAGCCCAGGGCACGTAGCGTTTCTGGGCGAACTGGAGGGCAAGGGCAACGACTAGGACGCCGGTCATGATCAACGACGTGGCGGTCAGCCCAAGGCCAAGGTTGACGGCGAGATAGTCAGCCGCCGTCTCGCCCATGGTCACCGCCATCAGCTTGATCAGCCAGAAATCGGCGGTGACGTCCGGGACCCTGTTGTGGGTCGATCCGGCGGGCTTTTGCGCGTTGGAAGTGAGCATGGCGGATGTCCTGCGGTTTGTGATTCGCGGACTTACTTGCCTATGACCTTCATGGCCTGGGCGAAGAAGTCGTCGGCGCGCTTATCATCGTCGGCATTGCAGCGTTCGATGCCCTGGGTCTCCAGTTCCGAGACCTTCGCCTTGTCGGAGGCGCCGAGCTTAACCGTAGCCTCCGCCGCGCGAAGAGCCTTCAGTGTGTCCTCGCAAGGTGCGGTGGCGGCGAAAACGGGCGAGATCGAAGCCGAGACAGCGAGGCTGCCCACCGCAATGGCAAGTGCAAATCTTCTCATGAAACCAGTCCCTGTCCGATGCCGGTGGTCCGGCGGCCATAGTTGATGTCGGCCCATGGCGGACCGGCATCGCAATGATATGGAAGCGACTTCACTCCAGCCTGTCCGCCGGCATACAAATTCGTAAGGTTGGACCTGGTTGGCGCAAAAAGGCTTTACGAACGTCGTGCGCTGCTTTGATAGAAAGCGATTGCCTTGTATCCGCCATCAATGGCGTGCCCGAGTGCACGCGGGCCTCGCCAGCGCCCCAGGAAAACACGAATGACCTACGCTTCCCTCAAGCCGGTCTCAGAGGCCTTCGTCCAGCGCAAACGGCTGATTTTCGTGCGAGTGGCGGCGGTGTTCGCGGTCCTGCTTCTGTTCCTCACCAAGCCTGGGCTCAACGAGGGCTCGCAAGGCCACGAGACGCTCGAATTCCTCGGCTTCTGTCTGGTGCTCGCCTGCGTCGCCGGCCGGCTCTGGAGCATCCTCTATGTCGGCGGCAAGAAAAACGAGGAACTGGTCTCGATCGGACCGTTCTCGATAAGTCAGAACCCGCTCTATTTCTTCTCGACGGTGGGCGCTGTCGGTATCGGACTGCTCTACGGCTCGGTTCTGGCGGCCGTGGCGCTGGGTGCTGCCAGCTTCCTCATCTTCCGCGTCACGGCGCGCAAGGAAGCCGAATACCTCCTGGGCAAATTCGGCCCGGCCTATCTCGCCTACACCAAGGCCACGCCGCGCTTCTGGCCGAACCCGCTGCTCTACCGCGACAATGACGAGTTGCAATTCTCGACGCGCGCGCTGAAGCGCACCTTCTATGACGGGCTCTATTTCCTGGCCATTTTCCCGGCCATCGAGCTGATCGAATATCTCCGGGAGAGCGGGCTGCTGTTCCCGGCCTTCGTGACGCTCTACTGATCGTCGGATCGGTTGCAAAAACCGACCGCCCTCGACAACAGGCGCTATCAGCCTCCCAGCGGATAGGGCATGTAGCCGACGAAGCCCGCGATCTTCCAGCTGCCGCCGACCTTCCTGCAGAAATACAGCGTCTGCCATTTCAGCCGATCGACGCCGCCATCCGCCTTGGCGACGGTGCCGTCGAATTTCTTGTGCAGCACGGCGCGGTCGCCGTCGACATCGATGTCGCGCAGGTTGGTGACGCGGAACAGCGCCTCGCGCAGCGGCTCGGCGAATTTGGTCGCCGCCGTTTCCTTGGCCTGGCGCAGCCACTCGTCGCGATAGATCTCCAGCCGCGGGAACTGCAGCCGCCAGGCGTCGGCGTTGGCAAGAAAATGCGCGTGCATGCCGAAGAAGCTTTCGGCGACAAAATCGTCCTCGACCATGGACCAGTCCTGACCAATGAAGGCATCGATGTCGCGCCGCACCAGCATCTCCCAGAGGGCGTGGCGGTCGGCATCACCTGATGGAAACGGGTTCTTGTCGAAGGTCATTCTCGGTTCTCCGCTCTGGAAATGCGCCCGTCCGTTTCAAGCCCGGCCGGCGAGCGCGCACGATGCAAGCGCTTCTGTAATAAAGCAACATGGATTTCCAGGAATGTTGCTTTCCAACAAGACCTCTATCGGGATCGCCTCGATCGGGGTAAATCTCGGCCGAAGCGGGCGCTCCCATCGTGTCCCGTCATAGCATCAGAGGAGGTCCGCTCTTGCCCAAGCAATGTTTTGGAACGTCGCATGTCCCGCTGTCACCCGCGGTGCGGGCCGGCGACTTCGTCTATATCTCGGGCCAGGTGCCGGTCGGCGGCGACGGCATCGTGGTCAGGGGCGGCATATCCGAACAGACGGAGCAGGTGCTTTCCAACGTCAAGGCGGCGCTGGCGCAGGCCGGCTGCACCATGGACGATGTGGTCAAGACCACCGTCTGGCTGGAGGACGCGCGCGACTTCGGCGCCTTCAACACCGTCTATGCCAGGCATTTCCCGAAGAACCCGCCGGCCCGCACCACGGTCGAATCGCGGCTGATGATCGACATCAAGATCGAAGTGGAAGCCGTCGCTTACCGGCCGCTCTGACGGCCGTCGGCGAGGATGGGACGAAGCGGAGGCGCGCCCGATGCAATTTGATCTTCTGTTCAAGGGCGGGCGGCTGATCGATCCGGCGGCCGGGCTCGACGCGCCGCGCGATCTTGCCATCGCCAATGGCCGCGTCGCCGCCATCGACGCCGACATTCCCGCCGACCGCGCGGCCAGCGTCATCGATGCCAAGGGCTGCATCGTGGCGCCCGGCCTCGTCGACCTGCACAGCCACGTCTATTGGGGCGGCACCTCGCTCGGCGTCGATGCCGACCGGCTGGCGGCTAAGAGCGGCACCACCACCTTCATTGATGCCGGCAGTGCCGGCGCCGGCAATTTCCTCGGCTTTCGCCGTCATGTCATGGAGCGCTCGAAGGTGCGCATCCTGGCCTATGTCAATATCTCCTTCGCCGGCATTTTCGGCTTCTCGCAGACGGTGTCGGTCGGCGAGTGCAGCGATCTCAGGCTCTGCGAACCGCGCGAAGTGGTGGCGGCGGTGCGCGAGCACGCGGACGTCGTCGTCGGCGTCAAGGTCCGCTCCGGCAAGCATGCCGGCGGCACCAGCGGCATCGCGCCGGTCGATCTGGCGCTGGAGGCGGCCGACAAATCCGGTCTGCCGCTGATGGCGCACATAGACGAGCCCCCGCCCGGGCGCTCGGAAGTGCTGCCGCGCCTGCGCAGGGGCGACATTCTCACCCATTGCTTCCGGCCGTTTCCCAACGCGCCGGTCTTCGCCTCCGGCGCCGTGCGGCCCGACATGCGGCTGGCGCGCGAGCGCGGCGTCATCTTCGATCTCGGCCACGGCATGGGCTCGTTCGACTTCGAGGTCGCTCGCGCCATGCTGGCCGAAGGGCTGGCGCCCGACGTCATCTCGAGCGACGTGCATCTCTACTGCGTTGACGGTCCGGCCTTCGACATACTGGTGTGCATGTCGAAGCTGCTGGCGCTCGGCATGCCGCTGGTCGAGGTGTTGCGCGCCGCCACCCAAGCGCCGGCGCAGGCGATCGCGCGGCCTGATCTGGGCACGCTCAAGGTCGGAACCGCCGGCGACGTCGCGCTGCTGCGGCAGCATTCCGGCCGCTTCACCTTCATCGACGCGGTCGGCGCCTCGCTGGTCGCCGACCAGCGGCTGGTCTGCGAAGGCATCGCCATCGGCGGCGCCTGGTGGCCGAACGAGACGATGAACGATGCCGGCGACACCGAGCGTTTCGAGGCGCATGTGGGGCATACGCATGTCGAGGTCGCGGCCAGGCATTTTGGGCACCGGCATGATTGATTGATCTCGGTAGCACTGCGCCGCCTGTCTTGCCGCGGCTGCGCGTTTGGCGAATGCCTTCCCCCACTCCGTCGCTGCTCCGCAGCGCCACCTCTCCCCCCTCCGGAGGGAGAGGAAGGGAGCCTCCTGGCATAAGCTCGCGCCCTTCCTCTCCCCCGTCGATCGGGGGAGAGGTGTCGAGCGAAGCTCGACGGAGTGGGGGTCGACCTTCCCTTGAAGCAACGCTTCCGCTTCACCGTCGCGCGTTGCTGACCGCCCCATAAACCGGCGTATCAATCCCCTCCATCCGCGCCTTGATCTGCAGCGCCACATATTTCGAATAGAAGCGCGAGAGCGCCAGATTGCCGCCGTGGAACCACAGCGCTTCCTGTGCCGTCGGTTTCCACATGTTGCGCAGTTCGCCCTGCCATGGCCCGGGGTCGCCCTTGACGCCGGAGCCGAGGCCCCAGCACGGGCCGACCCTGTCGGCGACCTCGCGCGAGACGATTTGCGCCACGGTTTCGTTCATCGACTGATAGCCGGTGCAGGCGATGATGGCGTCGGCTTCAAGCTCGCTGCCGTCCTCGAAGAGAATGCCTTTCGCGGTCAGCGACTTGATCGCCACGCCGCTGCGGATGCCGATCTTGCCGTCGATGATCAGGTCCGAAGCGCCGACATCGATGTAGTAGCCGGAGCCGGTGCGGTAGGCCTTCATCAGCAGGCCGGTCTCGTCGTCACCGAAGTCGAGGGCGAAGCCGGCGGCGGCGAGGCGTTCGTAAAAAGCCGCGTCGCGCGTGCGGATGACGTCATAGAGCGCCCGCTGGCCCTTGGGCACCAGCGCAAAGGGCGTCGAAGCGACGATCATGTCGGCCTTTTCGGTGGTGATGCCGCGCGCCAGCGCGTTCTCCGAAAAGATCTCGAAACCGACTTCCATCAGCGTGTCCGACTTGACCACGGTCGTCGGCGAACGCTGGATCATGGTGACCTCGGCGCCGCTTTCCCAGAGATCGACGCAGACATCGTGCCCGGAGCTCGCCGCGCCGATGACCGCAGTCTTTTTGCCGCGGAACTTCTCGCCGCTGGAATACTGGCTGGAATGCAGCAGCTCGCCCTTAAAGTCACCGGCGCCCGGCAGGTCGATCGGCCGCGCCGGACCGTAGGCGCCGGTGGCGAAGACGATGTGCTTGGGCTTCAGCGTGATGTGCTGGCCGACGCGGTCCACGACCACGGTCCAGACCTTCTCGGCCTCGTCATAGTTGGCGCTGACGCATCTGGTGGCCACCCAGTAGTTGAGCTCCATGACGCGCGTGTACATTTCCAGCCAGTCGCCCATCTTGTCCTTGGGCGTGAAGACCGGCCAATTGTCGGGAAACGGAATGTAAGGCAGATGGTCGTACCAGACCGGATCGTGCAGCACGAGGGTGCGGTAGCGCTTGCGCCAGGAATCGCCCGGCCGGGCATTCTTCTCGATGACGATCGAGGGCACGCCGAGCTGCCTGAGCCGCGCGCCCAGCATGATGCCGCCCTGGCCGCCGCCGATGACCAGGCAATAGGGCTGCTCCGAAGCGCCAAGCTCGCGGGTCTCGCGCGCGCGCGCCTCCGACCAGGTCTCGCGCTCCGGGTCGGCCTTGTGGCGCACGCCCAGCGGCCGCGTCGCGCCCTTGCGCTCCTCGAATCCTTTCAGGTCGGTCATTGCCGTGAACAATGTCCGGCAGCGGCCGTCGCGCAGGCGCATGATGCCCTGGCCCGAGGCCACGGCGGTCTCGAAGGTGAACCAGGCCTCGATTATCCCCTCGTCCGAGGTGGCTTCGCCGGTGAGCTGCCATCTTGCCGGCCGCGTCGCTGCCAGCGTCGCCTTCAGCATGTCGGCGATCGCCTCGCGCCCTTCCATCGTGGTGACGTTCCAGGTGAAGGTCAGGAGGTCACGCCAGTAGCAATCGTCGACGAACAGGTTGGCCGCGGCCGCTATGTCACCGGCTTCGAGCGCCTTATCGAAAGCGCCGAGCCATGCGGCTGCCTGTTGCGATGGTGCTATTTCGAGCATTTGTTTCCCTCTTTTTCGCGTTGGCGCTGTCCGGTGTTCCCTTCTCCCCTTGTGGGAGAAGGTGGCCTCGCGGAGCGAGGTCGGATGAGGGGTGCTCCAGCTCGGGACGGCCGGCACTCCGTCACCCACCCCTCAACCGTCTCGGCGCTGCGCGCCGATCCACCTTCTCCCACAAGGGGAGAAGGGAAAAGCCTCCTAATCCCCGAGCGGCTCCATCTCCTTGCCGGTGCGGTGGATCTGGGCATTGTATTTGATGCGGCGGACCGTCTCGCGGGCCGAGCCGTCGAGCTTGTAGGCGGCAGCCACCGCCATGAGGTCGATCATGGCCAAAAAGGCGAAGCGCGATGCCGTCGGCTTCAGCGTATCGGGATATTCCGGCACCGCTACGGTCAGCCTGACGTCGCCGACGCGCGCGAGCTCGGTGTCGGGCGCCGTCACGCAGATGGCATTGGCGCGGTAGTGCTTGGCGAGTTCGACCGCCTCGATCACCTCGCGCGTGCGCCCCGTCGCCGAAATGGCGATCACCAGGTCGCCGGGCTTCAAGGTCGAGGCGGTCATGCGCATGAGATAAGGGTCGCATTGCGCGCTGATCGATATGCCGTAGCGAAACAGCCGGTACTGCGTTTCCTGCGCCAGCGCCGAGGAACTGCCGCCCAGTCCGAACACCGTAACCTGGCGCGCCTTGGCGATCAGCTCGGCGGCCTTCTGCAGCTGGACCGGATCGAGCTGCCGCTCGGCCTCCTGCAGCGCCCGCCGCGCTTCGCCGAACACCGCGTTCCAGAACGGCATGCCGGTGTCGTTCTCCCTGGCTGGCGAAGTGTCCAGATAGAGCGCGCCGACGACGAGGCTCTGCGCCAGCTTCAGCTTGAAATCACGCACGCCCTCGCAGCCGATGGCGCGGCAGAAGCGGGTCACCGTCGGTTCGCTGACGCCGGCACGCTGGGCAAGGGCGGCGTTGGAGGCATCGACCGCGTATTTGACGTCGTCGAGCACGACATCGGCGACGCGGCGCTCGGCCGGACGCAGCTCGGCATAGGTATCCTTGACCAGCGAGATGATGTCGGGAATGCGCCGCACAGGCTCACCCCCGTCCGCCTCGCCATCCGTCATCAGGTTTTCCCGGCTGTCAGCTTCGGTCATGAAGTGGCCTTCCCTGGTCCCTTGTCGACCTCTTACCATGCTTGCACGCTGTCGTTCCATGTGCACGGCCCCGCTGCAACTGCTGCGTGCCGTTGCGGCATGCCACCCGGCTTTGCCCATCTGCAACGCCGCCTTGTTGTGCCACTTTTCCCGAGTATGTAGGAAAGCAACACGCATTTCAAGATAAAGAAAAGACAATGAAAGCAGACATATAGGGGAATAGGCGGCTCTCAACGACGGAACGATCGCGCTCTTCGCTTGACACCAAAGTAGGATAGTTACACACTGACTTTGGCAGTCGATTGGACGCACTCTCCGAGGGGCGGATGAACGCGGGCGAAACAACAGCGCCGAAGCTTGGTGTGCAGGCAGCGACCAAGATCTATCACACCGCATCCGGCGACCTCCTGGCGCTGGACCGCTGCAGCCTCGACATCCACGCCAATGAAATCGTTTCGATCGTCGGCCCGTCCGGCTGCGGCAAGACCACGCTTTTGTGGTCGATGTCGGGCTTGCACAGCCTGACCGGCGGCGAGATCCGGCTCGACGGCGTCAAGATCACCGGGCCGCATCCCGACATCGGCATCGTGTTCCAGGAAGCGAACCTGCTGCCTTGGCGCAATCTCGATGCCAACATCCGCTTTCCCTTCGAGATCAAGGGCGAGAAACCAGACCGCGCATGGATCGCGCATCTGCTCCACCGCGTCGGGCTCGACGGTTTCGGCGGCAAGTTCCCGCGCGAGCTTTCGGGCGGCATGCAGCAGCGCGCCGCGATCGTGCGGGCGCTGGCGCCAAAACCCTCCGTGCTTTTGATGGACGAGCCGTTCGGCGCGCTCGACAGTTTTACCCGCGAGGAGATGAACCGTCTCGTCGAGGAGATCTGGCTCGACACCAAGACCACCATCGTCTTCATCACCCACAGCATTGAGGAAGCAATCTTTCTCTCCGACCGCGTGGTGGTGCTGAGCGCGCGGCCCGGCCGCGTCGCCAGGGAGTATCGCGTGCCGTTCGCGCGACCGCGCTCGCTGGAGATCATGGCGACGAAAGAGGTTTTCGACCTCACCAACCGGATCAAGATGGACATCGTCGGCGAGCGCGCCAGGCCCAAGGCACCGGAACAGGAACGCGCCAGCGCCGAGATCGTGAGGATCAGGCCGTGAGCGACGCCATCCCGGAATTCTCCAAATCCAAATCGGGTGCCAAGTCCGGCGATGGGCAGGACGTCAGCCTGACCAATCTCTCGGCCTTCGCCAGCGGCCCCGGCATCAAGTCGGGCAAGGAGGTGGCGGCGATCATAGCTGTCGCCGTAATCATAATCGGCGGCATCGAACTGGCGCTGCGCCTGTTCCATGTGCCGCTCTACATCATGCCGCCGCCAAGCTCGATCGCCTACGCGCTGTTCGACGAGTTCCCGCTGATTGCGCCGCATCTCGGCTATACGCTGGTCGAGCTGGTTTCCGGCTTCGCCATCGGCGCCGTCGTCGGCCTGGTGCTGGCCGCCGTCATCACCCAGTTCCCCTTCGCCGAAAAGATCGTCGCGCCCTACATCCTGCTTCTCGTCACCACGCCGATGCTGGCGCTGGTGCCGCTTTTGATCCTTCGCTTCGGTTTCGGCTACACGCCGCGCATCATCGCGGTGGCGCTCGCCGCCGGGCCGATGGTGATGATAAACGCGGCCACCGGCTTTCGCCGCGTCGACAGCGCCAAGATCGCGCTGGCGCGCTCCTATGGCGCCAGCACCTTGCAGATATTCTGGAAGATCCGCGCGCCGATGGCGCTGCCGATGATCCTGGTCGGGCTGATGATCGGCGCCATCTTCGGCCTGCTGACCGCCGTCGGCGCGGAGATGGTCGGCGGCGGCTTCGGCCTCGGCAACCGGCTCACCACCTATTCGTCGATGATCCAGATGCCGCAATTCTTCGCCGTGGTGCTGATCCTGTCGACGCTCGGCATCCTGATCTACGTGCTGTTCTTCCTGATCGGCAAGAAATGGGCGAGCTGGGAGGCTTGAGCACGAGATCATGAACGCCCCGGAGCGGGCGAGGAGCGGGCGAAAGGCCATCGATCAACAAGAAGGTCAATCAACAAAAGGGGAATGCCATGACCGACCAGAACTCATTCCAGACGGCGACAAGAACGGGCATCAGCCGCCGCACCTTCCTGCAGGTGACGGCAGCCGGCGTCGTGACCGCCACCGCGCTCGGTGCATCGGGCTTGAAGGCCAGGGCGGCGGCCTATGAAAAATTCACCTGGATCTCGCCGCGCGGCACGCTCGAAGTGCTCGACGACTATCCTTATTGGGCAGCCAAGAAGGCGGGCTATTTCGACGGGCTCAGCACCGACATGCAGCCAGGCCCGTCGGACGGCACAGCGACGGTGAAGTTCGTCGATGTCGGCCAGGCCGATATGGGCTTTCCCTCGCCCGGCGTGTTCTCCTTCGCCATCCAGAACGGCATGAAGCTGAAGTCGGTGTTCCACATGGGCGCGCGCGACACGTTCTCCATCGCCTTCCGCAAGCGCGAGGGTACGAACGACCTGAAGAAGCTCGAAGGCAAGACCATCCTGCTCGGCTCCGCCGCCTGGCAGTCGATCACCGATCCGCTGCTCGCCGCGCAAGGCGTCGACATCAAGAAGGTCAAGTATGTCGAGGCCGGCTGGCCGACCTGGGGCACCGCGCTCGCCGGCGGCCAGGGCGACGCTGCCTTGTCGTGGGAGGGGCTGCGCGCCGAATGGATCGCCAAGGGCCTCGACTTCGAATACTGGCTCGGCGTGAAGAATTCCAAGCTGCCGGCCAACACCTTCGTCGTGCGCGCCGCCGATCTCGAAGATCCCGACAAGAAGGCGTTCCTGGAAAAATATCTGCGCGGCTGGGCGATGGGGCTGGAGTTCGGCTACCAGAACCCACGCGCGGCGGTCGAAGCGGTGTTCGAGCAGTTCCCGACATTGGCCAAGAACCTCGGCCCCGAGCTCGGCACCACCTCGATCCTGCAGCAGATCAACGTCTTCCGCGGCGACATGGACAAGCGCGGCGGCTGGGGCTCGCACGACATGGCGAGCTGGCAAGGCTTCTTCGACGAGATCCACAAGATCGGCCAGATCACCAATCCGGTGAAGGCCGAGGATGTCTGCACCAACGAGCTGATTCCGGCCGCCAACGACTTCGACAAGGCCAAGGTCAAGGCCGATGCCGACAGCGTCAAGCTGACGGAGGGCTTTGCCGCGCTCGATGTCGAGAAGATCAAGGCGCATCTGTTCGATTCGGCGGTGAAGTAAGAGCTGCAAAAAGAGGTCGTTCATTGCCCTGTCTTGGCTCCTTTCCTCTCCCTCCGGACAGGGGAGAGGAAAGGGCAGGCGGATGAGGGGCGGCGCCAACCTGAAGTGATTGTTCTGGATGCCCAGGCGCGGCAGCAGCTCGCCAGGTCCTATCAAAAATTGGGAGGCTGAATTGGCCGACAAAATAAAAGTGCTGGTTGTGGGTCTCGGCAATATGGGCGCCTCGCATGCCAGCGCCTATCACCGCTCGGACGGCTTCGAGATCGTCGGCATCATGAGCCGCTCGATCAAGAGCAACAAGAAGATTCCAGCCGAATTGTCCGGCTATCCGCTTTACGAGGATTTCGATCAGGCGCTCGCGGTGACCAGGCCGGACGCCGTGTCGATCAACAGCTGGCCCAACACCCATGCCGAATACGCGCTGAAGGCGATAGCGGCCAACTGCCACGTGTTCATGGAAAAGCCGCTCGCCACCAACATCGAGGATGCCGAAAAGGTCGTCGCGGCAGCGCGGGCGAAGAACCGCAAGCTGGTGCTTGGCTACATCCTGCGCGTCCACCCGTCCTGGATAAAATTCATCGAGGTCGGCAAGACGCTGGGCAAGCCGCTGGTGATGCGCCTCAACCTCAACCAGCAGAGCAGCGGCAGCGCCTGGCACTGGCACAAGAACCTGATCGATTCGCTGATCCCGATCGTTGATTGCGGCGTGCACTATGTCGACGTCATGTGCCAGCTCACGGGCGCCAGGCCGGTGCGCGTGCACGGCATCGGCGCGAAGCTCTGGGCGGAAGCCGACAAGCAGAATTACGGCCATCTCCACGTCACCTTCGATGACGGTTCGGTCGGCTGGTACGAGGCAGGCTGGGGCCCGATGATGAGCGAGACGGCCTATTTCGTGAAGGACGTGGTGGGGCCGAAGGGCGCGGTGTCGATCGTCGCCGGCCAGCAGGCGAGCAGCGCAGCGGAAGCGGCGGAGGTGTCGAACTCGGCCGACATCGACCGCCACACCAAGACCGACGCGCTGAAGATCCATTATGCGGCGGTAGACGCCGACAAGAACTTTGCGAAACCCGACGAGATCGTCAGCATGGAAGACGAGCCCGGCCACCAGGAGCTCTGCGACCGCGAGCAGGCCTTCTTCCTGCGCGCCATCCGCGAGGATCTCGATTTGACCGAGCAGATGGACGCCGCCGTCAACAGCCTGCGCATCGTGCTCGCCGCGGAACAGAGCATCGAATTGGGGCGCACCGTCGAGCTGGCGTGAGACAAGCGCGCTGCTGGGGGCAGCAGTTTCAGGTCGGTGCCGCCCCTCACTCAGCCCTCTCCCGAGAAGAACGGGAGGCGGTCGCCAGCATCAGAGCGCTTTCCTTCTCCCCGTCATGACGGGGAGAAGGTGCCGGCAGGCGGATGAGGGGCGGCGCCAACGTCGGCCCGAAGCGATAGCTCGGGCGCGGCGCGAGGCAAAGACTGGGAGGAGAGACATGGTCACCGACAGCCTGCTGAAAACCTATGCGAACTCCGATGCGCTGGATCTTGCTGACTTGGTGCATCGGGGCGAGATTTCACCTGCGGAAATGGTCGAGGCGGCGATCACGCTGGTCGAGCAGCTCAACCCGGCGCTGAACGCGGTCATCCATCGCCTCTACGACATGGCGCGTGCCCAGGCGCAGACGGTCGACAGATCAGCACCTTTCGCCGGCGTGCCATTCCTGCTCAAGGAACTGGCCTCGTCCTGGACCGGCGCGCCGAACACCAACTCTTGCCTCTACCTGAAAGATGTCGTCGCCGATTTCGACACCGAAGTCGTGCGCCGCATGAAGGCGGCCGGGCTGGTGCTGGTCGGCAAGTCGAACGCGCCCGAAAACGGCTGGTCGATCACGACGGAACCGAAGCTCTACGGCACGACGAAGAACCCGTGGAAGGAAGGCATCACGCCAGGTGGCTCGAGCGGCGGCGCGGCGGCGGCCGTCGCTTCGCGCATGGTGCCGATCGCCGAGGCCAGCGACGGCGCCGGCTCGATCCGCATTCCGGCCTCCTGCTGCGGCATCGTCGGGCTGAAGCCGTCGCGCGGCCGCGTCAGCCTGGCACCGTTCGGCGACTATTGGTATGGCGGCGCCTACTTCCTGTGCTGCTCGCGCAGCGTGCGCGACACGGCGGCCTATCTCGACGCGGTGGCCGGCGCCTTGCCGGGCGACCCCTATACGCCGCCGATCCCCGACGCCTCCTGGCTCAGCCTGTCGTCACTGGCGCCGAAGAAGCTGCGCATCGGCTTCACCGTCACCCCGCCCAACGGCACGGCCATCGATGCGGAAGTGAAGGCGGCCGTGCTGGCCACCGTGGCGGCGCTGGAGCGGCTGGGACATGACGTCGAGGAACACGACATGCCGCTCGATGCCGATGCCATGTGGGCCACCTATACCAACATGACCTGCGTACAGACGGCGGCGACCTTCGACTATCATGAAACGGTGATCGGCCGGCCGGTGACGCCTGATGATGTCGAACCGGTGACCTGGGCGATCATCGAACGCGGCCGTGCGACCAGCGGCACCAGGCACATTTCCGATGTCGAGCAGCTCAGGCAGGTCGGCCGCGACATCGTCGGCGACCTTTCGCCCTACGATCTCTTCATCACCCCGACGCTGACGCAACTGCCGCGTCCGTTCGGCTATTACGATATGTCGGAGACCGACATCGACCGCTACAACGCCAAATGGACGGATGCGGCGTTCGCCTTCCCCTTCAACATCTCAGGCCAGCCGGCCATCTCGCTGCCGCTCGGCTGGTCGAAAGACGGCGTACCGATCGGGGTGCAGCTTGTCGGCCGCTACGGCGACGAGGCGACGGTGCTGGCCGCGTCGGCGCAGCTCGAGCGGGAAATGCCGTGGAGGGACAGGCGGCCGCCGGTGAGCGGTTAATCGCTCGCGGCAGGGCACCCATCGCCGAGTTCTGTGGCGCCCCCCTCTGTCCTGCCGGACATCTCCCCCTCAAGGGGGGAGATTGGAAGTTTCGGCGCCGGCTCATCTTGTTCTTGCAACGTTGAAAATTGGCGAAAGCGGGAGCGATAATCGATCTCCCCCCTTGAGGGGGAGATGCCCGGCAGGGCAGAGGGGGCGCCGTAGGGCGCTGACAGTGACACCGTCACGATCCCGCCCTCGCTATCCTATCCTCTCCAACCGCCTCGGCAGCCGGTTCATGGCGACGGGCCCGTCCGGCGTGATCAGGAACTGGTCCTCCAGGTTGAAGCTGGCGAGGCCGTCGATGTAGAGCGGGATCTCGAAGGCCAGCACCATGCCGGCTTCGACCACGACATCGCTCTCGGCCGCAATGAACGGCCATTGCTCCGAGAACACAGACTGCCCGACACCGTGGCCGAAATGCCCACGGCGGTAGGAGCGCAGGCCTTGCCGCGTCAGGCTGTCGGTGGCGGCGCGGTGCACATGGCCGAGCGAATTTCCCGGCACGAGTGCCGCCAGCCCGTCCTGGAAAGCGCGCTCGGCGATCGCGTGCAGTTCGACCTGGTCGGCGGAAGCGGGACCGAAAGTGAAGTTGCGCGACATGTCGGACGCATACCCGCCGACCGTGCAGACCATGTCGCATTTCAGCGGATCGCCGGGCATTGCCTTGGCATCGGCACCCTTGGCCCGGCGCCGAGCGTCACATATTCCGCCGTCGCGACCGGATGGGAGAGGCCCACCGCCGCCGCGGCCACGCCTTGCCGGTAAAGCGCGATGAGATCGGCCTGGCGCATGCCGGCCATCGCATCGACCTGCAGCCGCTCCAGCCCTGCTTCAGACAGGATAATGCCTTGCCGCAGGAGCTCGATCTCGCGTTGCGACTTGATCGCCCGCAGCCGATCCAGCACCGGCGAGCCGTCGATCATCCGGCACTGCGGCAGCAGCGCCTGCATGGCGGAAAAATCGGCGGCTGGAACAAAGCCGAGATCGATGCCCAGCGTTGCGCGCTCCAGTCCGAATTCCGCAAGCAAGGCTTGCAGCTGGCGCACCGAGCCGGCGAGATCGAAGGTGGCGGGGCGCGCGAAATCCGGCGCGCGGCCAAGCGAGACAAGGCCAGCCTCGATACGCTCCGCCAACGGGCCGCGGGTTCCCGTCTCGACCGGCGCGAATTCGATCCAGATCGGGTGCGAACGCACAACTGCTTCGGGCGCGGCGATCCGCAACTGTCCCGCACTGAAATCCGCGACGACGACGCCGATCGGCAGGTCCTGCCGGGCCGGGATGACAACGAAGCCGGCGCCGGCACGCCGGAACAGCCCCGCCGGTCCGATCGACACACCGGTCGCATAGTGGAAGGCCTCGGGCGCTGAGAGCACCAGCGCCTGCAGGCCGGCGCGTTGCATCAGTTGCATCGCGCGCTGGCGGTCGACAAAGCCGGTCATGGTTCTCTCCGGATGGCTGAAGCGACATCGGAGCATTGCGGAAGCGGACAATCAAGCGGCACGATGCCGGTAGTCTCCGCCACAAGATGGAACCTGTCGTGGCCTGGAGCATTGCCCGGCGACGGCGGCGGGGAAGCGCGCCGAGCCCGCTACTTGATCGATTCCAGCTTGGCGAGGGCGGCGGTGAAGCCCGCCAGCGAGACCGGGATGGTGACCGGCTTGCGGGTCACCGATTCCATGCCGATGTTGAGATTGGTTCCCGATTTCATCGCCTTGATCAGCTCCGGCGGCAGCGGCGTGGCGGCATAGGCGCCGTTCTGGTCGCTGGTCTGGATGGCGATCGTCGTCTTCTGGCCCTGATCGATCTGGTAGCTGGCGCCGGAGGGCAGGAACAGCCCGTGCGGCAGGGCAAGCAGCATGGCGAGAGAGCCGTTGCCATTGTCGCGGCGCACGGTCACAGTCAGCACGCGCTGCCCGGTCTTGGCTTCGGTCAGGTTCTGCGACACCTGGCATTGAAGCTCGCTGTTGGCCGCGCCGCTTGAACAGTTCACCGCCCATGGATTGGCGTCGGCCGGCTTGGATTGAGCGGCCGGGGGCTGCGCCGGCTTGGCGTCCTCGGCAAGCGCCGGCCCGGTGACCGATGCGATCAGCCCCAGGGCGCCCAGTGCTGCGGCCAGATTTAACAGATTAGCACGCGCTAAAATGGCTGCCATGTTCTTCATGCCCCGCATTTTTCTCGAAACGGCAGGTATTTTCCCACCGGCGGGCTTGATACAATACTCCTGACTGTTCCGGAAGCCGCGCACAGGCGAGGAGAGCTGGCAAAATTACTGTTGCGGTATTGCAACAAGTCAGAACTTTACGGCGCAACAACAGCAGTCGCGACGTTGGGGACTCGCTATACAATGGAATTCGCGCAAGGATTGGTGCGGGGGCGAGCAGTCCCCAAAGGGCGGCCAGGGATGGGAACTACCGAGACGTCTCGGCAGGTTGGGGAGATGGCGGCGCGCGGGGAGGATTTCCGCGTGCGCGTGGCCTATGGTCGCTCGCGTTTTGCAAGGCATCTCTGGAAGACGACGGCGCTTTCGACGCTGGCGCTGGCGCTGTCAGGCGTGGCCGCCTATGGCGACGACGCCCTCTGGCAGCCGCAGATACGCGCCATCATTGGCGCCGACAACAATGGCGGCAACGCCGCGCTCGAAGGCTTCATCCCGATCAAGCAGACCGCCGAATCGGTGCTGTTCCTGGATGTCAGGGCTAAGCACGATTTCAAGGACGCGTTCGGCCAGGATGTCGGCCTGGGCATTCGCCGCATCGTCAATCCCGACCTGATGCTCGGCGGCTACGCCTATCTCAACGTCGAGAACTACAACTCCAACCAGTTCACGTCAGCCACGCTCGGCGCCGAGGCCATCACCCCGCATTTCGACGCGCATGTGAACGTCTTCGTGCCGATCAAGGGCGACACGACGGACCATTCGGTCTCCTCGACCCTGTCGATGGTCTCGAACCAGTTGATCGAGCAGATTTCGGTGCTCGACCATCGCGACTACGCGGCCTGGGGCATCGAGGGCGAGATCGGCGCGCGGGTGCCGCTCAACCTTCCCGACAAGCATTCGCTGCGGCTCGACATAGGCGGTTACCACTTCGAGGATCCGCATGGCGACGACAGCGGCGTAACCGGGGTCAAGGCCGGCATCGAATATGAGATCGGCGATATCTTCGGCACCGGAACGGCGCTGACCTTCACCGGCGAAGTGCGCAACGACAATCGCGACGACACCCAGTTCGCCGGCAGCGTACGGCTGAGCATCCCGTTCAATCCAGGCCAAGGCGGCGCGGACAGCGGACCGGAGCCGGTCTATCCGGTCAGCGAAGGCTTGCGCAAGCGCGTCAACGAGCGGGTGCGCGGCGACATCGGCGTCAGGATCCAGAGCCAGGAGCTGCCCGGCGGCTCGACGACGCGCGTCGCCATCAACGCCGCCACCAATGCCGCCTTCGGAAAGTTCTACTACGCCGATGGCGGCCTGGCCGGCGTCGGCACGCTGGCCGATCCGACGACGCTGGACGACGCTGTGGCCAAGGCAGGCGCCGGCGGTTTCGTGGTGGCGCTGGGCGGCAACGGCAACATCACCACCACTGGCACGACGCTCGCAGACGGCCAGACCGTCATCGGCGGCGGCCAAAGCGTCACCGCGAAGCTGTTCGGCGGCGGCACCGGCACCTTCAATCTGGGCGGCAGCGACGGCACCATCCAGGGCACCAACGTCGCTAGCAACGTGATCGCGCTCGGCAATGGCGACACGCTGAACGGCATCACCATCACCGGCGGCGCCGACGGCATCTTCGCCAACAACATCACCGGCGCCACGCTGACCAATGTCACGGTGACAGGCGCCGGCGGCAACGGCGCCGCCTTCACCGGCACCTCGACCGGCATCACCGGTTCCAATTTCACCTCGACCGGCAACGGCCTTGACGGCCTGCACATCGAAGGCGACGGCACCTACAATTTCGCCGGCACGATGCTGCTCCAGGGCAATAGCGACGACGGGCTGGATGCCACCGGCCATGGCACCTATACATTCGCGACGCTTAGCGCGAAGGACAATGCCGACCGCGGCATAACCGTTCAGGGCACCTCGACATCAGGCAGCTTCGCCACCACCGGCGGCACCTTGTCGGGCAATGGCGGCGTCGGCGTCTTCATCGATCCGATCACGGCGCATGTGGTGCTGGATTCGATCGACCAGACCGGCGGTCCGTCGGGCGTCGTGCTCGATCACGTGGCGGGCAGCTTCGCCGTCACCGGCGCCACGACCATTTCGGACACCACCGGACCGGCGATCGCCATTTCCAACTCACCGGCGGCGATCCGCTTCGGCGATATCGACATCAGCGCTCCCGCCGGCGACGGCATCTCGTTTACCGGCGTCAACGCGGCGGTGGTGGCCGGCGACATCGTCATCTCGGGCCTCGGCGTCGGCACCGGCCTCGACTTCTCCGGCAGCCATACGAACTTCACCGCACAGTCGCTCAACATCGCCGGCACGGGTGCGGCCGGCTCGATCGGCATCGACCTCACCTCGCCGACCTCGGGCGGGGCAACGATCGTCATCACCGATGGCGGTGCGATAGCAGGCGCCGACACCGGAATGCGCTTCGGCATTTCCGGCTCGCTGCTGAACTCGGCCAATGCCGAATTCTCCTTCGGCGGCGGTTCCATTGCCGGCAGCACCGCCTCGCTCGACGCGCGCGGCCTTAACCAGACGCTCGGCCACTACGCCTTCGGTTCGACCACCTTCAGCGGCCCGCAACTGTTCGACCAGCAGAATGTCATCTTCGTCGGCGCGGCGGCGACCGGCTCGGGCACCGGATCCTCGCTGCTCGACCTTGCCTCGATTGCCACCGCCGATGCCAACATCGACGGCACCGCGATCTTCGTGCTGGTCAACCGCGGCGCCATCGACGACACCGACGGGTTCTCGCTGAGCGCCGGACAGACGCTGGCTTCCTTCGGCAACGGCCGCACATTCTCGCTCGGCGGCATCCCGGTTAACGTAACGGGCGACAACATCGCGCACACCAGCGCCATCTCGGACGGCGCGGGCGCGGCGACGCTCACCAGTTCGGCCGGCGCGGACACTGTCACGCTGGCCAACAACAGCGCGCTGCTCGACTTCAACGTCTCGAACGCCAATCCGGGCGGCGGCAACGGCATCCACGGCAACAATGTCACCGGCGTGACGATAAGCGGCATGAATGTCAGCGGCGCCGGCCTGGACGGGCTGCTGTTCGAAGGCGCCAGCAATGTCGCGGCCAACAATGTGACCTCGACGAGCAACGCCAGCGAGGGCCTGCATATCGACGGCGACGGCAGTTATGCCTTCACCGGCACGACGACACTGTCGAACAATGCCGGCAATGGCCTGTTCGTCGGCGGCGACGGAACATATGCATTCCAGACGCTGAACGCCTCCGACAATTCCGGCTTCGGCGTCAACGTCCTCTCCACCACCGGCACGTTCAGCACCACCGACGGCACGATCTCCGGCAATGGCGCGGCCGGCGTCGCCTTGCTTGGCGCTAATCTCGACGTCAAGCTGGCCAGCCTGACGCAGGACGGTGGCCTGTTCGGCGCGACGTTGGCAGGCGTATCGGGAAATTTCGCCGTTTCCGGCGCAACGACGATCAGCAACACCTTCGTCGGCGGCCTCGGGATCTTCGACAGCACCGCCGATTTCATGTTCGGAGCCGTCGATATTTCGGACATCACCGCCCCCGGCGGCATCGGCATCGACGTCCAGAATTCCGGCGGCGCGGTCACCTTCGGCGGGCCGGTCATTCTGACCCATATCGGCAGCGAGGGCATCCTCGCCACCGACAACACCGGCACGCTCACCTTCAGTGGCCCGGTGAGCATGACCGGCCCCGGCGAGGGCGTCTGGCTGGAAAACAACACCGGCGCCGTTTCGTTCGGCGGCGCCGTCACCATCGACCAGCCGCTCGGAAGCGGCATCGACGTCGTCGGCAGCAACGGCGTCATCAGCTTCGACGACATCGACATCACCGGCCTGTGCAATTGCTCCACCGCGCTCGACCTCTCGGGCAGCACGTCGACCTTCACCGCCGCCACGCTCGACATCAGCGGCAGTTCCGGCGGCTCCTCGATCGGCGTCGACCTGTCCGGCACCAATGGCGGCTCGGTGACCATCGGCAGCGGCGTCATCACCGGTGTCGACACCGGCGTCCAGATGGGCACCAACGGCCTGGCCGGAACCACCGCCAGCACGGCGTTCTCGTTCGGTGCGGCCGGCGGCGCATCGATCACCGGCGTCATCGCCTCGCTCGACATGCGCGGCCTGCTGCCCGGCAGCGGCACCTATGCCTTCAACGGCACGCATCTGGTTGGATCGCAGCTGTTCGATGCAGCCAACGTCGTCTTCGTCGGTTCGAGCAGCACCGGAACGGGCGACGGCTCAAGCGTCGCCAACCTGATCGATGCCGCCGCGGCCGACGATCTGACCACCAATGCCAACACGACCTTCGTGCTGGTCAAGACCGCGGCCGTGCAGACCACCGACACCGATGCCAACGGCTTCACGCTGGCCAGCGGCCAGTCGCTGGTCTCCTTCGCCAACGGCGCCACCATCAGCCTGGGCGGCCCGCCGGCCAATGTCACCGGCACGGCGGTCGTCACCGGCGCGACACAGGCCGATCCGTTCGGCTTCGGTGGCGCGACGCTGAACAACGGCGGCGGCAACACCATCGACCTCGCCAGCGGCAACACCGTCTCCAACCTCAGCGTCAACAGCTCGTTCCTGGCGATCGACGGCACGGCGTCGATCAACGGCCTCACCAGCACTGGCGTGACGATCGTGGGCGGGACCATCGGGCTTTACCTCGGCAGCGCGTCGGGCGCGATCACTGTCAACGATCTGACCATCCAGGGGTCGGTGCCGACCGGCGTCGTGCTGGCCAACACATCCGCGACGGTCGACTTCACCGGCACCACGACGATCGCCGGAGGCAGCAATATCGCGCTGCTGGTCAATAATTTCGGCGGCACCGCCAATTTCGCCGATCTCGACATATCAGGCGGCAGCGGCCTCGGCATCGTGATCCTCAACGGCTCGAGCGGAAGCCTGACCTTCGGGGCGGCCAGCTCCATCGCCAATACCGGCGCCAGCGCGATCGTTATCGGCAGTTCGTCGGCCGACGTCACCTATGACGGCACGATTAGCCAGAGTAGCGCGGCAAAAGCCGTCAGGATCGACGGCACCACCGGCGGCCTGATCACATTCGGCGGCGCCATCACTTCGACCGGCACCGGCGGCCTCTTCGATATCGGGGAGATAACCGCTCCCACCGACACCGCGATCCGCTTCACGGGTCCGCTCACGGCGACCGGCGGCGGCGGCGCGTCGATCACCAGCCTTGGCGCCGACTCGACATTCGAGGTCAGCGGCACGCTGTCGATCACCGGCACGACCGGCGCCGCGCTGTCCATCTCGAATGCGGCCGGCAGCGCCACCTTCGGCACGACCAATGTGACGCTGGGCGCGACCAGCACTACCGGCATCGATTTCTCCGGCACCAACAACGACGTCAGCTTCGGCACGACCACCGTCAGCGGCCTCGGCGCGGGCGCCAGCCAGACCGCCATCGACTTCTCCGGCTCGGCCACGACCGCCGATTTCGGGCTGACGACGATCACCGGAAACGACGCCGCGAGCTCGCGCGGCATCGACCTGTCCTCGACCACGGGCAACCGCACCATCACCTTCCTGACCGGATCGTCGATCTCAGGCGCCGGCATCGGCGTCGATCTGTCGTCCGGCCAGACGGCGGCGACCAGCGCCAACGCCAGCTTCACCTTCGGCGACGGCGAATTCGCCGACGCCAACGGCCGCAATTCGACGATCACCGCGGCGGCGGGCAATTTCACCGTCAACACCGTCGGTCTCGCCGCGCTCGCCAATTATGATTTCGATGACGTGCTCTTCACCGGCAGCGCGAATCTGGCCAGCGCCGTCGGCGGGGTGTTCATGGTGTCGCAAAATGGCGGCGTCATCGCCGCCGGCTCATTTGGGCTCAGTACGTCAGTCAATACCATCTCGGTTGCCGATGCCGATCTGAAGACCGGCACCCAGACCTTCGCCTTCGTCGGCACGGTCGACCTCAGCGGCACGCCGTTCACGCTCGATTCCGGCCAGTCGATCACCGGCTTCGGCAACGGCAACGCCATCACCACGACCGGCACCATCCAGCCGGTGAACGTGCAGGGCAATCTCGGCGCCACCGGCGGCGACGTCACCGGCGACGAGGGCGTAGTCAAGAGCACGGGCAGCGATACCCTGCATCTGCTCGGCAGCAACCAAGTGCGCAACACCGCCTTCGACTTCACAGGCGGCAGCGGCTCGGTCTTCACCATCGACCAGAGCGCAAGCAGCTTCAATAATGCCGGCGGCATCGTCATCGAAGGCGTCACGGTCGGCAATGTCGGCGCCGGCCAGACGGCGTTCAAGGTCGCCGGCCTCGACAGCAATTTGTCGATCACCAACAACAACGTCAACGTCGCCGGCACGCTGCTCGACGTCGACGGCGGCGCCGGCAACATCACCGTGACGCGCGGCATCTTGCCCAACAGCGGGCCGGCCGGCACGCTGACCGGCGGCGGCATCTCGATCGCCAATCACGGCGGCGGTCTGATCAATTTCACCGACAAGGTGACTGTTGGCGGCAACGGCGTCTCGCTCACCAACAACGCCGGCACCGTCAACTTCACGGATGTGGACATTTCCACGAACGGCGCGACGGCGTTCAGCGCCAGCGGCGTCGGCACGGTCAATGTCCTGACGGGTACGGTCAATGCCACCAACGCGCAGGCGGTGGCCCTCGACGGCATCGCCGGCAATATCGATTTCGCCTCGACCAGCGCGTCGTTCGGTTCCGGCAGCGGCATCGACCTGCAGAACCTCAGCGGCACGTTCAATTTCGGCACCGGCACGCTGACCAACACCGGTTCGGGCACGGCCTTCAATGTCGGCTCGGGCACCAATGCGAGCGGCGGCAACGCGAACATATCCTACGCGGGCGCCATCGTCAGCAACGGCACCGGCGCGGCGGTCTCGATCCAGGAACTGACCGGCGGTTCTGTGACGCTGTCGGGCAACCTGACCGATGGCCTTGCGGGCGCCGGCGGCAATATCGTCGTTGCCGGCATCGACAACGGCACGGCGGCGACCGTGACCTTCTCGGGCGCGACCAAGCAGATCAGCTCGGGCGCGACGGACGGCGTCAGCCTGATCGGCAACCCGAACGCCACGATCGGCTTCGGCAATGGCGGCCTTGACATAACGACGACGGCAGGAGCGGGTTTTGGCGCGGGCTCCGGCGGCACGATCAGCATCTCCGGCACCGGCAACACCATCACGACAACGACTGGAACCGCGCTCGATCTCGACGGCGCAACGGTCGGCGCGGGCGGCGTTATTTTCGATTCCGTTTCGGTCAATGGCGCGGCGACCGGCGTTTCGCTCAACAATATAGTCGGCGGCGCCATCGATCTCGGCGCGGTCGACCTGCAGAACATCACCTCGCGCGGTGTCGACATATCCGGCACGCTCGGCTCGACCTTGGGCTTCGACAGCCTGAACATCGGGCTCAATGCAGCCAATGCGGTCGGCTTCGACCTCAACGGCGCTGCGCTCGGCACGAGCAACATCAAGGCCGGCGATTTCGACGTCGACGGCGGCAGCTTCGCCGGCACTATCGGCATCGACATGGCCGGCACGACCGGCACCGGCACGATCCAGCTCGGCGACACTGCCAACAACAATCCGGCGGGCCAGACCTCGAAAATCGAAAATGTCGGCTATGGCGTCCAGTTCTCCAGCGCCACCAACGCCAGGCTGGTGTTCGGCGACGGCGCTGGCCTGGCCGAATCGACGATCGCGACCACCGGCGGCCAGGCCATCCATGCCATCGACACCCTGCCGACCAATGGCGACTACAATTTCAACGACGTCACCTTCACCGGCGACACGTCGAATCTGTCCGCTTACAAGGTCTACTACGTCACCACCGACGCCACCGGCGGCGGCGACGGCAGCTTCGTCAATCCAGGCACCTATGCCAACGCCCAGGCGTCCACGGCCAATGTCATCGTGCTGATCGACAAGAACGGCACCGGTAGCCAGGAAACGATCGACCTGAGCGGCACGTCGTTCCAGCTCGATGACGGGCAGGTGTTGCTCGCCTTCGGGCAAAACGATACGGCCATCGATGTCTCGCAGCTCGGTGTCGACACCAGCAGCGGCGCGTCGGCGGCATTCCACTTCACCACGGTGCAGAATTCGCCGATCATCGCCGCACCGGCCGGCATCGACACGCTGCGGCCGATCCTGCAGAGCAACACTGCCGGGTCGGTGATCACCCTGGCGACCAGTGGTCCCAGCCCGATCACCGGCGGCATCGAGAATCTCATCATCCGCAACACCGGCACCGGTGCCGGTGTTGCCGTCGATGCGTCGACCGCGTCGAGTTTCTTCCTCCGCAACAATGACATATCAGCCGGCGGCAGGGCGCTCGACTTCTCCACGACCGGTGCGGCGGCCAACACGCTGCTGCTTTCGATCGACGGCAATACGCTGCGATCGACGGGATCTGCGCTGGCCGCGTCCTTCGCCGGCCAGAACATCAGCGCGACGGACAATTCGATCGCCATCCGCTCCTTCGCCGGCAACACGGTGCTCGGCGGCACCGGCGGCGGCATTGCCTTCGACAATGTCACGTTCGACTCCACTGGCGCCGGCGGCACGGTCAGCGCCGGCACGCTCGACGTCGGCACATCAGGCGCGCGCGTCCAGGGCAACGGCCTTGCCTTCACCAGCACCAGCGGCACGCTCGATCTCGGCACGTTCACCACGTTCAATGATGGCGGCACTGGCGTCCTCGTCGACACCAAGGGCCCCCCGGCCACAACCTTTGCGCTGAACAGCAGCGGCGGCACCGTCGACACCATCAACGGCGTGGCGTTCAATCTCGATCCGCTGACCGTCAGCATGATCGTAAACAGCGTCAACGCCAGCGGCGGCGCCAGCGGCTTCATCTTCGACGGCGTCGCCGGCACGTTCACGGTCACGGGCGCGACCACCGTCACCGGCACGACGGGTGCCGGCATCAGTTCGAACGCCAGCAATCCCACCGGCACCTTCAATTTCAACACGGTGACGGTGAACAACACGGCTTCGACGGGCGGCGGGATCGGCTGGGAGAGCGGCACGCTCAACGTCGGCGGGCTCGCCGACATCGATACGACCAGCGGGGCCGGCCTGTTCCAGGGCGGCGGCACGACCAGCTTCAACGGCGGGCTGACAATCGACACCACCACCGGCGCCGGCATTACCGGCCCCGGCGGGACGATCAACATCATCGCCACCGCCGGCAGCGAAACGGTGAATTCCACCAGCTACAAGGCGATCGATCTCACCAATGCCGCCCTCGACATCGCGCTCGACTCGACGTCGTCCGGCGGCGGCGGTGTCGTCCTGACCAATGTCACCGGCACCGCCGGCCTCGGCACCGGCACGCTGAGCGGCGGCGGTGGCACGGCATTCAGCGTCGGCGGCGGCACCGTAACCACCACCTATGGCGGCAACATCACCCAGGCGGGCAACGCCGCCCTGGTGTCGGTTTCAGCAGGCCATACGGGCACGCTGACCTTCTCGGGCACGCTGTCGGCGAACAACGGCACCGGCCTGCAGTTCGACAATGCCGACGGCACCTACAATTTCAACGGCACGACGACGTTGAATGGCGGCGACGCCGGCATCGATATCGTCAACAATTCGGGCGGCACGTTCAACTTCGGCGCCGGCACCTCGATCACCAACCCGAACAGCACGGCCTTCAACGTCGACGCAAGCGCGGCGAACATCACCTATAGCGGCAACATCACCCAGGCCGGCAATGCCGCGCTGGTCGGCATCGCCGGCCACACCGCGGGAACGATCACCTTCCAGACGGGCACGCTGTCGGCAACCAACGGCACCGGCCTGCAATTCGACAATGCCGACGGCATCTACAATTTCAACGGCACGACGACACTGAATGGCGGCAATGCCAGCGTCGACATCCTCAACGATTCCGACGGCACGTTCGGCTTCGGCGTCGGCACCTCGATCACCAGCCCGAACGGAACCGCGTTCAGCGTCGATGGCGGTAACGCGACCGTTACCTATGCCGGCACGATCACACAAGGTACCGGCGGCCAGCGCCTGATCGTCGTCGCCGACACCACCGGCGGCGCGGTGAACTTCACCACCGCCCTGGCGAATGGGCTCAACGACACCAGCGGCACCGGCATCGTGATCGACGGCGTCGCCGGCAACGTCACCGTGAACAACGCCAGCCTGACCGGGACGACCGGCATCACCATCCTTGGCGATGTGGCGAACAACGCGACCGGTACCTATACGTTCAACAACGTCGCTATCGACACGGTTGCCGGCGCGCTGACGAACCATGCGTTCGCCGTCGACGGCGATCAGGGTACGTTTACCAACGACGACGTGAGCGCCACGATCAATCTCAACAATGTCGACATCACCAACCCTGGCGGCAACGTCGCCAACATTCGCGGCATGGCTGGTGGCTCGGTCAATTTCGACAACGCCAGCTCCGTCACCCGAAACGATGGCGGACTGGGCATCGTCGCGCTCAGCAATTCCGGCGGCACGATCAATTTCGGCGGCGCGTCGAAAACGCTCTCGACCGGCACCAACGCCGCCGTGCTCCTGACCAGCAACGCCGGCGCGACCATCAACTTCACCAATGGCGGCCTGGCGATCACCACCACGAGCGGCATCGGCATCGGCGCCTCGGGCGGCGGCACGGTGAGCGTCACCGGCTCCGGCAACACGATTTCGACCGGCAGCGGCGCTGCGGTCGACATGGACGCCGTCGCTATCGGCGCCGGCGGCATGACCTTCGCTTCCACGAACACGAGCGCCGGCGGCGGCAGCGCCGTGATCCTCGACGCTGTTACCGGCGGACCGGTCAACCTCGGCGGTGGCGCGCTGGTCGGCGGCGGCAGCGCCACGATTCGCATCGGCGACGGCGCCGGCAGCGCCAACACCGGCGGCACGGCGGCTTTCACCTATGCAGGCACCATCACCAGCGGAACCGGCCAGGCGGTCAATATCCAGGATCGCGCCGCCGGCGCCGGCAACATCACGCTGTCGGGCAACATCAGCCACAATGTGGCCGGCCAGACCGGCGTCCTCCTCGACGACAACGCCGCCGGTACCATCACTTTCTCCGGTGCCTCCAAGTCGATCACGTCGGGCAGTTCGGCCGGTGTCAACCTGACCGACAACACCGGCGCGACGATCAACTTCACCAATGGCGGGCTG
Source organism: Mesorhizobium sp. B2-4-1 (assembly GCF_006442185.1). Taxonomy (NCBI): domain Bacteria; kingdom Pseudomonadati; phylum Pseudomonadota; class Alphaproteobacteria; order Hyphomicrobiales; family Phyllobacteriaceae; genus Mesorhizobium; species Mesorhizobium sp. B2-4-1. Next base: position 473,988 of record NZ_VFVN01000001.1, on the reverse strand, counting down.
GTCATCAACACCACCAGCGGCACCGGCTTCGGCGCCACGGGCGGCGGCACGGTGACGGTGACAACCGGCGCCAATCCGAACACGATCACATCCGGTACCGGCACCGCGCTCAACGTCGCCAACACGACGATCGGCGCGAGCGGTCTCACATTCCGGAGCATTTCGGCTAACGGCGCCGCCAACGGCATCGTGCTCAACAACACCGGTGCCAGCGGCGGGTTGACGGTGACGGGCGACGGCGGCGGTGCGAACAATGGCTCGGGCGGCACCATCCAGAATTCGACGGGTACCGGTGTCCTGCTGAATTCGACCAGTTCGGTCAACCTCAGCTACATGAATATCATCAACAGCACCAATGACGGTATCGGTGGCACATCGGTGACCAATTTCTCGCTCAACCGGTCGACGCTGTCCAACAATGGCACCGCGGTTGAGGATGCGGGTATCGATTTCGGCGGTGTCAGCACTGTAACGCCCAGCGGTCTGTTCGGCACAGCAAGCATCACCAATTCGACTGTCACCACCTCATTCGCAAAGAACGTCTCGATCCGCAATTCGAACGGGACCTTGTCGCTGACGGTCAACAACAGCAAGTTCAGCAACAATTCGTCCAAGACGCAGAGCGATGACGGCCTGTTCGTTGAGGCCGACGGTACCGCGACAATTTCGGCCACAGTCACCAGCAGTACATTCACGGCCAATCGCGGGGATCATTTCCAGGCGGCTGCGGCAAACTCTGGCAACCTCAATATCGTGTTCTCCGGTAACACGCTCACAGGCGGTCATTCGACAGCTCTTGGCCAAGGCATCACAATCAACGCCGCAACGGGCCTGGCGTTCGGCGGCTATACCGGCACGGTCAACTACGACATTGACAACAACACGATCAGCGGCGCGATCTCGAGCGCAATCACCGTCAACTTGGGCACGTCGGGTTCCGCCGCACTGTTCAACGGCTTCATCCGCAACAACGATATCGGCACGGTTGGCGTTGCCAATTCCGGGTCGGCGCAAGGCTTCGGCATCGACCTCGAAGCTCATGGCAACGGAACCCATACCGCATCTGTAGCCGGAAACGTCGTGGTGGAAGCATTCGACCGCGCGATGAATGTGTTGGCAAACGACGGCAATGGCGTGCTCAATCTAACTGTGCAGAGCAACCAATTCTCCGTCGGAACCGATCCGGCTGGCTCGCGAGAAGCTTTCTTCCTCAACGCGGGGTCAACATCGGCGAACGTCTTTGGCGTCACCGACAGCCATACGGTGCGCCTCAATCTCGGCGGCGCCGGCGCTTTGCAGAATACCTTCGCCCACGGCGTCGGCAGTGTCGACGATTTCCGCATACGGCAACGGTTCGACACCCGGGTCGAGATGCCGGGTTACGCCGGTGCGCCGTTCGACCCGGCTGGGGTCGTCAGTTATATTCAGGGACGCAATATCGGCAGTGGCGGCGGAAGTGCCACGGTCAACGATTCACCGTCGGTGACGACCGATGGCTTCTTCAGCGGGACAGTGCCGTTGCCAAATCCGTTCTAATGCTTATCGCTCAAAACCGAGCTCTGTTCGTGACGTGCACAAACAAAGATTTCGTATGAACTTGGGTCGTCGCGATGTAGTTCTGGAGCACATTGAACGAAATCTGCGCAGCGATTTTCCTTACGGATTTTCGTAAATTCTTAGAAAACTGCGCGCCAAGGGGGAAGTGCTTATGGCCGAACCGTTTCTGTCTGAAATTCGGATCATGTCATTTGGCTTCGCTCCCAAGGGCTGGGCCTTGTGCAATGGGCAGCTTATGCCGATCAACCAGAACCAGCCGCTGTTTGCATTGCTTGGCACCACCTTTGGTGGCGATGGGCGTGTTAACTTTGCACTTCCCGACTATCGCGGGCGCATTCCCATTCATGCTGGATCGGGCCATTCGCTTGGCGAGCGCGGGGGTGAGCAAGGCCATACGCTCTCGATAGTGGAGATGCCTACTCATACCCATCAATACATGGCGTCTTCGACCAATGCCGGCACGCCTATAGCGACTGGCAACCTGCTCGCGGCGACCAATAATCTCTATGCCGCGCCGACCAATTTGGTGCCTCTCACGCCTTCATCGGTCGGCGACATCGGCGGCAGTCAACCGCATACAAACATGCAGCCATTCCTGACGCTCAATTTCTGCATCGCGCTGCAAGGCATCTTCCCCTCCCACCCCTGACGGAGATACCATGCCACAGCCCTTTGTTGGTGAGGTCCGCATATTTGCCGGCAATTTCGCGCCAGCCGGCTGGATGTTCTGCGAAGGACAATTGCTGCCGATCTCTGAAAACGAGACTTTGTTCCAGCTGATCGGCACTACCTATGGCGGCGACGGCCAAAGCACATTCGCACTGCCCGACCTGCGCGGGCGCGTACCCCTACATCAAGGCAGCGGGTTCATTCTCGCCGAAATCGGAGGTGTTGAGGCGGTCACACTGACGGCGCAGCAACTGCCTGTCCATAGCCATCAATTCATGGCGTCGAGCAGCCCGGGCAGTTCGGTCAACGCGCAAGGCAACGCGATTGCGGAGTCGCCCAACATTTCGATCTATATAGAAGACGTTGCGGGAATAAACCTCAGCGCCACCGCTATTTCGCCGATCGGCGGCAACCAACCGCACGAAAATTTCCAACCCTATCTCTGTGTCAATTTTATCATCTCGCTGTTCGGCGTTTTTCCGTCGCAGACTTGAAAAGGGACCGTCATGTCCGATCCGTTCGTCGCTGAAATTCGTATCTTTCCGTTCAATTTCGCGCCTACGGGCTGGGCGTGGTGCGATGGACAATTGCTGCCGTTATCACAAAACACGGCGCTGTTTTCGTTGCTTGGCACCGTCTATGGCGGCGACGGCAAAAGCAACTTCGCACTACCTGACTTGCAAGGCAGTGCACCGATGCACCCCGGACAGGGACCCGGCCTTTCGCTTCACGATCTTGGGGAAACGGGCGGATCAGAGACGGTAAGCCTCTTGGAATCGGAAATTCCAAGTCACTCTCACTTTTCCCGTGCGGCATCAGACGACGCAGACTTGAAGGCGCCAACGCCGGCGCGCTCCCTCGCCCGCTCGCAAGGGGGCTTTGCCTATATCTCGAGTACGCCCAACGCGCAGATGGCGGATCAGGCACTCGCCCCCGCCGGCGGTGACCAGCCGCACAACAATTTGATGCCTTATCTCACCTGCTACTTCTGCATCGCGCTGCAAGGCGTCTTCCCGCCGAGAGGCTAAATTCCCCGCCAACAGGGCAGGACCAATATCATGGCCAAGACAGCAGAACCAAAATCGAAGGCCCCCACGGCCAAGACGCCGGCAGCAGTGCCAAGGACCGCCTCCAAGGCCCGCGAGGGCGCTCGCTCGCGGCGACCCGGTACTGCGCCGGCCTACCAGCACATGCCGGCCGGCGCGACGTTTTTCGAATTGTCGCGGCTGATGGTCGTCGGCATCGATTCGGCCAAGGGACAATTGATCCAGAAGGCACAGACATCGCCGAACGGACCATGGCCGTCGGCCTGGTCTGTCATCGCGCCCGGCGCCTGGGTGATCATGACCGCGGGTCTCACCAAGGATGGTCGCGTCGCCGTGGTCGCGCAGCCTTCGGGCACCACCAGCCTGTCCTTCATCACCGAGGATGCCAACCAGATCGGCCCGATCGACAAATGGACCGCGCCTGTCGGCATCGGCGCGCCGCCCGGCGCCTTCAGCTACCAGAAGCTTTCCATGGCGCGCGATGCCGATGGCCGCATCGAGATCTTCCTCACCGACAATCTGGGCCGCGTCTGGTGGATCTACCAGAACCCGGATGTGATCGTGCAGGTGCAGAAGACCATCACGCCGCCCGGCACGACGACACCGATCGTCGTCACCGTCGACGAGCTCAGGCCGCCTGCCCAGCCGTGGAGCGCCTGGATTCAGCTCACAGGCCAGCTTGTGGCGATCACCGCATTGCGCCAGGCTGACGGCCGCATCACCCTGTTCGGCATCAATTCCGGGCTCAACCTCTACCGTTGCCAGCAGGCCAAGGCCCAGGCGCTGACGGTCGCCGACTGGACGCCATGGGTGCAGATCGACGCCGGCTACCCCTTCACGGAAATGGCGCCTATCATCGGTCCGCTGGGCGGCACCAATCTGTTTGCCATGACGCAGCAGGGCCAGGTCCTGCACACCAAGCAATTGCCGGCAGGCTCCGACACCTGGACGGCCTGGGCGACGCCCGGCTACAGCAGGGTTCCCAAATATACGCTCTGCGCCGGCATCCAGGGCGACGGCGACATCATGCTGGTCGCCTCCGACCAGCAGCATGTTCACTCCTTCAACGCCCAATACGACGCCGCCACCCAGAACTGGTCGGGATGGCGCGATTTCAACGCCTCCGGCGCCAACACCCGCCTGTCGCTCGACTACAATGCCGATGGCCGTCTTGCCTTGTTCTCGATGATGATCCAGAACGACGGCACGAATGGTCTGTGGACCATCAATCAGATGGCCATGGACAGTTCGGAATGGGAGTGGACCTGGACGGCGCTGGCCACCAGCAACCTCAAGCAGATTACCGTGGTGCGCGACCTGACGCCGCCGGTGTGACGTCAGGCAGCGTGACAGAAGCGAAACAGGCGCAGCGGCTCCCGGCCTGGCCGCGGTCGCGGCAGGCCGGCCTCGCTTTCCGCCCCGCCGCGGAGGCCGACATGCCGTTCCTGGCGCGGCTCTACGCCTCGACGCGCATGGAAGAGCTCGCCGTGACGGACTGGAACGAGGCGCAGAAAGCCGCCTTCCTCGACATGCAATTCCAGGCGCAGCACGCGCATTACCGCAAGCATTATCCCGAGGCCGACTGGCTGGTGGTGGAGCGGGCCGGACAGCCCATGGGCCGCCTCTACATCGAGCGCTGGCCGAGTCAGCACCGCATCATCGACATCGCCTTGCTGCCGGCCCATCGCCGCAAGGGCCACGGCGCCGCACTGCTGCGCGACCTCATCGACGAGGCATGGTCATCGGGCAAATCGGCATCGATCCATGTCGAGAAGAACAATCCGGCCAGGCGGCTCTATCTCGAGCTCGGCTTCGCGGTGATCGAGGACAAGGGCGTCTATGATCTGATGGCGTGCGCGCCACAGCGGGGTGGCGCAGACAGTGGGTGAACGGGGACGCCATCCGCTTCGTCATTCCCGGGCCGAGAATCCTGTTCCGGTCGTCGCACAATTCGGCGGTGCTTGTTCGGTATCGATCCTTCGCGCCAGCGTCTCACAAATCGCACCGCTGCTGCGCTCACGCCTGCTTCCAAACTCTAATTGAACACCGCCTCATACAGCCGCCCCGTAGCGTCGGCGGCCACGGGCACGATGAAGATATCGTGGGTCGCGCCACTGCCGGCGAAGCGGTAAGTCGCCTGCGGCAGCGCGGTTTCGCGCGGACCCTTGAACAGCAGCGAGAAACCGCCGCCCGGGCGCGGGCTGGAGGCGATGCGGTTGACCGCGCTCAATTCGAGCGCGATCTGCCTGCCGCCGGCCTCGACGGTGAATGCCTGTCCGACCGCCTGTTCGAAATCCGATGCCGACGCCATGCCACCCCGCCTCAAAGCGCTTGCTGAGCGGGCGGCCAAGGGCAGACCCGCTCCGGTTCCTCATATCCTCGCAATTTCCGGACGCAAGACCGCTACGGCTCCCGGATTTTGCCATGCGAGGCCACTGTCGCCGCTTCGCGGCAAGCTGTCCATAGAGCCATTCCAGGAAAAGTGTGTACGGTCTTCCCGGGAAAAGCGCGCAGCGCTTTCCCTGGGGAATTGCGCAAAAACAAAGAGATAGCGCGGCTCGCCGTTTCCGCGAAACGGTGAACCGCTCCAGGGCCGGCATGGTTGCGGGGCGTCCCGCAAGGCGATTAGGGCGCAAACGCCGAAATACAGCAGCGCGTGTCCTTTTATGCGCGCCGGCGACGCTGTAGTACTTTGTCCCTGCGCAGGATTGCTTCGAAGCAAGGCCGGCGCGACAAGAACAGACCCCGCTTTGGGAATTCAATGCTGGACGGGCCGGCCTGGTTGGCCGGCGCGAGGAGGAAAACGGACACATGGCTGACACCGGTGCGAAGACGGAAACGGCGGGCGAGGCCTTGCCGCTGTTCTATTCCAGGCCCGAGGCGCTCAATCCGGCGCGGCACGGTTCACTCGGCCTGACGGCGCGCAGCGATTTCTCCTTCGCCCGCTCGGCGCATGCTATCCCGGTGGTGGCCTCGGAAATGCCGGCGGCGATGCGCTCCTACCCGATCGTTTTCATCGGCACCGCCAAGGCGCCCGTCATCATCACCGGCCTGCGCCAGGACGAGAACCTGTTCGTCGACGCCGACGGCAACTGGGCCGGGCCGCACTACATCCCCGCCTATGTCCGCCGCTATCCCTTCATTCTCGCCGACGATCCCAAGCAGCCCGGCCGGCTGACGCTGTGCGTCGACCGGGCGAGCGAGCGCGTCATCGACCAGCTGCTGGCGCCGTTCCGCGACGACAAGGTGCTGCCGTTCTTCAGCGGTAACGAGGCGACCGAGGCGACGAAGCAGGCGCTCGCCTTCTGCAACCAGTTCCAGATCGACTTCAGGGCGACCCGCGAGATGGTCGACAAGATCGACGCGCATGCCCTGTTCGCGCCGCGCCAGAGCAAGGTGACGCTGGAAGGAGGCGAGGTGCTGAACCTCACCGATTTCCAGGTGATAGACGAGGCCGCCTTCAACAGATTGAGCGACGAGGCCTTCCTCGACCTGAGAAAGTCAGGCGCGCTCAGCCTGCTCTACTGCCACCTTGCCTCGACCAACAGCTGGACGTCGCTGGTGCATCAGGCGTCGCTGCGCAAGGCGGAGGGGGCGAAGAGCGCCTGAACAACCCATGCCGAGATCCTTCGCGGCGCGGCTGGTGAACAAGGTTCGGCGCTAAGCCGCGGCCCGCCTGTCGTGCCGCCCTTCCCTGATCTCTTCCGTGAGCTTGTCGCAGAAGGCGTCGAGATCGCCGGGATTGCGACTGGTGACCAGCCCCTGGTCGGTGACGACCTCGCTGTCTTGCCACAGGCCGCCGGCATTGATCACGTCGGTCTTGATCGACTTGTAGGATGTGACGCGGCGGGCTTTGATGATCCCGGTCTCGACCAGAAGCCAGGGCGCATGGCAGATCGCGCCGACGACCTTGTTGGCCGACCAGAACGAACTGATGAAATCCAGCGCCTTGCGCTCGACCCGCAAGAGGTCGGGATTGATGACGCCGCCGGGCAGAACGATCGCATCGTAGGCATCGGCACGGGCCTCGTCCAAGGTCTTGTCGACCGGAACTTCGCGGCCCCAATCCCTGTGGTCCCAGCCCTTGATCTTGCCGCTTTCGAGCGACACGATTTCGACCTCGGCGCCGGCCTGGCGCAGCTTGTTCAGCGGCACCTCAAGCTCGGACTGTTCAAAACCATTCGTCGCAAGGATGGCGACGCGCTTGCCGGAAATATCCTGCATCGTTTTTCTCCATGATGGATTGGATGCAGGGCTAACGAGCCTGAACCGGTACCGTTCCTCGCTGTAACCTTATGTGACCGGAGGGATCTGTGGTGCGCTGTAATGCACCCCAGGTCTTCTTTCCTCATCAGCTCTCCTTAGTGAAGAACTGTTACCCCTTTCGCGTCTCAGACTCGGGGTGCACTACGAAATTCTGCTCGCGAATTGCAGCCGCGCGGCAAACGTACAGGCCGCCCGCCGCATCTGGTTTTCTTCCTAGAAGCGGGGGCAGGCAGGGCGGCCCTTCATACCAGCGGCTTACTCGATGACGCGGGCTTCACCGACATCTGCGGCTGACGGATCCAGCCCGTAAGCCTTGAGCGCTTCGGCGATAGCGCCGTTCTTGCGGTAGACATCGAGCGAAGCGTCGACCGCCTTAACGAAGCCCTCATTGCTCTTGTCCAGCAGGAAGGCGGTCTGCGACGGGTTCATGGTCGCATCGATGCGCGGATCCGGCTTCAGGACATGCACCTCGTAGTTCTGCCCTTCGTTCTGAATGACAGCGGAGCCGAAGCCGTCGAGCGCCGCCTCAATACGACCGGCATGAAGATCCTGGGCGAGGTTCAGCGACGATGGATAGGTCTTGGAGCCTTCGTAGAGCTTCTCCATGTCCTGGACCCACAGATATCCTTCCACGGTGCCGACCTTCTTGCCCAGCAGACCGTCGACGGTATCAATGCCGTCGGTCGAGGTGACGGACAGTTGGTCGAGATAGACCGGCGTGGACAGAGCGACGACCTTCGCGCGGGCGGCGGTACGATAGAAGCCGCCAAGCGCAATGTCCGCGCGCCGCGACTGAACTGCGGAAACCGCGCCTGGATATGTGAAGATCTCATACGTGATCTCGAGGCAATTCTCCTTGGCAAAACGCTTCACGAGATCGCCGTCGATACCCGCGATGCCGCCGTCTTTTTCGAGCGAATACGGAGCGGTGTTGGTGAGCGCGACGGTGAGTTTGCCCGCCGACACGGTTTCGAAAGCATGCTCCGGCTTGCAATCCTGTGCGGACGCGACGCTGGCACCCATGGCCGTGGCAATGGCTGCGGCCGAGATGATCTTACTCCAATTTTTCACTTTGCTCTCCTCTGACATTGATGGTTTTTGATTGCAGGTCAGCCGAGATGGCTGCCCAGCCTACGTTCGGTGTACGAGACCAGCCACCCGAACGGGACGGTGATGGCGAGGTAGAACAGGCCCGCCAGGATCAGGACATCGAGGTAGAGGTAGGTGGCCGCACCCACGCGATAGGCGCGCGCCAGAAGTTCGGGGATGGCGATCGTGTATGTAAGGGCCGTCGCCTGGAAGATGAGAATGGCAAAGCCCATCAGCGCGGGTATTGCGAACAGGATTCCCTGGGGGACCACCACGAAGCGCAGGATGTCCCGGCGGGTCATGCCGAGCGCCAAGCCCGCCTCGATCTCACAATGCGGAACCGCGTTCAGACCGGCCCGAAGGATCTCGCTGGTGTAGGCGCCTGTCGTTAGCGCCAACGCAATCACGCCAGAGGTGAAGGCACTTACGGTCATCCCCGAAGCAGGCAATCCATAGTAGACCATCTGCAGGACGACGAGTGCAGGCGCGCCGCGCCCGATCTCGACCAGTACCACCGCGAAATAGCGGACGAGCCTGTTTCCAGAGGAGGAGGCAAGCGCAAGAACGAGACCGATAGGCAATCCGAACAGCAGCGCCAGGCCCGCCAACTGGAGACTGACAAGAACTCCTTGGAAAAGCTGGGGGGACCAGTCCAGCCAGTTGGCCAGCATCTCGCTCATTTCGCTTGCCCTCTTGAGCGCAGCCGCTCGTCCACGGCGCGTGCCAACACGACAACGGGTATCGACAGCGCGATGTAGAGAAGCGCAGCGAAAATGAACGGCATGAAGCTGCCGCCTCCGCCTTGGGCCTGCTGCGATGCGTACATCATCACGTCGCGGACACCGATCGTGGAGGCCACGGTCGTGTCTTTGAGCAGGCTGACAAGAAAGGTCGCCATGGGCGGAACCGAGACGCGCAGGACCTGCGGCGCCAGGATGTAGCGCAGCGTATCCAGGCGCGTCATACCGAGCGCCGTGGACGCCTCCCGCTGGCCCTTCGAGAGGGCCAGGAAGCCACCCCTGTAGATTTCAGCGAGATAGGCCGTTGATACCAGCCCCATACCCAGGATGGCAGCCTGATAGGAACTGAGAACGATCACTCCGCTGCCCAATCCGAAGAAGATAATGAACAGCCAGACGATCGGCGGGATTCCCCGGACAACGTCGATGTATATGCGCGCCGGCATGCTTAGAAGGAGCCACCGGGAACGTCGCATCAGCACCAGCGGCACGGCTGCGATGGCCCCGACTGCGAAAGCGCCGAAGGTCACCAGCAGCGTGGCCGGAACGCCTCTGAGCAGTGAAACCAGCAGGTCGATCATCTGCGATCGACCACGGCACGGAAGAACTGCCGCGTGCGCGGCGACGACGGGTTGCGGATCACGGCATCAGGCGGACCCTGCTCGATGATCTCTCCATTGGCCATGACGATCACGCGGTCGGCGACGTCTGCGGCAAAGGCGATCTCGTGCGTGACGATGATCATTGTCATGCCTTCCTGGGCGAGCTCGCGCATCACGGCCAACACCTCAAGCCCGAGTTCGGGATCCAGGGCGCTCGTGGGTTCGTCGAAGAGCATCACCTTGGGGTCAAGAGCCAGGGCGCGTGCGATCGCGATACGCTGCTGCTGGCCACCCGACAGGCGCGCCGGGTAGGAGTGCGCCTTGTCCGTAAGGTGTACGCGTTCGAGCAATTGGGCGGTGCGCGCGTCCGCCTGCTCCCTGGTGCGCCCCAGAACCCGCATCTGCGGCAGCGAAATGTTGCGCTGCACGGTCATGTGCGGAAACAGGTTGAAGGACTGGAAAACCATCCCGGTGGAACGTCGGAGCCTCAACAGCTCTCCGGCGGACAGATTGCGGTCGACCGAAAACCGGATGGCGCCCACTTCGAGGGTACCGGATGACGGCTGTTCGAGCATGTTGATCGCACGCAGCAGCGTGCTCTTCCCCGCGCCGCTGGGTCCGACGATCGCCACGACCTCGCCGCGCGTAATGTCGAGCGAGACGTTTTTCACGGCGTGATGGCCGCCATAGATCACGTTGATGTTCTTGATGCGGACGATGTTTTCTGCCTCGGGCATGGCTTCTTTGTCCTTGCGCTAACGCCGGTGTCCTACTGGTCAAGCCGCCGCAGTATGTACGGCGGGGACGTTTCTTTCCGGAGTTGGAGCGAGACTCTCGGTGCCTGGGATCGATGCGGGAGAGCCCTTGAGCACCCAGTCCGCGACGATCAGGCCTATCACCGGCGCGAGCTGGATCCCGTAGCCGCCCGCACCGGCCGCGGTGATCAGACCGGGCTCGGACTGATCGACTGGTCCGACATGGGGACGGTGGTCGGCGGTGACAGGGTAGAGGCCTGCCCAGCCCCGGCCGAGCCGGGCGCCCGGCAGATCAGGCACGCGCTCGATCAGCATCTCGGCCAGCATGACCTTGGACCCTTCCTCGCACTGCTCGTTGTAATTGTCCGGATCCTCGGGCGAGGGCGAACTTACCTTGTGTATCTCGGCGATGAGCTCGCTCGCTTTCTCGTGCCGAAAGTTGAGTCCGGTGCCCTGCCCGTTCACCAGATCCATGACCATCGGCATTGTGTAGGGGAGCGGCGCGTCCAGGTGGATTGTCAGCGCCTCGTGGCGCTCGGGGTGGATGTGAAGCGTCTGTCCAAGCATCTCGGCAACGCGTGGCGCCCAGGCGCCTGCCGCGTTCACGACGAAGTCGCAGCCGATCGGACCCTTGCTGGTGTCCAACCGATAGCCACCGGATGTCCGCGCGACACCAAGCAGCTTGCGGAACTGGAAAACCTCGGAGCCGAGCTTCTTCACCTCTTGCGCCAGCAACGTGCACATTTCGTGGGGATCGAGGAAGCCGTCGTCCGGCCCGAAGATGCCGCCTTCGAGCCCATCTGAACTCAAGTGCGGCACGAGCTGCTGGAGCTCGCTCGCCTGGTAGACCCTGGACCTGAAGCCGGCATCGCGCTGGATCTCCACCGAGCGGGCGAACAGTTCCATCTGCTCGGAGGTGCGCGCCAGACGCAGATAGCCGATAGGGTTGAAGCCGAGACCGAGGCGCTCCTGCCATCGACGGATGCGCTGCACGGATTGCATGCGGAGCTGGATATCGAACGAATCCGTCAGCTGTGTGCCAACGACGCCGACCGAGCGGCCGCTGGATCCTGACGCAATGGATTGTGCGTCGATGACGGTGACGCGAGCGCCCTGTTCCGCGAGCGCGTGCGCAGAGCACATGCCGAGGGTGCCTGCACCGATGACGACGACGTGAGGAGAAGCTGTCATGTGACTTCCATCTGTTGCTGCGTCGTCCCGTGCCGGATGGATCCGGCGCCGGACGCGCTACGTCATTGCTTCGCCGCGATTGCTGCGAGGGCGCCGTCGATTGCGGAAAGGATTTCGCGTGCGTCTTCCTCGGTCATCGAGGTGGAAAGCGCGAAGAGTCCGTAACTCGCCGAAAGCACGCCGCGGTCGAGCAGACCCTTGTGGAACAGGTCGAGCTTCGTGCGTTCGGACGCACCCGGATAGACCGACCGATAGTCCGTGATCGGCAACGCCGTGAAATGGACTTTGAAGAGCGAGCCGAGACCGACGCACTGCCCGTTGAGGCCATGGCGGGCAAGCGAGGCCGTGATGCCGTCGCGAAGCAGGCTGCCGATAGCGTCCAGATGCGCGAAGCTGGCCGGGGTCAACGCGCGCATCGCCGCCAGACCGGCTCGCATCGTCACCGGGTTCGCGGTGAAGGTGCCGCCATGCGGCAATGCAGGCTTGCCTCGCGTTGGATCGAACACCGCCATCACGTCGGCGCGGCCGCCGACGGCGCCGACCGGGAACCCTCCGCCGATGATCTTGCCGAGAGCCGTCAGATCGGGCGTGATGCTCCACAGGCCCTGCGCCCCCGAATAGCCAAGGCGGAGCGAGATCACCTCGTCGAAGATCACCAGCGAGCCGGCGGCATGAGCGATCTCGACCATCGCGTCGAGATAATCCTTCCGCGCGGGAATAAGTCCGGCGCGGTTCGGCATCGGGTCGATCAGAACACCCGCTATCGAGTCTCCATGCGCGTCGAAGACGGCACGCAGCGCCTCCGTATCGTTGAACGGCACCGCGATGACGTCGTCGAGAACTCCCTTCGGCGTGCCTTTCGCGTATGCCGTCGAGGCAGGCATGTCGCCCCAGTTGGCGGGCGAGCTGTCCAGGCTGACTTCCGCGAAGTCGTAGGAGCCATGGTAGGCACCTTCGATCTTGACGATCTTCGGCCGTTCGGTGAACGCCCGAGCCGCCTTGATCGCCATCATGACGCCTTCCGTGCCGGAGTTGGCGAAGCGAACCTGCTCGACCGACGGGAGGCGCTCCACCAACAGTTCAGCAAGATCAAGTTCGCTCTCGGTGGGCGCTCCGAAAGCCGATCCCCGGGGCATCTGGTCCACCACCGCCGCCGTGACGGCGGGATGGCCGTAGCCATGGATCATGGCCGTGAAATTGTTGATGCAGTCGTAGTAGACGTTTCCATCGACGTCCCAGACGCGGCAGCCCTCGCCGCGCTGGGCATAGATCGGAAACGGGTCGATGAAGACCGTTGTCCGGGTGTTCCCTCCCGGCATGACCTTGCGGGCCCGTTCGAACATCTCGCGGGATTTCGACATTGAATCTGGATAGTGGCGCATAATCTTGTAAACCGATGAAGGAGACAGCCTTGGATGGCCGCGGCGAAGAGCGCGACCTCTTTCGATCACCTGGTCATGATCGTGTGGCTCTGCTCGCGCAGGTACTGTGGCAGGAACCACGAGCCGAGACCGCCCTTGCCGCTGACCCCGGTGCCCTTCCAGCCGCAGAATGGCTGCGCGCCTGGCCATGCACCCGTCGTCGCGCCGCTCGCACGGTTGGCGTAGAGAACCCCTGCTTCGGCGGTGTCGAGGAAGTGACGCAACTCTTCCTGGTCGTTGGTAAAGATGCCGGCGGATAGTCCGTAGGCGATGTCGTTGCCCTCTTCGATCGCGGCATCGAGACTATCGAAACCGCGGACGACCACGAAAGGCATGAAGAGTTCGTCGCGGGTCAGCCGGCCCGGACCATCAAGTTCGACGACCGTCGGCAGGACGTAGTTGTCCGCAAAGCCCTGGCCCAGGGCGGCGCCCCCAAAATGCACCTTGCCTTTGCCCTCGACTTCCGATAGTGCGGCCTGGAAAAGGGCGACTGTGGCGTCGCCATAGACAGGGCCCATAAAGGTCTCGGCCTTGCGAGGATCTCCGACCACCAGCTTTGCGGCGAATGCTACCAGCTTCTCGATGAATTCCGCCTTGACCTTCTCGTCGACATACACGACCGAGCATGCGGAGCACTTCTGGCCTTGCAGGCCGAAAGCGGAGCGCGCCACTCCCTGCGCCGCACGGTCGAGATCGGCCTTGCTGGTCACGTAGGCAGGGTTCTTGCCACCCATTTCGGCGATGACGGGCTTCATGTGGGGCAGCGTTGCCATGTGACGGAAGATGCTCATGCCGGTCTTATGGGAGCCCGTGAATGCAACGCCGTCGATGCCGTTGTCGGTGGCAAGAAGGCGCCCCACCTCTCCATCGCCAAGCACGATGTTGAAAACACCTTCGGGCAATCCCGCCTTGCGAAGCGTTTCGGCAATCAGCAGTCCGGTCAGCGCGCAACCCGGCGACGGCTTGTAGACCACCGCATTGCCTGTCAACAGCGCACCCGAGACCATGCCGATCGACAAGGCGAGCGGAAAGTTGAAAGGAGCGATGACCGCGAAGACGCCATAGGGCTTCATGACGCTGGTAGCGGTCTCGTTTTCGACCAACATGTTCATCGGCCGGACGAACCCGTTGTTCGCCTTCATCTCCGATGCGTAGTACTCGACCATGTCGAGGCATTCCTCGGCTTCGCCGACTGCCTCGAGGCGGGACTTTCCGATCTCGTATAGCGCCGCCAAACCAAGGTCATACTTCCGCTCCGCCAGCGCCTCTCGCCAGCGGGCGCCGAATGCAAGGCGATCGTCCAGCGTCGAACGGTTCCAGGCCTTCGCGCCGGCTCGGGCAGCCTGGATCGCCGACTTGACGTCTGACGGGGTTGAAGCCGGGAACTTGCCGAGAGAGATCTTCTTGTCGATCGGGCTCAGGATCTCTTTCCGAGCGCCAGTCGCAAACGGCGTCGACCACTCGCGACCCAGTGTGTTCTTCTCGAAATCCGGGATCATTGCGTCGAGGTGAGCGTGAACCGGGGAAAAATCCACTCCGATGTTCGAGTAGGTCACACGCGGGAGTTCAGCCATTTCAAGTTCCTCCGAAAATCGGTATTTAGTCCGATAATCAGGATTTGGCTTGCGAGTCAATCGAGGGGACCATAAAATGGGGATAATACCGAATTTCGGAATTTGCGAGGACATTTCCGGATTCGGGTACTAACGGAGCCCGATTGATCGAGGGCGTGCGGCCGTTCGGCTATTCTACGGAGACCCCGGGCTCAAGGCGCGGCGGAATAACAAGGGACCGACCTTGCCCCTCATGTCTGTTTTGAACGATAACCTTCTTGCAGTTGCAATTGTCAGATCGGCGTAGGTGCCCTTGAATACGAAGTCGAAGAAGCCGAGCGCCAAGGACAGCCCCCTCGAGCGCTACATCTCGATCATGGAGACGGTCGCGCCGTTCGAGCATGGCCTGACGGCGATCGAACTCGAAACGACGCTTGGATTGCCCAAAACCACGATCAACAGGCTGCTGCATGCCTTGATCGAAAGCGGGATGATCACCGCCGAGAGCGTTCGCAATCGGACATACCGTCTCGGCGATCGCCTGTTGCAGCTGCTACAGATGTCTCCGGATAGCGGCTGGCTGACGACGCTCGCGCAGCGACCGCTTCAGGATTTGGCCGACCGCACCGGCCAGTCGGCGTTCCTGTCGAAGTTCGACGGTACCGAAGTGCGCTCGGTCACCTGCGTCGCGCCCGACACTCCGGTCCGGACCTATGTCATGCCGGGCATGGCCATGCCTGTAAATGCGACCGCTTCGGCCAAGGCGATCCTTGCGTTTCATCCGCAGGAGACCGTGAAGAGGATCCTGGCGACGGAGCTGCGCAGCTACACCGATCGGACGAAAACGAAGATCGCGGAGTTGACCAGGGAATTGGCCGACGTTCGGGAGCAGGGTTACGCCATGGACCTGGCCGAGCATGTTCCGGGCCTGGGCTCGATAGCATTTCCGATAAGGCCGACGAGCGGTGAGGTGATATACGCGGTGGGACTTACGGGACCCTACGGTCAGATCATAGAGCAAAACTTCAAGCAGCATTGCGCAGCGCTCGCGGAGGCCGCCCAGCGCATGGCGAAGCTGGCGCAGATGCAGGCCTACAACGGATCGGCTATGGCCGCAAAGAATGCCGCCGCGGATCAGCGACAGGGCGGTGCGTGAGAGGCCGGTCACTTGCGCGAAAGACACGTCGCGCTTTGAACCGAGAATGTAGTTTCGCGATCTCCGTCTCGACGGCGGCGAATGTCCGGCTCCCACCCTCCGATCCGCGACCTTGATCTTCCATCGACAAGATCATGGGTGGGAACATGCTCTCCTATCTCGAGCGACTTGGACGCTAATTCCCTCCATGGCAGCGCCCTAACGCAGCACTGCCCGCAGTTCAGCTTGGAGTGCACGCAACGGCTCCAGGTAGAGCGCAACGAGATTGCCGACACCCACTTGTGTCGCCGCAACGCCAACGTTCACGGCTGCGATCACCGTCCCGCGCACGGTCATCAACGGCACGGCGATCGAGCGCAATCCGAGCTCGACCTCCTGATCGATCAACGCGAACCCTTGCGTCCGCACCCGCCCCAACTCCGCAAGGATGGTGTCGGGGTCAGTCAAGGTGTGAGCAGTCCGCGCCGGCAGGGCATGGGAAGATAGAAGATGTGCAGCGCGTTCCGGAGGCATGGCTGCCAGGAGCACGCGCCCCATGGAAGTGCAGTATGCCGGAAGCCGCGAGCCGGGCATCAGCGCGATCGACATCACCTTTCGCTGCGCCGCGCGCGCGACGTAAACGACGTCGGTGCCGTCCAGAATCGAGACGGACGAGCTTTCGCCGAGCCGCTCCGAAAGGTCATCCAGCAAAGGCTGCACCAGATGCGGCAGCGGCATGGTTGCCAGACAGGCTGTCCCGAGCCTCAACACGCGCGGAGTGAGCGTGAAGAACTTTCCGTCGTAGTCGGCGTAGCCGAGATGGGAAAGCGTAAGGAGACAGCGTCTGGCTGTCGCCCTGTCGAGACCGGACGCATTCGCGACGTCCGTGATCGACTGCCGTGGCCGTTCCACCGTGAACGTCTCTATGACGGACAACCCCTTGGCCAAGCCACCCATCGTGTCTCGTTCGGAAATGGGCATCCATTCACCTTGTGCGATATGTCAACAAACGAATGATATCGCACAAGCCGGCTTGCCGAAAGATCTCGTCTGCCGATACGTGTGGCGGCGAAATCCATCTTGGTGCCGGGAAAGGCAGGTTACGTGGACAAGACAATCGCGAGCCTCGCGGAAGCAGTGGCAGTCGTCCAAGACGGCATGACCGTCATGATCGGCGGCTTCGGCGGCGCAGGTGCTCCGATAGAGCTGATCCACGCCCTGATTGACCATTTTCGCGCTACCGGCGCCCCGAAAAACCTTACGATCGTCAACAACAATGCAGGGAACGGACGGATCGGCATCGCCGCCATGATCGACAATGGCATGGTCGCCAAGATGATCTGCTCGTTCCCGCGCTCGTCCGATCCGCGGGCATTCACCGAGCGGTACCTCGCCGGGAAAATCGCGCTCGAACTGGTTCCACAGGGGACCCTGGCCGAACGAATCCGCGCCGGTGGCGCGGGCATCCCGGCTTTCTACACGCCGACGAGCTACGGGACCGACCTCGCGGCCGGCAAGCCTGTGGCCGAGTTCGAGGGGCGCCACTATGTGCAGGAACGTTGGCTGAAGGCGGATGTGGCCCTCATCAAGGCGGAACTTGCCGACCCTCATGGTAACCTCACCTACAGGAAGGCGGCACGCAACTTCTCGCCGCTGATGGCGATGGCCGCACGCACGACCGTCGTTCAGGCGCGCCGGATCGTCCAGCCGGGTGCGATTGATCCCGAGCTGGTCGTGACGCCCGGGATCTTCGTGGACCAGGTGATCGAGGTCTCGAACCCGATGCAGGAAGAGGCGCTTATCCGCCAAGGGGTCGCATACGCATGACAGTCAAGCTGACCAACGCGCAGATTGCATGGCGCGCCGCGCAGGACATTGAGGACGGCGCTTATGTGAACCTCGGCATAGGCTTTCCCGAGATGGTGGCGAGCTTTCAGCCGCATGGGCGCCGGGCGATCTTCCACACCGAAAACGGCATCCTCAATTTTGGCGAAGCCCCGGCGGCAGGCGACGAGGACTGGGATCTGATCAATGCGGGCAAGAAGGCGGTCACGCTCAATCCGGGCGCTTCGTTCTTCCACCATGCCGACAGCTTCGCGATGGTGCGTGGCGAACATCTCGACGTTGCCATTCTCGGCGCCTACGAGGTGGCCGAGACCGGTGACCTTGCGAACTGGAGCACAGGACCCAAGGGCATACCAGCGGTCGGTGGTGCCATGGATCTGGTGCACGGAGCAAAACGCGTGGCCGTCATCACCGATCACGTCACCAAGGACGGTCGTCCGAAACTGGTGAAAGCCTGCAGCCTTGCCCTGACCGGCGTGCGCTGCGTGACGAGGGTCTACACGAGCCTTGCGGTCATAGACATCATCGATTGTCGTTTCGTGCTGCGCGAGAAGCTGCTTGCGATGAGCTTCGATGAATTGCAGGCGCTGACCGGCGCAGAGCTTAAGGTCGATGGCGAAATCAAATCCTTGGCGGCACCGGAGCTCTGAATGACCGAGGCCTTCATCTGCGACTACATCCGCACCCCGATCGGCAGGTTTGGCGGTTCGCTGTCCTCGGTCCGGGCCGACGATCTCGGCGCGGTGCCGCTGCGAGCGCTGCGGCACCGCAATCCAGGCCTGGACTGGTCCGCGGTGGATGAGATCATCTTTGGCTGCGCCAACCAGGCAGGCGAGGACAACCGCAATGTCGCGCGCATGTCATCGCTGTTGGCTGGACTGCCGATCGAAGTCCCCGGCAGCACCGTCAACCGCCTGTGCGGTTCTGGAATGGACGCCGTGGGCATCGCTGCACGGGCCATCAAGGCCGGCGAAGCCGACCTGATCATCGCCGGTGGCGTCGAATCCATGAGCCGCGCGCCGTTCGTGCTTCCGAAGGCGGGCGAGGCGTTCTCGCGCAACGCCGAGATTTACGACACCACGATCGGTTGGCGCTTCGTCAATCCATTGATGAAGAAGCAGTACGGCGTCGATTCGATGCCGGAGACGGGTGAAAACGTTGCGGAAGCCTTCAAGGTCAGCCGCGCCGATCAGGATGGCTTCGCCGCACGCAGCCAGGCCAGGACCGCCGCCGCTCAGGAAAATGGCCGGCTGGCGCTGGAGATCACTCCGGTGACCGTACCCCAGCGCAAAGGCGATGCTATCGTGGTCGATCGCGACGAACATCCACGCACCGGAACGACAACCGAGTCGCTCGCCAAGCTTGCAGCGCCGTTCAAAAAGGAAGGTGGCACCGTCACAGCGGGCAACGCTTCTGGCGTGAACGACGGAGCGGCAGCGCTGATCATCGCGTCCGAAGCCTCCGTCAAGGCATTCGGGCTCACACCGATCGCCCGGATTCTGGGCGTCGCGACGGCCGGGGTTGCCCCACGGATCATGGGGATCGGCCCGGCTCCGGCGACACGCAAGCTTTGCGCGCGCCTCGGCATCGCGCCTTCGGACTTCGATATCATCGAGCTGAATGAAGCATTTGCCTCCCAAAGCATCGCCGTGCTCCGCGAACTCGGGATCCCCGAGGACGCGGAGCATGTGAACCCGAACGGCGGAGCGATCGCGCTCGGGCACCCGCTTGGGATGTCGGGCATTCGCATCACCGGCACTGCCGCGCTCGAGTTGCGGTCCCGAAAAGCACGACTGGCCCTGGCCACGATGTGCATCGGTGTCGGACAGGGTATCGCGATCGCTCTGGCCAGTGCGTAGCGGAGATGATGCGACGGTCCGAGTCAGGCGGATTGCATCGATCCGCAGCGAAGCAGCCACGGGTATGGATCGGTTGACGTTCGTCAGCTTGTCGATTCGCTAACAGACCAGCGCTGTGGCGAGCCGACAAAGATCGTGCTCTGGCTCGCCAAGTCGTGGGAGATATCAATGACCTACGGGCAAAAAAGAAGCGCCGCACTAGGCGGCGCTTTTCTCTTAATTGCTTGATTCCCCTGGAGGGAAACTTGGAGCGGGTGAAGCGATTCGAACGCTCGACCCCAACCTTGGCAAGGTTGTGCTCTACCCCTGAGCTACACCCGCTCGCGCGGCTTTGGGCCGCAAGCCGGGCCTATATGGCTGAAGAGCGCGGCGATTGCAACAGGGAAATCGCAGGCTTTTTTCAATGCGCCGGACGAGGCCGGCAAGGCCGCCGGCGGCAGCCGGAAGGATTCAGCGCCGCGTCGCGCGGTGGTCTTGTCTCGACCATGTCATTGGCCGTAAACGGCATGGCTGGAAACCAGCCGAAGACGAGAACCCCATGCCCAGGACCGAAGCCGAGCTCTTTGCCTTTCTTGCCGAACTCGGCATCGCCGTTTCGACGAAACGCCATCCGCCGCTCTATACGGTCGCCGATTCGCAGGCGCTGCGCGGCGAAATCGCCGGCGGCCACACCAAGAACCTGTTCCTGAAGGACAAGAAGGACGCCTTCTTCCTGGTCACGGTCGGCGAGGACGCTGTCGTCGACCTGAAGCAGATCCATCATGTGATCGGCGCCGCCGGCCGCGTTTCCTTCGGCAAGCCGGAGATGCTGAAGGAGCTTCTCGGCGTCGCCCCGGGCGCAGTCACGGTGTTTGGCCTGATCAACGACACGCAGCACAGGGTCAAGGTCGTGCTCGACGAGGCGCTGATGCGGCATGCGGTGATCAACGCGCATCCGCTGACCAATGAGGCGACGACGTCGATCGCATCGGGCGACCTCGTCAGATTCGTCGAGGCAACCGGGCACGATGCTGCTATCTTGAAAGTCTCGGCATGATCGCCACATGGATGGCGAAACCGGTTTCCAACCAAGGACAGTGCGCCGATCCGCTGGCGCCACCGAAAGGGCGACGACATGAGTGACAACAATCCGTTTGGCGGCTCCTTTGGCAACAGCGGCGGCCAGTATGCCACGACGGTGCAGTATGGCGGCGGCGCGGAACCGCAGAAACCTGCGGCCGGCGCCGCCCCCGCCGGCGACGTCATCAAGGATACGACCACCGCGGCCTTTGCCGCCGACGTCATCCAGGAATCGCGCCGCCAGCCGGTGCTGGTGGATTTCTGGGCGCCGTGGTGCGGGCCGTGCAAGCAGCTGACGCCGCAACTGGAAAAGGCGGTCCGCGCCGCCGGCGGCAAGGTCAAGCTGGTCAAGATGAACATCGACGACCATCCCTCGATCGCCGGCCAGCTCGGCATCCAGTCCATTCCCGCGGTCATCGCCTTCAAGGACGGCCAGCCGGTCGATGGCTTCATGGGCGCCATCCCCGAGAGCCAGATCGCCCAGTTCATCGACAAGGTCGGCGGCAAGGGCAATGGTGCGGCTGATGTAACCGAGGCGCTGGCGGCGGCGGCCGAGGCGCGCGCGGCCGGCGACGTGCAGACGGCGGCCGACATCTATGACGCCGTGCTCGAGCAGGCGCCGGAGACGATCGAGGCGATAGCCGGGTTGGGCGAATTGCTGTTCGAGGCTGGTGATACCGAAGGCGCCGAGGCGATGCTGGCGCGGGCGCCGCAGGCCAAGGCCGATGCGCCGCCGCTGGCCGCGCTGCGCGCCAGGATGGCCTTGGCCGCGCAAGCGTCCGAGCTCGGCAACCCAGCGGAGTTCGAGCGCCGGCTGGCTGAGAATCCCGGCGACCACCAGGCCCGCTTCGATCTGGCCATGGTCCAGAACGCCAGGGGCGAGCGCGATGCGGCCGCCGACAATCTCCTGGCCATCATCAAGGCTGACCGCGGCTGGAACGAGGACGGCGCCAAGGCGCAATTGCTGCGCTTCTTCGAGGCCTGGGGCATGACGGACGAGGCGACGCTTGCCGCGCGGCGCAAATTGTCGTCGCTGCTGTTTTCCTGAGCCGGCGCGGCCGAATGGTCGCGCGGGGCTTGCACCCGGCGCCGGCCGCGCCAGATAGGACGAATCCGGCCCGCCTTTCCCTCGGGAAGCCAACAACCCCGGGCAGCGACAGGCGGATCGCGGCATGGAGGCGCTTCCCAGGCGAAGCGATCGGAGGAACGAGGTGCAAGCGGGAAACGCTCACTACCGGCTCGCCAGGGATCTGCCGTCGACCATCCCGGTCTTTCCGCTCGAGGGCGCGCTTCTGCTGCCAGGCGGCCGCATGCCGCTCAACATCTTCGAGCCGCGCTACCTGCAGATGGTCGACGAGGCGATCGCCGGCTCCCGGCTGATCGGCGTCATCCAGCCCAGCCTCGACGGCGCCTTGCGCGACGATGGCGAGCCGGAACTCTGCAATGTCGGCTGCGCCGGCCGCATCATAGCGCTTTCCGAGACCGGCGACGGCCGCTACCTGATTTCGCTGCAGGGCGTGTGCCGGTTCCGTGTCACCCATGAACTGACGGTCAAGACGCCGTTCCGCCAGGGCAAGATCGCCCCCTTTCTCGCCGATCTCGACGACGACCAGGCGGCCGCCGAGGTCGACCGGCCGGCGCTGCTGCGGGCGTTCCGCTCCTATCTGCAGGCCAACGACCTGGAGGCCGACTGGGAAAGCGTCAGCCGGGCCGAAAACGCCATGCTGGTCAACGCGCTGTCGATGATGGCGCCCTATGGACCGGCCGAGAAGCAGGCGCTGCTCGAAGCGGCCGATCTCAAGACCCGCGCCGAAACGCTGATCGCCATCACCGAAATTGCGCTGGCGCGCGAGAACGAGGATTTTGGCTCGAGCCTGCAGTAGGATGTTGAGAGAGGGCACGATGGCGGCGGATGGGCGTGACGGAAAGAGAGCGAATGTCGACCCCAGGATGCTGGAGCTGCTGGCTTGCCCGCTGACCAAGGGGCCGCTGGCCTGGGATCCCGAGCGCGGCGAACTGATCTCGCGGGCCGCCAAGCTCGCCTATCCCGTGCGCGACGGCATCCCGATCATGCTGCCTTCGGAGGCACGGAGCATCTCGGCGGAAGACGTGCTGCCGCCGCGGCTGGGCGGGCCGGCCGGCTCGACGTGAAAATTATCGGTCGGCATTCTACGGCGCCCCCCTCTGCCCTGCCGGGCATCTCCCCCTCAAGGGGGGAGATCGAATGTCACCTCCGCCTTCGCCAATCTCCATTGTTGCAGGAATTGGCGGAGCGTTGAAACTGCCAATCTCCCCCTTGAGGGGGCGAGGAGTGGTCCATGAAGTGGACGCAAAGCCAATTGCTTGGCTTTGCGAACGAAGAGCGCCCGAAGCGACAGCGAAGGGCCGGGTCCGGCAGGCGAGAGGGGGGCTCGCCCGCCAGCGTCAAGTTTCGCACCGCTGCGGTGCGGAGACGTCGCGGCATGAATCCTCGCGCCGCGTCGCTTCGCTCCTTGCTCCGCCGGTGGATGACGAAGGCATTGATGTGTCTACTGAAAATTGCGGCCCCTGGGCATGACGCTTTCCGCTTCTTCCGACAGTGTTGCCAAATCCTGCCCGGCCGGTGGGTTCCGCATCGCGGGCCGGCCGGGACG
This sequence comes from Mesorhizobium sp. B2-4-1, assembly GCF_006442185.1. Taxonomy (NCBI): domain Bacteria; kingdom Pseudomonadati; phylum Pseudomonadota; class Alphaproteobacteria; order Hyphomicrobiales; family Phyllobacteriaceae; genus Mesorhizobium; species Mesorhizobium sp. B2-4-1. Next base: position 450,568 of record NZ_VFVN01000001.1, on the reverse strand, counting down.
ATCCGGATCCTCCCTCGAGGCATGCCCCTGAGAACCGGCGCCCGGCAAACTGGCCTGGTCGACCTTCTCCAGCAACACCGTGAGCCAGGGCGTCAGATCCTCGATCTTCTCGGCGACGATGTGGACGACATCCGATTCCGACTGCAATTTGCCGGTGACCTTGACGAAGCGCGCGCCCATGACGATGGGACGGAAGCGGTCGAAGGTCCGCTGCCAGAAAATGACGTTGGCGACGGCTTCGTCATCCTCCAGCGTCAGGAAGACCGCATTGCCCTTGCCGGGGCGCTGCCGCACCAGAACGAGCCCGGCGACCGAGACGCGCCGTCCGTCCCGCACCGAGCACAGCCTGGCATTGGGCGTGACGCCGGCCCGGTCGAGCCGCTCGCGCAGGAAGGCGACCGGGTGCGCCTTCAAGGACAGGCCGAGCGAGCGGTAATCGTGGATGACATGCTCGCCGAGCGGCATTTTCGGCAGCTTCGTCTCCGGCTCCAGCTCGCGTAGCCGCAGCGCCGGCTGATCGAAAAGCGGCAGCTTTTCGGCGGCACTCTTGCCGTCGAGGGCGCGCACCGCCCAAAGTGCGGCGCGGCGGTCGAGGCCGAGCGAGCGGAAGGCATCGGCCTGCGCCAGTCTTTCGATCTCGGCGACATCGAGGCCGGAGCGCAGCCAGACATCCCGCACGGATGCGTAGCCTGAACCGCGCCGCTCGACGAAGGCGTCCATGCGCTCCTTGGAAAGTCCCTTGATCTGCCTGAAGCCGAGCCGCACTGCGTGCTGCGTCGCGATGACGCCGCGCATGTCGGCATGGCGCGGCAGGATGTGGGCCGGGTCGAAAGTCGCCTGTTCCAGCGTGCAGTCCCAGACGGAGAAATTGACGTCGACCTCGCGGATGTCGACGCCATGATCGTGTGCATCACGAACAAGCTGGGCCGGCTGGTAAAACCCCATGGGCTGTGAATTCAGGATCGCGGCGCAGAACACGTCGGGATAGAAGGTCTTGAACCAGCAGGAGGCATAGACCAGCAGCGCGAAGGAGGCGGCATGGCTTTCGGGAAAGCCGTATTCGCCAAAACCCTCGATCTGCTTGAAACAGCGTTCGGCGAAATCCCGGGTGTAGCCCTTGCCGACCATGCCGTCGATCATGCGCCGGCGGTAATTGCCGATCGTGCCGGTGCGCTTGAAGGTGGCCATGGCGCGGCGCAACTCGTCGGCCTCGCCAGGCTTGAAGCCACCGGCCACGATGGCGATGTTCATCGCCTGTTCCTGGAACAGAGGAACGCCCAGCGTCTTGTGGAGGATCGCCTCCAGCTCCGGTTTCTGATACTCGGGCTGCTCCTTGCCTTGCCGGCGGCGCAGATAGGGGTGGACCATGTCGCCCTGGATCGGGCCGGGCCGCACGATCGCCACCTCGATGACAAGGTCATAGAATTCTTTTGGCTTGAGACGCGGCAGCATCGACATCTGCGCGCGCGATTCGATCTGGAAGACGCCGATCGTGTCGGCGCGACCGATCATCTTATAGACCGGCTTCGCCTCTTCCGGCAGGGTGGCAAGGACATAGGGCTGCCCGTAAGGGTCTCGCGCCTGCGGATAATGGTCCGTCAGCAGAGTGAAGGCGCGTTTGAGACAAGTCAGCATGCCGAGCGCCAGCACGTCGACCTTGAGGATCTTGACCGCGTCGAGATCGTCCTTGTCCCATTCGACCATCTTGCGTTCCTCCATCGCCGTCTTGACGATGGGCACGATCTCGTCGAGCCGGTCCCTGGTGATGACGAAGCCGCCGACATGCTGGGAGAGGTGACGGGGAAAGCCCATGATCTCGTTGGCACGCTCCATCACGTGCCGCGATATGGGGTCGGCGCGATCGAGGCCGCCGGCCCGGGCTTCCTTCTCGCCGAGCTCCGAGGTCGACCAGCCCCAGATCGAGCCGGAGAGCGATGCCCTGACATCCTCGGACAGGCCCATCGCCTTCGACACTTCGCGCAGCGCCGAGCGGCCGCGATAGCTGATGACGGCGGCGGCCAGCGCGGTGCGCTTGGAGCTGTATTTCTCGTAGATATATTGGATGACCGTCTCGCGCTTTTCATGCTCGAAATCGACGTCGATGTCGGGCGGTTCGTTCCTCTCCTCGGAAATGAAGCGTTCGAACAGCGTGTCGATTCGCTCCGGCCCGACCTCGGTGATGCCGAGGCAGAAGCAGACGACCGAATTGGCGGCCGAACCGCGCCCCTGGCAGAGAATATCCTGGCTGCGGGCGAATTTGACGATGTCGTGGACGGTCAGGAAATAACGGGCATAGTTCAGGCGCTCAATAAGGGCGAGCTCTTCCTCGATGCGCCTCGTCACCGATTGCGGCACGCCCGAGGGATAGCGCCTGGCCGCCCCCTCCCGCGCCAACCTTTCCAGCTCCGCCTGCGGGCCGAGCCCTGATTGCGTCGGCTCGTCGGGGTAATTGTACTGAAGGTCGCTGAGCGAGAAGGTCAGCTCCTGCGCGAAGCGCAGCGTTTCGGCCAGTGCCTCCGGGTGCCTGCGGAACAGGCGCGCCATCTCCAGCGGCGGTTTCAGATGGCGCTCGGCATTCGCCGTGAGTTCCAGCCCGACCTCCGAAACGGGAATGTTGAGACGGATCGCGGTCAGCACGTCCTGCAGCGGGCGGCGTTCGGCCGTGTGGTAGAGGACGTCGTTGGTCGCCATCAAGGGCAGGCCGGCCAGCTCCGCCATCGCCGCCGCCTGCTCGATCCTGAAGCGGTCGTTTCCCGCGTAGTCGGGCGAGACACCGAGCCGCAGGGCCCCGCCGAAACGGTCCTTGAGCTGGCGAAGCAGGGCAAGGCTGTCTTGCGCGCCTGTCGCCAGAGCGGGCAGGACCGCCAGCGACATCAGTTCGCCCCATTCGAGAAGGTCGTCGCGCCGCAGAAGGGTCGCGCCCTTTTCGTTCTCCTCGCGCAGATTGGCTTGCGTGAGCATGCGGCACAGATGTCCCCAGCCCTTGCGGTTCCGCGGATAGGCGAGAATATCAGGCGTGCCGTCGCAAAAAACCAGCCGGCTGCCGGGGTGGTAGGCAAGCGTCTCGACCTTGGCCTGCTGCCAGGCGCGCACCACGCCCGCCACCGTGTTGCGGTCGGCGAGCCCGATCGCGGAGAACCCCATGAGCTTGGCCGCGACCACCAGCTCCTCCGGCTTGGAGGCGCCGCGCAGGAACGAGAAATTCGACTGGATGCCGAATTCCGCATAGGGAATGGCGGTCAGCGCGTTCATGCGAAGACCCCGTGCAGGAACCAGCGCGGCGGGATTTCAGAGCCGCCATAGAGACCTTGCCGGTAGAGCCAGTAGCGGCGGCCGTCGGCATCCTCGATGCGGAAATAGTCGCGTGTCGACGCCGCTTCGTCGCTCGAAAATTCACGCCACCATTCCGGCGCGATGCGTTCAGGGCCTTCGGCGCGGGCGACCCTGTAGAGCGCACGCCGCCAGCGGAAATTCAGCGGCGGTCCCTCGGGCATTTCGGTGGCCGGCACCTCAATCGGCTCGGGCGAGCGGAAAAGCCGGATCGGCCGCTCCGGCGGGAAGATGGTCATCGGCGCCTGCATCCTGTCCGGTTTCTTCGGCGGCGTGATGCGGCGCGGGGTTTCCGTGAAGGGGATGGTGGCGACGGCACGCTCGGGCAGATGGCTTTCCACGACGACCGGCTTGAGAACCGCGCCCTCGCCGAGCCGGGCGCGGATGCGGTCGGCGAACAGCGCGATATCGGCGCCGTCGTCGGTCGTTTTGCCTGTCAGGTCGGCCTGCGGCATGTCGAAGGCCGCCGCCGCCAGCACCGAAAGCCGCACCAGGTCGAAGCCATAGCCGGCATCGATATGCTGCTCGAGGGCGGCCAGCCGCTCATGGAACAATTTCTGGATCAGCCGGGGTTCGCGCATCGGTCGCGACGTGCCGAGCGCGATGCGGCTGACGGCGCCGTCGACGCGGAACAAGAGCAGCGCCAGGCTTCTCGCGCCTTCGCCGCGCCGCTCGAGGTCGATCTTCAGGGTCGTCGCCAGCATGCCCACCAGCCGTTCTATGTCCTCTGTCAGCGTGACGGGCTCGGCCAAATGGCGTTCGACCGAAAGCGGCGCGACGGGCAGGCGCGGCGACACCGCCTCGTCGAGACGGCCGAGCGCCTGGTCGAGGCGCAAGAGCAGGGAGGCACCGAAGCGGCGGGCGAGCGGCGCGCGCGGCGCGGCCATCACCGCGCCCGCCGTGCGCAGGCCAACACTTTCCAGGCTGGCGCGGGTTTCCGGCGCGATGCGTAGCGCCGCCAGCGGCAAGGGCGCCAGGAGCGCTTCCTCCTCGCCGCCGGCAACGATGCGGTCGCCGCAGAACCGCGCCGCCGCCCAGGCGGCGCCGGGTGTCGCGGCAAGGCCGGCACGGACGTCGAAGCCCTGATGGAAGAAGCGCGACAGGATCTCGTCCAGCATGGCGCGTTCGCCGCCGAAAAGATGGGTGCAGCCGGTGACGTCGAGGAACAGGCCGTCGGTCCCGTCGAGCGCCACCAGCGGGGTATAGCGGTCGCACCAGTCCGCAAGGCCTTCGAGCAGGCGCCGGTCGGCTTCGGCATCGGCCTCCATTATGTCGATCGACGGATGCATGGCGCGCGCATCGGCGATGCCCATGCCGGGCTTCAGATGCAGCGCCTCAGCCCGCTCGTCGAGGGCTAAGATGCGTTGCGCGTTGCTGTCGCGATGGCTGATCACCAGCGGCCGGTGATCCGATGGCCGGGAACGCCAGGACCGCCCCAGGCGCTGCCGCAGGATCCGTTCGGCCGCGAGATAGGGAAACCACAGGGACAGGATTCTTTGCTCGTTCTTCCCCAATCCGTCTTTCATCGAATATGCGTTCATCGGGGTTCCACTCCAATATGAATTGTCCTGGCAGGGCCGTGCGGCTCTTGCCGATGCTGATGGTGAAGGCGGGGCGGCCGATCGAGCCGGCAAGCGGCCCGGCGACCGTGTCGCGCGGCCCTGCCGGCGCCGGCGAGACGATGAGGCGGACGGGCGCCGCCGTCGGTTCGGGTTCGGCCGCCTGCCGCAGCAGGAAGACCGGCCGGCCGGCGCTCTGCGCGCGGGCGTGCAGCCGGCGCGTCGCGGTCAGGTCCAGCCGCTGCGGATTGCCGCGGACTTCAAGGATGACGGCGGCGAGCGCCGTCATGCGGGCCGCCTCCTCGGCGACCCACAGCGCATCGGCGAGCCTTGGCGCCTCGGAAAACAGCAATTGCTCCGGCTCGATGCCGAAGGCGGCGTGAAGGCCCCGGGCATAGGGAAAGCCCGCCTCGCGAAAAACCTCCTGGGTGCCGATCCACAGCACCGGCAATCGCGGCCCTTGCTTGAGGATCAGGCTGGGCTTGAGGATCAGGCTGGCGAGCGACAGGGCGAAGCCGGCGACCGCTCCGGCATCGCGGGTCTCGACGCCATGGATTTCGCTCAAGGCCGCTTTCGGCAGGCCGCCGCCCAAATCGCCGCCCCAATCGCCACCGAGGGCGGCATCGAGCCGGCCGATGCCGGTGCGCAGGAAAGCATCCGGCCTGGCTACGGCGATGCCGCGCCGGACCACGGTGCGGTCCGCGGCGGCCATGCCGGCGTCGGAAACCGCGCCGGCCGGCGCCTGCAGGCGCTCGGGCAGCGTTCCCTCGATCTTCGCGATCTGGCGGCGCAGGGCAAAAACAGTCTCCCGCGCCACGGCGCTCATCGCCATGACGGTCAGTGTCCACTCACAATTGTTCCTGTTATGTTCTTATAGATTCCAGAGGCGACCCGAAGAGTCAAGCAGACTCATGGGGGAATTTATTCCTCTCCGATAAGAGGGCCAACATGGGTCGGACAGCCGACCGCCCCTCAAGTCATGCGAAACGGCTCCCGGTGCCGTAAGCAATCCTGGGGTTGGCCGCCGCGTCATTTGCCGATTGTGGCCCAAAAGCCTATATGCCGGGATCAAAGGACAAAGCATGGCCCGCATCTACAAGACCCGCATTTGGCACGACCAGCTTTCGCCGTCGATGGACGAGATCGAGTTCCTGGCGCTGGAGGCCTACGCCCATCTACCCGAGGATTTTCGCAAGCTGACCGGCGAGATCGTCATCCAGATCGCCGAATTCCCGACCGACGAGATCATGGACGACCTGTCGCTGGAAACGCCCTTCGACCTGCTCGGCCTATTCGAGGGACGCGGCATTGCCGAGCGCTGGAACCCGCAGACCGGCGAAGGCCCGAACCGCATCACGCTCTATCGCCGCGCCATCCTCGACTACTGGGCCGAGAACGAGGAGACTTTGGGCGACATCGTCACCCATGTGCTGATCCACGAGATCGGCCACCATTTCGGCCTCTCGGACGACGATATGGAGAAGATCGAAGAGGCAGCCGAGTGACCGGTTCTACGTCAGGCCGTCATTTCACAATGAGTGTGACGAAATGTTTTAATACGTTCTGCACAGTCTGCTCCCCGGTATGTCCTGCCACTGCCCATTGCGCAAAATGTCCATCAATGTACATGCGTGCGAGCCCGTAGACGAGCGCCCTCGCGGCTATCTGGGTCTCTGCCATGTCGTCCGACCGGAGCATGTTTCGCCGCTGTGCTTCTGCCATTGACGCTTCCATCAGCGAACGCACCGCTTCATTATCGTGACGCAGCGACTCCGAAGCATCCCAATCAATAAGATTGCGTGTCGAGATGATCTGGAAGTGGGTGGGGTTTCGAATTGCCCAGCGCAAATAGGCGATTCCAACAGCGGCAAAGCGTTCGATCGGATCGTCCGTCGCAACCTTCTCGACCGCATTCGTGATCTCCGAGCGGAATCGGCTCATTGCCTGCTCCGCGACAGCCGTCATCAACGCGGTCTTGTTGCTGAAGTGACGGAATGGCGCGCCGGGGGAAACCCCGGCACGTTTTGCGGCTTCGCGCACGCTCACATTGTCGGGGCCGCCTTCCTCGACCAGTTGAACCGCGGCATCGATCAGGACCTCCCGCAAATTGCCATGGTGGTAACCAGTGCGATGAGACGCCTTGGCTTTTGCCATCTCTTTCCCTTCGTTCCGTGGAGCAGCTCCCCGCCTCTGTAGCATGATTCCGCGATTTATGTAATCGCCGTTTACAATTCCGGCCAGAGGATGTAAGCAGTGATTACAGATGGGATCGGAACAGGCCTGCGGTCTTCGCGGCTCCCGAATTCCCAACTGAGGAGACGAACATGCTCGCCAGAACAGCCCCACCCCGCCCGCAATCGGTCATTTCGCATCAGAGTCCAGCCGAAGAACTTCAGCAGGAGAATTTCGCGATTGTTCGGTCGAGCGCGACCGTGCCCAGCCTCACGCTTTATCGGCTTGCCGCCGTCGCCGGGATGGGAAGCGCGCTTATTCTTCTGGTCAACGCGGCTAAACGCAGCTCGCTCATCGCGACCACCGATCTGACGCAACTTCTCGCACCAGTCGCCGAGATATTGGCACTTGGCCTCGTCGTGGGCCTGTTTCTTGCGTTTGGCCGGCGCGCGGGGCTGTTCGGCACTATCGCGTTTGTCATCAACTTCGTTGCGTTGGCAAGTTTGGTAGGCGTGGAAGCAGTGATCAATCTGGTATTTTCGAAGCTTCCGCTCACAACCATCGTCGAGCTGCGAGCCGGACCGCTCGGTCTGGCTCTGGTCGCCAGTTCGGTTCTTTTTCTGGTTGGAACGCTCGCGTTTGTAATCTCTCTCGCCGTTGCAAGAGGCGTGCCGCGCATTCCTCTCGCTCTTTATCTCATTGGCGCGGTGCCGATCGCGCTTCGTGCGTTCGTTCCGGAGCTGGCTCTTGACCTGGGCTTGGCGATGCTTGCGGCATCGATCGCCTGGCTGGCGGCGTGGCTGTGGATGCGAGGGGCTACCAGTCGCTGAGCTTGGTGTCCGGCCCGTATTCCTGGCCCTCGACATCCTTCACCACGGCCTGGCCGCAGCGCATGGTCTTGGTCTTCTTGTCGTAGGCGTAGGTGGGGGAGCCGAACAGGTGCCAGCCCTTGTTCAGCGCCGCCGTCACCTTGTGACAGAAGCTGGCGTCGTCCGGAGCGGTGAGAAAGCGGTAGAGTTTCATCATTCAATTCCTGTCGTCAGTCCATCGCCCGCGATCGGCAATCCAACACGGCACATCATGCGCCGACGGCCGCCGCCTTCGCCAGCAGTTTTTCGGCCTGCGCAAGGTGCAGCCGTTCGACCATCCTTCCCTCCAGCGCAATCACGTTCTTGCCGGCATTTTCCGGAAGCGCAAAGGCCTGCTTCACCGCGCGGGCCTTGGCCACCGCCTCCGCCGATGGCGCAAAGGCACGGTTCGCCGCCTCGATCTGGGCGGGATGGATGAGCGTCTTGCCGTCGAAGCCCATGGCGGCCGCTTCCGTGCATTCGCGGCTGAAAGCATCGAGCGCGCGAAAATCGTTGAAGACGCCGTCGACGATATCGAGGTCGCCGGCACGCGCCGCCAGCACCATCTGCATCAGCCACGGCAGGAGATAACGCCGGTCCGACGTCGCCATAATGCCGGTGTCCTTGATCAGGTCATTCGTTCCGGCAACGAAACAATCAAGCCGCGAGGCAGGATCGCGGCCAAGTTCGGCGATGGCGCCGACATTGAGCACGGCCTTCGGCGTTTCGATCATCGCCCATAGTTTCACGCTGTCGGGGGCGGAATTGTCGTCGAGCACGTCACCCGCCTCGAGCACGTCGCGGGGCGTGTCGACCTTGGCCAGCAGGATGCCGTCCGGCTCCGCCTTGGCCGCCGCCAGCAGGTCGGCGCCGCCCCATTCGCTCGAGAGCGCATTGATGCGCACCACCATCTCGCAGCGCCGGCCACTATGGTTGGTATCAGGACGATTGCTGAAGATGCCGGCCAGCCTTTCGCGCGCCGCGGCCTTGTCGGCCGGGGCGACGGCATCCTCCAGATCGATGATGACGGTGTCGCAGGCAAGCTGCGCCATCTTGGCCAGCGCCTTGTCGTTCGAGGCCGGGACATAGAGCACCGAGCGGCGCGGGCGGTAGGGATCGGTCGTCATGCCAAATCTATGCCGCCTGCCGCGGGTTGAGGCAAGGGAGCAGGCGGCCTCGCGCGGTGCTCTACCGGGGGCACCGGCATGGGGCTCGGCATCGTGCTGGCCCTCCTGAAAGCGCAGGATGGCACGATCAGGCTGGTTGACTCCGAGCGCGGCACGCGCTTCGAGATTGTTTTGCCGGTCGCGTAAGGACGCCGGCAGCGGATCGGAGAAAAAAGTGCGCTACGACATCGTCATCATCGGCGGAGCCATCGTCGGCTCCTCGATTGCCTATTATCTGCGCGAGGAGGGCTTTTCCGGCAGGATCGCGCTGGTCGAGCGCGACCCGCAATTTTCCCACGCGGCGACAACGCTATCCATGGCCTCGATCCGTCAGCAATTCTCCATTCCGGAAAATATCCGCCTGTCGCAATTCACGCTGAAACTGTTCCGCCGGCTGAAGGAAGAATTCGGCGCCGACGCCGACATCGGTTTTCGCGAGGGCGGCTATCTCATTCTCGCCGGCGAGGCCGGGCTGCCGATCCTCAGGGCCAACCACGAGGCACAGCTTGCCGAAGGCGCCGACATTTTGCTGGAGGACGCCGAACAACTCGTGCGCCGTTTCCCTTGGCTGTCGGCCGAGGGCATCACCGCCGGCGCCTATGGCCGCAGCGGCGAGGGCTGGTTCGACGCGCATGCGATGCTGATGCTGTTCCGCAAGGCGTTGCGTGAGAAGAAGATCGACTTCATCAATGCTTCGGTCACCGGCATCGAGCGGCAGGGTGACCGCGTTACCGGCGTCAGCCTCGACAATGGCGAACGGCTCGAGACCGGCATCCTCGTCAATGCCGCAGGGCCGAATGCGGGCAAGGTCTCCGCACTCGCCGGGCTGGCGCTGCCGGTCGAGCCGCGCAAGCGCAACGTCTTCGTCTTCGAGGCGCGCGAGAAATATGCCGACATGCCGCTGCTGGTCGACCCGTCCGGCATCTATGTCAGGCCGGAAGGCTCGGTCTATCTCACCGGCGGCGCCGAGCCGGAAGACGGCGACGGTCCGGCCGATCCCGCCGACTTCGACGTCGACTGGCCGCTGTTCGAAGAGGTGATCTGGCCGGTGCTGGCGACCCGCATCCCGGCCTTCGAGGCAATCAAGCCGACGCGCGCCTGGGCCGGCCATTACGACTACAACACGCTCGACCAGAACGCGGTGATCGGCCCGCATCCCGAAGTCGGCAATTTCCTCTTCGCCAACGGCTTTTCCGGCCACGGCCTGCAGCAGGCGCCCGCCGTGGGCAAGGCGCTGGCCGAGTTGATCGTCCATGGTGGCTACCGCACGATCGATTGCTCCCCCTTTGGCTACGAACGCGTTGCCGAAGGGCGGGCGTTCCGCGAGTTGAATGTGATTTGAGCCGAGTCAAGGTCCCTCTTTGACGCTGACATCAAAAGGGTCTGCACCGCCACCAGTCGGCTAAGCCGCCACTCGGCTTCCCGCACCCAAATACGCCTGTAGCCAGCCCAGCACGCGTCCCCAGCCCTCGGCATGTTCGGCCGCCGCTTCGGCCAGCCCGGCAAAGCCGCCATGGCAAATGGCGAGGCGCGTGCCCGCAGCGGTTGGTTCCAGCAGCCAGGCGACCGTCGTTTGCCGGCGGCCAAGCGTCGGATGGTCCCAGGCATAGGCCCTTGTCTGCACGATCCGGCGCGGCACCTCGATATCGAGGAATTCCCCGTTGGCCGGTAGGTCCCTGCCGTCGGCTCCACGGACCGTGACGGCCCATCGGCCGCCGGCGCGAGGGTCTGCCGACCATTTCACCATCCGGTAGGTGTCGGCGGACCCCCACCATTGTTCGACCTCGTCCGTGATCAGCGCGCGGAAGACGCGCTCGGCCGGCGCGCCGATTTCGGCCTGGGCCATAACGGTCTCGCCATTGGTCATGCTCTGCACGGCTGAAGTTGGCACTGGCATATGCAACATCGATGCCTCCGAATGATTGTTTCGGCTGAGAAGCAATGATTTTCAGCCTTTTGACGCCGGCCGAGACAGGCCCTGCCCGGTTTCGAGCAGGCTTTTCAGGCTCGACAGGACGAGCGGCCAGCCCTTGCCGACATGCTCCAGCAGCTTGTGCGGGCCGTCGGCCGCATGGGTGACGGCAAGCTTCATCATGTCGCCCTCCTGCTCGATGACGAAGGTGCAGGTGGTGTAGCCGTCGGCCTTGACGTCCGGCATGAACTCATTGCGCCATTTGATCACCAGGCGCCTTGGCGGATCGATCTCGAGGATCTCGCCGCTGTCGGTCACCCGGCCGTCGGCATAGACCATCTTCCACGCGGAGCCCTTTCTCCAGTCGCTCTGCATGCGGGCGCCGAGAAAATATTGCTGGTGGAATTCCGGTTCGGTCAGCGCCTGCCAAAGCTTGTCGGGCGTGGTTCGGATGTAGGTCACATAAACGAAGGCGTTGCTCATCGATCTTCCCTTTCGAGGCGTCTCTTCAGATCGCCGAGGGCGGAGAGCCGCCCCCGCTCGAATTTGCCGATCCAGCGCTCGGCGATCTCGTTGATCGGAACCGGATTGAGATAGTGCTCCTTCTCGCGCCCCTTGCGGATTGTGGTGACAAGGTTCGCCTCCTCGAGGATCGCCAGGTGCTTGGTCACCGCCTGGCGGGTCATATCCATCTCAGCGCACAGCCCGTTCAGCGTCTGCCCGTTCCTGTCATGAAGGCTGTCCAGCAATTGCCGGCGGGTCGGGTCGGCCAAAGCGCGAAAGACGGCGTCCATGCTCATGGCTCTAATATGCAACCATTTGGTTGCATGTCAAGGCGACATGTCATGCCAACGGCTGCTGGATCCGGCCACAGGAGAAAAATGTCAGCGCGTGCGGGAGAACCAGAAGGCGTCGGCCATGCGCATCATGCCGATGCGTTCGTAGAAGCCGGCGGCGTCGGGCACGGAAACCAGGCTGATGGCGACGGACGGGCCGAGCTGCCGCCGCGCCTCGTCCATCAGTCCCTTGCCGATGCCGAGCCCCTGCGCCGATCCGGAAACGGCGAGATCGGAGATGTAGCAGACCCAGGAGAAGTCCGTCACGGCCCTGATGACGCCGACCAGCGGCTTGCCTTCGGTATCCAGCCGCGCGGTCAGCACCAGATTGGCGCCCGACAGCATCGCCCGCAGCCTGTCGGCATCATCGACGGGACGGATCTCGCCAAGGCCGGAGTCCACCAGCACGCGGCGGAATTCGGCGACGTCGAGCGCGGGTTCGCGTGCATAGAGAATTTTTTCAGCCATCACAGCCAGACTGCACCATCGGGCCGCGAATTCGAAGCCGTTTGTGCGGCACCCCGTGCCGACGCGCGCGAACACCTGCCTTTTATTTGTCGCCGGCTTTGTGTAAACCGGGCGCCAGCAATCCCCCGCAATGCCAGGAAGACGGGCAAAGACCATGGAAAAATTCACCAAGCTCACCGGCGTCGCCGCGCCCATGCCGATCGTCAACGTCGACACCGACATGATCATCCCCAAGGACTATCTCAAGACGATCAAGCGCACCGGGCTCGGCAGCGGCCTGTTCGCTGAGATGCGCTACAAGGACGACGGTTCGGAGAATCCGGATTTCGTGCTCAACAAGCCGGCCTACCGCAAGGCGCAGATCCTCGTCGCCGGCGACAATTTCGGCTGCGGCTCCTCGCGCGAGCACGCGCCGTGGGCGCTGCTCGATTTCGGCATACGCTGCGTCATCTCGACCTCCTTCGCCGACATCTTCTATAACAACTGCTTCAAGAACGGCGTGCTGCCCATCACCGTCAGCCCCGAGGATCTCGACAAGCTGATGGACGACGCTTCGCGCGGCTCCAACGCCACTTTGTCGATCGACCTCGAGGCCAAGGAGATCCGCGGGCCCGACGGCGGCGTGGTCAAGTTCGACCTCGATGACTTCAAGCGTCATTGCCTGCTGAACGGCCTCGACGATATCGGCCTGACGATGGAGAAGGCCGGCGCCATCGCTTCGTTCGAGAAGAAGAACGCCGAGCTGCGCCCCTGGGCCTGAACGGCGCGGCTGACGATATCGGCCCGGCCGTCGCTGGCCGGGCTTGCGGCGGCTGAAGGAGGAACTGTCATGATACGCCCGCTTCTTGCCAGCGCCTGCGCCCTGGCCATGACCGTGGCGACGCTGGCCGGCGCGCATGCGCAGGCCGAGACGGGGCAGCAGCCACCGGCAGCAAGCGAGACGCCGGCCACGGATCAGGGAGCCGCCGACGTTTCCGACGACGACAAACAGGCGCCGGTGCCGTTCGAGGGCGGCCAGTTCACCATCACCCAGCAGGAACAGTATGGCGAGAAGGTGCTTGCCTATGACGGCAAGCATCTGGCCAGCAATTACGACGTCTTCTTCGACAAGATCGTCGAGGTCGGCGGCGTCAAGGTGGCGCTGTTCGACGTCGGCGACGGAGGCAATCAGTGCGGGCCGGCGACGGTGATCGTCTGGAAACCGGAAGGCGCGGAGATCCAGAGCACCACCGTCGAGCAGGACGAGTGCGGCGCCCCGCCCACGGCCGTCTCCGACAGCGCCATCTATTTCGTGCCTTATCTCCTGCCCGGCGATTCGAAGCCGGCATTGCAATGGTCGCCGACATCGGGGCTGACGATCGCGGGCAATCTGACCTACATGCCCGAACCCGGCACCGACTGGAAGGACATCGATCCGTCGAAATACGACAACATCATCGACGCCTTCCACAATGAGGCCGTCTACAAGGCGGCCGAGGCGCTGCTCGGCAAGGACATGCCCGACATGGCGACCAGCCTGCTGGTCGGCGGCGGCACCGAGAAGACCGCGTCCGGCGCCTTCTACGCCAGCGGCTGCGTGCCGCATGATTGCGGCGGCAATGACGGCTTCATGGCGGTCGACCCGGGCCAGCACAAGCTCTATTTCGCCCGCCGCGGCGACAACGGCCAGCCGGACGCCAAGCCCCCGGTGAAGACCTGGCCGGCCGACGTGAAGGCAGCGCTCGACAAGGCGATGAGCGCGCCGAATTAACTCCGAATTGCGCATCGTAGGCGGGATGTGCGGGGCGCCTAAGCTGCCATCTCCCCCCTTGAGCGGGAGATGTCCGGCAGGACAGAGGGGGGTGCTTTCCGCCGTCCCGAATTAGATATGCAGCGCGTGTCCCAGCGCCTTCAGGGCCGCTTCCTGGAAGCCTTCGCCCTGCGTCGGGTGGGCGTGGATGGTGCCGGCGATGTCCTCCAGCCGCGCGCCCATTTCGAGCGCCAGGCCGAAGGCCGTCGACAGTTCCGACACGCTTTGGCCGACCGCCTGGATGCCCAGCACCAGATGATTGTCCGCGCGGGCGACGACGCGGACAAAGCCGTCCTCGCCAATCCTGGTCATCGCGCGGCCATTGGCGGCGAAGGGAAACATCCCGACCTTGATTTCCCCACCGAGCGCCTTGGCCTCTTCGGGCGACAGGCCGACGGTGACCAGCTCCGGATCGGTGAAGCAGACGGCGGGGATAGCCCGCTTGTCCCAGCTCCGCTTATGGCCGGCGACGATTTCGGCGACCATCTCGCCTTGCGCCATCGCCCGGTGCGCTAGCATCGGCTCGCCGGTGACGTCGCCAATGGCGAAGATGCCGCGCATGGAGGTGCGGCACTGCTCGTCGATGCGGATGAATCGCCCCGCCATGTCGAGGTCGATCTGGTCGAGCCCCCACCCTTCCGTCACCGGCTTGCGGCCGACCGTGACCAGGATCTTGTCGGCGGCGATCCTCGCATCCTTGCCGTCCGGGGTCTCGACCAGCAGCGCGTCGCCCTTCGTCGACAGGCCCTTGGCCTTGGCCCCCGTGATAACCTCGACGCCGAGTGCCGCCAGCCGCTTGACCACGGGCCGCGTCAGTTCGGCGTCATACTGCGCCAGCACGCGCGGCAAGGCCTCGACCACGGTCACCGCCGCGCCCATCTTGGCGAAGGCCGTGCCGAGCTCCAGGCCGATATAGCCGCCGCCGACCACCGCCAGCCGCTGCGGCACCTCCTTCAGCGCCAGCGCTTCCGTCGACGAGATCACCGGCCCGCCGAACGGCAGGAACGGCAATTCGACCGGCGCCGAGCCGGTGGCGATCACCACCGCTTCGGCGCGGATCACCTGGCTTCCCGTCTCGGTCTCGACCGCGACGGTCTTGCCGTCTCGAAACGTCGCCCAGCCCTGCACGGTCTTCACCCCGGCCTTCTTGAGCAGGCCGGCGACGCCGCTGTTAAGCCGACTAACGATGCCGTCCTTCCAGGCGACCGTCTTGCCCAGATCCAGCGCCGGAGCGGCCAACGAAATGCCGAGCGGGCTGTTGCCGCCCGCCATCTGCGCGACCTTCTCGAACTCCTCCGCTGCATGGATCAGCGCCTTGGAGGGAATGCAGCCGACATTGAGACAGGTGCCGCCCGGCTTGCCGGCCTCGACGATGACGGTATCGACGCCGAGCTGCCCGGCACGAATAGCGCAGACATAGCCGCCCGGCCCGGCGCCGATGACCAGCAGCTTGCAGGAGATTTCTTTCATGACGTGACCCTTCGATCCGAGGAAACGCTCCGTCGAGATTCTTCGCGCCCCCCTCTGTCCTGCCGGACATCTCCCCCACGAGGGGGGAGATTGGAGGCTTCGGCGCCTCGCTCAATCCCGCAGCGCTGGTGATTGGCGAAAGCCGGCGTGACATCTGATCTCCCCCCTTGTGCGGGAGATGCCTGGCAAGGCAGAGGGGGGCGCTCTCCCGTCATCATCTCGAATGATCCACCCTCAATCCACGAAAATCAGCGCCGGCGTTTCCAGGAGCGTCTTGATGCGCTGGATGAACACCGCCGCGTCCCAGCCGTCGATGACGCGATGGTCGAAGCTCGACGACAGGTTCATCATCTTGCGCGGGATGAACTGGGTGCCGTCCCATACCGGCCGCACCATCATCTTGTTGACGCCGAGGATCGCCACTTCCGGGTGGTTGATGACCGGCGTCGTCGCCACGCCGCCCATGGCGCCGAGCGAGGTGATGGTTATGGTCGAACCGGAGAGCTCGTCGCGCGTCGCGGTTCCCGACTTGGCCGCCTCGGCCAACCTGGCGACCTCCGCGCCGCATTCCCAGATGTCCAGCGCCTCGGCGTGCTTGACGACGGGCACCACCAGTCCCGACGGCGTCTGCGCGGCGATGCCGATATGAATGCCGCCATGCTGGTGGATGATGCCGGCCTCGTCGTCGAACAGCGCATTGAGGTTGGGCTGGTCCGCGATCGCCCTGACCATCGCGCGCATCAGGAACGGCAGCAGCGTCAGCTTTGGCCTTTCTACCCCCTTGGCCGCCCGCTTCTCCTTGTTGAGCGCGGCGCGCAGATCCTCGAGCGCGGTAACGTCGACCTCCTCGACATAGGTGATGTGCGGGATGCGCGACGCCGCCAGCGTCATCTTCTCGGCGATCTTGCGCCGCAGGCCCACCACCTTGATGTCCTCGACGGCATCGTTGCGGGCGAGGCCGGATGCCTTGGCCATGTGCGGCCCGCGCGCCAGGAACGCCTCGATGTCCTCATGGCCGATGCGACCGGCCGGGCCGCTTCCCTGGACCTGCCTGAGGTCAATGCCCGCTTCCTTCGCACGCAGCCGCACGGCCGGCGAGGCCAGCGGCCTTTCACCTTGCGCACGCGGCGCGCTGTTGACCTTGGACCTGGCGCCGTCATCCTCGGGCTTGTCCCGAGGATCTACCGACCTTCCGGAACTGGTCGCGTCATATCCCTGTGGGACGGCGGATCCTCGGGACAAGCCCGAGGATGACGGCGACAGATTGGGCGATGACGGCTCCAGGTCCGAGACCGGGCGAGCCCCCGTATCATCGGAGATACTTTCAGCCGTCACTTCCGCCGGCATCGCACCGCCAACGACATTGCCCTCGCCGGCCACCTTCAGCCGCACGATGGGCGAGCCGATCGCCACCGTGTCGCCGATATCGGCGCCCAGCCACAGGATCTCGCCGTCGACGGGGGAAGGGATCTCGACCGTGGCCTTGTCGGTCATCACGGCGGCAAGCATCATGTCCTCGCGCACGATGTCGCCGACCTTGACATGCCATTCGACGAGTTCCGCCTCGGCGACGCCCTCGCCGACATCGGGCAGCTTGATGATGTGTTCGCCCATGTCGGGCCTCCCCGTTCTAGGCTTCCAATGTTTCCGTAAGCGCCCGGCCGACGCGGGCCGGACCGGGGAAATAGTCCCATTCCTGCGCATGCGGATAGGGCGTGTCCCAGCCGGCGACGCGGGCCACCGGTGCCTCCAGATGGTAGAAGCAGTTTTCCTGCACAAGCGCGACCAGCTCCGCTCCGAAGCCGGAGGTCAGCGTCGCCTCGTGCACCACGACGCAGCGTCCGGTCTTCTTCACCGACGCCACGATGGTGTCGAGGTCGAGCGGCAACAGCGTCCTGAGATCGACGATCTCGGCATCGATGCCGGTCTCCTCGGCCGCCGCCTGCGCGACATAGACCATTGTGCCGTACGCCAACACCGTGACGGCGGAGCCGGCCCGGCGGATCGCGGCCTTGCCGAGCGGCACGGTGTAGTGGCCGTCGGCGACCTCGCCCAGCTCGTGCTTCGACCACGGCGTCACCGGCCGGTCGTGATGGCCGTCGAAGGGGCCGTTGTAGAGCCGCTTCGGCTCGAGGAAGATGACCGGGTCGGGATCCTCGATCGCCGCGATCAGCAACCCCTTGGCGTCATGCGGGTTCGAGGGCACGACGGTCTTCAGCCCCGACACATGGGTGAACAACGCTTCCGGGCTTTGGCTGTGCGTCTGGCCGCCGAATATGCCGCCGCCGGTCGGCATGCGCACCACGATCGGGCAGGTGAAGTCGCCGTTCGAGCGGTAGCGCAGCCTCGCGGCTTCCTGGGTCAGCTGGTCGTAGGCCGGGTACATGTAGTCGGCAAACTGGATCTCCACGCACGGCTTCAGACCATAGGCGGCCATGCCGATGGCCGAGCCGACAATGCCGGATTCATTGATCGGTGCGTCGAAGCAGCGGCTCTTGCCGTATTTCGCCTGCAGGCCTTGCGTGCAGCGGAACACGCCGCCGAAAAAGCCGACATCCTCGCCGAACACCACCACTTTCTCGTCGCGCCCCATCGACACGTCCATCGCGTCGCGAATGGCCTCGATCATGGTCTGCCTCGGCATGGCTCAGACCCCCGCCTGCTGGCGCTGGCGCCGCAGATGCGGCGGCATCTCGGCATAGAGGCCCTCGAACATGTCGCGCGTCGACGGCTTGCCGCCGGCGTGCAGCGTGCCGTGGCTTTCGGCTTCCTTCTGCGCCGCGATCACCGTGTCGAGGATTTCCGCTTCAGCCTGCTTGTGCCGCTCCTCCGACCAGACGCCGAGCCGGATGAGATGGTTCTTCAGCCGAACCACCGGGTCGCCGAGCGGCCAGGCATCGGATTCGGTCTTCGGCCGGTAGGCCGAGGGATCGTCCGAGCTCGAATGCGCGCCGGCGCGGTAGGTGACATATTCGACCAGCGTCGGCCCCAGGTTGCTGCGCGCGCGCTCGGCCGCCCATTTCGCCACGGCGTGGACGGCGAGATAGTCGTTGCCGTCGACGCGCAGCGCCGGGATGCCGAAACCCAGCCCGCGCGCGGCGAAAGTGCCCGCGCCGCCGCGCGCTATGCCTTGAAACGTCGAGATTGCCCACTGGTTGTTGACGACATTGAGCACCACGGGCGCCTTGTAGGTCGAGGCGAACACCAGCGCCGAATGGAAGTCGGATTCCGCCGTCGAGCCGTCGCCGATCCAGGCCGCGGCGATCCTTGAGTCGTTCGAGATCGCCGAGGCCATCGCCCAGCCGACCGCCTGGATATACTGCGTCGCCAGATTGCCCGAGATCGAGAAGAAGCCGTGCTCCTTGGACGAATACATGATCGGCAATTGCCGGCCCTTCAGCGGGTCGGCCTCGTTGGAATAGATCTGGTTCATCATCGTGACCATCGGGTAGCCGTCGGCGATGAGCAGCCCGGCCTGCCGATAGGTCGGGAAATTCATGTCGCCGGGGGCGAGCGCCTTGCGGAAGGCGCAGCTCACCGCCTCTTCGCCCAGATGCTGCATGTAGAAGGAGGTCTTGCCCTGCCGCTGCGCCATCTGCATGCGCGCATCGAAGGTCCTCAGCGTCATCATGTGGCGCAGGCCTTCGAGCAGTTCCTCGTCGGAGAGCAGCCCCGCCCACGGCCCCACCGCCTCGCCCGCGCGGTTCAGCACCCGGATGATCGAGAATGCCATGTCGCGGATGGCGCGTGGATCGACGTCGATTTCGGGGCGCGGCACCGAGCCGGCGGCGGCGATGGTCACGTTGGAGAAATCAGGCGTGCCGCCCGGCCGCACCTCGGGCTCCGGAACATGGAAGCGCGACATCCCAGCATCGGCCATGAGCTTCGTCCTCCATGTCGCCTGGCGCCGATATTTGCACATCCGCGCCGCCAGTGCGAATTCACCGGGCAAGCCTCCGGGCATCGGGCCGGCCAAGCCGGCCGATACAGCCTGCCGCGCACCAAGATGAAGATATGTCGGCGAAATTTCTTGTCGATGTTGGGCGGCGCCGCGCAATTAGGCGCAAGGTCGCGTGAGATTTGTCGCCAGATAAGGTGATTGTTTGGCAAGCTTGGCTGCCGCGCCCACTTCACGCCTGCGGAAGGAGAGGAGAATCGCGGGTCCGCCAAACGTGGCGCCCTTCCTCTCCCCCGTCGATCGGGGGAGATGTCGAGCGCAGCTCGACGGAGTGGGGGTCGACCTTCCCTCGAAGCATTGCTTCCGCTTGATTACCCGGTTTTCTTCCTCGCCGGTCATTGCGCGTGTCTTGGAGCGGCGGCGCGTTTGGCAAACGGCTTCCCCCCACTCTGTCCCGGCTGCGCCGGGCCACCTCTCCCCCTCCGGAGGGAGAGGAAAGGCGTCAAACTTGGCGAGCTCGCACCCTTCCTCTCCCCCGTCGATCGGGGGAGAGGTGTCGAGCGAAGCTCGACGGGGTGGGGGTCGATCTTCCCTCGAAGCAGTTCTTCCGAGGTGAACTGGAAAACGTTCACTCCGCCCCAACATCATGCTAACCACCCTCGATGGCACAGAAGAAAGCATACGAAGTGGATTCCTGGCTCGCGAAGCCGGACCCGCGCATGGCGATCGTCCTGCTTTATGGCCCCGATCGCGGCCTCGTCTCGGAGCGCGCCAAGGCTTTTGCCGCCGCGACCGGCCTGCCGCTCGACGACCCCTTCTCGGTGGTCAGGCTCGACGGCTCCGAAGTCGAGCGCGACGAGGGCCGGCTGCTCGACGAGGCGCGCACCGTGCCGATGTTTTCCGACCGCCGCCTGCTGTGGGTGCGCAATGCCGGCGGCCAGAAGGCGCTGGCCGACGACGTCAAGGCGCTGACGGCGGAGCCCGTGCGGGACGCGATCATCCTCATCGAGGCCGGCGATCTCAAGAAGGGCGTCGGGCTGCGCGCCGTCGTCGAGGCGGCCGACAACGCCATGGCGCTGCCCTGCTATGCCGACGAGGCCAGGGACATCGATGCCGTGATCGACGACGAGCTGCGCAAGACCGGCGCGACGATGACGCTTGAGGCAAGACAGGCGCTGCGCCGCAATCTCGGCGGCGACCGGCTGGCCTCGCGCGGCGAGATCGACAAGCTGCTGCTTTATGTCCATGGCCAGAAGGAAATCGGCCTCGACGACGTCAGGGCGATGTCCGGCGACGTTTCCGGCGCGTCCTTCGACGATGCCGTCGACGCGCTTCTCGAAGGCAAGGTCGGCGAGTTCGACACCGCCTTCACCCGCCATTGCCAGGCAGGCGGCCAACCCTTCCTGGTGCTGTCCTCGGCGATGCGGCAGTTTCAGGCGATGCAGTCCATGCGCGGCCAGATGGAGGCCGGCGGCCGCAATGCCGTGTCGGTGGTGGCGGCGGCGCGCCCGCCGGTTTTCTTCTCGCGCCGCAAGCTGGTGGAGAAGGCGCTGGAACGCTGGAGCGTCGAGGCGCTCGGCCGCGCGCTGACCCGGCTGCAGACCGCCGTGCTGCAGACGCGGCGAAGGCCGGACCTGTCGGTGGCGCTGGCAAGGCAGGCGCTGCTCGGGATCGCGGTGGAGAGCGCGAGATTGGCGCAGCGTTAGGCCCTTTGGCGCCGGGCGCTGCCTCCGTTGGTCAATTCATTGTCATGGCGCCTACCGGCTCAAAGGTCGGCAGCGCCTGTGGAAAGACCAGCACCGCCGCGCCATAGAGCAGCAGAGCGATGCCCGACAGCTTCGCGATCCCATTTCCAGACGGCAGGGTCTTTTCCGCGAATATCAGCAAGGTGACCACGGCCATTGCGGCAACGTTCATGATCCCGAGAGGAAAGAGGGCGAGAAACAGAAGCCAGCAGCAGCCCAGGCAGAAAAGTCCATGCTCCAGACCCATGCGAACCGCGCCCCAGTAACCATCGCGCCATGAGGTCAGGATGAAGCCGATCGGCGTGCGGCATTTGGCCAGACACAGATCCTTCAGTGGGGAAAGTTGATAGGCGCCCCCAAGCATCAGCAGCGCGCCGCCGACACGCGCGGCCGTCGCCGTGGACAATCCCACATGCCCGGCGAGCACCTCCGCACCCGCCGCGCCGGCAAAGGCGATAACGCCCATCACGCCCCAGACCAGCATGTACCCGGCCACGAACACCCAGCTCGAAACAAAGGTCTCGCCCCGGCCCCGTTTGCCGGCCTGGACCCGGTGAAATGTCAGGATCATGGGGGCGGCCGTCGGAAACATCATGGCAATCATCATGATCATCCAGACGGCAAGAAACAGCGGCGCCTTCATGCCCATGGTGAGCGAGTACATTTCCATGCGCATGTCCGCGTCCATGCCCGTCTGCTGCCGGATGAGCAAGGTCCATGCCGCCGCCGCGATAGCGATCAGCAGCGCGAGAATGATGTATCGCTGCAACGTCTGCACCATGGACGAAGTACGTCCCGTACTCTGCGGCCAACGGCTACTGCTGGCCGGACCAGTTGATCGGGGCGTAATGTCCGTTCCGGCGGGAATTGTCCCAGCTCATGCCATGGTCGCTGAATGTACTGCCTTCCGCCCCCATCGCCAAGGCGAGCCAGTCGGGATTGACGGGATGGCCAGTGGCCGCCCACATCTGCCCGTCCTCGCGCATCGTCGGCAGCGGCTCGACCGCCATTCGCATGACGCCGGCAATCTCCGCCGACCGCTTCTTGCCGTCTATCCGGTAGCTTATCGGCACCTTCTTGGCGCCGAGATTCGTGCCGATCAAGGGTGCCAGCACCGCCATGGGGCCGCCCGCGACGCCAGTGAAGATGGCGCCTAGCGCCTCTGTCTGCCTGTCATCGGCCCGTTCGTCGATATAGGCGGCGGCCGTCCAGTTGCCGTCTGCCATCGGACCCGGCGTGTGGGCAACCATGGCGACGCTGAGCCCATCCAACCGAACGTCGCCGTAACTGCCCGTATCGATATGAAAGACCAGACCGACGTCGCAAAAGCCTTTCGTCGGCCTTGATGTCAGCTGCGCGTTGGTAGACAGCAGGCAAGGACACACGACATCGCAGCTACAGTTTTCGAAGTAACTTCCGGACAATTGCCAACGGACTGCCATTTGCACCTCCCATTTGCGTCAGGCGCGCGTCGGCATATTGCTTTGGCGAGGCGGTGCCATTTCACGCCTGTTGCAGGAATGGCAGATAGCCCTCGCCGCGACTGACCGGCACGCTAGGGCAATTAATTTAAGCCTTGTCTAATAGAGGTTACGCCGTTGCCGGGCACTGTCAAGCCGCGAGCGCGGCTGGCGACGGATGCCGATGGCGCTGCTTTTTCGCCAATCGCCAGCGCTTCAAACGAAAGGGCTGGCGGACAGCCAGCCCTCGTCCCTGCGTTGTAGCTTCCGCTTTGTTGAAGTTCGCCGGCTAACTACCGCTCTTGTTTCAATCTCCGACACAGCTCGTCAAGCTGCTCCAGCGTCCGGTACGCCACGCGAATCTCGCCGCCTTTGTTCGTGTGGTCGATGGTCACGATCATGCCGAGCGTGCCGGTCATCAGCTTTTCCAGCGCCAGCGTGTCGGCGTCTTTTTCCGGCGCGCTTTTCGCCTGCTTCGGCTTCGCCGGGGTTGGACCGGCCGGCATCTGCGCCAGCGCTTCGGCCTGGCGCACCGAGAGCCCTTCCTCGACGATGCGCTTGGCAAGCCCCGCCGGGTCCTCCGCCGTCACCAGCGTGCGGGCATGGCCCGCCGACAACGCCCCGTCGACCAGCATGTCGCGGATCACGTCGGGCAGCTTCAGCAGCCGCAGCGTGTTGGCGACATGGCTGCGGCTTTTGCCGATGACCTGGCCGAGATCGGCCTGGGTGTAGCCGTGATCGTCGATGAGCTGCTGATAGCCGAGCGCTTCCTCGACCGGGTTGAGATCGGCGCGCTGGACGTTCTCGATGATTGCTAGTTCCAGCGCCGTGCGGTCGTTGACCTCGCGCACGATGACCGGGATCTCGGTCAATCCGGCGCGTTGCGCGGCACGCCAGCGCCGCTCGCCGGCGATGATCTCGTAGCGCCCGGCCTGCGACGGCGAAGGCCGCGCCACCACCGGCTGCACCACCCCATGCTCGCGGATCGATTGCGCCAGGTCGGTCAGCTCGGCATCGCCGAAATGCCGGCGCGGGTTTTTCGGATTGGGCGTCAGGAACTCGATCGGCACCTTGCCGTCGGCACTCATCCCAGGCTTCTCCGGCGCGCTCGGACGGTCGATCTCGCCGATCAGCGCTGCCAGCCCGCGGCCCAGTCTCTTTCTCGAAAGGTCTTCGCTCATTTCGGTTCCAGATTGTTTCGGTATCGAATCGGCTTTTGCTCCATGCGCGGCCGCTTGTTAAGCGGCGCGCAATTTACGCTCGCGGCGGATCACTTCCGACGCAAGCTGCAGATAAGCCTGGCTGCCGGAGCATTTGAGGTCGTAGAGGATCGCCGGTTTGCCGTAGGACGGCGCTTCAGAGACCCGCACATTGCGCGGGATGATGGTCTCGTAGACCTTGTCGCCCATATGCTCGCGCACGTCCTGCACCACCTGGTTGGCGAGGTTGTTGCGGCCGTCATACATGGTCAGCACGATGCCCTGGATGGTGAGATCCGGGTTGATCGAGCGGCGCACCTGCTCGACGGTTTCGAGCAGCTGGCTGAGACCTTCCAGCGCGAAGAACTCGCATTGCAGCGGCACCAGAACGGAATCGGCCGCCGCCATCGAATTCAAGGTCAAGAGATTGAGCGACGGCGGACAGTCGATCAGCACATAGCCAAACCCGGCCGAACGCGCCGATGCGGCGCGCAGGGCGTTGCGCAGCCGCAGCACCCGGTCCGGCGCCGAGGCGATCTCCATCTCGATGCCGAGCAAATCGAGGGTCGACGGCACGATCGACAGGCCGGGCACCGCCGTCGGGATCGCCGCCTCCTCCAGCTCCAGCTCGCCGGTCAGCACGTCATAGGACGACACCGTGCGGTCCTTGCGGTCGATGCCGAGGCCGGTACTGGCATTGCCTTGCGGATCGAGGTCGACGATCAGCACCTTCTCGCCGATCGCCGCCAGCGCGGTGGCCAGGTTGATGGCAGTGGTGGTCTTGCCGACACCGCCCTTCTGGTTGGCTACGGTGATGATTCGAGGGCCGTTCTTCATCATGGGTCTATGCCAGGAATTCATTTTGGGTCGCCAACACGGATTCGGACAGGTCTTTGTTCAGACAGGTCGCACATTGGACAGTTCAAGGATGACGCCGCCAGGGTCGGTCATGCTTGGATGTTCTACCAGATCGAAGCTCCAGCGGTTAACGCTTTCTTGCACTTCGGCGCGGTAATCCCGGCCTTTGTGGAACAGCCCACGCGCGCCTGATGTCAGCCACGGTCCCGCCAGCTCAAGCAAGGTCGAAAGCGGCGCCAGCGCCCGCGCCGTGACGATTTCCGGTGCCGCGACAAGCGCATGGCTGTCATCGATGCGGCGCGCCACGACACGCGCCGGCAGGCCGAACTGGCCGACGACGGCTTGCAGGAATCCCGCTTTCTTGCGATTGCTTTCGACCAGGTCGATGCTGGCGCCGTCACGCTCGGCAAGCAGGAACGCCAGGACCAGTCCCGGAAATCCGCCGCCCGAGCCGATATCGACCCATCGCCGCGCTTTGTCCTCGATTCGCCAGAGCTGCGCGCTGTCCAGTATGTGGCGTTGCCAGACATCGCCGGCCGTCGACTGCGCGACGAGATTGATGCTGCGGTTCCATTTCTGGAACATCCCTTCGAACACCACGAGGCGATCGAATGTTTCACGTGAAACCGGACCGGCGGCGTTGCGCAGCCTCTCCCAGGAGGCAGCGCTCACGCGACGTCCCTTTGCGCGCTCTCGGAATGCCTGATATGAGCGACGATGATGGCCAGCGCCGCCGGCGTCATGCCTTCCATGCGCTGCGCGTCGGCAACCGAACGCGGTCGCCGCGCATGCATCTTCTGCTTCAGCTCGTTCGATAGTCCCGGCACCTCGGCGAAGTCGAGCGACTCGGGGATGAGCCGGCTTTCCTCGTGCCGGATTTGGGCGACGTCGCTCTTCTGGCGATCGAGATAAACCGAATATTTCGCTTCCGTTTCGAGGCGCTCCGCCGTCCTGGCGTCGATCGTCCCGAAATTCCTATCGATTCGGGCCGCCCAAGCCACGTCGACGCCGGGATAGGCGAGCAGTTCATAGGCGGATCTGCGCACGCCGTCGCGATTGACCTCCAGCCCGTGGCGCGCCGCCTCGTTGGGTGTCAGCTTTACGCCGAGCGCCAGCCGGCGCGCTTCGGCGAGGCGCTGCTCCACCTCGCCGAACCGCTGCATCCGCCGGGCTGACGCTATACCCAGCCTTGCAGCCAGCGGCGTTAGCCGCTCGTCGGCATTGTCGGCGCGCAGCGAAAGCCGGAATTCGGCGCGCGAGGTGAACATGCGGTAAGGCTCGCTGATGCCGCGGCTGGTCAGATCGTCGACCATGACGCCGATATAGGCTTCGGTGCGGCTGAGCACGACCTGCTCGCTGCCCGACGCCCGCCTTGCGGCATTGAGGCCCGCCAGCAGACCTTGCGCGGCGGCCTCCTCATAGCCGGTCGTGCCGTTGATCTGCCCGGCTAGAAACAGGCCCCCGACGCGCTTCGTCTCCAAGGTCGGATGAAGCTCGCGCGGGTCGACATGGTCGTATTCGATGGCATAACCGGGCTGCAGCATCACCGCTCGGTCCAGCCCCGGGATGGTCTTCAAGATTTCGAGCTGAACCTCCTCCGGCAGCGAGGTCGAGATGCCGTTGGGATAGACCGTGTCGTCGTCCAGGCCTTCCGGCTCTAGAAAAATCTGGTGGCCTTCGCGGTCGCCGAACTTGACGATCTTGTCTTCGATCGACGGACAGTAGCGCGGCCCGACGCCTTCGATCGAGCCCGAATACATGGCCGAGCGCCCGAGATTGGCGCGGATCAGTTCATGCGTGGCCGCGGTCGTGCGCGTGATGCCGCATTCGATCTGCGGCGTCTCGATGCGGTCGGTCAGCAGCGAGAACGGCACCGGTTCGTCATCCGCCGCCTGGCTCTCCAACGACGCCCAGTCAATGGTGCGCCCGTCGAGGCGCGGCGGCGTGCCGGTCTTCAGCCGGCCGAGCTTGAAGCCTGCGCGGCTCATCGTCGCCGACAGCCCTAGGCTCGCTTGTTCATTCATGCGGCCGGCGACAATCTTCTTCTCGCCGATATGGATCAGCCCGCGTAGGAAGGTTCCGGTGGTCAGGACCACCGCGCCGCTGGCAAGGCGCCGGCCATCGGCCAGGAGAACGGCGCGCAGGCATCCCGAATCGTCGATGTCGAAGTCGAGCACCTCGCCCTCGATCACATCGAGACCGTTCTGCTGCCGGATCGCTTCCTGCATGGCGAGCCGGTAAAGTTTCCGGTCGGCCTGGGTGCGCGGGCCGCGCACGGCCGGCCCCTTGCGCCGGTTGAGCAGGCGAAACTGGATGCCGGCCGCGTCCGCCACCCGGCCCATCAGCCCGTCCATGGCATCGATCTCGCGCACCAGATGGCCCTTGCCGAGCCCGCCAATGGCCGGATTGCAGGACATCACGCCGATCGTGTCGAAACGCAGCGTCACCAGCGCTGTCCTGGCGCCCGCACGCGCAGCCGCGCTGGCCGCCTCGCTGCCCGCATGGCCGCCACCCACCACAACCACATCATAGTGATCGGTCATTTCAAACGTCCTGGATCCGAAGTTTGGTGGAGAGATGTCCCCGCAGCGGGACGGTGTCAAGAAACTTCGCGGGAGTTTCACGTGAAACAGGACGGCGAGCCTCATTGTAGTGTTTCACGTGAGTCACGTGTATCGACCGCCGGCGCCGCCCCCCGGCGCCGTGTCGGCACTCCTCCCTGGCACAGGGAGACAGCGCTGACCGCAAAGCCGGCACCTTCATTTACAAAGCTGATAATTGCCGAAACCGGAAATAACAGCGCCCTCTCCCCGTCTTTATAAGAGAATGCCGGATAAGAGAATGCCGGCAGGCAAGTGCGGGGTAGCGCCGACGCTGGCGATTGACCCCGGCGCAGCCGTTTCACGTGAAACAACGTCGGGTTGGAGAGCCCCTCTGTTTCACGTGAGTCATCGGCCGGGCGCTTCATGATAAGGCCAAGGTCAGCGCTGCCCCTCATCCGCCTGCCGGCACCTTCTCCCCGTAGAGTGACGGGGAGAAGGGAGGCTCGACGGCGTCGGCGCCCCGACAATGTTCCACGTGAATCATTTCCCGATGCAGAACTGCGAGAAAATCACATCCAGCATGTCCTCGACATCGACCGCGCCGACGATCCGGCCGAGCCGGTCGGCGGCCAGCCGCAGATCCTCGGCGCGCAGTTCCTGCCCGGCGTCCGGGCTCTCGGCCGCGCGCAGCAGGAAGCGGTTGGCTTCGCCTAGCAATTCAACGTGGCGAAGCCGTGAGGGCAGGATGTCGCCCGCTTCGCCAACCTGCGCGGCCGCGAGCCTGGCGATTTCGGCCAGCAGTTCCGTCACGCCCGTCCCGTTCTTGGTCGAAATGACGCGATCATAACCGCCTGTAAGCCCGGCGGGGGCTCTTTCCTGCACCAAATCGAGCTTGGTGCCCACGCGCAAGGTCGCGATCCCCTCGCGTTGAAGAGCAACGGGATGCGGGTCGGCCATATCCTCGAGGATGAGCAAGAGGTCGGCGCCATGCGCCTTGGCTCGCGCCTTCTGGATGCCGATCGCTTCCACCTTGCCGGCGGCGTCGCGCAGGCCTGCGGTGTCGGTCAGCCTGACCCGCAGGCCTTCGAGGTCAAGCACGATCTCGAGCAGGTCCCGCGTCGTGCCTGGCTCATCCGTTACAATAGCTGCATCGCGCCGCGCCAAGGCGTTGAACAGGCTCGACTTGCCGGCATTCGGGGCGCCGAGGATAACAACCTCGAACCCGTCGCGGATGATTTCGCCGGCACGAAACCCGGCAATGTGGCGCTCGATCTCCCCGATCATCGCCGAAACATCAGACCAGACCGTATCCGAAACGGAACCGGGAATGTCGTCTTCGTCGGCAAAGTCGATCTCGGCCTCGATCATGGCGCGCGCATGGATCAGCCGCCGCCGCCAGCTCAGATAAAGCTCGGCCTGCGCGCCCTCGGCATTCTGCACCGCGAAGCGCCGCTGCCCCTCGGTCTCGGCGTTGACCAGATCGGCCAGCGCTTCCGTCCTTACCAAATCGACCTTGCCATTGAGGAAGGCCCGGCGCGTGAACTCGCCCGCTTCGGCGTGCCTGACGCCTTCGAAACCGGCGATCGTCTCCAACAGCCTCGCCACCACGGCGCGGCCGCCATGCACCTGGAATTCCGCCACGTCCTCGCCGGTGAAGCTGCCGGGGCCGGGGAAAAAGATCACCAGGCCACTGTCGAGCACGCCGCCATCGGGCGCCCGCAGCTTGCGCAGGCTGGCCACGCGGCCCTTAACCATACCGCCGGCGATCGTTTCGACAACGAATCGAGTCTTTGGCCCCGAAATGCGGATGACGGCGACGCCGGCGGGCAGGCGGCCGCTGGAAAGCGCGACGATGGTGTCGGCCGAAATCATTTGCCCGCCTTGTTGGACCGCCCTAGCTTCACTATCCAACCCCTGTTTCGCCGGACCGCTCATCGTGACACTGCCTGCGCAAAATCTGCTTGCCGACGAAGCCAGCCCCTATTTGCAGCAGCACAGCGGCAATCCGGTGCATTGGCGGGCCTGGTCGCCGGCGTCGCTTGACGAGGCGAGGGCGCTGGATCGGCCGATCCTGCTGTCGATCGGCTATGCCGCCTGCCACTGGTGCCACGTCATGGCCCATGAAAGCTTCGAGAATGACGACGTCGCCGCCGTCATGAACCGTCTGTTCGTCAATATCAAGGTCGACCGCGAGGAGCGTCCCGACATCGACCAGATCTACATGGCGGCGCTGTCCTCGATGGGCGAGCAGGGCGGCTGGCCGCTCACCATGTTCCTGACCTCGGACGGCAAGCCTTTCTGGGGCGGCACCTATTTCCCGCGCGAGCCGCGCTATGGCCGCCCGGGCTTCATCCAGGTCATGGAGGCGATCGACAAGGCCTGGCGCGAGAAAAGAGCAAGCCTGAACCAGAGCGCCGACGGGCTGACTTCGCATGTCGAAACCCGGCTCGCCGGCGCGCATGCCCGCACCGCGCTCGACCGCGACACGCTTGCCGCGCTCGCCAGAGGCATAGACGGCATGATCGACAAGGATCTCGGCGGCCTGCGCGGCGCGCCGAAATTCCCCAATGCGCCATTCATGCAGACACTGTGGCTGTCGTGGCTGCGCGACGGCAATGCCGGTCACCGCGACGATGTCCTCCTGAGCCTCGAACGGATGCTGGCCGGCGGCATCTACGATCACGTCGGCGGCGGTCTCAGCCGCTATTCCACGGACGCGCAATGGCTGGTGCCGCATTTCGAAAAGATGCTCTACGACAACGCGCAGCTCATCCGTTTTTGCAACTGGGCCCATGCCGCGAGCGGGAAGTGTTTGTTCCGGGTCCGAATCGAGGAGACCATCGGCTGGCTGCTGCGCGAGATGCGCCTCGATGGCGGCGCCTTCGCCGCCAGTCTCGATGCCGACAGCGAGGGCGAGGAGGGCCTTTTCTACACCTGGAGCCGGGAAGAGATCGAGACCGCGCTCGGCGACGATTCACCGTTGTTTTTCAACAACTTCATGCTCTCCAGCCCACCCGGTTGGGAAGGCAAGCCCGTTGTCCACCAGACGCAGGCCCAGCAGGGGCAAGGCATTGCCGAGCAGCCGCTTCTGGCCGCTCTCAAGGCAAGGCTGCTGGCAGTCCGTGAACGGCGCGTCAGGCCAGGCCGCGACGGCAAGGTCCTCGCCGACTGGAACGGCCAGATGATCGCAGCACTTGCCGAGGCCGGCCGGTCGCTGGCGCGGCAAGACTGGATCGACGCGGCCAAGACCGCATTCGACCAGATCGCCTCTTCCGCCGAGGGCGGACGGCTGCCGCATTCCATGCTCGGCGCCAAGAAACTGTTCCCGGCCCTGTCGAGCGACTATGCGTCGATGACCAATGCGGCGATCGCCCTGTTCGAAGCCACCGGCGATTGGAGCTACGCCGATCGGGCCCGGCAATTCGTCGAGCAGCTCGACCGCTGGCACGCCGATGCCGACGGCACCGGCTATTATCTCACGGCATCCGATAGCACCGACGTGCCGATCCGCATCAGGGGCGATGTCGACGAGGCTATTGCGTCGGCCACCGGCCAGGTCATCGAGGCGCTGGTCCGGCTCGCCGCGCTGACCGGCGATCTCGACCTGCAGGAGAAAGCGACGAAAGTCGCCGAACATGCCGCCGGCCGCGCGGCGCACCAAGCCTATGGACAGGCCGGCATCGTCAACGCCTCGGCGCTCGCCATAGAGCCGCTAAAGCTGGTGCTTGTGGACGATCTGGCGAATCCGACGCTCGTTCCGGTAGCGAATCGCAATCCCGATCCGCGTCGGGTGGATATTGTGGTGGCGATCGGTACACAGGCGAATCGAACGCTGTTGCCGGGCGGGATCCTGCCTCCCGCCGACAGGCGGGGCGCGTGGCTGTGCACGGGGCAGGTGTGTTTGCCGGCGGTGAGCGATCCGGATGAATTGGAAGGGCTATTGCGACGAAGACCACAGAGTTCGTCATCCTAGGGCGAAGCTCCGTCGCGGAGACCCTAGGATCCATGCCGTGACTTTCGAGCGCTGCAACAGGTGGAAGATCCAATCCGCCGCGCTCTTTGGGAGAGGCCATGGCATGGATCCTCGGGTCAAGCCCGAGGATCACCAAGAAGTGGAGCTCGCTCTGCGAACTACGTATTCATTGAATCGAAGAAGTCCGCGTTGGTCTTGGTCTGCTTCAGCTTGTCGATGAGGAACTCGATCGCGTCGGTGGTTCCCATCGGCGCCAGGATGCGGCGCAGCACGAAGATCTTCTGCAGGTCAGCGCGCGGCACCAGCAGGTCTTCCTTGCGGGTACCCGACTTCAGAATGTCCATGGCCGGGTAGATGCGCTTGTCGGCGACCTTGCGGTCGAGCTGGATTTCGCAGTTGCCGGTGCCCTTGAACTCTTCGAAGATGACTTCGTCCATGCGGCTGCCGGTATCGATCAGCGCGGTGGCGATGATGGTCAGCGAACCGCCTTCCTCGATGTTGCGGGCTGCGCCGAAGAAGCGCTTCGGGCGCTGCAGCGCATTGGCATCGACGCCGCCGGTCAGCACCTTGCCCGAGGACGGCACCACGGTGTTGTAGGCGCGGCCGAGGCGGGTGATCGAATCGAGCAGGATGACGACGTCGCGGCCATGCTCGACCAGCCGCTTGGCTTTCTCGATGACCATCTCGGCGACCTGCACGTGGCGCACCGCCGGCTCGTCGAAGGTCGAGGAGATCACCTCGCCCTTCACCGAGCGCTGCATGTCTGTCACTTCCTCCGGCCGCTCGTCGATCAGAAGCACGATCAGGTAGCATTCCGGATGGTTGGCGGTGATCGAGTGGGCGATGTTCTGCATGAGAACCGTCTTGCCGGTACGCGGCTGCGCGTTGATCAACGCGCGTTGGCCCTTGCCGATCGGCGCCACCAGGTCGATCACGCGCGGCGAGATATCCTTGGAGGTCGGGTTGTCGATCTCCATCTTCAGCCGCTTGGTCGGATAAAGCGGCGTCAGATTGTCGAAGTGGATCTTGTGGCGGATCTTTTCGGGATCGTCGAAATTGATCGTGTTGACCTTGAGCAGCGCGAAATAGCGCTCGCCCTCTTTCGGACTGCGGATCGGCCCCTCGACCGTATCGCCGGTCTTGAGCGAAAAGCGCCGGATCTGCGAGGGCGAAATATAGATGTCGTCGGGGCCCGGCAGATAATTGGCGTTGGCCGAGCGCAGAAAACCGAAACCGTCCTGCAAGACTTCGACCACGCCGTCGCCGATGATCTCGATGTCCTGGGCGGCCAGCTTCTTGAGGATTGCGAACATCAGCTCCTGCTTGCGCATGACGCTGGCGTTCTCCACCTCGAGCGATTCGGCATAGGCGATCAGCTCTGGCGGTTTCTTGTTCTTGAACTCGGTGAGTTTCATTTCTTGCATTAGGATAGACTCTGGGTAGGCTTTTGGGAGGAAATCGGCGGGATGCGATAAATGCCGGGCGCGGCCAAAAGCAATGAAGGGCGGCGCATGACGGGAAGGAAGACCCGTCTTTTATCGTCGGCCGGCTGAAAGAGCAAGCCGCCTTTTAGCAGGTCGTGAGAGAGGTCTGAAGGTTCAGAACGGCTTAACGACGACCAGGATCACGATAGCGATCATCAGCAATGTGGGGATCTCGTTGACGATCCGCCAGTGCCTCGCGGGTTTTTCGTTACGATCCTCAGCGAATTTTCGCACAGCGCCGGCCAGATAGCCGTGGATGCCCGACAGAACCAGCACCAGCGCGATCTTGCCGTGCAGCCAGCCGCCCTGGAAACCGAAACCTTTCCAGGCCAGCCATAGGCCGAACACCCAGGTGACGATCATCGCCGGGTTGATGATGCCGCGCAGCAGCCGGCGCTCCATCACCTTGAAAGTCTCCGACTGCACCGAACCCTTCTCGGCGTCGGCGTGATAGACCAGCAGCCGCGGCAGATAGAGCATGCCCGCCATCCACGAAATGACGGCAAGAACGTGGATCGCCTTGGCCCAGAGATAGAAGCCGTCTGGGGCCGCCAGAAACAGCAGCGCGGTGAGCACGACCAGGGCCGCGATGCCGATCACCATCCGCATCATCGCCTGGCCCGTGCTGTTGGTGTTGCTCATCCCGGCCATCAGCGTGTCGCGCTCCTCACCAGTTTCACCATCGCCTCGACATGCGCAATCGGCGTTTCCGGGGTAATGCCGTGGCCAAGATTGAAGATCAACGGTCCGCTTCCCAGGCTCTCCAGGATCGCGCTGACGCCGTCGGCCAGCGCCTTGCCGCCGGCGACCAGCCGCAGCGGATCGAGATTGCCCTGGACGGCCCCTTCCCGCTGCAACGCCTTCGCTGTCTCCAGCGGCACCGTCCAGTCGATCCCCAGCCCCGTGACGCCGGTCTTCTCGCGATAGCTCCGGTAGCGCGCGCCGGCGCCCTTGGGAAAACCGATGATCGGCACATCGGGATGGACCGCTCGAACCTGCCTCACGATCTCGGCCACCGGCTCGACGCAGAACAGCTCGAAACAAGCATCGTCGAGCACGCCGGACCAGGAATCGAATATCTGCACCACATCGGCGCCGGCCTCGATCTGCCTGATGAGATAGGCGGCCGAATGATCGGTCAGCACCTTGAGCAGCCGACGAAACGCCGCCGGCTCCCGATAGGCGAACAGCCGCCCCGGCGCCTGGTCCGGCGTGCCGTGCCCGGCGATCATGTAGGTCGCCACCGTCCACGGCGCGCCGCAGAAGCCGATCAGGGCGGTTTCATCGGGCAGTTTCGCCCGCAACCGGCGAACCGTCTCGTAGACCGGTTCGAGATTCACGTGAAACACCGTGCTGTCCAGGGCCGCGATTTCAGCCGCCGTGATCGGCGTCAGCAGCGGCCCTCGCCCCTCTTCGAAGCGTACGTCGCGGCCAAGCGCATGCGGAACGACAAGGATGTCGGAGAACAGGATCGAAGCGTCGAAGCCGAAGCGCTCGATCGGCTGCATGGTCACCTCGAAGGCAAGGTCGGGATCATAGCAGAGGTCGAGGAATGAACCTGCGCGTCGGCGCGTCTCGCGGTATTCCGGCAGATAGCGCCCGGCCTGGCGCATCATCCAGAGCGGCGGCGGAAACACTGTCCCACCCTTCAGCACGTCCAGCATGATCCGTCTTGCAGGCATAGAGCGCTCGCCTCTCCCGGCTTCCCTTTAATCAAATATCTTATTTTAAAGAATCTTCTGATTCTAAGAGTCTGTTGGTTGTGGTGGTTGTCACCTGTCCCGCTTTGGCCGTCAAAACACCAGCAAGCATATTGTCGCGCATTTCCAATCGCCCCTTGCAGGGTTCTGGGGACGAGCCGGAATCTTCCATTGGACTCAACACGCTAGAGCAGCGATCCTGCAGGTACGTCCTGTGGACAGACAAAAGGCAGAAATCTCCGTCCACGGACTTGTCCCCAGCCGCCCGACGAAGCCTACAGCGCATCGAATTGTGGACAAACCGGCATCTGATACAGTCGCTCCGGCCGGCGGGTTTTCCGAACCCTGCTTTATCCACATCCGCCCACAGCCCTAGGTAAACCCTGTGAACAAACCCCAGAGCTTCTTCCACCTGCACCTGATCTCCGACGCCACCGGCGAAACGCTGCTCGCGGCCGGCCGCGCGGCT
Source organism: Mesorhizobium sp. B2-4-1 (assembly GCF_006442185.1). Classification (NCBI taxonomy): domain Bacteria; kingdom Pseudomonadati; phylum Pseudomonadota; class Alphaproteobacteria; order Hyphomicrobiales; family Phyllobacteriaceae; genus Mesorhizobium; species Mesorhizobium sp. B2-4-1. The sequence continues at coordinate 415,689 of NZ_VFVN01000001.1, read as the reverse complement.
TCGGCGCAATACAAGGATGCGCGCGCCATCGAGCACATCTACCCGCTCATCCGAACCGAAAAACAGGTGGCCAAAGTGTTCGAGGACATCGAGGAGGAGCCGGGCATCATTCTCTACACCGTCGTCGACCAGAAGCTGGCGCGCGGCATCGACGAGCGCTGCGCCGCCATGGGCCTGCCCTGCGTCTCCGTGCTGGAGCCGGTGCTCACCGTCTTCCAGTCCTATCTGGGCACGCCGGCCGGCCGCCGCGTCGGCGCCCAGCACGTCCTCGATGCCGAATATTTCCGCCGCATCGACGCACTCAACTTCACCATGGAACATGATGACGGCCAGTTGCCGGCCAATATGGACGATGCCGACATCGTGCTGGTCGGCATTTCGCGCACGTCCAAGACGCCGACCAGCATCTATCTCGCCAACAGGGGCATCAAGACCGCCAACATTCCGATCGTGCTCGGCGTGCCGGTGCCCGAAAGCCTGGTCAACGCCAGGACGCCGCTGATCGTCGGCCTTGTCGCCACCGCCGAACGCATCTCGCATGTCCGCCAGAACCGCATCCTCGGCAACAGCAGCGCCTATGTGCCAGGCGACTATGTCGACCGCGCCGCCATCAATGAGGAGCTCGCCTATGCCCGCCAGATCTGTACCCGCCATGGCTGGCCGATGATCGACGTCAGCCGCCGCTCGATCGAGGAGACGGCGGCGGCAATCGTTGCCCTGCGGGGGAAGACGCGGTAGGTGCAGATGAGAGAAGTGAGGGGTGCGCGATGGAACGCCAACCCTGGGTGAACCAGCATGACCGAAAAAATCATCCTCGCCTCCGGCAGTCCGTTCCGCAAGACGATGCTCCTCGGTGCCGGCATCGACGTCGAGGCGGTTGCGCCTGATGTCGACGAGCGCGCGCTCGAGGCGCCCCTGCAAGGCAGCGGCGCCTCGCCCGAGGATGTCGCGCTGGTGCTGGCCGAAGCCAAGGCCACCGAAGTAAGCGAGCGCAGGCCCGGCGCGTTGGTGCTCGGCTGCGACCAGACGCTGTCGCTCGGCGACGAGGTGTTCCACAAGCCGGCCGACATGGAAGGGGCGCGCCGCCATCTGCTGGCGCTGTCGGGAAGGACCCATCAGCTCAACAGCGCCGCGGTCCTGGTCCGCGACGGCGAGGTGCTGTGGCGCCATGTCGGCATCGCCAGCCTCACCATGCGCAAGCTCGATCCGGCCTTCATCGGCCGCCACCTGGCGCGCGTCGGCTCAAGGGCGCTGTCGAGCGTCGGCGCCTACCAGGTCGAAGGCGAAGGCATCCAGCTCTTCGAGAAGATCGAGGGCGACCACTTCACCATTGTCGGCCTGCCGCTGCTGCCGCTGCTGGCCGAACTGCGCACGCTGGGAGCGATCGATGGCTGAGGCGACCAAAAAGGCCTTCGTCACCGGTCACCCGATCAAGCATTCGCGCTCGCCGAAGATCCACGGCCACTGGCTGGCCAGATACGGCATCGACGGCAGCTACCAGGCGATCGATGTCGCGCCGCAGGATTTCGCCGAATTCCTGAGCACATTGCAAGCGAACGGCTATCTCGGCGGCAACGTCACCATCCCGCACAAGGAGGCGGCGTTCGCCCTGATCGAGCGCCGTGATGAGGCAGCCCAGCAGATCGGCGCCGTCAACACGCTGTGGCTGGAGGGCGGCCAATTGTGGGGCGGCAACACCGACAGCCATGGCTTCGCCGCCAATCTCGACGATCATGCGCCGGGTTGGGCAATCAATGGCCCGGCGGTGGTGCTCGGCGCCGGCGGGGCCTCGCGCGCCGTCATTCACGCGCTGAAGCAACGCGGCATCCGCGATATCCGCATCGTCAACCGCACGCTTGCCCGGGCGGTGGAATTGCGCGACCGGTTCGGCGCCGGTGTCTCCGCGCATGGCGTGGCGGCGACCGGTGAACTGCTTGCCGATGCCGGCCTGCTCATCAACACCACGGCGCTTGGGATGCAAGGCAATGAGGGTCTGGCCGCCGACCCGGCCCTTTTGCCGGACCACGCGATCGTCACCGATATTGTCTATGTGCCGCTCGAGACGCCGCTGCTTGCGGCGGCAAGCGCGCGCAAGCTGAAGACGGTGGACGGCCTCGGCATGCTGCTCAACCAGGCGGTGCCGGGTTTCGAGCGCTGGTTCGGCGTGCGGCCCCAGGTCACACCCGAATTGCGCGCGCTCGTCGAAGCCGATCTGGCGCCAAAACCATGATCGTGCTCGGCCTCACCGGTTCGATCGGCATGGGCAAGTCGACCACCGCGAAAATGTTTGCCGAGGCCGGCATCCCGGTCCACGATTCCGACGAGACGGTGCATCGCCTCTATGCCGGCAAGGCAGCCCCCCTGGTCGAGGCCGCGTTTCCAGGAACCACCGGCGCAGGAGGCGTCGACCGGGCAAAGCTCGGCGCTCGGGTGCTTGGCGATGCGGCCGCGCTGAAAAGGCTGGAAGCGATCATCCATCCGCTGGTGCGCGCCGACGCCGACGCGTTCCTGGCGCGCAACCGCGCCGCCGGCGAGCCGCTTGCCGTTCTCGACATTCCGCTCCTGTTCGAGACCGGCGGCCGCGACCGCGTCGACAAGGTCGTCGTCGTCACCGCGCCGGCCGAAGTCCAGCGCCAGCGCGTGCTGGCGCGGCCCGGCATGAGCGAAGAGAAACTCGCCTCCATCCTCGCCAGCCAGGTGCCGGATGCGCAAAAGCGCCGCCAGGCCGACTTCGTCATCGACACCAGCCGGGGCCTGGATGCCGCGCGGGCTGAGGTCAAAGCTATCATCGCGGATTTGAGAGGTTAGATCGGCGCCTCTTCTCCTTCTCCCACAGGGGGAGAAGGAAAAAAGTCATTGCCCATTGCCATTTTGTTCCGCTCTCACGATTCTGCTTGCCAGGAGCGACTGATTCGATGCGTGAGATCATTTTCGATACGGAAACCACCGGCCTCGACATGCGCGACGACCGCATCATCGAGCTTGGCGGCGTCGAGCTGGTCAACCGCTTTCCGACCGGCAAGACTTTCCACCACTACATCAACCCGCAGGGCCGCTCGATCCACGCCGAGGCGCAGGCCGTGCACGGCATCAGCATGGCGGACCTGCAGGGCAAGCCGTCCTTCGCCGAGATCGTCGAGGAGTGGATCGCCTTCACCGACGGCGCCAAGCTGGTCGCCCACAACGCCACCTTCGACATCGGATTCCTCAATGTCGAGTTCGGCCGGCTCGGCCATCCGGCCGTCGACATCGGGCGCGTCGTCGACACGCTGGCGCTGGCGCGGCGCAGGCATCCGATGGGTCCCAATTCGCTCGATGCGCTCTGCCGGCGCTATGGCATCGACAATGCGCGGCGCACCAAGCACGGCGCCTTGCTGGATTCGGAGCTGCTGGCCGAAGTCTATATCGAGCTGATCGGCGGCAAACAGACGGCTCTGATCCTGGACACCGTTTCAGTGCAGATGAACGGCGCGGGCGAAGTGGCAGACATCGACATCTCGGTCGGTGCGCGGCCGATCGCCCTCCCCCCGCGCCTGAGCGAAGCCGAGCGCGCGGCGCATGCCGGCATGGTCGCCACGCTGGGTGAGAAGGCGCTGTGGCTGAAGGTGGTGGGCGCCTAAGCGCGCCGTTCTCCTCGCCTTCGTCATCCTACGGCGGAGCAGGAGCGAAGCGACGTCGCGGAGACCCTAGGATGACGAGGTCGGGGGCTCTGCGGCCAAACCGGCCACACCAGCCTCTAAAACGAAAAACCCGGCGCGAGGCCGGGTCTTTCTGCAATATTCGTACGAGCCGGAATCAGCTCACCTGGACCTTCGACGCTGCCTGGTCCTCCGCCAGCTTCTGCTGGAACATCTGCGCGAAATCGATCGGGTCGAGCATCAGCGGCGGGAAGCCGCCATTGCGCGTCGCCTCGGCGATGATCTGCCGGGCGAACGGGAACAGCAGCCGCGGGCATTCGATGAACAGGATCGGCAGCATGTGTTCCTGCGGGAAGCCGCTGATGGCGAAAACGCCGCCATAGACCAGCTCGACATTGAACAGCACTTCCTGGTCGAAGGACGCCTTGGCGTTCAGCGTCAGGTTGACGTCGAACTGCTTGTCGGAGAGCGGATTGGCGTTGACGTTGACGTTGATGGCGATGCCGGGCGCCTTGTCGCGGCCGCGCAGCGAGTTCGGCGCGCCGGGGCTCTCGAAGGAAAGGTCCTTCACATACTGGGCAAGGACGTTGAGCGAGGGCTGCGCCGTGTTGCCGTTTCCGTTGGCGCCGACCGGCGCGTCATCTTTGCTGGCCATGAGCCTTGTGTCCTTTTGCCTGGGCAGCATTGCTGACCGAATTGAAATCGGGCGTTCGCTACCATGGCCGGCATGACAAGACAAGGTTTGCCGCCTTGCGACCGGAGGGGATCCAGACTGCGTCGAGATTCAGGTCAGGCCGGCATCACCTGAACATCAATATAGCCTCAGTCGTCCTTCAGGCGGCGCCATGGCGAATTGTGGTCCGGCCCGCGCTTGAAATCGTCTTCGCGCGAATAATCGCCGTCGTCGAGGTCGATGACCCTGTCGCGCGGCCGGCCGCGGAAGCCGCCGGCCGAGAAATTCGTCGCCACCACGATGCGGCCCTTGAGCCTGCGCCAGGCAAGATCGCGCACCGGCGGCAGGAACAGGAGAATGCCGAAAATGTCCGATATGAAGCCCGGGATGATCAGCAGGATCGCGGCGAGCACGATCATGGCGCCGTGCGCGAGCTGGCGGCTCGGATCGCGGCCGGCGCCCATCTCGGTGCTGATGCGGCTCATGACGCCAAAACCCTGATGCCTGAGCAGCAGCGCCCCGGCGATGCTCGAGGCGAGCACCAGGCCGACCGTCGCCAGCGCGCCGATCTGGCGCCCGACTATGACGAAGCCGGCGATCTCCAGCAGCGGAAGCGCCAGAAGAAAAACGGGAAATAACGAAATGCGCAAGTCTTGCCGATCCTTCCGATCGTTCTGGCGTTGGTCTGTTTTGCCTGCCAGCGGCCACCGGCCGCTGGCGCCGAGGCTGTTAGATAGGTATGGCTGCCTTTGATTTGAATGATTGCGCCTTGCGTTCTATATGGTTTGCATGTTGAACGCTATGCGACCGCTGCCCTGTTGGCCGGGCGGTCCGGCCGAGGGCAGGATTGATTGGCGGAAGATATGGGTTTCTTCGACTTCGGCACGATTTTCTTTCTGATTGCGGCAGTTGTGATCTTTTTCCAGCTGCGCAATGTGCTGGGCCGTCGTACCGGCAGCGAACGGCCGCCTTTCGATCCCTATACCGCCGCCCGCACCGGCGACAAGGATGCGCAGAAATCCGAGAATGTCGTGTCGCTGCCGCGCAAGCGCCAGCCCGGCGAGCCGGCCGGCGAGGTCTATGCGGCCATCGACGCCTTTGCCAAGCCCGGAACCGACCTCAACAAGGGCCTGCGCACCATCAAGGACAACGATCCGTCCTTCGACCCGAAGGGTTTCATCGACGGCGCCAAGATGGCTTACGAGATGATCGTCATGGCCTATGCCGACGGCGATCGCAAAACGCTGAAGAACCTTCTGTCGCGCGATGTCTATGACGGTTTCGTCGCCGCGATCGGCGAGCGCGAGGCGCGGTCGGAAAAGATCCAGTCTTCCTTCGTCGGCATCGACAAGGCCGACATCGTCTCGGCCGAGATGAAGGGCGGCGAGGCGCATGTCACGCTGCGCATCATCAGCGAGCTGATTTCGGCTACGCGCGACAAGGCCGGTGCGGTCATCGACGGCGACCCCGAAACCGTCGCCGAGGTCAAGGACGTCTGGACCTTCGCCCGCGACACGCGCTCGCGCGACCCGAACTGGAAGCTCGTCGCCACCGAAGAAGAAGATTGAATCCCTGACCGCGGCGGGCCTGTCGTGTCCTTCCATCAGGCATTCAGCGAAAGATCCTTCGGCGCTCTGCCCGGCTGGGATGACGACGACCATCTGGCGGCCTTCGAGGCCTTTCGCCGCTCCGCCTTCCATGTCCTGGCCAAGCCCTATCGCAGCGGCGCGCTCGGCGCCGACTTTGACGCCTTTGCCGGTGCCTATGCCGAGGCGCGCGCGGCCCCTCCTGCCAGCCGGTCGGAGGCCCGCGCCTTCTTCGAGCGTCATTTCGTCCCCATGCAGGTGCGTCCAGAGACCGGCGCCGGCCTCGTCACCGGCTTCTACGAACCGGAGGTCGAGGCCTCGCCGGTGCGCACGGAGCGTTTTGCCGTGCCGCTTCTGTCGCGTCCCGCCGATCTCGTCGATGTCGACGACGCCAACCGGCCCGACGGAATGGACCCCTATCTCGCTTTCGCGCGCCGGACGCCGGACGGGCCGGCCGAATATTTCGACCGCGGCGCGATCGAGCGCGGCGCGCTCGCCGGCAAGGGACTGGAGATCGCCTGGCTGGCCGACAGGGTCGATGCATTCTTCATCCATGTGCAGGGCGCGGCGCGGCTTCTCATGACCGACGGCCGGCTGTGCCGCGTCACCTATGCGGCCAAGTCCGGCCAGCGCTTCACCGGGCCCGGCAAGGTGTTGAGCGAGCTCGGCGAGATCCCGCTGGAAAACGTGACGATGCAGTCGATCCGCGCCTGGTTCAGGGCGCATCCCGGCCGCGTCGACGAGATCCTGTGGCAGAACCGTTCCTATATCTTCTTCCGCGAGGCCGCGGTCGAGGACGCAACGCTCGGGCCGATCGCCGCCGCCAAGGTGCCGTTGACGCCGGGCCGCTCGATCGCCGTCGACCGGCTGCTGCACACATTCGGCACGCCCTTCTACATCGACGCGCCATCGCTGACGGCCTTCGAGGCAAAACCGTTCCGGCGCCTGATGATCGCGCAGGACACCGGCTCCGCCATCACCGGGCCGGCGCGCGGAGATCTCTTCGCCGGCTCGGGCGACGCCGCCGGCGAGATCGCCGGCGTGGTGCGCAATCCGGCCGATTTCTACGCACTGGTGCCGCGCCCGCTCGTCTCGGGGTCGAAGCCATGACCCGCCGCAGCGACAGGTTGAGCGAGGACGACCGGGTGCTGTGGAACCTGGTGGCGCGCACGGCCAAGCCGCTGAAGGGCAAGGCCGCCGTGCCTGTCCCGGATTTCGGCATCGAGGCGAAGCCGGCGCCGACGCAACAAGCCCGGCCCGTTGCCGGTCCGGCCGGCGCGCCTAAGCCGAAGGCCCAGCATGTCTCCCATGCACTCGACGAGCCGACGCTGGACAAATTGTCGAAAGGCCGGCTGCCCATCGAAGGCCGGGTCGACCTGCACGGCATGACGCAGGACGAAGCCTATTCGCTGCTGTTCTCCTTCCTGCACCGCGCCCATGCCGGCGGCATTCGTTACGTCCTGGTCATCACCGGCAAGGGCTCGTCGTCGGGCGGCGACGGCGTGCTGCGCCGCGCGGTGCCGGCTTGGCTGTCGACGCCCGCGTTCCGGCCGCTGGTCTCCAGTCACGACCACGCCGCGCGCAATCATGGCGGCTCGGGCGCGCTCTACGTCAGGCTGCGGCGGGTCCGGTCGTGAGGATGGGGTCGTGACCCCGTTCGGCGAGAGGCTGCGGGCGCTGAGGGCCGAGCGCGGCGTCACCCAGAAGGACATGGCCGCCGCCATCGGCGTCAGCGCCGCCTATCTGTCGGCGCTCGAGCATGGAAGGCGCGGCGCGCCGACCTGGACGCTGATCCAGAAGATCATCGGCTATTTCAACATCATCTGGGACGACGCGGAGGAACTGGCGCGACTGGCCGAAGGCTCGCATCCGCGCGTCAGGCTCGACACGTCGGGCCTGAGCCCGGCCGCGACCGAGCTTGCCAACCTCCTGGCCGAGAACATCGAAAAGCTCGACGAGGAGGAACTGCGCGGCATAACCTTCTCTATCCGAGCGGCGCTGGGGCGACGGCGGTAGGCCGGGTTTGCCCGGCTCTCGCGGCGGCTGAGCTCCCGATCGCGAAACGGCGGCCCGCCAGCAGCAGCCGGCGGGCCGCCGTGATGAGATCAGTTCTTGCCGGCCGTGCTGCCGCCATTGCCACCGCGGCCGTGATCACCATGGCCGCGGCCACCATTGCCGCCGCCAAGGCAGTCCGATGCGCCGGCGGCGCCGCAACAGCGGCCGCTCCACAGGTCGTTGAGATTGGTGTTGGCGCAGCTTCGAATGGTCTGATCGGCCAGAGCGGATCCGGCCATGCCCGACACCGCGACGGCGGCGAGAAGGGTGTTACGCAGGAAAGCAGTCATTTGAAGTCTCCATGGTTGGTTTCGGTTCACGGCTGTGTGTCGCCGGCCGGGCCGAAATGGTTCATGGAGGGTGTGGGAATTTTTTTGGGGAGTGCGCGAGGCGCGTGACTGCAACGTCGGCGCCGCCCCTCATCCGCCTGCCGGCACCTTCTCCCCGTATAGGACGGGGAGAAGGGAGACAGCCGCGCCCTTGGCGTATTTCTTGCGACGTCGGCAATTGGGGAAATCGTCGATGACAGCGTCTTTCTCCCCGTCACTATACGGGGAGAAATGCCCGGCAGGGCAATGAGGGGCGGGGCCGACATCCGGCGGTTGGGCGCGCCGCCCGCCGCAGTCCCTACTCCACGGACCCGACCAGCACCTGCTGGCCGCCACGGATCGAGACCCAGCGGCCGGTGTTGTCGATCGCCTGGCGCTTGAGGAAATGGTAGCCGGTGTCGTCCCAGGCCTTGACCTTGTCGGTCAGATTGTCGAGCACATAGTCGCCCCTGTCGGTGCGCACCGTCAGCACCGAGTGCCCTTCGCCGTCGGGTTTGCGCACCACGGTGATGAGAAGATCGGCAAGCGATATGCCCATCCGGGACAGCAGGCGCCGCTTTTCCAGCACATAGTCCTCGCAGTCGCCGACGCCCTTGGCGGGATAGGCCCAGACCTCGTCCTTGCCATAGATGTCCATGTCGCTCATCGGCTTGACGGCGGCATTCACCCTGGCGGTGACCTTGGCCAGCTTGCGCCACAACCTGTCCGTCATCGCGGCCGGCGCCAGATTGCCGGGACGGATCGCGCATTCGCGGGCATTGAGCCTGCAGAAATCATAATGGCCGATCGGTTGCGACGCGACGCCGCCGGTCGTCATCGCTCCGGCCGCCAGGGCCGGTGCCACCCAGCCTCCCATCATTGTCGCCAGTCCGGCTACTGCGCACGCACGAAGCGCTCGCGCCATTGGTGAGGAATTCATTGTCCCCGCTCGCCCTTGTTATTAATGAAAGGTTAAGGGCGATCTACAGTCCGTGTCAATTACCACGATTGGGTGATTTGCGACATGGTTACCCGCGAGACGCATGGCAGCGGCACCCGTGCGACAGGCCTGCCCGGCCTGTCCGGCGCTATCGGGCCGGCAATGCAGGCTGCCTATCTTTTGGCGGTGCGGACCAGCTTCGGTTTCACGGCGACCCGGTTCTGGCGGCCATAGCTGGTGATGAAGTCGACGATGCGCGGCACGATCTCGGCGCGGAAGCGCGACCCGTTGAAGACGCCGTAGTGCCCGACCGCGGGCTGCATGTAATGCGCCTTCCTGTCGGCGGGAATGTTGACGCACAGATCGTGCGCCGCCCGCGTCTGGCCAAGGCCGGAAATGTCGTCGTTCTCGCCCTCCACCGTGAACAGCGCGACATTGCGGATGGCCGAGGGATCGATGGGCGTGCCGCGATGCGTCATCTCGCCCTTGGGCAAGGCATGCCGGACAAACACCGTGTCGACCGTCTGCAGGTAGAACTCAGCCGTCAGGTCCATCACCGCCAGATATTCGTCGTAGAAGTCGCGGTGCTTCTCGGCGCTGTCGCCGTCATGCTTCACAAGGTGCATGAAGAAGTCCTTGTGGGCGATGATGTGGCGGTCGAGGTTCATGCTCATGAAGCCCGAAAGCTGCAGGAAGCCTGGATAGACCTCGCGGCCGAAGCCCGGCACCGGCCAGGGCGCGCGCATCACGACATTGTCGCGGAACCAGTCTATGCCCTTCTCCTCGGCCAGAAGGTTGACCGCGGTCGGGTTGCGGCGCGTGTCGATCGGCCCGCCCATCAGGGTCATCGTCGCAGGAACGAAGGGGTCGCCGCGCGTTTCCATCAGCGCCACGGCCGCCAGCACCGGCACGGAAGGCTGGCAAACAGCCATCACATGCGTGTCGGGGCCCAGCACATGCAGCATGTCGACGACATAGTCGATATAGTCGTCGAGATCGAATTGGCCGTCGGCCGTCGGCACCATGCGGGCGTCGATCCAGTCGGTGATGTGCACGTCGGCATGGGGCAGCATGGCTTCGACCGTGCCGCGCAGCAGCGTCGCATAGTGGCCCGACATCGGCGCCACGATCAGAAGCTTCGGATCGCGCCGCCGCCCGGCGGGCACGGCGCGCTCGAAACGCACCAGGTTGCAGAACGGTCGTGACCAGACGACCTTCTCGGTCACTGCCACGCTCTTCCAGTCGACCACCGTCTTGTCGAGGCCGAATTGCGGCTTGCCGTAGCGGCGCGTGGTGCGCTCGAACAACTCGGCGCCCGCCGCGATCGAGCGGCCCCAGGACGTGTGCGAGAACGGATTGAGCGGGTTGGAATAGAACAGCCGCACCGCATCGGCATAGAGACGGGCCGGCTGCAGGGCGGCGTGGTTCATTTCATAGAGCTGGTAGAACATCCGTTTACCCCGCTGCGGCCTGCGACCGAAGGGGCGGCGAGCAGTGCCTGGCCCTAACTGTCTCGCGGGGAAGTTAACAACTAATTGCTGCGATGCAATACGTCACGTGGCGTGATCTATACGCATTCTTGGTCCAAAGCGTTGGAAATCAGCCTTGGACGGTACAAGCCGGCTCATTGTGCAGGTGCGAAGGCCAGGTGGCCCGGCCCTCGGGCCGGGCAGTGGTGGTCAGACGCGCGCCATGCAGACCGCGGTGTGGCCCGAACCGATGAAGCCGAGCTGGCCGGCGGCACCCTTCGACAGGTCGAGCACGCGTCCCCGGATGAACGGTCCGCGATCGTTGATGCGCACCACGACGCTGCGGCCATTGTTCTGGTTGGTGACCCGCAGCTTGGTGCCGAAAGGCAGCGTGCGGTGTGCGGCGGTCAAGGCCGAAGGGTTCATCCGTTCGCCCGACGCGGTCCTGGAGTGCAGGGCGTACCAGGAAGCGCGGCCGCATTGACCGGCGGCGGAGGCGGCTGGAGTGGCGGAGGCGCCGACCATCAGGCCAGCAGCGATCGTCACCGCGGCAAGCGCGGTCCGGTTGTTGTTATTCATATTTGGGGGAAGGCTCCGTTTTTGACAGGCCCCAGCCGTTACGGAGACAATAAGGCACGAAATGCGGCAATCATCTGGCGGTTCCATGGCGCCGGCACACGTTTGGAGTCGCCCGGTAACAGTCTGTCAGTGATTTCCCGACGGTCAGCGATCAACTCACGATGATGTTCCAGCGGATATCCATGTCTTGTTTGACAAGATCGAGCGGCAACATCCAAGTAGAAGATGCTGCTGCCGAACCGATTCCTTTGCCTCTTTCATCGCGACGGCGACGACGCGACCGATCAACTTCGGAAGGGAGAATCCGGCAATGAGACTGATCAAAAATCTGCTGGCGTTGATTGTGCTGGCCGTCGGCGCGCTGTGGTCGCTGCAAGGCATCGGCGCGATCGGCGGCAGCTTCATGACCGGCCAGTCGCAATGGCTCACCATCGGCATCATCGTCATGCTGGTCGGTCTCGCCGGGCTCGTGTGGGCGAACCGTTCGCGCGGTTGAGCCGCTCTCACTGCGACCAGTACTGCCAGGCCCAGTAGAAGCTTTCGTCTCGCGGCGGCAGGCGGTCACGCCCGGCCGGGAGTCGGACGGGCGCCGGCGAGCGCGGACCGTCCTCCCTTGTCGCCTTGTCCTCCTCTATCGCCTTGCCATCGGATGTCAGGCCCAGCAGCCAGGTGCCGAAATGGGCGAACAGCATGGCGGTGGAATGGGTCATCGTCATCTCCGTTTCCCGATCATTCGCGTCCCGCCCACGGCACGAGCGCGCGCTCGATCCTGCGGATGGCGAATTCGAGCACGAAGGCGATGGCCGCGATCACCAAAATGCCCATGACCACCACGTCGGTGACCAGGAACTGCGCCGCCGACTGGATCATGAAGCCAAGCCCGCGCGTCGCCGCCACCAGTTCGGCGGCGACCAGCGTGGACCACCCGGCGCCGAGCGCGATGCGCAGTCCGGTCAGGATCGACGGCAGCGCGCTGGGCAGGATCACGTGGCGGACCACCTGGCGCCTCGTCGCGCCAAGCGAACGCGCGGCGTTGATGCGCTCCTGCGAGACGCCGCGGACGCCGGACGCGGTCGACAAGGCCACCGGCGCCAGCATGGCGATGGCTATCACCAGGACCTTGGACGGCTCGCCGATGCCGAACCAGATGATGACCAGCGGCAGATAGGCGAGCGGCGGGATCGGCCGCAGGAATTCCAGCAGCGGATCGAAAATGCCGCGGCCGACGGTGCTGATGCCGATGGCGAGGCCAACCGGCACGCCGACGAGGAGCGCCGCGATGAGCGCGGCGAACACCCGCCCCAGGCTGGCGGCGATATGCTGGACGAGCGTTGCGTCGACAAAGCCATCGCGGGCGACGATGATGAATTTGTTCCACACCGCGACAGGCGAGGGCAGGAATACCGGCGACACCAGTTGCAGGCGGGCCGACAGCGTCCACAGCGCCAGCACCAGAAGAATGGTGGCCGCGCTGACCATGCGCGCCGAAACGCCCTTGCGCTTCGGGACCGGGCGCGACCATGGCACCGGCAGGCCGTCGGCCTCTTCGGTCCTGGAGCCGGAGCGTTCGGTGTAGGAGGAAATGGTCATGCCGCCTCTCCCTCGAAGATGGCGTCGGTCAGTTCGCCGCGCGCCGCGGCGAAGCCAGTATCGGCCTTGATGGCGCGGATGGCCTCGCCCGCTGCGTAGCGCCTGGAGAAGCCCGGCTCCAAGGTCCGCACCACCCGGCCCGGCCCGGGCGCCAGCACCACGATGCGGGTGGCGAGCACCAGCGCCTCGTCGATGCCGTGCGTGACCATAAGCACGCCGACCTTGCTTGCCGTCCACAGGTCGAGCAGCGTCGCCTGCATACGCTCGCGCGTCAGCGCATCGAGCGCGCCGAGCGGCTCGTCGAGCAGCAGGAATTGTGGCTCGGCAGCCAGCGCCCGGGCAAGGCCGACGCGCTGGCGCATGCCGCCGGACAGCTCCCAGATGCGCTTGTCGCCGGCATCGGTGAGCTTGACCAGGCCGAGCAATTCGTCGGCGCGGCGCGCCCGCTCGGATGGCCCGACACCGCGCAGCCTGAGCGCGAAGGCGACGTTCTCGCGCGCCGTCAGCCAAGGAAACAGCGCGTCGTTCTGGAACACCACCGCACGGTCCGAACCGGGTGCTGCGATCGGCCGGCCGTCGATCGTGGCCGTGCCGCGTGCCGACGCGACAAAGCCGGCGGCGACATTGAGCAGCGAGGTCTTGCCGCAGCCGGAACGGCCGACAAGGACGACGAAGTCATCGCTGGCGACGTCGATCGATACCCGCTCGACGGCGGGTGCGGGCTGGCCGTCATAGTGGATCGAGATTCTGTCGAGCACGAGATGCGACATGAGCCCTCGCAGGGAGTTCGTTGAAGTCCGCCTGCCCGAAGCCGCGCCTCGTCAGCGGCTCCGGGACAGACGACACGCGGCGTCAGGAAAGCCGCGCGCGTCTCATCGGGGCGCCACCTGCCCGTCGTGGCATGGGGCGCTCCAACGCTCGGGTCAGTTCGAGGCCAGCGCCTCGGTGACGTATTTCGATGTCACATATTTCGAATAGTCCGGCAGCACGGCGTCTACCTTGCCCTGCTCCTTGAGGAAGGCGGACGCGGCCGCGATCGCCTTGACCGTGCCGCCGCCGAGGAACTTGTCGGAGGCTTGTTCTTCGAGTGTCGGGAAGACATAGCCCTTGAGCAGTTCAGGCACTTCCTCGACCTTGGCGCCGGTCAGCTTGGCGATCTCGGCCGCCTGCGGCGACGCTGCCGACCAGGCATCGGGCTTGACCAGGTACTCGGCATAGGCCGCACCCGTCACCTTGACGAAGTCGCGCACCGCTTCCGGGTTCTTTCGGCAAAGTCGGTGCGCACGATCCAGGCGTCGAAGGTCGGCGCGCCCCAGGCGGCGACCTGGGAGGAATCCAGCACCACCTTGCCTGATGTCTTGACCTGGCCGAGCGCCGGATCCCAGACATAGGCCGCATCGATATCGCCGCGCGAAAAGGCAGCGGCGATTTCCGGCGGCCTGAGATTGAGGATCTCGACCGATTTCGGGTCGACATTCTCATGTTTCAGCGCGGCAAGCAGGCTGTAATGCGTCGTCGAGACGAAGGGCACGGCGACCTTCTTGCCGGCGAGGTCGGCGACCTTCTCTATGCCGGCGCCGTTGCGTGCGACCAGGGCCTCGGATGGCCCGATCAGGCCGACGACGAAGATGGTCTGGACCGGCAACTCGCGGCTCGCCGCCGCCGCCAGCGGGCTCGAACCGACATAGCCGATGTCGACCGAGCCGGATGCGACCGCGGCGATGACATCGGCGCCGGAATCGAATTTGCGCCAGTCGATGGCGGCCTTGGTAGCCTTTTCATAGGCACCATCGGCCTGCGGCACCTTGGAGGGTTCGACCACCGTCTGGTAGCCGATGGTGATCTTGAGGTCGTCGGCAAAAGCCGGGCCGAGTAAGGCGGCGCCGGCAAGTGCGGCCGTAGACAGGAGAAGGATGCGTCGCGAAATGGTGGTGGACATCAAGGGCTCCATGAAACAGGGGAAAACCGGATTGCTTCATGATAGTCCGCTAATTCTATGGTTCTTGTAGAGTTAAATTCTTCTAGCGGGGCTGGATTTGTTGGAAAAAGCTGCCGGTGCCGAGGTCCCCAGGCGGATTTGGCGGCTATGGCGCTTCAAGAGTGGCGAGATCATCACGTTCGGGAAGCTCCAGCCACCGCTACGGCCTCCGATCGCGAACGAGAATTCACGTTACAGCCGCTTGAAAGGCAAATCCATGCTTCAGATGGATTGGAATTTAAAAACGTGTTCCGCCTGTTCGCGTTTAAGTATAGTAAACACATCGACATAGAGACTTGGAGGCGACGATGAGAGGTCATACCCATCCGTATCGCGGCGATCGCCGGTGGCACCGGTCTCGGGCCGTCGCGCCACGGTTTGTGTCCCCGGCATCACAAGTCAGGTCCAAAATCGCCGCAATGGCTTGAAAATCAAGCAAGATCAATCGCGATTGGCTTGTATATCATGTCGGTAGAATTTATGTCATGGATGCTTGAGCGCGGCGGGAGGCACGCCAGGCGTTTCGCAACGGATGGCCTCGAGCCATCGCATGACAGAGAAACGTTCGGATCATGCTCACCAAGAAAGGCAAGTACGGCCTCAAGGCGCTCGTCCATCTGGCGCGGATGCCGGCCGGGCAGCTTGCCTTCGTCAACGACATCGCGACCGGCAACAACATCCCGAAGAAGTTTCTCGACGCCATCCTGGGCGAACTGCGCAATGCCGGTTTCGTGCAGAGCCGCAAAGGCAAGGATGGCGGCTATCGCCTGGCGCGGCCACCGGAGGAAATCAGGGTCGGCCATGTCGTGCGTGTGCTCGACGGCCCGCTGGCGCCGATCCCTTGCGCCAGCCGTACCCAATACCAGCGCTGCGAAGACTGTAACGAGGCGACATGCCAGGTTCGACATCTGATGCTGGAAGTCCGGCAAGCGATCGCCGAGGTGCTCGACCAGCGCAGCCTCGCCGAGATGCGCGACATCGGCCTCGACGACCTTGGGGTCGCAAGGGGCCTCGACGACCTCTCGGTCGCGAGCGACGATCTGCCGGTTGCGGTGAAGGCCTGACGCCGGCGCGTCGCACGGGGCTGGCATGAGCGGCCGCGGCAACTCGATCATCATCGTCGGCGGCGGCGCCAGCGGGGTCGTGCTCGCCGCGCATCTGCTGAGACAGCCCAATCCCGACCTTCGCGTCACGCTGGTCGAGAAGCGCCCGCATTTCGGCCAGGGCATCGCCTATTCCACATTGCTCTCCGCGCATGTGCTGAACGTCAGCGCCGCCGGTATGAGCGCCTATGCCGACGATCCCGGCAATTTCTGGCGCTGGCTGCTGGAACGCGACCTGGCAACGCCCGAGCAGGCGCCGGTCTACGCGCCGCGCAGCATCTATGCCCGCTATCTCGGCGAATTGCTGGACGATCTCGAGGCGCGCGAGAGGGAGACCGGACGCCTCCGGCTGATCCATGAGGAAAGCCTGTCGATCTCGCCCACGGCCTCGGGGGTGGAAGTGGCGCTCGCCAACGGCACCAGCGTCGTCGCCCATCTGGCGGTGCTCGCCACCGGCCATGACGAGGTGCCGGCCATGGGGCAAGGCCATGCGGTCCGCATGGGATCGGAGGCCGACACCGCGCTCGATCCCGACCGGAGCGTCATGGTGCTGGGAACGGGCCTCAGCATGGTCGACGCATTCCTGGCGCTCGAACAGCGCGGCCACCGCGCGGAGATCGTCGCGGTGTCGCGGCGCGGCCTGCTGCCCTCGCCGCACCGCAAGGGCAATCCGATCAAGCT
Organism: Mesorhizobium sp. B2-4-1; assembly: GCF_006442185.1. Lineage (NCBI taxonomy): Bacteria > Pseudomonadati > Pseudomonadota > Alphaproteobacteria > Hyphomicrobiales > Phyllobacteriaceae > Mesorhizobium > Mesorhizobium sp. B2-4-1. The sequence goes on along the minus strand of NZ_VFVN01000001.1, from coordinate 399,089 downwards.
CGACGTCGCCGATATCCCGCTCGGCACCCAGCTTTCCTATTTCGTCGGCTGGTTCCGCGATCTGATCCGGGAAAACCAGAAGGCCGGCATCGACTGGCGCGACGTCGTCGACGGCCTTCGCCCGTTCAACCAGAAGATCTGGCAGAACTGGCCGGCCTCCGCCAAGCGCCGTTTCGTCGAGCACACCAAGGCGTGGTGGGACATCCACCGCCACCGCATGGCGCCCGAGGTCCATGCCCGCGTCACGCAAGCGGTGCAGTCCGGTCGCATCCGCCTCGTCGCCGGCCGTGTCGTCGACATCGCGGCGGGCGGCGAGTTCACGGTCCAGGTCCAGTCGCGCCACACCAAGCGGCTGGAGAGATTCGAGGTCGCCCGCATCTATGATTGCTCCGGCATCGTCAGGGACATCTCGGCCTCGTCGAACAGCGTGGTGCGCTCGCTGGTCGACCGCGGGCTGGCGCGGCCGGATCCGCTGCGCATCGGCCTCGACGTGACGGCCAATTGCGAGATCATCGCCGGCGACGGCACGGTGTCCAGGAAAATCCTCGCCGTCGGCCCGCTGACCAGAGGCACCTTCTTCGAGATCGACGCCATCCCGGATATTCGCGTCCAGTGTGCGAGGCTGAGCAAGCAGCTGCTGGGGTAGGGTGTTTGGCGTCGGCGTTCTACGGCAGGCCAGAGGGGGGTTGCCCCACAAGCCTGCGGGCGATTTGCACGACGGAGCCCGCCCCGGAATTTCATTCTCCATCTGGCCGGTCGATTGGCACGATCTATCTTCTTTCCCACTGCAAAGGGCTGGAAAAGAGGATACGCTGCCGCCCGCACGAGGCGGCCGCTTGATCATGGAGCATCGATATGAGCAGGCACAAGATCGCGCCCTCGGATAGCGCCCCTTTGGAAAGCGACGCTTCGAGAAACGCAATGTCGCGCCTGCGGCCGCCTTACGGATCGGTGCTCGACCTGATCGGCCAGACCCCTGTGGTCGAGTTGACCCAATTCGACATCGGCAAGTGCCGGCTGTTCATCAAGCTCGAAAGCCAGAATCCTGGCGGCTCGATCAAGGACCGTATCGCACTGTCGATGATCGCGGCGGCCGAGAAGGAGGGCAGGCTGAAGCCAGGCGGCACGATCGTCGAGGCGACGGCCGGCAATACCGGCCTGGGCCTGGCCCAGGTCGGCATCCCCAAGGGCTACCGCATCATCCTGGTCGTGCCCGACAAGATGTCGCGCGAGAAGATCCAGCACCTGCGCGCGCTCGGCGCGGAAGTGCGCATGACGCGCTCCGACGTCGGCAAGGGCCACCCCGAATATTACCAGGACATGGCCGAAAAGATCGCGGCCGAGCTGCCCGGCGCCTTCTACGCCAACCAGTTCGCCAATCCGGCCAACCCTGAGGCGCACGAAACCACCACCGGTCCGGAAATCTTTTCGCAGCTCGACGGCGATGTCGACGCGGTGGTGGTCGGCGTCGGCTCAGGCGGCACGCTGACCGGCCTTGGCCGGTTCTTCGCCAAGGCATCGCCGAAGACGGAAATGGTGCTGGCCGATCCGGTCGGCTCGGTGCTGGCGCCGCTGATCAAGACCGGCAAGATGGTGGAGGCTGGCAGCTGGACTGTGGAAGGCATCGGCGAGGACTTCGTGCCGCCCAATGCCGAGCTGTCGCTGGTCAAGAAGGCCTATTCCATATCGGACAAGCAGAGCATGCTGGCGGTGCGCGATCTCCTGTCCCGGGAAGGCATCCTGGCCGGCTCGTCTTCGGGCACGCTGCTGTCGGCCGCCTTGCGCTATTGCCGCGAACAGACGTCGCCGAAGCGCGTCGTCACCTTCGTCTGCGACAGCGGCAACAAATATCTGTCGAAAGTCTTCGACGATTTCTGGCTCGCCGAGCAGGGGCTGGCCGAGCACGAGCAGCATGGCGACCTGCGCGACCTGGTGATGCGCACCCACCGCACCGGCGACACCGTCTATGTCGGTCCGGACGAAAGCCTGCTCAACGCCTATGGCCGCATGCGCCGCTCCGATGTCTCGCAGCTGCCGGTGCTCGACGACGGCAAGCTGGTCGGCATCGTCGACGAAAGCGACATTCTGGCCAAGGTCGACGGTCCCTATGAGGGCCGCTGGGAGCGCTTCAACGCGCCGGTACGCACGGCGATGACCTCCAATCTGCATACTTTGCAGGCCAGCCAGACGCTGGACGCGCTGCTGCCGGTATTCGACCGCAACGAGGTCGCCATCATCTTCGACGGCGACGAGTTCGTCGGCCTGATAACCCGCATCGACCTGATCAACCATTTGAGGCGCCGTGCACGATGACCGCATCCGGAAAGAACCGCCTGGCCTTCTCCACCCGCACCATCCATGGCGGCCAGAGCCACGATCCCCTGACCGGAGCGGTGATGGTGCCGATTTACGCCACCTCGACCTATGGCCAGCAGTCGCCCGGCGTGCACAAGGGCTTTGAATATGCCCGGAGCCAGAATCCGACGCGCTTTGCCTTCGAGCGCGCGGTGGCCGATCTCGAAAGCGGCTCGGCTGCCTTCGCCTTCGCCTCCGGGCTGGCGGCGATCGCCACCGTGCTGGAACTGCTCGATTCCGGCGCCCACATCGTCGCCACCGACGACATCTATGGCGGCTCCTTCCGTCTGATGGAGCGTGTGCGCAAGCGCTCCGCCGATCTCAAGGTGAGCTTCGTCGACTGCACCGACCTTGCGGTTATAGAGGCGGCAATCCGCCCGGAGACGAAAATGCTCTGGGTCGAGACGCCGACCAACCCGCTGCTGCGCATCGTCGATCTCGAAGGCGTCGCAGCCCTTGCAAGGCGCAAGGGCATCCTCTCGGTCGCCGACAACACATTCTCCAGCCCCTATTTGCAGCGGCCGCTGGAGCTCGGCATCGACGTCGTGGTGCATTCGACGACGAAGTACCTCAACGGCCATTCCGACATGGTCGGCGGCGTGGCTGTTGTCGGCGACAACAAGGATCTGGCCGATCGCCTGAAATTCCTGCAGAACGCCATCGGCGCCATTTCGGGCCCGTTCGACAGTTTTCTCGCCCTGCGCGGCCTCAAGACATTGGCGCTGAGGATGGAGCGGCACTCGTCGAACGGCCTCAAGATCGCGCAGTGGCTGGAAGCCCGCAAGGATGTGCGCCGGGTCATCTATCCCGGTCTGGCCAGCCATCCGCAGCATGCCGTCGCCGTCCAGCAGATGCATGCGTTCGGCGGCATGATATCAGCCGTGCTCGACCGCGACCTCGCCGGCACGAAACGCTTCCTCGAACGCACGCAATTGTTCACGCTGGCCGAAAGCCTCGGTGGCGTGGAGAGCCTGATCGAGCATCCGGCGCTGATGACGCATGGATCGATCCCGGCGGAGAAGCGCGAAGAGATCGGCATATCGGATTCGCTGGTGCGGCTGTCGGCGGGCATCGAGGATGGCGACGATCTGATCGCGGACCTGGAGCAGGCGCTGGGGGGCTGAGCGGCGGCGCTCCCGCTGAGACGAGCCAGTCTCCAAGCCAGCGCCAACTTCGCAGAAAAGCCAGCCACAACCCCGTTGACCCCAAATCCCATCTGCCCGAGATGTAGCGCCTATGGCCACGCGCGACACATCTCCAGACGCTCCCCTCACTTTCGCGGTGCTGGTCTTCCCCGGCTTTCCGATGATGGCGTTCAGCTCGGTCATCGAGCCGCTGCGCGCGACCAATGTGCTGGCGAAGCGGGAATGCTATCGCTGGATCATCGTCGGCGCTACCCAGGGCGTGGTCGAGGCCTCGAACGGCGTCGTCATCCAGCCGCGCTTCTACGCCGAGGATGCGCCGAAGGTCGACCGCATCGTCGTCTGCTCGGGCGGCGATGCCGATCATCTCGTCGCCGAGGACGCGGCAAGCTGGATCCGCCGCAGCTTGCGCAATGGCGCCCATATCGGCGCGGTGGCGGACGCCGCCTTCTTCCTCGCCCGCGCCGGCCTGCTCGACGGCCATGCCTGCACCTTGCACTGGACCAGCCAGGCGGCCTTCACCGAGGCCTTTCCCAATGTCGAGCTGAGGCGCGACCTCTATGTCATCGACCGCAAGCGTTTCACCTCGGCGGGCGGCGTCGGCAGCCTCGACATGATGCTGGAGATCATCACCCGCGACTACGGCGCCGAGCTTGCGGCCGGCGTCGCCGAATGGTTCGTGCACAGCCAGCTGCGCTCCAGCGTCGACCGCAAGCTGATGCCGCTGCGCCTCCGTACCGGCGTGCGGAACGAGCTGGTGCTGTCGGCCATCGCCATCATGGAGGACGCTGTGGAGGAGCGGCTCGGCATGGCGGAGCTGACGGCCAGGCTCGGCGTCTCCTCCGATAAGCTCGAACGCTCCTTCCGCTCCGAACTCGCCATCTCGCCCAATGGCTACTATCGGCGGCTCAGGCTGAAACGCGCCGCCGATCTCCTGGCGCACTCGACGCTCGCCGTGCGCGACGTGGCGCTCGCCTGCGGCTTTGCCTCGATGTCTAGCTTCGCGCGTGCCTTTCGCGAGGAGCACGGCCATCCGCCGAAGCTGGCGCGACGGCATTAGAGGTCCTGCTGGCACTGAGAGACGTTGGCGGGACAGCGGGGGGCGACTGGCACCTGCATCTCTCATTACCCCAGCGGCATCCCGCACAACCCACGCGGTTTTCCGCACAATTCCCCTGCCCCTCCTGCGCCATGGTCTGATCTTGCAAACCACCCAAGGTCAGCCCCCATGAGCATCGTCGTATTCGACCCCGACAGCACTGAAGACGTCGACTTCAAGGACCGCATGCGCCACCCCGCGGCGGCCGATTCGGCGGGCGGCATGTGGCTGTCCGACACCGAGCCGTCCTTCATCGATGCCGACGCCCTTCGAAAAGGCCGGCTGGCCAAGCTGCGCGGCTGGATGCGCGAGGCCGGCTATGGCGGCGTGGTGCTGTTCGACCCGTACAACCAGCGCTACGCCACCGGCTCGCGCAACATGTTCGGCTATTTTCTGCGCAACTCGACCCGTTATTTCTTCATTCCGACCGAAGGGCCGATCGTGCTGTTCGAATATCCGCAGAGCTACCATGTCTCGATAGTGCTCGACACGATCGACGAGGCGCGTCCTTCCAAGCTCGTCTGGTCGTCGGTCTCGGGCCGCGACGACGAGACCGCCGGTCCCTTCGCCGACGAGATCACCGACCTCCTGAAGCAGCATGGCAGCGGCTCGATGAAGCTCGGGCTCGACCGCTGCAGCCACTTGCAGGCGCTGGCGCTGGAGAAGCGCGGCTGCGAGGTCCGGGATTGCCAGGGCGAGATCCTGGCGGTGCGCGCGGTCAAGACGCCGGAGGAAGTGAAATGCCTGCAGGTGTCGATGGCCGGCGCGGAAGCCGCCGTCTATGCGGTGCGCGAGGCGATCAAGCCCGGCGTTTCCGAGAACGAGCTGTTCGCCATCATGTATGGCGAGGTCATCCGCCAGGGCGGCGAGTTCATCGAGACGCGGCTCTTGACGTCGGGCCAGCGCACCAATCCCTGGTTCAACGAGGCGAGCGGGCGAAAAATCCGGCCGGGCGAATTGTTGGCGCTCGATACCGACACGATCGGCTGCTATGGCTATTATTCGGATTTCTCGCGCACCTTCCGCTGCGGGCCCGGCAAGCCGACCCCCTATCAGAAATCGCTCTACCGCATGGCGCACGACCAGGTTCAGCACAATATCTCGATCGTGAAGCCGGGCATGGCTTTCCGCGAGATCGCCGAAAAGGCGTGGAAGATCCCCGACCGCTTCGTCGACCAGCGCTACACCTCGGTCATGCACGGCGTCGGCATGCATGGCGAGACGCCCTTCATCGCGCACGCCATGGACTACGAAACCTATGGTCGCGACGGCCATATCGTGCCAGGCATGGTGGTGAGCGTGGAAAGCTATATTGGCGAGAAGGGCGGCCGCGAGGGCGTCAAGCTGGAGGATGAAATCCTGATCACCGAGACCGGCACCGAGCTCCTGTCGCGCTTCCCCTATGAGGATGAGTTTCTGGAGAAGCAGGTTTGACATCCACTGCCCGCCTCGGCGACGCATCGCAGCTGCAGAACGAGCGCCTCATTCCTTGGCGCCCCCCTCTGTCCCTCCAGCGTTTGGAAGTATCTTGGGGGCTAGGCGCATCCGCATGAAAAGCCCTATCTCCGTCAAGCGCGGCACCGTGGCCGCTGTCTTCATCGACCTGCAGGAAGAGCACCGGCAGGACCCGCGCTACCTGGTCGAGGGTTTTGACAAGATTCTCGCCAACGTCCAGCGGCTGCAGGCGGCGGCGCGGCAGAACAATGTGCCGCTCTATCACTGGGCCTACATTGTCGATCTCGACAAGCAGGAGCGGCCCTTTCACCCTGTTGGAACCGACGGCAAGTCGGCCTTCTCCGACAAGAGCGATCCGCTGACCGAGATCTGCCGTGAGGTGGCGCCTGCTGATGGCGAGGCGCTGCTGATCAAGGCCGAGGCCAGCGCCTTCCGCGCGGGACCGGCCGCCGATCGGCTCAAGGCTTCCGGCGTCGAATGGCTGGTCATATCTGGCGTGTGGACCGAGGCCTGCATCGATGCCACCGTGAAGGACGCCGTGGCGCGCGGCTTTCGCGTGCTGCTGGTCAAGGACGCCTGCGGCAGCGGCAGTGCCGCCATGCACCAGACCGCAATCCTCAACCTCGCCAACCGGCTCTATGGCGGCGCCGTCACCGACACCGACGGCGCCTGCCTGCTGCTGGCTGGCGAGAGCGTCGCCGTCTGGCAGGTCGAGGGCTCGGTGCCGCTGCGCTTCAGCTTTGAAAACGCGGCCAGGCTTTACAGCGAGCTTTGAGGCAATGCCTTCCGAAACCGTGGGCAGCACTGAAATGACCGGTCGCAGCAAATACGCGACGCGGCTCGACCCTGCGCTGTGGGCCTATATAGACGGCATCAACGCCTGGTATCCGCCCGAGACGATCGACCTGCCGATCGCCAAGCAGCGTGCGATCTATGACAGGATGTGCCGGGCGCTTCGCCAGCCCTATCCGCCGGGGGTGACGGCGAGCGACGACCTCATCGCCGCCCCCGGCCGGAACATCGCGGTGCGGCACTATGGGATGGCAGGCACGGCCGCGCGGGCCACGGTGCTTTATTACCATGGCGGCGGCTTCATCCTGGGCGGGCTCGACAGCCATGACGACATCTGCGCCGAGATCTGCGCCGGCACCGGCTTTGCCGTGCTCTCGGTCGACTATCGGCTGGCGCCCGAACATCTCCACCCCGCCGCCTTCGACGACGCTCTGGCCGCCTTCGAATGGGCGGCGGCTAGAGCGAACGGGCCACTGCTGCTGTCCGGCGAGAGCGCCGGCGGCAATCTGGCGGCGGCGGTCAGTCACGCGACGCGCGCTCGCGCGAAGAGGCCGACCGGCCAGGTGCTGATCTATCCCGGCCTCGGCGGCGACGAGACTGCCCGCTCCTACATCGAGCATGCCGAGGCGCCGCTTCTGTCGACCGGCGACGTCGCTTTCTACCGCCACGTCCGCTCGGCCAAGAGACAGGCGCCGGACGATCCGACCTTCTCGCCGCTGCGCGCCGCCGACTTCTCCGGCCTGCCGCCCACCATTGTCGTTACCGCCGAATGCGACCCGCTGTCGTCGGACGGCGAGGCCTATCGCGACCGCATCCTGGCCGCCGGCGGCAAAGCGAGCTGGCACGAGGAGAAGCGCCTCGTGCACAGTTTCCTGCGCGCCCGCACCACCGTGCCGGCTGCCGCCGAGGCGTTCCGGCGCATAATCGCGGCGATCGCGGCACTTGGCGCGGGCGAATGGCCCGTCGAACACTGAACCCGAGCGACGCAGCCCTCAATTGCGCCCGTAAAACGCGTTCGGGACATGCACCGGCCAGCGCCATGGCAGCACGGCGATCATGTCGAACCGCATCGACAGCCTGCCGTAATCCGGCTGGCGCGACAGCCAGATGTCGGCGGCGCCTTCGATGCGGCGCTCCGATTCATGGGCGATCGCCTCCATCGCTTCCATCAGCGTGCGGCGCGCCTTGACCTCGACGAACAGCACCAGGTCGCCGCGCCGCGCGATCAGGTCGATCTCGCCGAAACGGGTGCGATGGCGGCGCGCCAGGATCCGGTAGCCCTTCAGCACCAGCGCCGCCGCTGCCAGCCATTCGCCGCGATGGCCGCGCCGGTAGGCCTTTTGACGGCTGGCGCTCGGGAGCCTAGCCACGGTCCTCTCCAGAGGCATCCCTGAGTTCCAGCAGCCGTCGGTAAAGCGCCTGCTTCTGGCCCCCGGTCATCTTCGCCGCTTCCGCCGCCGCCTTCGAAGCCGGCATTTCGGCGGCGAGCGACAACAGCATCCGGTCGATATCGGCCGGCTCGTCCGCTCTGGCTTCGGCCGGGCCGACGCACACCACGATCTCGCCCTTCGGCGTGTCGGCCGCCGCATAGTGGTCGGCCAGCGCTCGCAGCGTGCCGGTGCGCATCTCCTCGAAGGTCTTGGTCAATTCCCTGCCGATCGCTGCCTTGCGCTCGCCGCCAAGCGCTTCGGCCATCGCGCCGAGAGACTCGGCCAGCCGGCGCGGCGATTCGAAGAAGATCAGCGTCGCCGGCACCGCTTTAAGCGCGTCCAGCCGCGCCAGCCGCTGCCCCGCCTTGACCGGCAGGAAGCCGGAGAACAGGAAGGCATCCGAAGGCAAGCCGGATGCGGTGAGCGCGGCAAGCGGCGCGGACGGACCGGGGATGGGCACGACGCGAATGCCCTGGTCGAGCGCCTCGCCGACCAGCCGGTAGCCGGGATCGGAAACCAGCGGCGTGCCGGCATCCGAGATCAGCGCCACGCTCTGCCCCGACTGGAGCGCCGCTATCAATTTTGGCCCGGCCTTGCCGGCATTGTGCTCGTGATAGGCCGTGGTGCGGCGGCGGATGCCGTAGCGGTCGAGCAGCACGCGCGACACGCGCGTGTCCTCGCAGGCGACCATGTCGGCGGCGGCCAGCGTCTCAAGCGCGCGCAACGTGATGTCGGCGAGATTGCCGATCGGCGTCGCCACGAGATAGAGCGCCGGTTCGAGCGGCCGGGCCGCGATCTCGGTCTGCCCGATCACATAGCTGCGCTTTCCCGTCTCGCCAGTCACCGGTGCCTTCTCCGTCAGCGGCGCGCCCGCGTCCAGATGGAGCCGCGAAGGACGTTCCGAAATTATCCGCCCTGTTTGGCACGGCCCGCGCCGGGTTGCAAAAGCCGCTGTAATGCAAGGCGAGCGCCATTCCTTCGCCACAGTAGGGAACGAAACCGTCTTTCGCAGATTTAGCCCCTGATTCCCCCGGGAGGACAGGATGGACAGACTGACCATACAGGACGCTTTCGAGCCTTACTATGCAGGCCGCAAGCGCTTTGCCGCGCAAGGAGACGGGAAGCCGCCCGCCACCACGGACGGCAAGCAGGGGCCCGCGCGCCGCCCGCCACCAGAGATCAAGCTACCCGATAACGAACCCGACAGCACGACGGAGCACTGACCGGACGATGCCCAATCGCTTCGATATTTTCATCACCCGTCTCGAAACCAAGAACGCCCGCCACGGCGCAGCACTACCCTCGATAAGCGACCAGCACCGCGCCCGCCGCGATAAGGGCGACGCCAAGCCAGTTCGCACCGGTGAGCCGCTCGCCGAGAAAGACCGCGCCAAACACCGCCACAAGCACGACGCTTAGCTTGTCGATGGGCGCCACCTGCGCCGCATTGCCGATTTTCAGCGCGCGGAAATAGCAGAGCCACGAGGCTCCGGTCGCCAGTCCCGACAGGCTAAGGAAAAGCCAGGTCTTCCCGGAGATCGAGGCCCACGATTGGAATTGGCCGCTGGCGGCGAGGATCGCCGCAAGCACGACCAGGATGATGGCTGTCCGGATGAGGGTGGCGAAATCGGAATTGATGGTCTCGATGCCGACCTTGGCGAAGATCGCCGTCAGCGCCGCGAAAGTCGCCGACAACAGCGCCCAGAATTGCCAGGAGAGCGGCAGGTTCATTCGGATAGCCTCACCGGTCGGGTCTCAACTCAGATACCGCGAAACAGCCGCCTCCAGAAGCGTAATCTTGGCTTCGAGATTGGGAGCAGCATCCCAGCCTACCGTGCCAGATCGGCCACCACGGCGTCGAGCACGATCATGCCGGCGGGCGTGGCGCGCAGGCGGGCGTTGCCGATCGGCGCCACCAGCCCTTCGCCTTGCAGCACCGACAGCCGCGCGCTCGACAGGCCGCGCCCGGAAAACGCTTCGTAACGCGACAGGTCGATGCCTTCCGCCAGCCTCAGTCCCATCAGCAGGAACTCGTCAGCCTCTTCGGAGCGCGTCAGGGTCTCGCCGCCGGTGACGCCATGGCCCTTGGCCTCGACCAGATTGGCCCAGGTTTCCGGCATCCTCTCCGCGATGGTCACGACGCGGTGGCCGTTCTCGACGAAGCGGCCATGCGCGCCAGGGCCGACGCCGACATATTCGCCATAGCGCCAGTAGGTCAGATTGTGCCGGCTTTCGGCACCCGGCCGGGCGTGGTTTGAGATCTCATATGCCGGCAAACCATGGGCTGATGTCACCTCTTGCGTCAGCGCATAAAGGTCGGCGGCGTGGTCGTTGTCGGGGATGATGAATTTCTTCGCCGCGTGCAGCGCGTGGAACGGCGTGCCTTCCTCGATGGTCAGCTGATAGAGCGACAGATGGTCGGCGGCGTGGCCGATCGCCTGTTCGAGCTCCGATGCCCAGGCCTCCGGCGTCTGGCCTGGCCGTGCGTAGATCAGGTCGAAGGAGAGCCTTGGGAATATCTCCCGCGCGAGCCCGATCGCGTGCAGCGCCTCGTCCACATTGTGCAGCCGGCCAAGGAAGCGCAAATCCTTGTCGTTCAGCGCCTGCACGCCGAGCGAGACCCGGTTGACGCCCGCAGCGCGATAGCCGCGAAAGCGTTCGGCTTCGACCGAGGAGGGATTGGCCTCCAGCGTCACCTCGATGCCGTCGGGCACCGTCCAGTTCTTCGCCACGGCGTCCAGGACCCTGGCCACCGTTTCCGGCTTCATCAACGACGGCGTGCCGCCGCCGAGAAAGATGCTGGTCACCTCGCGTGGGCCGGTGCGCTGGCGCATCGTCGCCAGTTCCGCCTCGAAGGCGGCGGCAAAGCGCTCCTGGTCGACCGGCTGGTGGCGGACATGGCTGTTGAAGTCGCAATAGGGGCATTTGGCCGCGCAGAACGGCCAATGCACATAGACGCCGAAACCGGGGCTGCGGTCGAGCGGCATGGTGGCGCCGGGCCTGATCATGCCGAGCCTAACCGGGCCAGACCCAATCGGGCTTGGGCGAATTTCTGGAAGGCGCGGGCGCGGTGCGACAGCGCCGTAGCCTGGCCGGGTTTCCAGCCGTGTTTTTCCTCGGCACTCATCTCGCCGAAGGTCTTTTCGAAGCCGTCGGGCAGGAACACCGGGTCGTAGCCGAATCCGAGCTCGCCGCGCGGCGGCCAGACCAACGTACCTTCGGCCTCGCCGCGGTAATATTCTGCCTCGCCATCGGGAAAGGCGAGGCAGATGACGGCGACGAAGCGTCCCGTGCGCTGCGCGGGCGTGGCGGCGCCGACTTCCTGCAGCGCCACTTCGGTGCGCTGCATGGCGATGCCGAAATCCCTGCTGCCATCAGGCGTTTCGGCCCAGTTGGCGGTGTAGACGCCGGGCGCGCCGTCGAGCGCGTCAACGCACAGGCCCGAATCGTCCGACAGCGCCGGCAGGCCCGTCGCCTTGGCTGCGGCGAAGGCCTTGATATAGGCGTTCTCCTCGAAGGTTGTGCCGGTCTCCTCGGGTTCGGGCAAGCCATAGTCCTTCGCCGATTTCGCCTCGAATCCGAATGGCGCCATCAGATCGGCGAATTCGCGCAGCTTGCCTTCATTGTGGCTGGCGACGACGATCTTTTTTCCGTCGAGAGAATGCATCAAAGTCCCCAGATTCTCGGCTCGGCGAATTCGATCGAATTGCCGGAGGGATCGCGGATATAAAGCGAGCGGCCGCCTTGCGGCCATTCGAATTCGCTTTCGACAGCGATGTTCTTCGCCTTCAGATGGGATTTCCAGCGGCTGATTTCATCGGCGGTCGCCGCAAAGCAGAGATGGCCTTCGCCCGATGTGCCGTGTGGCGGCACTTTCAGCCTCGCGTCGGGCGCGGGCGGGACCTTGGTCGCCTCCGCGTTGAAGATCAGCAGCACGCCGGCTCCGCAACGGAAGAAGAGATGGCGGCCCTCGACCTTGCCGAGAGGAGTGAGGCCGAGGATGTCGGTGTAGAAGGCTTCGGCAGCGGCGAGGTCGGTGACGTAAAGAGCGGATTCAAGAATGGCAGAGGGGATCACGAGGCACCCCCCTCTGGCCTGCCGGCCATCTCCCCCGCAAGGGGGGAGATTGGCAGCGTGAGCGCCGGCTCATGGTATTCTATTCTGATTATTGGCGAAGCTCTAGACAACAGCCGATCTCCCCCCTTGCGGGGGAGATGCCCGGCAGGGCAGAGGGGGGTGCCCAGGCTCCGCATGAATAAACTACGCCACCGCCATCTGCTGCAAACTCACCAGCCTCTGGATGCCTTTCTTGGCCAGGCCCATCAGCTCGGCGAACTGCCCTTCCGAAAAGGGCTCGCCCTCGGCCGTGCCCTGGATCTCGACGATGCCGCCCTTGCCGGTCATGACGAAATTGGCGTCGGTGCCGGCGGAGGAATCCTCGAGATAGTCGAGGTCGATGACCGGCTGGCCGTCATGGATGCCGCAGGAAATCGCCGCGACATGGTCCTTCAGCACCTTGGCGACGCTCACCATCTGCCGCGCTTCCATCCAGCGCAGGCAATCGTAGAGCGCCACCCAGCCGCCGGTGATGGAGGCGGTGCGGGTGCCGCCATCGGCCTGGATGACGTCGCAGTCGACGGTGATCTGCTGCTCGCCCAGCGCCTGCAGGTCGACCACGGCGCGCAGCGAGCGGCCGATCAGCCGCTGGATCTCCAGCGTGCGCCCGCCCTGCTTGCCGGCGGAGGCCTCGCGGCGCATGCGCTCGCCTGTCGAGCGCGGCAGCATGCCGTATTCGGCCGTCACCCAGCCTTTCCCGGAATTGCGCATCCAGCCCGGCACTTTTTCCTCCAGGCTTGCCGTGCACAAGACATGCGTGTCGCCGAACTTCACCAGGCACGAGCCTTCGGCATGTTTGGAGACGCCGCGCTCGAAGGAGATGGCGCGCATTTCGTCGAACTGGCGTTTGGAGGGGCGCATTCGGCCTGCTTTCTTGTCAGCTTTTTTGAATCTTGGCCGGCTTTTAGACGCATGCGGGGCACGGCGTAAAGGAAAATGGACCGGCGGCCGCAAACGCGGCGACACCGGGGCGATCGCGCAACACGACACCGGGGTGATCGCAAGTGCGACACCGGCTGATCGCGCAACGCGACACCGGGTTGCGCGCAGCGCCGCGAAGTCTATATCCTTGAACCGGAGGTTATGGCCGCAATGACCAAGGCAGTCGATCCCGCTTCGCAGTCGCTCGCTCTTCACGCGCCGGCACTTCAGGCGCCCGCACTTCAGGCGCTCGACATGCGTTCGCGCGACATCTTCCGGCGTATCGTCGATTCCTATCTGAGGGACGGCGAGCCCGTGGGATCGCGCAGCCTGTCGCGCATCCTGCCGTCCTCGCTGTCGCCCGCCACCATCCGCAACGTGATGAGCGATCTCGAACATCTCGGCCTGATCTACGCGCCGCACATCTCGGCCGGTCGCCTGCCGACGCAGGCCGGCCTGCGCTTCTTCGTCGACGCCTTCATGGAATTGGGCGACCTCTCCGACGAGGAGCGGCGCAGCATCGAGGCGCAGGTGCGCGCCTCCGGCTCGGGCGCCACGCTGGAACACATGCTGACCGAGGCCAGCCAGATGCTGTCGGGCATGTCGCGCGGCGCCGGCCTGGTGCTGGCCGCCAAGAACGAGGTGGCGCTCAAGCACATCGAGTTCATCCAGCTCGAGCCCACCAAGGCGCTGACCGTGATGGTGTCGCAGAACGGCGACGTCGAGAACCGGGTCATCGATCTGCCGGCCGGCATCACCGTCTCGCAATTGCACGAGGCCTCGAATTTTCTCAACGCCCATATTCGCGGCCGTACGCTGGCCGAGGCGCGGGCGGAGGTCGAGCGTATCAAGGAAGAGACAAGGGCAGCGCTCGACACGCTGTCGCAGGACCTGGTGGAGAAAGGGCTGGCGGTGTGGGCCGGCGCGGAAAGCGGCCTGCCGGCGCGCCTGATCGTGCGCGGCCGCGCCAATCTGCTCGAAAACGTCACCGCCCAGGCCGACATCGAACTCCTGCGCCACCTGTTCGAGGACATGGAGACGCAGGACGGGCTGATCCAGCTGCTCGACCTCGCCGAGGCGGGACCGGGCGTGCGCATCTTCATCGGCTCGGAAAATAAGCTTTTCTCGCTCTCCGGCTCGTCGCTGGTCGTGGCACCCTACCGCGACAAGGACGCCCGCGTCGTCGGCGCGCTCGGCGTCATCGGCCCGACCCGGCTCAACTATGCCCGCATTGTCCCGATGGTCGACTATACGGCGCAGCTGATATCGCGCATGCTGCGCTGAGAGCTGGGATCGATCCAGACGGCCGAGGAGAGAAAAGATGGCGCTGGAATCGTTCAAGGCCCAGATCAGCCTGCTGCTGGAGGAGATGGTCAACCAGCCTGAGGATGTGCGCGAAGTGCAGGAGCAATTGCGCGAGAAGCTGCGCGAAATCCGCGCCATGGGCATGCCGCTGCCGGCCGATCTCGTCGAACTGGAAAAGAACCTCGACGCCGATCTCGATCTCGACGCGGATAGCTGACCCGAATTCCTTCAACTCCCCGTGTCGTCCGGAACGACTGCCGAGCCCGCCCGTTCCCTTGATGCATGTGACTTCGGTCTTGGGACAACGACATGCATGAAGAAGCGAGAAGCTGGAGACTGGGATGATCCGACTTGCCGGCGCCGTGGTAATCGCTGCTGCCTTGCTCTTCGCCGCGACGGCATTGGCCCAGCAGGAAGAGCCGGTGCTGAAGGGCGCGGCCGCATTCGGTGACTGGCGGGCCGATGCGCCGGGCGTGCGCCGGTTGATCAGCCCGCAAGACCAGCCCAGGCCCTATGTCACCAGATCCGCCTCGAACGGCGCCGGTCCGGTGCAAAGGCCGCAAGGCGCCGAGCCGCGGCTGCCGGCGGGCTTTTCGGCGGAACTGATCGCTTCGGGCATCGACAATCCGCGCGTCGTGCGCGTCGCGCCCAATGGCGACCTGTTCGTCGCCGACAGCGAGGCCAACCAGATCCGCGTCTACCGTCTCGGCGAGGGCAGCGCGAAACCTGTCAGGGACGGCATCTTCGCCCGCAATCTCAACCAGCCCTACGGCATCGCCTTCTACCCGCCAGGGGACAACCCGCAATGGGTCTATGTCGCCAACAGCGACAGCATCGTGCGCTTTCCCTACCGCGATGGCGACCTGGAGGCCTCCGGCGAGCCGGAAACCATCGTCCGCGATATTCCGGCCACTCATCACTGGACCCGCGACATCGCCTTCTCGCCGGACGGCAAGACGCTGTATCTCTCGGTCGGCTCCGGCTCGAACGCCGCCCAGGACATGGCAAGGAAACCGCGGGGCGGGCTCGACGCCTGGGCCAGGTCGAAGCCGCTCGGCGCCACCTGGGGCGCGGAGGAAGGCCGCGCCGACGTCAGGGCTTTCGACCCGGACGGTAGGAATGGGCGCATCGTCGCCACCGGCCTGCGCAACTGTTCGGGCATGGCCATCCAGCCGGCGGCGGGCGCGCTGTGGTGCGTGGTCAACGAGCGCGACGCGCTCGGCGACAACGTGCCGTTCGAATATGCGACCGAAGTGAAGGAAGGCGCCTTCTACGGCTGGCCCTGGTACTATATCGGCGACAATGAGGATCCGCGCCACAAGGGCGCGCGTCCCGACCTTGCCGGCAAGGTCACCGTCCCCGACATTCTGATGCAGGCGCATTCGGCGCCGCTCAACATCGCCTTCTACGACGGCAGGAATGTCCGCGCAGGATCCGGTTTTCCGGCCGAATACAGGGGCGACGCCTTCGTCGCCCTGCACGGTTCGTGGAATCGCGGCAACAGGACTGGCTACAAGGTGGTGCGGCTCAAGTTCAAGGACGGCAAGCCGACCGGCGAATATGAGGATTTCATGACCGGCTTCGTCACCTCCGGCGGCGAGGTCTGGGGCCGGCCGGTCGGCGTGGCGGTGGCGAGCGACGGCGCGCTGATCGTCACCGAGGACGGCAACGGCACCATCTGGCGCGTGACCTACGGCGACGGCCGGTCCTGATCCGCTGGGAGGCCTCGAGCACGGGGCATGCCTGGTGCAACCAAATCCGGCTCCAGGCAATTCCCGCCCGCGAAACTCTGTGCGACAAGGCGCCGTCCCAGCAGTTTCGCGGACGCAAGGCTCAATCCATGACCCTCACCGGCTTCCTCGCCTACAGCGCCGCCCTCGGCTTGGCCGCGGCCATTCCCGGCCCCGGCGTCACCGCGCTTGTGGCGCGCGCGCTCGGCTCCGGCTTCCGCTCGTCGCTGGCCATGTCCTTCGGCCTGATGCTCGGCGACCTTCTTTATCTCACCGCCGTGGTGCTTGGGCTTGCCTTTGTCGCGCAGACCTTCGGCCTGGTGTTCCTCGCCGTCAAATGGGCCGGCGTCGCCTATCTCGCCTTCCTCGGCTGGCGCTTCTGGACCGCCGGCATCACGCCCGAGACGGTCGAGGCCAGGAAAGGCAAGGGCGGGCTGGCGTCGAGCTTCCTCGCCGGCCTGACGGTGACGCTCGGCAATCCGAAGACGATGATCTTCTATCTCGCCATCACGCCGACCATCGTCGACCTCAAGACCATCACGCTGGCCGATTACGGCGTCCTCGCCGCACTCACCGTCCTCGTCCTGTTCGTGGTGCTGGTGCCTTATCTGGCGCTGGCGGCCAAGGCGCGCTGGTTCCTGCGCTCGCCGCGCGCCCTGAAGGCGCTGAACCGCACCGCGGCCGGTTTCATGGTCGGCGCGGCGGCGGCGATCGCCGCCCGCCAATAGGGCCATTTTTGCCAAGGCATTCCGCCGGGCCGGCTTTTGCGGGAACGCTTTTCCGAGGCCGAGGCGTTTTAGACACGGGCCCCACTCGGATATTTTCGGGCGACGGTCTATCTTGCGTCCGTGGAAGGCCTATCTTGGCGGCCATCCGTCTGAGATCAGTTCATCCGCCTGACATTCTGGGAGCCAAACCAATGAACAAGTCCGCCGCCTCCGCTCGTGTTCCCGGCCGTGGCCGCATCTACAATTCCATCACCGATACGATCGGCGACACGCCACTGGTGCGGCTCGACAAATTCGCCAAGGAGAAGGGCATCGTTGCCCATCTCCTTGCCAAGCTCGAATTCTTCAACCCGATCGCCTCGGTCAAGGACCGTATTGGCGTGGCGATGATCGAGGCGCTCGAGGCATCGGGCAAGATCGCTCCCGGCAAGACGACGCTGATCGAGCCGACTTCGGGCAATACCGGCATCGCGCTTGCCTTCGCCGCCGCCGCCAAGGGCTACAAGCTGATCCTCACCATGCCCGAAACCATGTCGGTCGAGCGCCGCAAGATGCTGGCGCTGCTCGGCGCCGAACTGGTGCTGACCGAAGGGCCGAAAGGCATGAAGGGCGCCATCGCCAAGGCCGACGAACTGGCGGCCACCATCCCCAACGCCATCATCCCGCAGCAGTTCGAGAACCCGGCCAATCCCGAGATCCATCGCACGACGACTGCCGAGGAGATCTGGAACGACACCCATGGCGAGGTCGACATCATCGTCTCCGGCATCGGCACCGGCGGCACCATCACCGGCGTCGGCCAGGTGCTGAAGAAGCGCAAGCCTTCGCTGCATGTCGTCGCGGTCGAACCGGAAACCTCGCCGGTGCTGTCGGGCGGCCAGCCCGGTCCGCACAAGATCCAGGGCATCGGCGCCGGCTTCGCGCCAAAAATCCTCGACACCACCATCTATGACGAAATCGTCACGGTCTCGAACGAGGATTCGGTCGCCAATGCCCGCCTCGTCGCCCGGCTGGAAGGCGTGCCGGTCGGCATCTCCTCGGGCGCCGCTTTGCAGGCGGCGATCGTCGTCGGCTCGCGGCCGGAGAACAAGGGCAAGAACCTGGTGGTGATCATCCCGTCCTTCGCCGAACGCTACTTGTCGACCATCCTGTTCGAGGGCTTGGGGGCGTAGGGTCTTCGTTGGGCGAAGCGATACGGCGCGTCGCCTGTCGAGTTCGACACGCTCTCTTCTGCCCTGCCGGGCGCTTAACACAAAAGGCGCTTAGCCTGGCCCGCTGAAAAAACCCGCGGTGGCGGCTGCCACGGGCTTGAGCAGCGCCCTGCTTCCGGTTCATATCGCCCCCGGCCCCCGCAGGGCCGGCGGAGGACCTCATGTACAAGCTCTACACCCGTCCCGGCAGCGGCGGCTTCGTTGTCGAGGCGGCCCTGGCGCTGGCCAAGGCGCCGTTCGAGCAGATCGACGTACCGAAATCCGACCGGCCCGATCCCGCTTTCCTCCACATTAGCCCGCTGAACCAGGTGCCGGTGCTGACCTTGCCGGACGGCCGCTCGCTGACCGAATCGGCGGCCATCTGCATCCTGCTCGCCGAACGCCATCCGCGGGCCGGACTGGCGCCGGCGGCCGATGAACCGGCCCGCGCCGACTTCCTGCGCTGGATGGCGTTCATGTCGTCCGCCCTCTATCCGGCGGTGCTGCGTTTCTACTACGCGCCGCGCTACACGGCCGACGCCGACGGCGCCAAGGCCGTCAAGCAGGCGGCCGTGGCCGAGATGGACCGCGGCTTTGCCGTCATCGACGCCGCCTTGCGCGGCCGCGACTGGCTGGCAGGCGAGGCGATGTCGGTGGCCGATATCTATCTGGCCATGCTGGTGGCCTGGCATCCCGACAGCGGCAAGGCACGCACCGCCTGGCCCGACATCGAACGCCTGTGGGCCAGGCTTCGCGAGCACCCGCTGATGAAGACGCTCAACGCCTCGCACGAAATGTGGCCGGGCTGAACGGGTCGCCGGCAAAGCACCGCCGTCGGGCATTTCAATGCCTGAGCGTCGCGCGTTTTACCTGCAGGAAGCGGCGTACCGCCGGATCGCTTTCGAGGCCGATCGCGCGGTCATAGGCCTCGACCGCCTGCGGCACCTGGCCGAACCTGGCCAGAAGGCCGGCGCGGGCGGCCCAATAGGGCTGGTAATCATTGAGCCGCTTGTCGTCGCCAAGCACGTACAGCGCCGCCAGCCCCGCCACGGCGCCCTCGGCTTCGGCGATCGCCACCGCGCGGTTGATCGCCACCACGGGCGATCGTGCGATCGAAAGCAACGCGTCGTAGAATTCGCGGATCGCCACCCAGTCGGTCTCGCCGCTCAGCCGCCGCGCCGCGTGAACGGACTGCACGGCCGCTTCGAGCTGGTAGCGGCCGATGGCGCCCATGGAGGCGGCGCGGCCGAGCAGGGTTTCCGCCTCGTCGATCAGGGCATGATCCCAAAGCGCATGATCCTGCTCGGCGAGCGGCACATAATCTCCGGACCCATTGCGGCGCGCGGTGCGGCGCGCTTCGGCGAACAGCATCAGCGCAAGCAGGCCCAGCGCCTCCGGTTCGTCCGGCAGCAGCGAGGCCACCAGCCTGCCGAGCCAGATCCCTTCGGTGGCCAGGTTCCGGCGCCGCGTCTCGCTGCCCGCCGGGTCGGACCAGCCCTCGGCGAAGGTCGCGTATATGGCCTCCAGCACGGTATCCAGGCGCTCGCCGAGTTCGGCTCGCTCCGGTACGCGGAACGGAATGCCGGCTTCACGGATGCGGGCCTTGGCCCGCACCAGGCGCTGGCCCATTGTCGCCGGCGGGACCAGGAAGGCGGAGGCGATCGTCGCGGCGTCGAAGCCAAGCACGGCCTGCAGGATCAATGGCGCGCGCACGCCAGGT
Source organism: Mesorhizobium sp. B2-4-1 (assembly GCF_006442185.1). Classification (NCBI taxonomy): domain Bacteria; kingdom Pseudomonadati; phylum Pseudomonadota; class Alphaproteobacteria; order Hyphomicrobiales; family Phyllobacteriaceae; genus Mesorhizobium; species Mesorhizobium sp. B2-4-1. Next base: position 379,106 of record NZ_VFVN01000001.1, on the reverse strand, counting down.
TCGATCGCCGGATGCGCGCAGGCGAACATCAGCCGCAGCCGCTCGTCGGGCAGGTCCTGGTCGGTCATGCACGCCTCCGCCTCCTCGGCAATCAGCTTGAGATGGTCGCGGCCGGCTTCGCTGGTGAGCCGCCGCCGCACCGCGTCGACACGCCGCCGCCTTGCCACGGCAAGCAGCCAGGCCTCCGGCTTTTCGGGCACGCCGGTTCGTGGCCAGCGTTCGAGCGCCGCGGCAAAGGCGTCGGCCAGCGCGTCCTCGGCGGCGGCCACGTCGCGCGTGGGCGCCGCGAGCCAGGCGACCAGCTTGCCGTAGCTTTGCCGGGCGGCGGCCTCGGCGGCTGCCCGGGCAATCTGCGAGCTGCTGTCCATCACATCGTCATTTCTTGGGCATGTATTCGGCCATTTCCCAAATCGGCCGCAACTCGACCGTGCCTGTGCTGGCCGCCGGGCAGCGCGCCGCCCATTCGATGGCGGTATCGATGTCGGCCGCTTCGATCATGTAGAAGCCGGCAAGCTGCTCCTTGGTGTCTGCATAGGGGCCGTCGATCACGTTGGTCTTGCCGTCGGTGATCCGCACCGAGGTGGTTGCCTGAGTCGGGCGCAGCCTTTCTCCGGCCAGCCACGCGCCGGATTTCTTCAACGCTTCGGTATAGGCGCCATAGGCCGCGCTCATCTGTTGGGCCTTCTCGATCGGCGTGTTCGCCAGTGCGGCTTCGTCGTTGTTGATCAAAAGCATGTATCGCATGGGTCTTCTCCCGTGGTTTCATAGGCCGCGTCCTTGCGAGCCGGACATATGTCGCGCGACAAGGGCCGATTTCGACAGGTGCCGGAAAAAATCTTTCGGCCACGGTCGCGTCCCGCGCAAGCCGGGAGCTGTTTCCGCATCCATTCAACCGTTCGTCTAATGAATGCAATTGCGGGTTGGCATTTGCGGCCCGCCGTCTAAACTCGGCCGGTTCGCATCGAGGAGGTGGTGCGGCAGCCAATATTTCAGGGAGGAAACCGGATGTTCCATTTCAGAACGAAGTTCGTTGCAGCCGGCGCAATGGCGCTATCGCTTGGGCTTGGCATTGCCTCGGCCAGGGCACAGGAATTCATCAACGTGCTGACCGGCGGCACGTCGGGCGTCTACTACCCGCTCGGCGTGGCGCTGTCGGAAATCTACAGCAAGGGCATCGCAGGCGCCCGCACCCAGGTGCAGGCCACCAAGGCTTCGGTCGAGAACCTCAATCTGCTGCAGCAGGGCAAGGGCGAGATCGCCTTCGCGCTCGGCGATTCCGTCAAGATGGCCGCCGAAGGCAATGCCGAGGCCGGCTTCCCCGGCAAGCTCGACAAATTGCGCGGCATCGCCGCCATCTATCCCAACTACATCCAGATCGTCGCCAGCCAGGAATCCGGCATCAAGACGCTGGCCGACCTCAAGGGCAAGAGCCTGTCGGTCGGCGCGCCGGCCTCCGGTACCGAGCTCAATGCGCGTGCCATCTTTGCCGCCGCCGGGCTGAAATACGAGGATCTCGGCCGGGTCGAATACCTGCCCTTCGCCGAATCGGTCGAGCTGATCAAGAACCGCCAGCTCGATGCCACGCTGCAGTCGGCCGGCCTCGGGGTCGCCTCGATCCGCGATCTCGCCACCTCGGTGCCGATCAACGTCGTCGCCGTGCCGGCCGAGGATGTCGCCAAGATCGGCGCCCCCTATCTGTCGGTGGTTATCCCCAAGGGCACCTATGAGGGCCAGGCCGAGGACGTCGCGACCGCGGCCGTCGGCAATTTCCTCATCACCCGCGCCGACGTTTCCGACGAGACGGCCTACCAGATGACCAAGCTGATGTTCGAGCATCTCGACCAGCTAGCCGCCGCCCACGCCGCCGCCAAGTCGATCGATCCTGCCAAGGCGCTCGACGGCATGCCGGTGCCGCTGCATCCGGGCGCTGAGCGGTACTACAAGGAGAAGGGGTTGTTGAAATAGGGCGAGGACTTTCTGAGATGTCTTCGCACTGTCATTCGCTCATTTTGGAGTGCATCGGATGAGCGAAACAACGCATGGAACGACAGCCGACGGCAAATCCTCCACCTTCCATCTCCCCGTCGCCGAAGAGCAGGTCGAAGGCTTGCCGCCGGGCTTTGGCGACGGCATCGCCGGCAAGGCTGCCTTCCTCATCGCCGTCGCCTTTTCCGTGTTCCAGATCTACGTCGCCGCCTATGGCAGCATCCCGAGCCAGGTGGTGCGGGCCATGCATGTCGGTTTCCTGCTGCTGCTCGGCTTTGGCCTGATCGCCAACCTGCGCGCCCGAAGCCTGCCGGCCAAGGCCGTGTTCTGGGCGTTCGGCGTGCTCGGCTTCGGCACCGGTCTCTACAATTGGGTGTTCTACACCGACCTCATCCGCCGCTCCGGTTTCCTCACCACGCCGGATCTTGTCGTCGGCGCGGTGCTGGTGGTGCTGGTCTTCGAGGCGGCCCGGCGGCTGATGGGACTGCCGCTGGCGATCATCGCTTTCATCTTTCTCGCCTATTGTTTCGTCGGCAACCATCTGCCGCCGCCCTTCATCCATCGCGGCTACGATTTCGCCCAGCTCGTCGACACTTTCGCCTATGGCACCGAAGGCATATACGGCACGCCGGTCTATGTCTCGGCCGCCTATATTTTCATCTTCGTGGTCTTCGCCGCCTTCCTCGAACGCGCCGGCATGATCGCGCTGTTCAACGATTTCGCGCTCGGCCTGGTCGGCTCGTGGCGCGGCGGCCCGGCGCAGGTCTGCGTTTTGTCCTCGGCGCTGATGGGCACCATCTCCGGCTCCGGCGTTGCCAATGTCGTGGCCAGCGGCCAGTTCACCATCCCGTTGATGAAGCGCTTCGGCTTCCGCTCGGCTTTCGCCGGTGCCGTCGAGGCGACCTCCTCGATGGGCGGCCAGATCATGCCGCCGGTGATGGGCGCGGTCGCCTTCATCATGGCCGAGACGCTGAACATCCCCTATGCCGAAGTGGTCAAGGCGGCGATCATCCCGGCGCTGCTCTATTTCGGCGCCTGTTTCTGGCAGGTGCATCTGGAAGCCGGCAAGGCCGGCCTGCACGGCATGGCCAAGGCCGAACTGCCCAATCCCTGGGATGCCGTGCGCCAGCACTGGCCGCTGGTGCTGCCGCTGGCGGCCCTCATCTACCTTCTGTTTGCCGGCTACACACCGATCTTCGCCGGCACGATGGGCCTGGCGCTGACCATCGTGCTCATCCTCGGCACGCCGCTGGCGGCCCTGATCGGACCGCTCGCCTTCCGCGTCGTCTTCTGGCTGGCGCTCGGGCTCGCCGCCGCCTCGTTCATGCGCTTCGGCGTCAACATACTCGGCCTCGTCATCGCCGCGCTCGTCGTCGCCTGCTTCGCCTTCAAGGGCGGGCGCGAAACGCTGCGGATCTGCGTGGATTCACTCGCCGAAGGGGCCAAGAACGCGCTGCCGGTCGGCATCGCCTGCGCCATCGTCGGCATCGTCATCGGCACGCTGACGCTCACCGGCATCGCCTCGACCTTCATCGGCTGGATCATCTCCATCGGCCAGGACAATCTGTTCCTGTCCCTGGTGCTGACCATGCTCACCTGCCTGGTGCTTGGCATGGGCATCCCGACCATTCCCAACTACATCATCACCTCCTCGCTGGCCGGCCCGGCGCTGCTGTCGCTCGGCGTGCCGCTGGTGGTCAGCCATATGTTCGTCTTCTACTTCGGCATCATGGCCGATCTTACGCCACCGGTGGCGCTGGCCGCCTTCGCGGCCGCCCCGATGGCCAGGGAAAGCGGCCTCAAGATCGGCATCCAGGCGACCAAGCTTGCCATTGCCGGTTTCGTCGTGCCGTTCATGGCGGTCTACACGCCGGCGCTCATGCTGCAGGATCCAGGCCCGATCGCCGCCCAGTTCGGCTACCCCGTCGAGGTCGCCTACATCGTCGTCAAGGCGTGCATGGGCATCGTGCTGTGGGGTGCCGCCGCCGTCGGCTTCCTTGCCAGGCGCATGGCGTGGTGGGAACGGCTCGTCGCCTTCTGTGCCGGCGTGCTGCTGGTCGCGGCGATCCCGCTCACCGACGAGACGGGCTGGGCACTGTCTTTCGCCTGGATCGGCTGGCATTTCTGGCGCGCGCGGCGGGCGACGGCCAAAGCATGAGCCTGTGTATCCTTGCCGCCGGCAAGACGGTGACGCTCGCGGCCGCCGCCTTCACCCTGTCCTGGACGCACTCGGTGGAGCGCACGCGCTGGGAGGAACACTGGAAGGTGATGCCTTCCGGCCTGCAAGTCACCGAGGCGCGCATAAAGGGCTCGGGCGCCGGCATGGAACCACCCGAGGGCGCGGTGCTGCGAGACGGCTGGTGGGCCTATGCGCCGAAGGCCGGGCCGCAGCGAAGCCTTATGCTCGCCGCCTCCGGCGCGACCGGTGATGGTTGGACACTGTGCACAGATCAGGGTTGCCGAGAACTCGGCAAGGTGGCCGGCGGCACGATTGTGCTGGAGCCGTGTGCTCCGGACGGCACGAGCCGGCCCCGGTAGCGCACGATCATCCCGGCTGGAGCCGACGCCGTCGAAGACGGTCAGCGGCTGGGTTGCATCGAAGGGTATTCAGAAGGACGGCTTGGACTGGACCCGACTGGACTGGGGCCGACTGGACTGGGGCCGACTGGACTGGAGAAGGTCGCTTACGCGGGCCTCGGCGGCTCGTGTCCTGAGACATTAAGCCGGCGAAGGCGGTCTCAAAGCCGCGGCGATGTCGCACGCCGCCGATCGGCGAAAGCCGGGCGCTCGGCGCGATAGGTGGTGGCGCGCGACTCGGCGTCAGGCCTGCAGATGCGGCTGTTGTGTCGGCTCTCGAAAGTCATGGTCAGTGCGCGCCCAGCGAGGTGCCGCGACGAGCGCAGGCCGGGCCTGGTCCGCGCATGTAATAGCGCTCGGGCCGATAGGTCGGCGCGACGAATTCGCGGATGGCTGCGGCATAGCCGATGAGGTGCGTAAGGAAGTTCATTTTACCTGTCCCTGTCCCGACTTTCGGGTGTCCCTTCCGAATTGCGGAAATCATAGCGTCGAGGCGTGAATAGTCGGTGAACGCGATGTTAATTTCTGGTCGAAAACCCGTCGCTTCATGGCCGGAATGCGGCTGATTCGGGGTCTTTCCACGCCTTTTGTCGCCATTTCGGCGTGTGTGACTTTTGCATCACATATGTTTCGTTTGAATGTCGCCTGGGTGCGGTTGCGTTTCAGCTTTCGCCCTGGCGGGAGAATTTCCTTGCTCGCCGCCGCAAGTCCGGAACCCGGCCCGGGACGAGACGTTGATTCCTAGAGCCGGCATGGCCGGCCCATGGGGCCGCCGACCTGCGGCCCCACGCTAACCCGCAACCGCAAGAGCAAAGGAAGGGCCGCAATCATGGGCTTCTTTTCGAAGGACATCAAAACCCTGGACGACCTCTTCGTGCACACGCTGCGCGACATCTATTATGCCGAAAAGCAGATCGAGAAGGCATTGCCGAAGATGATCGACAAGGCGACGGATCCTCAGCTGAAGGCCGGCTTCGAGAAACATCTCGAGCAGACCAGGGGCCATGTCGAGCGCGTCGAGCAGGTGTTCGAACTGCACGGCGTCAAGGCCAAGGAGGTCAACTGCCCGGCCATAGACGGCATCCTCGAGGAAGCCGACGACGTCAGCGGCGACGTCGACGACAAGGAGGTGCTGGACGCGGCGCTGATCGCCTCGGCGCAAGCGGTCGAGCACTATGAGATGACCCGCTATGGCACCTTGATCGCCTGGGCCAAGCAGCTTGGCCGCAGCGACTGCGCCAACGTTCTGGCCAAGAACCTCAAGGAAGAGCAGGCGACGGATCGCAAGCTGACCGAAATAGCGGAAAGCAAGATCAACCTGCAGGCCGCCGAATAGGGGCTGAAAGAGCCGGGGCCGGTGGCAATCGCGCCGGCCTTGGCTCGACCGGATTGGAACCGTTGGGGTCGTCGTCCGTTCCAGCCAGGTCTTTCTCTACAGGAAATCATCATGGCGCCGCGTCCCGCCTGGAGAGGCTATCTGAAGCTTTCGCTGGTCACCTGCGCCATCGAACTGACCAATGTCGTCACTCATGCCGAGAAGGTCTCTTTTCGCATCCTCAACCGCGAGACCGGCAACACGGTGAAGCGGGTCTATGTCGACGCCGAAACCGGCAAGCCGCTTGAGGATGGCGACGAGATAAAGGGCTACGAGGACGACGATGGCAAGTTCATCCACATCGAAGAGGACGAGATCGAGGCCATCCAGATCGAGTCCTCGCACACGATGAGCCTCGACGGCTTCGTCGACAAATCCTCCATCGAGCAGATCTATCTCGATACGCCCTATTACGTCGCGCCGGCCGACAAGGTCTCGCAGGACGCTTTCGCCGTCATCCGCGACGCGATGGCCGGCAAGAAGATGGCGGGCCTGGCGCGCATCGTGCTCTATCGGCGCGAACGTCCCGTGGTCATCGAACCGCTCGGCAAGGGCATGGTGCTGACGACGTTGCGCTACGACAACACGGTGCGCCAGCCGGACACCGTCTTCGGCGACATCGAATCGGTGAAGACGGATCAGGAGATGACCGATCTGGCCGAGCTCATCATCGACAAGAAGAAGGCGAAGTTCGATCCCTCGAAATTCGAGGACAAGTACGAGGATGCGCTGCTCGAACTGATCCGCGCCAAGAAGGCGGGCCGCAAGGCGCCGAAGGCCAAAGCGGCGCCCAAGCCGTCCAACGTCGTCAATCTTTTCGACGCTCTGAAGAAGAGCCTTTCGTCGGACGGCGGATCGGGCGAACGCCGCGGCAAGGCCTCCGCGAAAGCCAAACCGGCGGTCAAACGCGGCAAGCCGAAAGAAGCCGCGCCCAAGCGCAAATCGGCGTGAGGACATCAAGGGATGGCTAGCCTCGAACAATATCACGCCAAGCGCGATTTCAGGAAAACCGCCGAACCCCCCGGCAAGGTCGCCCGCGGCAAGAAGAGCGAGGCAGGCGGCATCTTCGTCATCCACAAGCACGCCGCGACCAGGCTGCATTACGACCTGCGCCTCGAACATGCCGGTGTGCTGTGGAGCTGGGCGGTGACGCGCGGGCCCAGCCTCGATCCGCACGAGAAACGGCTCGCCGTGCATGTCGAGGACCATCCGATCGACTATGCGCCGTTCGAGGGCACCATTCCCAAGGGCGAATATGGCGCCGGCTCGGTCATCGTCTGGGACGAGGGCACATGGGTGCCCGAGGGCGATCCGGCCAAGGCGATGAAGAAGGGCCATATCAACTTCGAGCTCAACGGCCACAAGCTGCACGGCCGCTGGCACCTGGTGCGGCTGAGACCGCGCCCCGGCGACAAGCGCGACAACTGGCTGCTGATCAAGTCGGACGATGGCGCGGCGCGCCCGGGCGAGGATATTCTGGAGGAAGCGCCGAAATCGGTGAAGTCGGACCTGACGATCGAGGAGGTCGGGGCGGGCAAGGCCGCGAAAGGGGAGAAGGCGAAGGTCTGGCACTCCAACAAACCGGCCGCCGCCCAAGCCAAGGCCGGACACGCAAAGCGCCTCGACTTCATCGAGCCGCAACTGGCCACGCTCGAGCGGGAAGCGCCGCCGGGCGAGGACTGGCTGCATGAGGTGAAGTTCGACGGCTATCGCATGCAGACGCAGATCGCCGGCACGGACGTGCGGCTGCTCACCCGCACCGGCCTCGACTGGACGAAGAAATTCGGCGACGCGATCGTCGCCGAGCTCGCCGGATTGAAATGCAGCGACGCCATCATCGACGGCGAGATCGTCGTGCTGGCCGACAGCGGCGTCTCTTCCTTCGCGCTTTTGCAGGCCGACCTGTCGGCGAAGCGCACGGATCGCTTCATCTACTACGTCTTCGACCTGATGCGGCTGAATGGGCGGGACCTGCGCCGCGAGCCGCTGGTCGAGCGCAAGCAGGCCTTGCAGGAATTGCTGGCCAGCCAGCCGGAGGATTCGACGGTCCGCTTCAGCGACCATTTCGCCGAGCCCGGCAAGGTGATGCTTGAGCATGCCTGCCGCATGGGACTGGAAGGCGTCGTCTCCAAGCGCGCCGACGCGGTCTACCGCAGCGGGCGCGGGCCGTCCTGGGTGAAGTCGAAATGCACGCTGCGACAGGAGTTCGTCATCGCCGGCTACCTACCGTCCGACAAGACCGGGCGCGGGCTGCGTTCGCTGCTGCTTGGCTATTTCGAGGCCGGCAAGCTGCACTATGCCGGCCGCGTCGGCACCGGCTTCTCGACCGGCGGCGCCAATGCCCTGAAGAAGAAGCTCGATGCGCTGCAAACGAAGTCGTCGCCCTTCGACAAGGCCGTGCCGAGAGGCAAGGGCCTGGTCTGGGTTAAGCCCGAGCTTGTCGGCGAAGTGGAGTTCCGCAGTTGGACCTCCGACCGTATAGTACGCCACGCCTCGTTCCAGGGGCTGCGCGAAGACAAGCCGGCGGAGGAAGTCGTGCAGGAAAAGCCGAAGGCACCGACAGGCAAGAGCACGGCCCGGGCCAAGCCGGCGTCAAGCGGCGCAACGCCGGCAAGGGCGGCAACCACCGCGGTGAAGCTGTCCCACCCGGAAAAGCTGCTGTGGCCCGACGAAAAAATATCCAAGCAGGGGCTGCTCGATCATTACGCGCTGGTGTGGCCGCGCATGAAACAATTCGTGGTCAACCGCCCGCTCAGCCTGGTCAGGGCCCCCGACGGTGTCGGCAGCCAGCGCTTCTTCCAGAAGCATGCCTCGCCAGGCATGCATGACAAGATCGAGAAAACGAGGGATCCCACGGATGGCGAGGAAATCCTGTTTATCCGTGACTTCGATGGCGTCGCGGCACTTGTCCAGCTCGGCGTGGTCGAGATCCACATCTGGGGTTGCACCATCGACGAGCTCGAACGTCCCGACCAGATCGTCTTCGATCTCGACCCCGATGAAGGCGTCGACGTGAAGGCGGTGCGGGCGGCGGCACTCGACATAAGAGGCAAGCTTGACGAGCTGTCGCTGCCCAATTTCGTCAAGACGTCGGGTGGCAAGGGCTTTCATGTCGTCGTGCCGCTGAAGCCGTCGGCCAACTGGGAGGAGGTGAAAGGCTTCGCCCATGATTTCGCGCGCGCGCTGGAACAGGGCGCGCCCGACCGCTACACCGCGACGCTGTCCAAGAAGGCGCGCACCGGCAAGATATTCGTCGACTATCTGCGCAATGGCAGCGGCGCGACCACGGTGGCGCCCTACTCGTCGCGGGCCAAGAAGGGTGCCACGGTGTCGATGCCGGTGACCTGGGCCGAGATCGAAGCCGGCCTGCCGCCGAACGCATTCCCCATCGGCGACAAGACGACGCTGAAGCAACTCGCGGAAGCCGATCCGTGGAAGGATTTCTTCAAGAAGGGGAAGGTGTTGAAGCGGGGGTAATCCTGCCCGCATTTGCAGCGCGGCGATCCTTCGCGCCTGTCCCGCCGGCGAATCGATGCTGGCAACAGCGCCGATAGCTCAAGCCAAAAACACCTTCTCGAACGCCTGTTTGCCGGGCGGCGAAAAAATCACGGCGCGGCTGTCCTTCTCCCGGCGCGCCCATTTCTCGGTGAGGATCTTGTCGAGGATGGCGGCGCCCAGCGTGCCGGCGAGATGCGAGCGCCGTACGCTCCAGTCGAGGCAGGCGCGGCACACCGGCCGCCGGGCCTTCGCCTCCACATCGATCCCTAGCGCCGCGAAATGCGAGGCGGCCGAAGGCGCCAACCGGATTTCGCCGCGGTCTCGCAGCAGCAGCCTCCGGTCGATGAGACGGTCGAGCATCGCCACCGCCTGTTCGCCGGCGAGATGATCGTAGCAGACGCGCGCCACGCGCATCGCTCCGTCGCGCGGGCCCGGCCGCACGCGCTTGGGGCCGATGGTTTCGGCGACGCCGGCGATGGCTTCGATCATTTCAGCCACCTGCGGCCCGGCGAGCCCGTAATAGCGATGCCGGCCCTGGCTTGCCACGGTCAGCAGCCCGCCTTCCATCAGTTTCGACAGATGCGAGGAGGCGGTCGGCATCGATACGCCGGCCTCGAGCGCCAGTTCGCTTGCCGTCAGCGCCGTGCCGCCCATCAATGCGTTGAGCATGTTGGCGCGGGCCGGGTCGCCGATCAGGCTGGCGATGCGGGCAATGTCGGGTCCTTCACGCATAGTTTCATCCCTATCGAAGCATTCTCGCCAGGTAATCACTATCCTTCGTTCAGCTCAAGGAGCGCTGACGATGCTCCTGACAGGAAACTGCTTAGCACACCGGCGTGGGCGACGTTTCGACAGAGATCGAATTATCTGTGCGTCAACTCAGGGAGACCGAAATGACCATCACCTGCTTCATCCGCTACGAGATCGATCCGTTCGGCAAGGCCGCGTTCGAGGAATATGCCCGCAACTGGGGCCAGGCCATTCCGCGCTGCGGCGCCGACCTGATCGGCTACTACGCGCCGCATGAAGGCTCGGCCACGACCGCCTATGCGGCCTACAACATAGAAAGCCTGGCTGCCTATGAAGCCTATAGGGCCCGGCTTGCCGCCGACCCGGCCGGCAAGGCAAACTACGAATTCGCCCGCCGTGAAAAATTCATCCTCAAGGAGGACCGCATGTTCCTGAAACTGGCGTCCGGCCCGCACGCGAAGCTGGTGCTGCCGTGATCGCCGTCATCTTCGAGGTCGAGCCGGCCGCGGGCAGGCGCGATGCCTATCTGGACATCGCCGCGCAGTTGCGGCCGCTGCTTGAAGGCATCGATGGCTTCATCTCGGTCGAGCGCTTCCAGAGCCTCGCCAATCCGGACCGCATCCTGTCACTATCGTTCTGGCGCGACGAGGAAGCGGTGAAGGCCTGGCGCAACACGCAAGAACACCGGCAGGCCCAGCAGGCCGGGCGCGGCGGCATCTTTGCCGGCTACCGCCTGCGCATCGCGCACGTCGTGCGCGATTATGGCTTGAGTGAAAGGCAACAGGCGCCGGTGGATAGCCGGGCGGTGAACGGGTAATCGGCAGGTCCTTCCTTCTCCCAAAAGGGGGAGAAGGAAGAACCCTATGCGTTCCCGATCAGCACGCCCGCCGCGAACACCAGCGCGCCGCCGAGCACCACCTGGAAGGCGGCGCGCAGGAAGGGTGTCTGCATGTAGCGGTTCTGGACGAAGGCGATCGCCCAGAGTTCGAAGAACACCACCACGGCGGCAACCGCGGTCGCCGTCCAGAAATGCGGGATTAGGTAGGGCAGCGCATGGCCGAGGCCGCCGAGCGTCGTCATGATGCCCACGGTCAGGCCGCGCTTGACCGGCGAACCCCGACCCGACAGCTTGCCGTCGTCGGAGGCGACCTCGGTGAAGCCCATCGAGATGCCGGCGCCGATCGAGGCGGCGAGACCGACGAGAAGCGTCTGCCACGTGTCATGCGTGGCAAAGGCGGCGGCGAAGATCGGCGCCAGCGTCGATACCGAGCCGTCCATCAGTCCGGCCAGTCCCGGCTGCACATAGGTGAGGATGAACTGGCGCTGCTCGGCCGTCGCCTCCTCGACCTTCACGGTGCCCGGCACGTGCTGCTGCTCCAGCCGCTGCGCCATGCTCTCATGGCTCTGTTCCGCCGCCGCCAGTTCGTCGAGCAGCTTTCTGGTTGAGGCATCGGTGGTGCGCCTGGCCGCCTCGACATAGAACAGATAGGCCTGCCGCTCCATCGCCTCGGCCTGGCGGCGTACCTGCTCGATGCCGAGCGGCTTGACCAGCCAGTCGGGCTTGCGCTCGTAATAGCCCTTCACATGCTCGCGCCGGATCAGCGGAATGCGCTCCCCGAAACGCCTGCGGAAAAGCTCGATCAGCGCGTCGCGATGACCGTCCTCCTCCTCGGCCATGTCCTCGAACATTTTGGCCGATTGCGGAAAATCCTCCGCCAGCCCATCCGCATAGGCGCGATAGATGCGACCGTCGTCTTCTTCCGACGAGATGGCAAGCGCCAGGATCTCCTGTTCGGAGAGCGAATCGAAGGAGCGGCGGCCGAAGCCGAAAACACGGGAAAGCATGAGGAAATCACCCTAGTTTAGAATTGTTCTAAACTAAAGTTTGCTGCCGCATCGGTCAATCGTGCGCCTGGGCAGTGGTCAAGATTTGTTGAAGCCGCCATTCGGCGCCGGCTCTTCATTATCGGCAAATGTTCACTTATATGACGGAACTCAAGCCAACAACCGAGGAAGCCGCCGATGACTGCAAAGCCGCACGCCCATCACTTCGACCCGAAACCCGTCCTCGACCTCATAGCCAGCATCGAGGCCGATCTGCAGCGCCTGAAAGGTCTGGTCGAGCAGCAGATCGAGAAGTTCGATCCCGCCAACCCGCACAACAAGACCCTCGACGGCAAGCTGACCGAGGAAGGCGTCGAGTGCTGCTACCGCATGTTCGACGAAGGCAAGTCGCGCTATTCGGTCTCCCAGCAGATGAAGATTTCCTTTGCCGCCGCCACCCATCGCTTCAACGCCTGGCGCAAGGCCGGCGGCAACAAGCGGCAGCGGACGTTGTTGGGGTGAGGGTTGAACTGGACGGACCGGCAGGCAGGTGACTGCCAGCACTGCCGGCCGTCGTGATCCCAAACCTTGTGACGGTTACATTTTTTTGTTGGCCTCGCGCGGCCCTTTGCGTGCACCATGGCCGGACCACATCTTACAGGACCCGCCATGACCACGCCTCCCGGCATCGCCGATATCCACGCCGCCGCCGCCCGGCTCTCCGGCCTTATCGTCGAGACGCCGCTGATCGAATCGCCCGAGCTCAACAGCCGCTTCGGCGGCCGCATCCTGTTCAAGCCGGAAACGCTGCAGCGTACCGGCTCGTTCAAGTTCCGCGGCGCCTACAACAAGCTGTCCTCGCTATCGGCCGAGGAGCGTGGCCGCGGCGTGGTCGCCTTTTCCTCGGGCAATCATGCGCAAGGCGTTGCCGCTTCCGCCGCCATGTTCGGCGTCAGGGCGGTCATCGCCATGCCGTCGGACGCACCGGCCATGAAGATCGGCAATGTCCGCAAGATGGGCGCCGAAGTGGTCGCCTTCGATCGCGTCCGCGAAGACCGCGTGGCCGTGGTGCGGCCTTACGTGGAGAAGGGCATGGTCCTGGTGCCGCCCTATGACGATCCCGCCATCATCGCCGGCCAGGGCACGATCGGCCTCGAACTGCTGCGTCAGGCCAAGGCGCTTGGCGTGAGCCTCGACGCCGTCATCGTTCCCTGTGGCGGCGGCGGGCTGAGCAGCGGGATTTCGATCGCGGTCAAGGACGGTTCGCCCGCCACCGCCGTCTGGGCGGCAGAGCCGGAATTTTTCGACGACACCAGCCGGTCGCTGGCCAAGGGCACCAGGGTAGCGAATGAGCCCGGCCACACCTCGATCTGCGATTCACTTCTCGTCGCCGAGCCGGGCGCGCTCACTTTCGAGATCAATCGCAGAACGCTGGCCGGCGGGATTGCCGTCTCGGAGGAGGCGACGAAGCAGGCCATGCGCGACGCCATGGCCCATCTCAAGCTCGTCGTGGAGCCCGGCGGCTGCGTCGGGCTCGCCGCGCTCTCGTCGGGCAGGATCGACTTGGCCGGCAAATGCGTGGCCGTGGTGCTGTCTGGCGGCAATGTCGATTTCGACGCCTATGCCAAGATCATGGCTGCTGCCGCTTGACGCCCGCCCTGCATGGCAGGGCGGGCAGCCTTGTTTCGCAATTCCGGATGGAAACCGCTGCGCACTTTTCCTGGAATTGCCCAGTGCCCGTCAGCTGATGACGGTGACGTCAGTCGATGACTTTCACGATGCGACGGGTTCCGGGATCGACGAGGACGGTCTGACCGTTGACGACGACATAGCGGTACTGCACATCAGGAACATCGATCGCATGCAGCTCAACAGTGTCCGGCAAGGTCGAGCCGATGGCCAGCTGGACGCCCAGCAGGTCGACCGAGGCGATCGGCTTCTTGTGCACATATTCGCGGATAACGGTCTCCTGCTGCGGCTCGATGATCACGTCCTGAGCAGCGGCGGCACCGATGCCGGCGGCTAGCAGAAGCCCGGCCGCGGTGGCGGAAAGATACAGTCTCATCATTGCCTCCATTGCTGGTCGATAGAGCGCAATACAGTTGCAAGTCTCGGCTCTATCTCGTTGTTTTGGTGGCATTCCGCACCCCGCCAGATGATGCGGCCGGACTCGAGATGCCAAAGGCTTCGCTTGCACTGAGGGGGCCGTCTTGGCCCGCAAGTGGCAGCGGCGAGGCTGATCGACAACGCCGGGGCAGAAGCATGGTTCCAACGGGAGGGTCCAGGGCTCGATGGAACCCTGGACCGCCCCAGCGGCTGTTTTCAGTCCAGCGTGCGGCGGAAGCGGACCAGGGCGACGCCGGCAAACAGCGCCACGAACACCATCAGCCAGCCGATCTCCACGGCCACCGCCGGCAGCTGCGCGCCCTTCAGCATGACGGCACGGGTAATGCGCAGGAAATGCGTCAGGGGAAAGATCTCGCCAAAGATCTGCGCCCAGCCCGGCATGCCGCGATAGGGAAACATGAAACCCGAAAGCATGATCGACGGCAGGAAGAAGAAGAAGGTGAGCTGCAAGGCCTGCATCTGCGTGCGCGCGACGGTCGAGATCGTGTAGCCGAGCAGCACCAGGGACAGCACGAACACCAGCACCGCCGACAAGAGCAGCGTCATCGACCCCGTGAAGGGGATGGCGAACAGAAGCTTCGACGCCGCCAGCACCACCACGACCTGAACCGCGCCGACCGCCAGATAGGGCAGCACCTTGCCCAGCATGATCTCGAGCGGGCTGGACGGCATGGCGAGCAGGTTCTCCATCGTGCCGCGCTCTGTCTCGCGCGTCAGCGCGATCGAGGTCATCATCACCATCGTCATCTGCAGGATGACGCCGAGCAGGCCGGGGACGATGTTGTATTGCGAGATGCCCTCCGGATTGTAGCGCCGGTGCACGACCACATCGAGCTGGCCCCGGGCGGCCTCGGCGGCGGCCTCCTGCATGCCTTGCGCTCTGAGCAGCGCCTGGCCGGCGACGGTGCTGAGCGTCGAGATGGCGCCGCTGGCAACCGCCGGGTCGGTGGCGTCGGCCTCGATCAGGATCTGCGGATTGTCGCCGCGCTCCACCCGCCGCGCGAAATCGGCCGGAATGGTGACGACGAAGGCGACGTCGCCGCGCGCCATCAGGAATTCGGCCTCCTCGGCACTTTGCGCCACATGGTCGAAACGGTAGTAGCCGGTGGTCTGCAGCGCCGAGACCATGGCGCGCGTATAGGGATCGCTGCTCGTCGCCACGAGTGCCGCCGGCAGGCTCTTCGGGTCGTTGTTGATGGCGTAGCCGAACAGCACCAGCTGGATCAGCGGCACGCCCAGCATCATGGCGAAGGTGATGCGGTCGCGGCGCATCTGGATGAACTCCTTGATCAGCAGCGCGCCGAGCCGGGCTAAGGAGAAGACCGCGTTCATGCCATGTTGTCCTTCGAGCCGGACATGAACTGGATGAAGACGTCCTCAAGGCTGGTTTCGCCCGGCGCAACCGTCACGCCCTTGTGTTCCTTCTCGACATCGGCCAGCGCCGTCTCCAGCTTCTTCCTGTCGGCTCCCACGACATGCAGCGTCGCGCCGAACGGCGCCACCTGGTCGACGCCCGGCCGGCCTTCGAGCGCTTGCGCCACCTGGTCGAGGCGCGGGCCCTGCAGGACGAAAGTGGTCAGGCCGGCATTCCTGACCACCTCGGCGACGGTGCCCGTCGCCAGCATCTTGCCGTAGGAGATATAGCTGATGCGATGGCAGCGCTCGGCCTCGTCCATGTAGTGGGTGGAGACCAGCACGGTCAGCCCGCCGCTCGCCAGCCGGTGGATCTCGTCCCAGAACTCGCGCCGCGCCTTGGGGTCGACGCCGGCCGTCGGCTCGTCGAGCAGAAGCAGCTTGGGCTTGTGCATGATGCAGGCGGCCAGCGCCAGCCGCTGCTTCCAGCCGCCCGATAGCGTACCGGCGAGCTGGTTGCGGCGTGTCGTCAGGCCGAGCTCCTCCAGGGTCCTGGCGACATGCTCCTCGACCGGCTTCAGCCGGTAGAGCCGCGCCACGAATTCGAGGTTCTCGCCGATCGTCAGATCCTCGTAGAACGAGAATTTCTGCGTCATGTAGCCGACCTCGCGCTTGATGCGCAGGCTGTCGGTGAGGATGTCGAAACCCAGCACCGTGCCTTCGCCCTCGTCCGGGGTCAGCAGGCCGCACATGATGCGGATGGTGGTGGTCTTGCCCGAGCCGTTGGGGCCGAGGAAGCCGACGATCTCGCCTTCCGCCACCGTCATCGTGACATGGTCGACGACGGTTTTGTCGCCGAAGCGCTTGACCAGGCCGTGCACGTCGATGACGTTCATTTTCCTGAAACCGCCAGCTCGACGTCGACGATCTGGCCCGGCTGCAAGGCGCCGGCGCCGCCCTCCGGCCGCGCCTCGACGAGGTAGACCAGCTTCTGCCGGTTCTCCAGCGAATAGATCACCGGCGGAGTGAATTCCGGATCGGGCGAGACATAGCTGACGCGCGCCTTCACATCCGGGCCGCAACCGTCGCAATGGACGCGGAGCAAAGTGCCGACCTTGACCGAGGAGAAGGCGGCTTCGGGTATATAGACGCTGAGCTTCACCGCGCCGTCGGGCAGCACGGAGATGACGGGCGCGGTCGGCCCTGCCGTGTCGCCCGGATTGCGAATGACGTCGCTGACGCGGCCCGGAGAAGGGGCCGCCAGGGTGCGCTTGGATAGCCGCCACGCCGCTTGGTCGAGCGCGGCCTGTGCCTGCTTGACCTGACTTTCGGCGGCCTTGATCGTCTCGGGACGCGCCGGCAGGCCGCCGGCGGCGAGATTGGCCTGCGCCTGTCCGACCTGCGCGTTGGCCGTCTCCAGCGTGGCCGAGGCGGTGTCGTAGTCGGCCTGCGTGCCGGTGCCGCGCTTGAAGAGGTCGGCAGCGCGGTCGTATTTGCGTCTGGCATCGTCAGCCTGCGCCTTGGCCATGTCGACCTGGGCCTTGAGGGCGGCGATTTCTTCCGGCCGCTTGCCTACCTGCAGATCGGCAAGCTGCGCCTGCGCCTGGGCGAGACTTGCCGTGGCCTGTGCGACCGCGATTTTCGCGTCGGCGTTTTCCAGCGTCACGATCGTGGTGCCCGATGTGACGCGATCGCCGCGCTTGACCGCGACGGTCTCGACCTGCGCCACCTCGATCGGCGCCAGCAGCACATAGTCGCCTTCGACATAGCCGACGGCCAGCGGAGAAGCCGGTGCGCAGGCGCCGAAGAGTTGAGCGGCAAGCGGCAGCGAACAAAGAAAGCTCATCGTCTCGATCCCTTCCGGGCGGCCAGTATGGCGCTGAGGTTGTCCGATGTGACGGCCGCCACCTTGGCGGCCTCGGCGGCGCCGATCTCGCGCCAGCCCATGCGGCGCATGACCGCCTCGCGGCCGATGCGGAAATAGATGACCTGTCCGATCAGCGTGAACACGGTGAGCCGGGTCGCCTCGCTCTCGGCCGCCTCGCCGGTCGCCTGTTCCCAGAGCAGGCACAGGCGCCGATGCGTCGGCTCGAACACGCCGTCATAGATGCGGTCGAGCGCCGCGGTCGGATGCGAGAGCTCGCGCAGCACGAACTGCACGATCTCACCGGCTTGCGGCTGGGCCACGACGAATGCCACCATCCGCTCCAGCGCCGCGAACAGCTGTGCCCGCGCCGTCTCGGGGTTCGCGATTGCCGGCGCCCGCGTCTCGCCGAGTGCCTGGCCGGCGACCGATTGTATGGTGTCCACGATATGGTCGGCGGCGGCGAGGCGCAGCCCCTCCTTGCTGCCGAAGTGATAGGCGATGGAACCGATATTGGCCTTGGCCTCCGCCGCGATCTCGCGCGTGGAGGTGCCGTCGAAGCCTTGTCGTCCGAACAGCTTGAGCGCCGCGCGGACCAGCGCTTCACGCGTCATCTCCGCAGCGGGCGGCTCACGGCGAGGAGTTCGGGCTTCGGGCGGCTTGATCATGTGGCATACTTTAATCAATCGATTGATTAAAGTCAAATCCGAGTTCGGACATGGCTTGCCATGCCGGCCCGCGCGGGCTTTAGTGCGCGGCCATGGGCAAGGAAGTCGAGCGCAAGTTCCTGGTCTCCGGCACGGCATGGCGGGATCTGGTCGAGGCGGACATCCGCATCCTCCAGTTCTATCTCGCCGCCGCGCCAGGACGCACGGTGCGCGTGCGCATCAGCAACGGCGCCTCGGCCAGGTTGACGCTCAAATTCGGCAGCACGGCGCGCGAGCGCGACGAATTCGAATATCCCATTCCGCTGGCCGACGCCGTGGAGATGCTCGGCTTCGCCATCGGGCGTGTCATCGAGAAGACACGTCATCATGTTAGGCATGGCGGCTATCTCTACGAAGTCGATGTCTTCGGCGGCGCGCTGGCGGGGCTTGTGATGGCCGAACTCGAAACGCCGGACGATGTTCCGGATGAAATGCTGCCAGACTGGCTCGGCCGCGAAGTGACTGGCGAACAGAAATTCTACAACGCGTCGCTCGCCCTCGGGGGGATTCCGGAGATCGCCGCATGAGCTTTCGCATCGATCCGCGCCTGCCGCTGACCGGCGAGGTCAGGCGTATCCTGGCCGAGGAAATCGGCAAGGCGCTTGCTCATCTCGACACGGCGCATGACAGGCCGGAACAGGGACTGCACAAATCCCGCAAACGACTGAAGAGCGTACGCGCCTTGTTACACCTCGTTCGTTCCGGAAACGAAACATTCTGCCGCACGGAGAACGAGTGCTACAGGCAGGTCTCGGCATTGCTCGCCGGACCGCGCGAGGCGACCGCCTTGATCGAGACGATCGACCGCCTGGCCGGCGCCTTTCCGGGGCAAAGCGCCGGTGACGGCCTTGGCCCCGCCCGCGATCGCCTGGTGATGCGCCAGCACGCGCTTCATGCCGGCGCCGGTCTCGATGCGGCCATAAAAGCTGCCATCGCCGCCTGCCAGGAGGGCCTCGAACGCGTCGACAGGCTGTCCTTGCCGGACCAGCCGGAGCAGGCCGCCGACATTCTGGCGGAGGGCGCCCGCGCCACATTGCGGCGCGCGCGCAAAGCACTGGACAAGGCGGCCTCGAGCGGCGGGGCCGAGGATTTCCACGACCTGCGCAAGGCGGCCAAGACCCACAGCATGCATCTGTCGCTGCTCGGCCGCCTGTGGCCGACGCCAATCAAGGCTCGTCGCAAGGCGGTCGACAAGCTCGCAGAGCAACTCGGCGAACTGCACGACGTCTTCGTCATGCGCGCGATGCTGGAGGCCGGCGGCGAGCCGCTTGGGCCGCCCGGGGATACGAAACTCCTTCGCAAACTCCTGAAGCATTCCGAAAAGAGCCTGAGGAAGTCCTGCCTTGCCGAGGCGGCCGAACTGTTCGGCGACAGTCCCAGGCGCTCGACGAAGAAGCTGGCCCGCAAGGCGCGCGACGATCTTGCCGGCGCTCCGCCCGCGGAGGAATTGGCGGCGAGGTGACGCAACGGCATTCATCGCCGGTCATGCCGGCATTGGCCGTGTATGGCTCGCCGGGAGGGGCTGGCCCTTCATTCGCGCACCGGCATCGGTACCGACGGCAAGTCGATCCTCTATATCCCGCTGATGAACGAGGGCGAAGTCGCGGCGCTGAAGCTGGATTGAGAAGATTTTCGGAGCCGGCCGCACGAGAGCCTTTGCCACATGGGCCGGGCGGATCTAAAACCAGCCGCCATGAGGATGGTCGTCCGCCGCCCGCTCGCTCGTTCGGAACTGCCGCACGATACGGCCGCTCTCGCGCGCTATCTCATCGGCAAGATCGTGGTCCGGGAATTGCCCGAAGGCATTGCCAGCGGCCGCATCGTCGAGACCGAGGCGTATGTCGCCGGCGATGCTGCCGGGCACGGCTTCAGGGGAATGACCCCGCGCAATCGCTCGCTGTTCCTCGAGCGCGGGCATGCCTATGTCTATCTCGCCTACGGCATCTCATACATGCTGAATGTCTCGAGCGAGATGCCCGGCATCGGAACCGGCGTCCTGATCAGGGCATTGGAGCCGCTCGACGGCATTCCGATCATGCAGCTCAATCGCGGCATCGAGCGCCTGCGTGACCTGGCGCGAGGACCGGGAAGGCTCGCCATGGCGTTGCGGATCGACCGTTCGCTCGACGGGCTCGATCTTTGCCGGGAAGGCCCTCTATGGCTTGCAAGCGATGGCCGCGACCCCGGCGAAATCGGGCAGAGCGTTCGGATCGGCATTTCGAAGGATGCCGACCGCCTGCTGCGATTTTACGTCCGGGGAAGTCCGTTTGTCAGCGGTTCACGATCGCTCAACCCATGAGAGGTGCTTCCCGGCGCGTTGAAAGGAAGAAGAATGCAAGCTACTGCGCTGCCCTTTTTCCCTCCAACTGCGCCTGCGCTGCCCGGATCGAGGCGGCGTAGGTCACCAGCGGGCGCTTGAGGCCGTGGTTGATCAGCGTGCGTCTTGTCTGCGGCGAAGCGCCAGATATGACAAAGCGCACGCCGGCGCGCCTGGCCTTGTGCGCCGCACCCTCGATGACATTGGCCGCGGTCGAGTCGAAGAACGGCACCGCCGAGCAGTCGAGGATGAAGTTCTTGCGCTGGTCGGCGATGCGGTCGAGCACCGCGCCGACGGTCGAAGCGGCGCCGAAGAAGAATGCGCCGGAGATGCGGTAGACGACGGTGTCGGCGTCGGTCGCGTCCCTGGAATCATAGACGCTCTCGCGGTCGGCGACGTCCTCAGGCACCAGCGTCTGGTCGGCCTCGACGGCGATGGATTTCGCCATGCGGTCGATGAACAGGATCGAGCCCAGCGCGAATCCGACAACGATGCCTTCGGTCAAGTCGCGGAAGACCACGATCAGGAAGGTGGCCATCAGCACCAGCGCATCGCCGCGCGAGGCGCGCAGCAGCGTGGCGAAAGCCTGCTTCTCGAACATGTTCCAGCACACCACCGCCAGCACGCCGGCGAGGGCGGAGAGCGGGATGTAGCTGGCGAGCGGCGCTGCCGCCAGCATCAGGACGAGCAGGATCATGGAGTGGATCATGCCCGAAACCGGCCCGTGCGCGCCGGCCCGCACATTGGTGGCGGTACGGGCAATGGTGCCGGTGGTGCAGATGCCGCCGAACAGGGCCGAGGCGATGTTGGCGAAGCCTTGCGCCACCAGTTCGCAGTTGGAACGGTGCCGGCGGCCGGTCATGCCGTCGGCGACGACGGCCGACAGCAAGGATTCGATGGCGCCTAGCAACGCGAAGGCGATGGCGTCCGGCAGCACGTCGATCATCCTGTCGAGGCTGACGGGGGGAAGCGCCGGCCATTGCAGGCTGCGCGGGATCCCGCCAAAGCGCGTGCCGATCGTCTCGGCCGGCAGCGCAAACAGCGCCACCGCGAGCGACGCCAGACCGATGGCGATCAACATCGCCGGCCATTTCGGCCGCCAGCGCTTCAGGAAAGCGATGGTTGCGATTGTCAGCACCGCCACGAAGGTCGCCGCGAGATTGATCGTGCCGGCCGCCTCGCCGATCGCGGTCAGCTTCGGCACCAGCGGGCCTGGCTCCTTGCCGGCGAGCTTCAGCCCGAACAGTTCGACGATCTGGCCCGAGAAGATGATGACGGCGATACCGGCGGTAAAGCCGACCGTCACCGGATAGGGAATGAACTTTATGTAGGTGCCGAGCCGCAGATAGCCGATGGCGATGAGGAAGATGCCGGCCATCATCGTCGCCAGCAACAGCCCGTCCACGCCGACCCGCGCGACCGTCGCCGCCACCAGCACGATGAAGGCGCCCGCGGGGCCGCCGATCTGGAAACGGCTGCCGCCGAACGCCGAGATGATGAAGCCGCCGATGATCGATGTGTAGAGCCCGCGCTCCGGCGTCACCCCTGATGCGATGGCGATTGCCATCGACAGCGGCAAGGCGACGATGGCGACGGTCAGCCCGGCAATGGCATCGGCCCTGAGATGTTCGAGCCTGTAGCCTTCGCGCCAGACCGTCACCAGTTTCGGTGTGAACAGTTCGGAAAAAGTCGGCTTTGCCGGCCCATGGGTCGGTTTGCGCGCGGTTTCGTTGAGTGTCTGCCCGATCTCGTCCATGGACTGCTTCCGCACCTGAAAGGCGGCGGGATCGTCGGCAGGACTGTCGGCGGTCGCCGTCGCGACTTATGCCGGCTCAGCTTTCGGATTGGGCGGCACGGCAGGCTTGAGGCGCACGCCCCGGCCGCCGCGCTCACTGGGTTGATTCTCGCCGATCAGCTCCACCCCGGCCTCGTCGAGGGCCTGGATGACCTTCATCAGCGTATCGACCACACCCCTGACCACGCCGTCGCTCGCTTCCATGCGCTGGATGGTGGGAAGCGAAACGCCGGCGCGCTCGGCGAGCGTCTTCTGATCGATGCCGGCCAGCGCCCTCGCGGCGCGCATCTGCGCGGCAGTGATCATCGGCCGGGATCCCCGTCTGAGTCTGCGGATATGATGTATAATACGATCATTATGATGTTTCAAGCATCAGCATGCACGCTTGAGCCTTGATCATCATCGCTATCGAGCATTTTTCGGATACTTCCCGAGCATTGAGAGCTATGGTGTTCCATCTGGGGCAGGGGATAACGTGGTTGACCATTTTCAAGACATTGACGACATCGGCATGCCTGGTATCGGTGGTCCTTCTGCTAACGGGCTGCGGACACTTGATCAACCGGCTGATCTGACCGCTTCCCGGTCGAGCGTCGTCAGACGTCGTCACGCACCACCCTGCGCCGTTGCAGGACCCTTGCCGCCAACCAGCACAGCATGGCCCAGGCAAAGCCCGCGCACCAGCCGGCCAGCACGTCCGACGGCCAGTGGACGCCGAGATAGATGCGGCTGATGCCGACCAGCACCGTCGTCAGCACGGCGAGCGCCAGAACATAGATCTTCGTCGTCCGGCCCTGCAGGAAGCGCGCCGCAAGCGAGCCCAATGTGAGATAGGTCACCGCCGAAAGCATCGCGTGGCCGCTCGGGAAGGAAAGCGAGGTCTCGTTGACCAGATGCGAGACGAGCTCGGGCCGCGGCCGGTCGACGCCGAGCTTCAGCAGGCTCGACAGCATCTGGCCGCCCGCCACGGCGACGAAGATGAGAAGCGCGGTCCCGGGCCTGCGGATCAACAGCAGATAGATGATCGTCGCCGCCGTGATCAGCACCAGCACGCTGGTGCTGCCGAGGCTGGTGATGTCGCGCATCGCCCCTTCCATCCATGGCGGGCCGATCGGGATACCGGGTTGGCCGGCCTGGCGGAAGGCAAGCATGATTTCAGCGTCGAAGGCGTGCGGCGTGGTGGCCCGTGCCGCCTCCATCAACTCCACGAAGCCCCACAGGCCGGCGGCGACGACAAGGCCGGCCAGCAGCACCGGGAATTCGACCCGGCTCAGCAGAGCCTTTGCCGCAGTTCTCATCGGACCTCGTTTCGCAACCATGGTTTGCCGGTCATCGCCCTTGCACATAGGGCCCGAGCGTGATCAGCGCCACGGCGGCAATCGCCAGCACGATGCCGGCCGCTTGCAGCGTATTGATGCGCTCGCCGAAGAATATCAGGGCCACCAGATTGACCGATACCAGCTGGATGACGGCCGACAGGCTGAACGACACCGACATGCCGAACTCGCGAATCAGCCGCAGCATGATCAGGTTGCCCAGCGAATAGAGCGCAAGCGTCAGCACGATCTTGCCCAGGCTGGGCGCCATCCCCCATTGCTTGGCGGCCGCCGCCGCCAGCAGAAAGATCACGGTCGAAAGACCGAGCTGAAGTAACCCCGAAAAACTCACCCTGCCCTCGATATTGATGCCGGTCGTCCGTGCCTTGTTTCGCAAGCGCGTCGGGACGTCAAGCAGCTGCCGTGGGACCAGGCTCTTGTGTCGGCAGGACCGAAGCGCCAAAGTCGCGGCCACTACCCTGCCCCTGCGGGTGGGGGCGAGGAGCGTGGCGTGCGATTTCTCGAAACCTTGTCGCGGCGCTGGAACGGGCTTACGCTGGCGCTGCAGTTCATCATTGCCGGCGGCTTCGGGCTGCTTGCGGTGATGCTGGTGGTCGGCTTCTGGGTCACCGCGCAAATCCGCGAAAGCGTGCTCCACAATTCGGCGGCCACGACTGCCCTTTATGTCGACAGTGTGATCGCTCCGCTGCTCCCCGATCTGCGCACGAACCATCAGCTCGATGACGCCGTCAAACGGGCGCTTGACGAGACCCTCGGCCAAGGCGCGCTCGGCAAACGGCTGTTTTCCTTCAAGTTGTGGCGTCGGGACGGCACGGTGCTGTATTCGAAGGACACGGCCTTGATCGGCCGGCAGTTCGGCCCGAGCGCCAACCTGCGTGCCGCCTTCGCCGGGAATGTCGTCGCCGAGTTCAACGAGCTAGGCGACGAGGACGACAAGGAGGAGAGGGCCGCGGGCGTGCCGCTGCTGGAAATCTACAATCCAGTCCGCGAACCCTGGTCGGGCGAGGTGGTCGCCGTCACCGAATTCTACGAGATCGCCGACGATTTCCAGGCGGCTCTGGCTTCCGCCTTGCTGTCGAGCTGGCTGATCGTGGCCGGCGCCACGCTGACGGCGCTGCTGCTGTTGTCGGGGATCGTCATACGTGGCAGCCGCACCATCGACAAGCAGCGCGGCGTTCTGCAGGGTCAGGTCTCCGAGCTGCAGGCGCTGGTTTCGCAAAACCGGGCGCTGCGCCTGCGCGTCCAGCAGGCGTCGCGCCGTGCCACGGCGCTCAATGAACGATACCTGCGTCGCATCGGTGCCGACCTTCATGACGGGCCGGCCCAGCTCGTCGCGCTGGCGGCGCTGCGTGTGGATAGCCCCGCCATTTCCGGCGAGGGTGCCTCCAGCGACAGCCGCAACGCCGAGATCGCCATGATCCGCATGGCGCTGGACGACGCGATGCGTGAAATCCGCGGCATCTGCAACGGCCTTGTCCTGCCGCAGATAGAAACGGCCGCGACCGGCGACATTCTGCGTCTTGCCGTCGACGAGCATCAACGCAGGACCCGCAGTTCCGTGGCGCTGACCCTATCCAGGCAGTTGCCCGAACTGGGCGCTTCGGAGAAGATCAGCATCTATCGCTTCGTCCAGGAGGGGCTGAACAACGCCTACCGTCATGGGCAGGGCAAGGATCAGGAGGTGAAGGCCGGGATGACAGGCGGCAAGTTCTTCGTTGAAGTGTCGGATGGCGGGCCCGGATTCGACCCGAGGCGGGCCGAAGGCCTGGGGCTCGCCGGCATCAGGGAGCGTATCGAAAGCATTGGTGGCCAGTTCGAGACCACGACCGGGCCGCAGGGAACACGATTGATGATTACGCTAGCCGTCGAGGATCAACCATGATCGGTACCATCCGTGTCGCCATTGTCGACGACCACCCTCTGTTTCGCGAAGGCGTTACCCGCAGCCTGTCGGAGATCGGCGGCTTCGAAATGGTGGCCCAGGGCGCCACGGCGCAGGATGCCGAACGCATCGCCTCGACTTTGCAGCCCGACATACTGCTGCTCGACATCAGCATGCCGGGTGACGGCCTTGCGTCGGTGGCCGGCATACTGGGTGCCAATCCCGGACAGAAGATCGTCATGCTGACGGTCTCGGAGGCCAATGCCGACGTGGCGCGGGCGCTGAATGCCGGTGTGCGCGGCTATGTGCTGAAGGGGGTCGGCTCGCGCATGCTGGCCGAAATCCTCCATGGTGTCGCGGCCGGCGAGACCTATGTGTCGCCGACCCTGTCGGCTCGCCTGCTTTCGGACCTGCAATCGCTGCAGCCGGCCAACGGCAGGACGGATCGCCTGCGTCAGCTCACCGGACGCGAGGCCGAGATCCTGCAGCTGGTGGCGGAAGGGCTGAGCAACAAGGAAGTGGCGCTGCGGCTGGCACTGCAGGAAAAAACGGTCAAGCATCACATGACCGGTGTGCTGTCCAAGCTCAACGTCCGCAATCGCACCGAGGCGGCGCTGCTGATGCGCGAAGCGCGGGATCGGGCCGGCAGCTAATCCTGGTCGGCCGCAAGGGATCCCCGGTTTGGGATAACGACACGCATAAATGAAAACCTGAAGCGCGGTGCAGCAGCGGAACGCTCCAGGGCAAAAAAGACGGCCCCTATACGGGGCCGGAGTGACAAGGTCACCTCCGCCGGGGGGCGGCGGAGGTGACACGTAAAGCGGGCGATGCCTATTGCCCGCTCTACAACCCCTTGAGGCGGCTTATATCCGCCGCCGTCGCAGGGCGCTCGACGATCGTGCGGCCCAGAGCGTCGGTCATTTTGAAGCGACCCTTCTCGATCTCTTCCCCGAAGCCGTTAGGGTGCTGCACCACGATCTTGTTGTCGTCTATTTCGACACGATCGCCGGTTGTTGCGTTCACATGCTTGCCGGAGCTGTTGGCACCCTTCCCCTTGCCGTTGTTGCCGGCGCCATTGTTCCCGTTGCCGCCAGCGTTGCCATTGTTGCCTCCGGCGTTGCCATTGTTGCCTCCGGCGTTGCCATTGTTGCCGCCGCCGTTATTTCCATTGCCGCCATTGCCGTTACCGCTACCACCGCCATTGCCGCTGTTCCCGCCAGGCTTGGCTTGGGCGCTGGACGCGACAATGCCTGCGGCGGAACCGTGAAAATCGAGGTGATAGGGGGCTATGGTCAGCGCCAGTGCCGGCACTGCTCTCAGGGCCAGCCAGCAACAATGAGCCATGATCGAGCTGCGCATCAGTCCCTCACTTGATCGGACCGGCAAAATTCAGAGGCCATCTCGTGCAGGTACGCGACCATCGGCGACATGGCGTGTTCGTGTAAGTGGCCCACGACCGATGCCGCGGCAATCCGGACCTTCGCCCCGATCGGTTTAGGACCTTGGTCCGAGTTTTAAACCGGATGTGGCGCGAGGTTCGCGGTCAAGCTGGCGGGTGCACGAATGTCACGAAAGTGTGACCGATCGTCTATAAGGGGTCGAAACGCGTGACACGCTCCAGCCATCCAGCCAGAGGCAGACCATGACCGACCATCGCTCGCCCGACGCCCGATTCCGCACCAGCCTGCTTGAGGAAAACGACGGTCCGGCGACCAACCCCACCGAAAACCGCACCATGGGCGAAATCATTGCCGAGCGGTTCTCCCGCCGCGCCTTCCTCAAGGGCTCGCTGGCCGTCTCGGCCATTGCCGCCACCGTCAGCCCGCTGGCGCTCGTGGCCGCCGACGATGCGCGTGCCGCCGAGGGCTCCGCCTTCTCGTTCGAGGAACTCGAAGCCGGTATCGACGACAAGCACCATGTCGCGCCGGGCTACGATGCCGACGTGCTGTTGCGCTGGGGCGATCCGCTGTTTGCCGATTCGCCGGAGTTCGACCCGGCCAGGCAGTCGGCTGAGGCCCAGGCAAGACAATTCGGCTACAACAATGACTATGTCGGCTATATCGGGATCGGTGGCTCCGCCGAGCATGGCCTGCTGGTCGTCAACCACGAATACACCAATCCGCATCTGATGTTCCCGGGCATCGTCAAGATCGTCGAGAAGGACGGCAAGAAGGCGGCCGAACTCGCGCCGCTCTCGAAGGAGCAGGTCGATGTCGAGATGGCGGCACATGGCGGCACCATCGTCGAGATCCGCAAGGAAGGCGGCAAGTGGCAGGTGGTGCGCGACGGCAAGTTGAACCGCCGCATCACCTCCAACACCGAAATGGCGCTGTCGGGCCCGGTCGCCGGTCATGACCGCGTCAAGACCAATGCCGACCCATCCGGCACCAAGGTCATCGGCACATTCAACAACTGCGCCGGCGGCGTCACGCCTTGGGGCACCTATGTCATGGCCGAGGAGAACATCCACGGCTATTTCTCCGGTGAACTGCCGGAAGGCCATAAGGAAGCCGCCAACTACAAGCGCCTCGGCATTCCGGAAGGCGCCTATGAATGGGGCGCGCATTACGATCGTTTCGACCTCGCCAAGGAGCCGAACGAGCCCAACCGTTTCGGCTGGATCGTCGAGGTCGACGTCAACGATCCGACATCCACGCCCAGGAAGCGCACCGCAATGGGCCGCTTCAAGCATGAAGGCGCCGAATCGATCGTCGCCAAGGATGGCCGCGTCGTCTTCTATCTCGGCGACGACGAGCGCTTCGAGTACGTCTACAAATTCGTCACCGCGGGCCGTTTCGATCCGGACGACCGCGCCGCCAACATGAACCTGCTCGATGACGGCACGCTGCATGTCGCCAAATTCGCCGCGGACGGTACGGTGGAATGGCTGCCGATCGTCTTCGGCCAGGGCCCGCTGACGGCCGAGAACGGCTTTGCCGGCCAGGCCGACGTGTTGATCGAGACGCGGCGTGCCGCCGACCTGCTCGGCGCCACCAAGATGGACCGCCCCGAGGACATCCAGCCCAATCGTGTCAACGGCAAGGTCTATGTCATGCTGACCAACAATTCCAAGCGCAAGGCCGACCAGGTCGACGCCGCCAACCCGCGCGCCGACAACGCCTTCGGCCACATCATCGAGATATCGGAAGATGGCGGCGATTTCGCCGGCACCAGGGGCAAATGGGAAGTGCTCCTGAAATGCGGCGATCCGGCGGTTGCCGATGTCGGCGCCACCTTCTCCACCGCCACCACGGCCAATGGCTGGTTCGGCATGCCCGACAATTGCGCGGTCGATTCAGCCGGGCGCCTGTGGGTCGCCACCGACGGCCAGGGCCCGAAGGCCACCGGCCGCACCGACGGCCTGTGGGCGGTCGACACCGAAGGGCCGGCGCGCGCGACGTCAAAACTGTTCTTCCGCGTGCCGATCGGCGCTGAAATGTGCGGGCCGCTGTTTGCGCCCGACGATCAGACCGCCTTCGTCGCCGTCCAGCATCCGGGCGACGGCGGCGAGGACTGGGAGGCGTTCGGCCGCCCGTCCTATTATGAGGATCCGTCGACGCGCTGGCCCGATTTCAAGCCGGACATGCCGGTGCGGCCGGCGGTTGTCGCCATTACCAGGCAAGGCGGCGGCAAGATCGCGATTTAGAGGGCAATTCCAGGAAAGTGGGGTTCCGTCCGACGCGTAAAACGAACCTCCAGCCCGGTTCAGGGGCCGGAATTGGCGATCCGCCGGGCAATCCGCTCGGCGATCGCCTTGGCCTGAATGGCGGCGTTGGCGAAGCAGCCGCGGATGCTCGGCCGCATGCCGGTGAACCAGAGGCCAGGCAGTTTCGGATCGGCATCCCCGCCATTGAACAGCGGAACGCCCTTGCCGTCGAGCACGCCGAGATCGCCGACCATCTGCTCAAGCCCGGTGCGGTAGCCCGTCGCGGCAATGACGATGTCGGGATCGATCAGGCTGCCATTGGCCAGGATGACGCCGTCGCGGGTGAATTCCCGCACCCCCGGCACGACGGTGATCCTGCCCGAGCGGATGGCGTCGATCGCGCCCTCGTCGGCGGCGATCGCTGTGTAGTCGGTGGTCAGGCGGCTGGCGCCGCCCACCGGTGCCGGCGGCACGCCGAATTTCGTCAGGTCGCCGAAAACCAGCCGCTGCGTCAAGGCGATCACCGCATCGGCGACCCGCAAAGGCAACCGCGCCATCAGCGGCGACAGCCGGTGCACGGCAATCTTGCCGATGCGCTTGGGCAGGACCGACGGACCGTTGCGGGCCGACAGCCACAGCGAGGCGGTGCCTGCCTGCGCCAGGTGGTTGAGCGCGTCTATACCCGAGTTGCCGGCGCCGACGACCAGCACCTTCTTGCCGGCATAGTCCTTCGCGTCGCCGAAATCCGCCGAATGGATGATGCGGCCGGCGAAATCCCGCATTCCTTTCCAGTCGGGGATGAACGGCTGTCTGTCGCGGCCGGTGGCGATCACGACGTGGCGCGCTAGGCGCATCCCGGCGCTGGTCTCTATCGCCCAGTGGTCGCCCCTGAACAGGACCGCCTCGACGGCGACGCCGAGCTCCACCGGCAGCCGGTTCGCCTCGCTGAAATCGTTCAGATAGCGGATGACGGCGGTTCTGTGGGGGAAGGCGAGCGTGCCCTTCGGATAGGCAAGGCCGGGAAGTGCCGAAAGGTCGCGGTGAGTATTGAGGCGCAGCTGCTGGTGACGCCGATGCCATGGCTCCGCCAGCCGGCTCTCCTTTTCCAGGATCGCCGTCGCCACGCCGGCCTTTACCAAGGCCTGCGCTGCCGCGAGACCGGCGGCGCCGGCGCCGATGACGATCGCCGGTTCGATGGTTACCGTCTGGTGCGCTGCCGGTCTGATTGTCGTATCTGCCATTCGCTCACGAACCCCATTCCACCCTTGTGGCGCTTCCGCCGACACCGGCAGAACGCCCTCCCGCGCATGATCCATACAGCAGATCGGCCCCGGATTTCGAGGCCATGCGCCGCACCGCGGTTGCGTCCTATATGGCATATACGCGAGATCGGCGATAATCAGGTCGCGGCAATGTGATTGATTCGAGATCCGGGGGCTGGCGGATCTCTGTTACCGGTACAGGAATCCGAAGTCCTCGAAACGCTTTTTTCGGCTTCCTGTGCAAAATCAAGGCGCCACGGCGTATAGCGTACCCGGGTGCGCGCCGCAGATGCACGCGGAATCTCGACCCATGCCCTCCTTGCGGATCTATCTCGACAAAATCCTCGAGCGTGCCTCGCCAAAGGTCGAGCGCCAGGCGTTCACCCATGCCGAACGGCTGGCGCTGGTGCGCCGCCACGGCGACTTCTCACTCGCCTACTCCTCCGCCGTGCAAGGCAGGCTCTCCTATTTCGGCGATGCCGACGGCTACATCGCTTTCGGCACCAAGATGAAGCATCATTTCGCGCTCGGCGACCCGGTCGCCGATCCGGCCCATCGGGCCGACTACATCAGGCGCTTCGTCGAGACCGCCGGCAGCCCCTGGTTCGTGCAGATCGGCGAACAGTCGGCGCGGGTGCTGGCCGGGCTCGGCTACAAGGTCAACCGGCTGGGCATCGACACCCGTCTGCCGCTGCCCGAACACGATTTTTCCGGCAAGCGCAACGAAACCGTGCGCTACTCCGAGCGCTGGCTGTTGAAGAAGGGCTTTTCGTTCGCCGAGGACAAGCGGACGATCTTTCTCGACGAGATCTCCCGGCTTTCGGCGAACTGGCGCGGCGACCGCATCGTCAAGCGTTGGGAAATGGGCTTCCTCAACCGGCACTTCGCCGATCATGTGGGCGTCGACATGCGCCGCTTCGTGCTGCACGGCCCCGATGGCGAACTGGTCGCCCTGCTCGACTTCGATCCGCTGTTTCGCGGCGGCAAGGTCATCGGCTACACCACAGCCTTCAAGCGCAAGCACATCGACGCCTCGCCGCATGCGGAGGTCGGCCTGACCAAATTCGCCGTCGACCGCTTTCGCGAGGAAGGCATTTCGGTCGTCACGCTCGGGCTGTCGCCGCTGGTCGACGTCGGCCCCAGCGGATTCGCCGAAAGCGATTTCTGGCGCAACGCCTTCCAGCGCGCCTATGATTCGCCCTGGGTCAACCGCCGCCGCTTCAACCTGCAGGGGCAGGCGGCGTTCAAGCGTCGTTTCCACGGCATCGAGGAGCCGGTCTACGTCGCCTTCCGTAAGGGAACCTATGTCGAGATGCTGGGCCTGCTGCGGCTGGTGAAGGCGATCTAGCTCTGACCGCGGCTCAGCGTGGCTTCGCCCCTCAATTCCTCAGCCGGTAGCCGGTCCTGAATATCCAGGCGACGGTCGCCACGCAGATCAGCAGAAAAACCACGGTCATGCCGAGGCTGATGCCGACCGAAACGTCCGATTTTCCGAAAAAGCTCCAGCGGAAGCCGCTGATCAGATAGACGACCGGATTGAACAGCGTCACCGTGCGCCAGGCGCCCGGCAGCATGTTGATGGAATAGAAGCTGCCACCCAGGAAGGTCAGCGGCGTGATGATCAGCAGCGGCACCAGTTGCAACTGCTCGAAGCTCCTGGCCCAGATTCCGATGATGAAGCCGAACAGGCTGAAGGTCACCGCCGTCAGCACCAGGAAGGCCAGCATCCAGAACGGATGCTGGATGGAGAGCGGCACGAACAGCGAGGCCGTCGCCAGAATGATCAGGCCGAGGATGATCGACTTTGTGGCGGCGCCCCCGACATAGGCGAGGACGATCTCGAGATAGGAGACCGGAGCCGACAACAGCTCGTAGATTGAGCCGACGAATTTCGGGAAGTAGATGGCGAAGGAGGCGTTGGAGATCGACTGCGTCAAAAGCGACAGCATGATCAGCCCGGGCACGATGAAGGCGCCGTAGCTGATGCCGTCGATCTCGGTGATGCGCGAACCGATGGCCGAGCCGAAGACGACGAAATACAGCGACGTCGACAGCACGGGTGAGACGATGCTCTGCAAAACGGTGCGCAGCGCGCGCGCCATCTCCACCCGGTAGATCGCCCATACCGCGCGCAGGTTCATGGCTCTTGCCTCAGAAGATTGACGAAGATCTCCTCCAGCGAACTGTTCTGCGTGTCCAGGTCGCGGAACTGGATGCCGGCGGCCTCGAGATCGCGGATTAGCGACGCCACGCCCGGCCGGGCGCTCTGGTTGTCATAGGTGTAGGTGATCTGCCCGCCATCCGGCGACAATTCCAGGGCGTAGTGCGAGAAGGCGTCCGGAATGGCGCCGAGCGGGCTGCGCAGTTCCATCACCAGGCGCTTGCGGCCGAGCTTGCGCATCAGTTCGGCCTTGCCCTCGACCAGGATGATCTCGCCTCGGTTGATGACGCCGACGCGGTCGGCCATCGCCTCGGCCTCCTCGATATAGTGGGTGGTGAGGATGATGGTGACCCCGTCCTCGCGCAGCCGCCGCACCATCGCCCACATGTCCTGGCGCAGTTCGACGTCGACGCCGGCCGTCGGCTCGTCGAGGAACAGCACGCGCGGTTCGTGCGACAGCGCCTTGGCGATCATCAGCCGCCGCTTCATGCCGCCCGAAAGCGTGATCGCCTTGGCGTCCTTCTTGTCCCACAGCGACAGGTCGCGCAGCACCTTCTCGACAAAGGCATGGTTCGCCGGCTTGCCGAACAGGCCGCGGCTGTAGTTGACCGTCGCCCAGACGCTCTCGAAGGCGTCGATGGTCAGCTCCTGCGGCACCAGCCCGATCAGGCCGCGCGCGGCGCGATAGTCTCTGGTGATGTCGTGGCCATCCACCGTGACGCTGCCAGACGAACGGTTGACGATGCCGCAGACGATGGAGATCAGCGTCGTCTTGCCGGCGCCGTTGGGGCCAAGCAGCGCGAAAATCTCGCCGCGCTCGATGTCGAGATTGATTTCCTTCAGCGCCTTGAAGCCGGTGGCGTAGGTCTTGGTGACCCCGGAAATGGAGATGACAGGCTGCATGGCTGAAAACGGCTGCTTGAAAGAGGACCCCAGATATAGGACGAATGTCGCCGCATGCAACCGCAAGTCAATGCCGTTGCTGACAGTTCTCGACATTGCCGCCGCATGGCGCTGCGGCGTTCCGCCTCGCGGCGGGACGCCGCTTTGACCGGCCGGCCCTACAAGCCTATTCTCCGCTTATTAGAAGCAGCCGGAGCCCGCCATGGACCCGCTCATCCTTTCGCGCATTCAGTTCGGTGCGAATATTTCGTTT
Organism: Mesorhizobium sp. B2-4-1; assembly: GCF_006442185.1. Lineage (NCBI taxonomy): Bacteria > Pseudomonadati > Pseudomonadota > Alphaproteobacteria > Hyphomicrobiales > Phyllobacteriaceae > Mesorhizobium > Mesorhizobium sp. B2-4-1. Next base: position 345,489 of record NZ_VFVN01000001.1, on the reverse strand, counting down.
CATATTCTGTTTCCAGCCATCACCATCGCACTCGGCTGGGTGCTGCTTTTCTTCAAGCTCCGCTACAACGCGACCAATGATTCGGCCTGGATGCGCGCCTATTTCACCTGGGTGAAGGTGTTCGCATTGTCCTTCGCCATGGGCGTGGTTTCCGGCGTCACCATGAGCTTTCAGTTCGGCACCAACTGGCCGGGCTACATGGAAACGGTCGGCAACATCGCCGGGCCGCTGCTGGCCTACGAAATCCTCACCGCCTTTTTCCTCGAGGCAGCCTTCCTCGGCATCATGCTGTTTGGCTTCCGCCGCGTTTCCAACCGCATCCACACGCTGGCGACCGTGCTGGTGGCCGGCGGCACCACGGTGTCTGCCTTCTGGATCATCGCGCTGAACTCGTGGATGCAGACGCCGGTCGGCTTCGAGATGCGCGACGGCGTCGCCCACGCCGTCGACTGGTGGGCGATCCTCTTCAACCCCTCCATGCCCTACCGTCTCGTCCATATGCTGCTCGCCTCCGGGCTTACGGTATCGTTCCTCATCGCCGGCCTGTCGGCGCTGCGCTACCTCAAGGGCGACCGCTCGGAATCGATGTGGAAGGCGCTGCGCACCGGCGTCTTCACCGCCGCCATCCTCATTCCCATCCAGATCCTTGCCGGCGACCAGCACGGCCTGAACACGCTCGAGCACCAGCCGCAGAAGATCGCCGCCATGGAAGCCAACTGGAACACCGGCCCCAACGTGCCGCTGGTGCTGTTTGCCATTCCGGATGAAGCGGCCAGGGAAAACAGGTTCGAGGTGACCATTCCCAACGGGGCGAGCTGGATCCTGCGGCACAGTGCCAGGGGCGTGGTACCGGGACTCAACGACTATCCCGGCAACCATCCGCCCGTCTTCCCGGTGTTCTGGGGTTTTCGCGTCATGGTCGGCACCGGCCTGTTGATGCTCGCCGTCTCCTGGTCGGCCGCCTTCTTCCTCAAGCGCCGTCATGGCTTGCCGAGGCCGCTGGCGCTGCTCATGGTGCCGATGACCATCTCCGGTTGGGTGGCGACGCTCGCCGGCTGGTATACGACGGAGATCGGCCGCCAGCCCTGGCTGGTGACGGGCGTGCTGAGGACCGCCGACGCCGTCGGCCCGGTGGCCGGCAGCCATGTGGCGCTGACGCTGGCCGTCTATCTCGCTCTCTACGTGCTGTTGCTGATCGCCTATCTCGGCGTTCTGGTCCACCTGGCGCTGAAGGCGGCCAAGGACGGCGACACCTCGCCGCTGCCGGGCGTGCTCAACAAGCCGATGTCGCAGCCCGCGGCTGGCGAGTAGGAGAGAGAGAGAGAAATGACCTATGACTGGCCGACCCTGCTCCCCCTCATCTTCGCCGGCCTGATGGGCCTCGCCATCCTGATCTACGTCATTCTCGACGGCTTCGATCTCGGCATCGGCATCCTGTTCGCGGCGGCCGAGGACGCCGAGCAGGACACCATGATCGCCGCCATCGGCCCGTTCTGGGATGCCAACGAGACCTGGCTGGTGCTGGCCGTCGGCCTTCTGCTGGTCGCCTTTCCGATGGCGCATGGCGTCATCCTCAGCGCGCTCTATATCCCGGTGTTCGTGCTTCTGGTCGGCCTCATCCTGCGCGGCGTGGCCTTCGACTTCCGCGCCAAGGTGGCGACGGAGCGCAAGCATCGCTGGAACCGCATCTTCTTTCTCGGCTCGCTCATCGCCTCACTGGCGCAAGGCTATATGCTGGGCGTCTATGTGCTTGGCCTCGACTTCGGCCTGGGGGGCATGGCGTTCGGCGTGCTGGTGGCGTTCTGCCTGGCGGCGGCCTACGCCGCGATGGGGGCGGCCTGGGTCATCTACAAGGCCGAAGGCGACTTGCAGAAGAAGGCGGTGCGCTGGCTGCGCACCACATTGGTGCTGACCGCGCTCGGCATGGCTGCCGTGTCGCTGGCCACGCCCTTCGCCAGCCCGCGCATCTTCGCCAAATGGTTCGTCCTGCCCGAAATGCTCTATCTGTCGCCGCTGCCGATCGTGTCGGCGCTGCTGTTCCTGGGGCTGTGGCGGCAGACCTCTCATCTGCCCAGGCCCGACGACCGCCATTCGCTGACGCCGTTCCTGACCCTGGCCGCCATCTTCGCGCTGGGCTTTGCCGGGCTCGCCTGGTCGTTCTATCCGTTCGTGGTGCCCGACAGGCTGACCATCTGGCAGGCGGCTTCCGCACCCGAAAGCCTGGCCATCATCCTGGCCGGCACCGTGGTCGTGCTGCCGATCATCATCTTCTATTCCTTCTATGCCTACCGCGTGTTCGGCGGCAAGGCGACGGACCTGACCTACGATTGAAGGGCCAGGCGACGGCGCGAAATCATCGCCTCCGCCTGCCGCTTGTCGCCTGCCGGAAAGACAATATTCATCTTCACGCGGAATAACCTTCCGCGACATGCTGCGGCCTGATGGCAGCGGTCCGAGAAGAAGGGCAATGCAATGCGCGGTGTCCCGGTTGCCTCGATAGAACACGATCCGCAGGCGCGGCAGCGCGACGCATCTTTCCCAAGAAAATCGCTACGCCGCTTTCCTGGGGTTGCTCTGGTCCTGATCCGCCTGGTCACGCTGATCGCCGCGCTCGTGCTGGCCGGCCTGCTGCCTGTCATTCAGCCCGCTCATGCCCAGCAGACGGCCAACTGGGCCGGTGTCTGGGACACCAAATGGCGCGGCGGCGGCGCCCAGATCACCTTCGAGCAGGACGGCGCCGAGGTGAAGGGCGTCTATCCCCTGTATGGCGGCCGCATCGAAGCCAAGACCGAAGGCGAAAAGCTGTTCGGCCGCTGGTTCGAGGGCAGTCGCCAGGGCGAGTTCAGCTTCGTCATGGCGCCGGACGGCGCCAGCTTCATGGGCCGTTTCGAATCCGCCACCGCCGAATGGTGGACGGGCGTGCGCGTCGACGCCGCCGAGACCCTCAAGGTCGACCAGACCAGCCCGATGACGACGATGCGCTCATTCCTGCAGACCATGAACGAGAGCGGCGCCGACAATGTGCCGCGCGCCACCGGCGGCGGCATGGGCCTTGCAGCGCTGGCGGCCGGCCTCGTCGACGTCACGGAGGCCGATCGCGGCGGCCTCAACATGCCCGATTACACCAAGCTCCTGTTTTCGGTGATCGACAACGCCACCTTGCGCCTGTGGAACCTGCCGCATGATGCGATCCCCGGCGACGAGGTGACAGCCAGGCTGCAGCAATATGGCAGCAAGGTTTTCTTCGACGTCACCTTCCGCCGCAAGGCCGGCGAATGGTTCATCGTCGGGCCGCAGCTCGCCGTGCTGCAGGCCAAGCTCGCCGAGTTCCAGGCGGCGCGTGGCGAAGCCCCCGACATGGTCGACGATCCGGCCAAGCTCGCCTCGCCGCGCGACACGTTCAAGATGCTGCTCGGCGGCATCGCTGACCAGAATGGCGGTTCGACGCAAACGGCGCTCGACATGCGCGGTTACAATCCGGCGGTGCGGTCCGACGAGGCGGTTCTGCTCGAGAGCTATCTCAAGAAAGTCATCGACCGCATCGGCTACGTCTACTGGCAGGAAATTCCCGACGATCCCCAAAGCAACACGCCCTATGTGTATTTCGAGCATCCGGCCGGCAACATCGTCGTCGCTCCGGTGGGGACGGAGAAAGGCGGCAAGCTGTGGAAATTCACGCCGGAAACGCTGGCCAACATCCGCACGCTCTATGCCGATATCGAGGATGCGCCGGTGGCGCCGGAATTCACCGCCTTCGCCAGCAACGATCCCTTCTTCGCCACCAGGGGCCTTGCCCGTGAGATCAGCCCTGCCCTTTTGACCCGCGCCGGGCCGATCGAACGCTGGCAATGGCTGGGGCTTGCCGGGCTTGCCGGCATCGCCTTCGGCTTCCTTGCCAACGCGGTGATCGTGTTCTTCGCCGGCCGCGGCAGGAGTTCCGGGCGGGCCGGCTTCTTCCGCGTCGTCGAATGGGCGGTGCGCTCGATCTTCCTCGGCCTGTTCCTGCTGTTTGCGCTGCGGCCGCTCGGCTTGCCGCAGGTGATCGCGGCATCCGCCAAGGCGGCGGCCTGGAGCCTGATCCTGATCGGCGCGGTTCCCGTCGTCTGGCACCTGATCGGCAAGATCGCCGAGCGCTACCGCGCCACCTTCAACGTGCCCGGCTACCACGAGACGCTGATCTCGCTGCTGACCGGCGTGGCGCGCATCGCCGCCCTGGTGGTCGCCTTCCTGCTCCTGGCCGAGGTGCTGGCGATCCCCTATCAGGGCGTGCTGGCCGGCCTCGGCATTGGCGGCCTGGCGGTGGCGCTGGCGGCGCAGCCAACGCTGCAGAATTTTCTTTCCGGCCTGACGCTCTATGCCGACCGGCCGGTCAGCGTCGGTGACTTCTGCAAGTTCGGCAACCAGTCCGGCACCATCGAGCATATCGGCATGCGCTCGACCCGCATCCGCTCGGTCGACCGCACGGTGATCTCGGTGCCCAATTCCGACTTCGCCGGCATGCAGATCGAGAACTACGCCCATCGCGACCGCACCCGCTTCGCCACCACGCTGCAATTGCGCTACGAGACGACGCCCGACCAGCTGCGCTACACGCTGGCGGCGCTGCGCAAGCTCCTGATCGCTCATCCGCGCGTCATCGACGACCCGTGCCGCGTGCGCTTCGTCGGCTTCGGCCCCTATTCACTCGACATCGAGGTCTTCACCTACATCACGACCGCGGATGGCTCGGAGTTTCTCGCCATCCGCGAGGACATATTGCTGTCGATGATCGCGGTGATGGACGAGGCCGGCGCCCAGTTCGCCTTCCCGGCGCAGCTGGAATACAGCGCCGCCGACCTGCCGCTCGACCAGGAAAAGCGCATCGCCGCGGAAAAGCGGGTCAGCGCCTGGCGCGAGGAGGAAAAACTGCCTTTCCCCGATTTCAGCCAGCTCGACAGGCTGGAGCTCAACGACAGCCTGCCCTATCCGCCGCGGGGCTCGGTGCAATACCGAGAAGCCCAGTCCGCCCCGGCCACGGTCGAAACCAAGGCCTCGCTGGAGAAGGCGCGCTGGAGCCTGCCGTGGCGGAAGAGGGTGTAGCCTTCTTCGCAGGAGAGGCCGCGATCCCTCGCGCCCCCCTCTGGCCGGCAGGGCAGCAGGAGGCGCTTCCCGCCAGCGCCTCCGCTTCTGAACCTCAATTGCTGGCCGACAGCACCAGCACCGGCTTGTCGCTGTAAAGCTTCGGGAACAGCGTCTTCAAATTCGCCACCTTTGGCAGGTCGTTGTAGACGATGTAGGGATAGGTCGGGTTGAGCGTCAGGAAATCCTGGTGGTACTCCTCGGCCGGGTAGAAGGTCTTGCCGGTTTCGATCGTGGTGACGATGGGCTTGGAAAACAGCTTGGCCTGGTCGAGCTGGGCGATGTAGCTCTGCGCGATCTTCTTCTGCGCCTCGTTCTCCGCAAAGATAGTCGAGCGGTACTGCGTGCCCTGGTCCGGACCCTGGTAGTTGAGCTGGGTCGGATTGTGGGCGACCGAGAAATACACCTGCAGCAGCTGGCCATAGGTGACTTTGGAGGGATCGTAGGTGATCTCGACGGATTCGGCATGGCCGGTGCGGCCGGTGCCCACGGTCTCGTAGACGGCGTCGTCCTTGGCGCCGCCGGTATAGCCCGAGACCGCCTTGGTGACGCCCTTGACGTGCTGGAACACGCCCTGCACGCCCCAGAAGCAGCCGCCGGCGAAGACTGCCGTCTCGCTGCCGCCCGCTGCCTTTTCATCCAGCGCCGGCGGCGGGATCACCACGGCATCCTCCGCCGAAACCGCTGGGGTGAGCCAGAAGGCGGCGCCCGCGACGGCGAGCGCGAAAGCTGCGAGCGCGCCGCGGACGAAGCCGCTCGAACGGTTCTTGATGTCGGTCATGGTTGCACTCCTCATGGCTTGCATAGGGTCCAGTCTATTGAATTAGCGGAGCCGGCGCGATGCGCGAGTTGCGGCGGAGGCTCACATTCTCGTGCGGCCCCAGCGGGTGCGTAACTCTCCGCCGCGGCTTGACCTAGTTGGCAGGCTTCATCGCATCCGTCGCCGGCTTCATCGCGCCAGTCGCCGGCTTCATGGCGTCCGCCGGTTTCATCGCATCGGCTGCCGGCTTCATGGCATTGGTGGCCATCGGGTCGGCCGGCTTCATCGCATCGGTTGCCGGTTTCATCGCGTCGGCGGCGGGTTTCATGGCGTTGGTGGCCTCGTCGGCACGGGCGATGCCGCCGGCCAGCAATGCCGTCGAGCACAAAGCGAGCGCAAGCGCCGGCAACGTCAGGCGGGAAAGAACGGTCATGATGGTCTCCTTGGTTGGGTGGCGCGCCCACGCGGCGGCCGGCTGTTGCGGCGCCGCAGGCGCGGCGCTGCGCAATTTCTGATGGTCTCTCCCCGCAAACGGGAAGTTCCCGGAGCTAAGCTAGTCGGCGGCCGCGGCCAGGATCGGCCCGCCGCCGGGCGACTGCACCAGAACCGCGGTGCTGAGGCCATCGGCGGCCGCCGGCACGTCGAGCGTCATGGCTTCGCCGGTCCAGCTGCCGAGCTTTTTCAGCGCATGCACGACATTGCCGTGCGGCAAGGTGCGGCCGGTGTTCTCGCCGCGCGCCACGGGCACCTCGACGACGCCCCTGGCATAGCGCACCAGCCAGATGTCGGCCTTGCCGCCCGGCACGCTCCCCGCGCCGATGCTGGCCTTGCCGCCATCGACCGACAGCGACGGTCCCTTGATGCGGCCGCTCGCCGCAATCAGCCGCTCGATCTCGCCGGGCGCGGCGCCGACCGCGTCGGCATGGCCGTTGACCACCACCTGCGGCGTGAACGGCCCGTCACGGCCGAGCGGCGGCTCGTAGCTCACCTGGCGCTGCGTGAACTCCTGCCGGCCGAAAATGTCCTTCCAGCCGAGATAGTCCCAGTAGGTGACGTTGAAGGACAGCGCCAGCACGCCAGGCTGGTCCTTGACCTTGATCAGATTGGCATTGGCCGGCGGGCAGGACGAGCAGCCCTGGCTGGTGAACAGCTCGACAACGGTAAGCGGCTGCGCCGCGGCCGCACCGACCGACGCCGCGAGCGCAAGCGCGCCCAGGCTGGACACTGCGAGGAACCTGCTACGTTTGGCTTGCGACATGGATTGCTCCGTGGGCGACGGCGCCGCGATGCGCCGCTCATATCCCCACTTCGCCGCCAATTATCGCTTCGTTACAGCGCTCACCGGTTTGTGATTGAGCGCCAGCGCGGGTTCTTCCTTCTCCCCCTGTGGGAGAAGGTGGATCGGCGCGCAGCGCCGAGACGGTTGAGGGGTGTTCCAGCGGAGTGAGACGTTGGCGTTTCCTGGAACACCCCTCATCCGACCTCGCTTCGCGAGGCCACCGCCCGGGGGCGAGCCACGCGTCCCGCCCCGTCCTTCGGACCCCACAAGGGGAGAAGGGAAGACGGCGCCACTATCTCCAGGGCTGCAGACTTCTGTCCCGCACATAGGCGATGATCGTGTCGCAAACGGCATTCATCTCTTTCAGGACATCGTCGTTCCAGAAGCGCAGAACGCGAAAACCCCTCGCCTCCAGCTCGGCCTTGCGGATCCGGTCAGCATCCGAGTCCGCGTGTTGGCTGCCGTCGATCTCGATAATCAGCCCGGCTTCGAGGCAAACGAAATCGGCAATGTATTTTCCGAAAGGAACCTGGCGCCTGAATTTGATCCGGTCCAGCCTGCGGTCTCGCAGTTCCTGCCAAAGCCTGTCTTCCGCCTCCGTCATGTCACGGCGGAGTGAGCGAGCAAAGTTGCGCTTGGCGGGGGTGACGGGTTGATGCGGCATGGCGCCAGACTAGTCGAACGCTGCGATCCGTCTATAGCCCCGGCGGACGGGACGAGGCCGAGACGCAAAAGGGCTGTTCCAGCGGAGTGAGGCGTTGGCGTTGCCTGGAACACCCCTCATCCGACCTCGCTTCGCGAGGCCACCTTCTCCCACAAGGGGAGAAGGAAGAAGCCGCAGTGTCACTGCGTCAGCACCGTTTGCGAGGGGCGCTGGTTGAAGTCGCATTTGCCCATCACGGTGTAGAAGAAGTCGGCGTTGACGACAGGCGCCGGCACGGCGGAGCCGCCGTCTTCCCAGGCCTGGTAGCCTGTGTGGCCGCACGGCACGGCGGTGAAGATATCGACGGTCTGGCCCGTGGCGATTTCGGGCATGTCGGTCGGGCTGGTGCCGATATAGAGCCGGTTCGAGGTGTTCGGGTCGTTCGACCTGAGCGTGGTGGGCTGGGCCGGTTTGGCCGTCGCGGCGGAAGGCACGTCCATCTCGAGATAGAGCTGGTCCATCTGGCTGACGTCGATGACCGCGCCGGTGCTGTTGGCCGGCGTGGTGGTGCAGACGGTCTGCCGCATGACGCCGTTGCCGTCGGTGCTGGTGATGGCGCCAGAGGGCGTATTGTTGAAATTGGCGACCGTCGTCGTGTTGCACACCTGCTGCTGCACCTGGGTAAGCGTGGTGCCGCTGACGGTTGAGACGGTGGTGGTGCCATAGCCCTTGGGATCGCCGCCCTTGTTGTAGACATAGCTGATCTGCATCAGCTTCTGCTTCGTGGTCGAGCCAAATTGCGTGCCGTAGAGATACATCGTCTTGTCCCACCAGCCCGACGCCTTCTCGATCTTGAAGGTGGTCTGCACCAGGGCCGCCGCCTTGTTGACCGCCGAGGTGACGCCGACCGGCACGGTGTTGATCCTGGCGATCTGCATGAAGTCGGTCGGCATGGCGAAGCTCGCCGAGGCCTGCGCCGTGGCGGTGCCGTTGGCCGCGATGGTGAAGCTCACCAGCGTGGCGGTGCCTTGCCCGCCATTGGCCGCGAAGATGTCCCGGAGCATCTGCTGGCGGGCCGCCAGCGCCGTCGTCTTCGGCAGCGTGGTTATGGCCAGCGTCGCCGCGTCGAGCGCCTGCTGCATGTTGGACCGGGTCTGGACCGCCGACGTATAATCAACCGAGAAGCCGACGACGGTGACCAGCGGCACCAGGCTGATGAAGAACAGCGGCATCATCGAGCCGCCGCGCGAACGGGCGAACCTTCCTGCAAGCCCCGGCATTTCCTTACCCCAAAAACGGTTTACCTGTGGGGGAACTAACATGCGCCGGCAAACCGGGGTCTAAGAGGATCGTTCAAAGTTTAAGCATCCGGCCGCGCCCGCCCGCTGTTTCGGGCTTTTCTGCGCGGCTCACCGCTTTGTGATGACCGGGAGGCGCCTTGCGCCGCAAGCCTTGCCGCAGCAAGCCGCCCCTGCTAAAGCGCGCGGCATGAGCACGCCCCTCGACCACATCAGGAATTTCTCCATCGTCGCCCATATCGACCATGGCAAATCCACCCTTGCCGACCGCCTGATCCAGCTGACCGGCGGCCTGGAGCTGCGCGACATGAAGGAGCAGGTGCTGGACTCGATGGACATCGAGCGCGAGCGCGGCATCACCATCAAGGCGCAGACCGTGCGGCTGAAATACCGTGCCAACAATGGCGAGGACTATATCCTCAACCTCATCGACACGCCCGGCCATGTCGACTTCGCCTATGAAGTGTCGCGCTCGCTCGCCGCCTGCGAGGGCTCGCTGCTGGTGGTCGACGCCTCTCAGGGCGTCGAGGCGCAGACGCTCGCCAATGTCTACCAGGCCATCGACAACAACCACGAGATCGTCGTGGTGCTGAACAAGGTCGACCTGCCGGCCGCCGAGCCCGAGCGCATCCGCGAGCAGGTCGAGGAGGTGATCGGCATCGACGCTTCCAACGCCGTGCTGATCTCGGCCAAGACCGGCCTTGGCATTCCCGATGTGCTGGAGGCCATCGTCCACCAATTGCCGCCGCCGCGCGAAGGCGACGCGAGCGCCCCCTTGAAGGCGATGCTGGTCGACAGCTGGTACGACGCCTATCTAGGCGTCATCGTGCTGGTGCGCGTCATCGACGGCGTGCTGAAAAAAGGCCAGACCATCCGCATGATGGGCACCGGCGCCAAATACCTGGTCGAGCGCACCGGCGTGTTCACGCCCGCCCGCATCAATGTCGACGAGCTCGGCCCCGGCGAGTTCGGTTTCTTCACCGGCTCGATCAAGGAAGTGGCCGACACCCGCGTCGGCGACACCATCACCGAGGACAAACGCCAGACCGCGCACGCACTGCCCGGCTTCAAGCCGGCGCAGCCGGTGGTGTTCTGCGGCCTGTTCCCGGTCGACGCCGCCGATTTCGAGGACCTGCGCGCCGCCGTCGGCAAATTGCGTCTCAACGACGCCTCCTTCTCCTATGAAATGGAAACCAGTGCCGCGCTCGGCTTCGGCTATCGCTGCGGCTTCCTTGGCTTGCTGCATCTGGAAATCATCCAGGAGCGGCTGGAGCGCGAGTTCAACCTCGACCTGATCGCCACCGCGCCATCGGTCGTCTACCGGCTGCTCCTCAATGACGGCTCGGTCAAGGAACTGCACAACCCGGCCGACATGCCCGACGTGGTGAAGATCTCGGCCATCGAGGAGCCGTGGATCCGCGCCACCATCCTGACCCCCGACGACTATCTCGGCGGCATATTGAAACTCTGCCAGGACCGGCGCGGCATCCAGGCCGACCTCTCCTATGTCGGCAAGCGCGCCATGCTGACCTACGACCTGCCGCTCAACGAAGTCGTCTTCGATTTCTACGACCGGCTGAAATCGATTTCCAAGGGCTACGCCTCGTTCGACTATCACCTCACCGACTATCGCGAGGGCGATCTGGTGAAGATGTCGATCCTGGTCAATGAGGAGCCGGTCGACGCGCTCTCCATGCTGGTGCACCGCACCGCTGCGGAAAAGCGCGGCCGCCAGATGTGCGAGAAGCTGAAGGAGCTGATCCCGCACCATCTGTTCAAGATCCCGATCCAGGCCGCGATCGGCGGCAAGGTCATCGCCCGCGAAACCATCTCGGCGCTGCGCAAGGACGTCACCGCGAAGTGCTACGGCGGCGACGTGAGCCGCAAGCGCAAGCTCTTGGACAAGCAGAAAGAGGGCAAGAAGCGGATGCGCCAGTTCGGCAAGGTGGATATCCCTCAGGAGGCGTTTATCCAGGCGCTGAAGATGGGGGATTGAGATAGGACTGGTGCAAGGCAGGCACCCCTGTCGCGCCTGAGGGCAAATATCGTCCGAAACCAACGCCTAAAAGCTAGAACGGTTGTTCAGAGCGAGTTCGCTCCTTTTGTGAAACAGCCTGCTAGGCGGCTTCGGCTAAAAAAGATGGACGGGCGGGAAACGGCAGCCCTGCAGAGACGAGATATTCCTTAAAGCCATGATTGCAGTAGGGGTGCGTTAGCTGCAGGTTTTCGTCATTTCCCCGGCCGCCGTCTTGTACTCGTCTCTTGTGGTCGTCGCTGAATGCCGTGGTCGGCAATCGAGCGCTACAGATCGCACAGCGCAACGTAGTCTTAAGCATTTCGCGACGGCGAACCGTCTGGCTGGTCTCCCGCGTGAACTTCTTGTTGGGCGCGCCCTCTAACTCAATGAATTCGGCCAAACCGCTAAATCTATGGTCTGCTATTATTCCAGATCGGATTTGATCGAAATCCTTCCCCGCATGAAGCTCATCGAGAATTATCTTATACATCGCCAGTACGGTCGGGACGCTCTTGGTCCATCCGCCAAATTTGCCAAGAATATGTTTGATGATCGAGTGATTTCTGACCAGAAATCCCTCAAACATAGCTCGGTGCTGACAAAATTCCATAAGCCGTTTGTTTAAGTTGAGATACTGGATGAAACTGACCACGGCCAAAAACGCCGATGGGTGATGCTTGCCTGCCGCACCCCAAAAATAGACTGACGGGTGAAGCCCCAGGCTAGCGCTACCGCTACCAGCTACATACTTGACAACGCCATAGGCTCTCTCGAGGAACCGGACGGTCTGGCTCCCGTCCTTATCGTCCGGCAACTCTTCTTGGGCTCTGAGTGCACCAACGTCGTTTGTGAAATTTATCAGTTCCAGCGTTATGCGGAGTGCTTCGGCGGTATAAGGCTTACCAGCCACCGGCATTTCGATCGACTGCCCTAGCTCCGCGCTCTCAGGTTCGAACATTATTCCATAGGTGTTGGATGCAACCTTTGAGATTGCCTGCTTGGTTGAGAGATCGAAGTCTGAAACATACTCGTGGCCCGTTGCTGCGCGGATTAACGCCCTCGCTGCCTGAACATTCGGCTTCTTTCGCGCGATAATCATATATTTCTCAGTGTCGCTAATTTGAATACCTCTCTGATTGATTGCTAGAAAGGATTTTTCGGCGATTTCCGCGTCCCCGACAACCCATTGTGCGTACAGCGGTTGGCCAATATTCGACGCCCAGCGAATGCGTTCCGGAGATGGATTCTCGTCCGAGAGCGCTTTGCTGAGGTCCGCATATGTGCCGACATTCGCCACCAATTTGCGGCATTCCCGGTGGTATTCTAGTTGTTGACGTGGGATGCGGCCGTCGAAGAATTTGTTGGAAATCGGTCCGGCTCCATAGTCGTCATTCACCCATGCGATCAATGCACTGAGGCGGTGGGCTCCATCGACGACAAAAGTATACCCCGCTTCAGATTTCCACAGAATCAGCGCGGGGATGAGGCTACCGTCACGAAAGCTTGTGATTAGAGTAACGACGTTGTCGATATCCCAGTCATTTGTCACTCGCTGGAAGTCAGGCTTACGAAGCAAACTGAAATGCAGCCGCCCTTGCGCAAGCTCCGAAACCGGAATCCCTCCTTGACCGATGGTTCCAGGTCCATGGGTGACAGTATCGGCGTTCTCGCGCTTAATCAGCGCATCCAAGTTTAGGCGCTTGCCTGCCATTGGCTGGAATCCTTATACTGCGATGAGAGAATCGCGCCCAAACCCGCTACGTTGGCGAGTGCGCAAAGTATATATTGGGATTATTATCCTGATCCAACGTCCTTGCATTGTCGAGTCAGTTACTCCGCGAACGCTTAACAATTCCAAATGCCGATGCGGAGATCCTCAGTAACACCGACTTCCCAAAACCCTCGCGTTCCGATTCACACGCAATAGCACCTTTAGCAGCACCTCCAGGTGATCCCGCGCTTGGCGCCGCTATGACCGGCGTGCTGGCTGTCACTGGTGTGGAGACCGCGCTGCCAACGATAAAGTATCAACGGCTGGGCAATGACTGCGTAGCCCAGGCTTCCGCACCGGCGAGACCCCGCTCAGCGCGCCGAACATTTTCGCGCTCTGGATGCGGCTCACCGCCCTTCCGGCGCGCTTCAATCTCAGGCGTCAGCGCCGCCCCTCATCTGGCTGCCGCCATCTTCTCCCCGTAAACGGGGCGAAGGATGCTGTCTTCGCCGCTTTCGCCAATCGCCGGCGTTGCAGGGATAAAGCCGGCGTTGCGGCCAGCTTGCCTTCTCCCCTTGTGGGAGAAGGTGGATCGGCGCGCAGCGCCGAGACGGTTGAGGGGTGTTCCAGCGGAGTGAGGCGTTGGGATTTTCTGGTTCGGTTCGCTGTTGACGTGGCGCCAAGCTGGAGCACCCCTCATCCGACCTCGCTTCGCGAGGCCACCTTCTCCCACAAGGGGAGAAGGGAAGACCAGCGTCGGCGTCCCCAGCCCTTCGCAGGCTCAGGGCGTTCGAGGCTCGAAAAGCCAAGCAATTGGCTTTTCGTCCGCTGACGCGGACCGCCTCTCACCCCTCAATCCAAACCTTCTCAAAGTGCTGCTCCAGCGCCTGGTGCTGCTCGCAGCCTTCGACGCCCTTGCGATACGTCCGGTAGACCGAGCGCCAGTAGGGTTGGATGATGATGCCGGAATCGCGCAAATTCTTCTCGATGCCGGCCATGATCTCCTTGCGCTGGGCGGCGTCGGGGGTGGCGAGCGCCTTGTCGAGCAGTTCGTCGAACTCCTTGTTGGCGTAGGCGCTTTCGTTCCAGGCGGCGCCCGATTTATAGGCCAGCGCCAGCACCTGGACGCCGAGCGGGCGGCCGAGCCATTCGGTGCAGGAGAAGGGATATTTGCTCCAGTCGTTCCAGAAGGTGGCGGCGGGCAGCACGGTGCGCTTGATCTTGAGGCCGGCCTCGCGCATCTGCGCCGATATCGCGTCGCCGGTGCTCTTTTGCCATTCGACATCGACCGAGATGAGGTCGTATTCGTGATCCGCCTTGCCGGATTCGGCCAGCAGCTTCTTGGCCGCCTCGACGTCGCGCTTGGCCGGGCCGATATCGGCATATTCGGGGTGCATGGGGCCGACATGGTGGTTGTCGGCGGGCTTGCCGCGGCCGCCGAGGCCGAGCGCCAGCACGGCCGAATTGTCGACAGCGAGCTGGGCCGCGCGGCGCACCTTGACGTCGTCATAGGGCGCGTTGGCGACATTGAAGCGGGCGACGATGGTGGAGCCGGTGGCGATCTCGGAATTCTTCAGGCCCATCTGCTCGGTCTGCGAGACGGCATCGGAGGCGGTCTCGTGGTCGGTGTCGATCTCGCCGGATTCGAACGCCGACAGCATGGCGTTGGGGTCGGAGCCGTAGTCGATCCACTGGATGCCGTCGAGCCAGAATTCGCCCTTCCACCAGGGCTTGTCCTTGCGCTTCACCTCCGCTCCCGTCTCGGCATCCCACTTCACCAGCTCGCAAGGGCCGGTGGTGATCGAAAGTGCCTTCAGTGGGTCGCCATCGCCCTCATAAGAGCGGTGCATGATCAGCGCGGGATAATCGGCCATGCCGGCGATCAGCGAAATGTCGGGCTTGGGCAGGTTCAGCTTGATCGTGTAGTCGTCGACCTTCTCGATGCCGCCATCGACCACCTTCTTGGTGTCGGCATTGACCAGCGCGCCCATGCGCGCGGCGACCGAATTGCCGGCAACGCCGGCCTCGCACCAGCGGGTGAGGTTGTGGACGACATCGTCGGCGTTGAAGGCGTCGCCGTTCGACCAGGTGATGCCCTTGCGCACATGCAGCGTGAGCGTCTTGGCGTCGTCGCTCATCTCCCATTTTTCGAGCAGCCAGGGCTCGAACGAGAAGTCGGTGTTCCAGCGCACGAGGTATTCGTTGCAATGGCGCGCGACATTGGACATTTCAACGCCGTCGAAGGTGCGCGGGTCCTTGAAACCCTTGACGTTCATGGCGACGCGCAGCACGCCGCCCTTCTTGGGCTCCGCCGCGCGGGCGGGCGTGGGCGCCAGCCCGCCCAGGGCAAAAGCGCCGGCGGCGCTGACGCCGAGCCCGGCCATCAGCGCCAGATATTCGCGCCGGTTGATGGCGCCGCTCCTGAAATCCTCGGCGACGGGTTTGGCTTTCGGGTGCAGTTTCCTGTCGGTCAGCATGAATTTCATCGTCGTTCCCTCTTGTTGGGCGCCCGGCCGACCGCGTGCGCGGGGGCGGATGCGGCTCGCCGGACGCCATTGCCTGAGGGATGATAGGGCGAGCTTACGCAGCGGAGTGTTCTGGAATCCGCAGGACTTGTGCGCTGCTCCGCAGGAGGTTCGCATGAAGGGGGCGCGCGAAGGCCTTCACCTTCGTTATCCACGGGCCTGCGCGGCGTCGCTGCGCTCCTTGCTTCGCCCGTGGATGACGAGGTCACCCCCAGATCATCAGCGCGGCCAGCCCGACGATGCCGACCACCAGCCGCCACCAGCCGAACAGCGCATAGCCCTTGCGCGAGACGTAATCGAGCAGCAGGCGCACCACGAGCAGCGCGGTGACGAAGGCGGCGACGAAGCCGACGGCGATGATCGGCAGGTCGGCCGACGTCAGCACGTTGCGGTTCTTGAACAGGTCGAAGGCGAAGGCGCCGACCATGGTGGGGATGGCGAGGAAGAAGGAAAATTCCGCCGCCGCCCGCTTGTCGACGCCAAGCAGCAGCGCGCCGACGATGGTCGATCCCGAGCGTGAGGTGCCGGGGATCAGCGACAGGCACTGGAACAGCCCGATCTGCAGGTAAAGCCGCGTCGGGAAGCGTTCGACGTCGCGGTACATAGGCTTGAGCTTCATGCGGTCGACGGCGAGCAGCACCACGCCGCCGATGATCAGCATGATGCAGATCAGCCGCGGCGATTCGAACAGGATGGTCTTGATGAAATCATGCGCCAGCGCTCCGATGACGGCCGCCGGCAGGAAGGCGATGAGGATGCCGATGACGAAATGCCGCGTCAGCCGGTCATGCGGCAGGTCGAGCAGCATCTGCCACAAGCGCCGGAAATAGACGCTCAGAATGGCCAGGATGGCGCCGAGCTGGATCAGGATCTCGAAGGCCTTGCCCGTCGAGTGGAAGCCGAGAAAGTGGCCGGCGAGCAGGATATGCCCGGTCGAGGACACCGGAATGAACTCGGTCAATCCCTCCAGCAGACCGAGCAGCAGGGCTTCGACGATTGTCTGGCTTTCCATTGGCTACCTCGGCATTCGCTGGATGGGCTGACAGGGCTTGCTTGTCATGGCGCCGAACTCCCCCTATAGGTCGCAACACCCTGACGGCCCGCTTACCGGGCGGCCAAGACTTACCGGTGCGCCCGGCGATTCGCCAGTGTGGCAATCCGGAATTCGCCACACCCGGGAGGAGCGCGATGCGCGAATTCCGGATTCTGAGCCACACTGCCAACTTCAAGTTCTGGTGTGGTTTGAATTTGAAGTTCCTGAACGCGGATGCCGTTGAGGGGACAGGAACTTCAAATCCAAACCACCAGTGCGCTTTATCATCGCGGAACCATGCTGACGCTTTTCCATCATCCCATGTTCGCCTCCTGCCGGTTCGTGCGCCTCGCTTTCGGCGAGTATGGCGAGGAGCTGGCGCTGATCGAGGAGAAGCCGTGGACGCGGCGCAAGGAGTTCTTGGCGCTGAACCCGGCCGGCACGCTGCCGATCCTTTTGGCCGAGGGCGATGTGCCGATCGTCGGCGCCACGGTCATCTCGGAATATCTCGACGAGACGCGCGGCGTCCTGAAGCGCGACAAGCGCCTGTTCGCCGAGGACCCGATGCAGCGCGCCGAGATCCGCCGGCTGACCGACTGGTATCTCCACAAGGCCGAGAGCGAAGTCACCCGGCATCTGGTGCGCGAGCGCGTGCTGAAGCCGGTCATGCCGGAAACCGCCGGCGGCGGCTCGCCCGATTCGGCCGCCATCCGCGCGGCGCGGGCCAACATCCGCCAGCACATGAAATACACCAACTGGCTGGCCGGCACCCGCCACTGGCTGGCCGGCTCGAGGGTCACCTATGCCGATCTCGCCGCCGCCGCCACCCTTTCGGTACTCGACTATCTCGGCGAGATCGACTGGCGCGAGCACACTGCCGCGCGCGAATGGTACACGCGGGTCAAGTCGCGGCCTTCGTTCCGGCCGCTGTTGACCGACCGGGTGCGCGGCCTGTCGCCGGTGTCGCATTATGCGGACCTCGACTTCTGACGCCGCAAAACTGCGCGCGCTGATCGACGCGCAGGCGCGGCGCGCCGGTTTCGAGGCGGTCGCCGTCACCACCCCCGATGCGATCCCGCTGGCGCCGGCCCGGCTCGCCGCCTTCGTCGCGGACGGGTTCCACGGCTCCATGGGCTGGATCGCCGAGACGCTGCAACGCCGCAGCGAGCCGTCAAGCCTGTGGCCGCAGGTGCGTTCGATCGTCGTGCTGGCGATGAATTACGGGCCGGACCACGATCCGCGTGACCTGTTGGCCAGGCGCGACCGGGGCGCGATCTCGGTCTACGCGCAAAACCGCGACTATCACGACGTGATGAAGGGCCGGCTGAAGGAAATCGCCGGCAAGATCGTCGCGCGGGCGGGAGGTGACGTCAAAGTCTTCGTCGATACGGCCCCCGTCATGGAAAAGCCGCTGGCCGAGGCCGCCGGGCTCGGCTGGCAAGGCAAGCACACCAACCTGGTCAGCCGGCAGCACGGGTCCTGGCTGTTCCTCGGCACGATTTTCACAACGGCCGAACTGGTTCCCGACATGCCGGAGGAGGACCATTGCGGCTCCTGCCGCGCCTGCCTAGACGCCTGCCCGACCCATGCCTTCCCGGCGCCCTACCGGCTCGATGCGCGGCGCTGCATCTCCTATCTCACCATCGAGAACAAGGAGCCGATCCCGCATGAATTCCGCGAGGCGATCGGCAACCGCATCTATGGCTGCGACGACTGTCTCGCCGCCTGCCCATGGAACAAGTTCGCCAAGGTGGCGTCCGAGGCCAAGCTCGCCGCGCGCGAGGACCTACGCGAGCCGGCGCTGGCCGATCTTCTGCGGCTGGACGACGCGGCCTTTCGCGCGTTCTTTTCCGGTTCGCCGATCAAGCGCATCGGCCGCGACCGCTTTGTCCGCAACGTGCTGATCGCCGCCGGCAATTCCCGCGATGCCGCGCTTGCCGGCGCCGTGCGCGCCTTGCTAGCCGACGCCTCGCCGCTGGTGCGGGGCGCGGCAATATGGGCGCTGGCGCGGCTGGTGCCCGAGGCCGAATATGCCGAACGCGCCGCGACCGGCCTGGAAACCGAGAGCGACGCGGCCGTGCGCGAGGAATGGGCGCGGCCGATTCCAGCCAGGGCGCCTGCATGAGTGAAAAGCGGATATTCATCTTCGGCGCCGGCTATTCGGGTCAGGCTTTTGCGCGCGCCAACCGTGATTCCGCCACGACGGTCCGCGGCACGACGCGCTCCGCGGAGAAATTCGAGGCGCTCCGCCAGGCCGGCATCGCGCCGCTGCTGTTCGATGGCGCGCTGACCGGCGAAATCGGCGATGCGCTGGCGACAACAACCCATCTGGTGATCTCGATCGCGCCCGAGGAGGCCGGCGATCCCGTGCTGAATGCCGCCCGCGAGGCGATCGTGCGGATGCCCGCGCTCGAATGGATCGGCTATCTCTCCACCGTCGGTGTCTATGGCGACCATGGCGGCGCCTGGGTCGACGAGACGGCGCAATGCCGGCCGGTGTCGAAACGCTCGGCGATGCGGTTGGCGGCCGAGCAGGACTGGCTGCGGCTTGGCCGCGAGATCGGCCGGCCGGTGGCGGTGCTGCGGCTCTCCGGCATCTACGGCCCCGGCCGCAACGCCCTGGTCAACCTGGAAAACGGCACCGCGCGGCGGCTGGTCAAGCCCGGCCAGGTGTTCAACCGCATCCATTGCGACGACATAGCCGGCGCGCTGTGGCATCTCATCGGGGATAATACAGGCGGCATCTTCAACGTCACCGACGATGAGCCCGCGCCGCCGCAGGACGTCGTGGGCTACGCCGCCGCCCTGATGGGCATCACACCGCCGCCCGAAATTCCCTTCGAGGCCGCCCAACTTTCGCCCATGGCGCGGTCCTTCTATGGCGAGAACAAGCGCGTCGCCAACGCGGCGCTCAAGGCGGCGGGCTACCGGTTCCGCTTCCCGGGCTACCGCGCCGCCTTCGACCATATGTGGGCAAGCGGCGACTGGCGCGACGGCGCGCCGCGCAGCCCGATGAAACGCTGACGCATTCCGTGACACGGTTTCGGGCCGGAATGCGTCGGAAAAGAAAACAGGGCGGTTGACCGGTTTGTGAGAAACGGAACCGCTCCGGCGATCGAAGCAACGTCCATTGCGTGCTATGATTCGGGCTTGGGTTTGCGGCGGGGGTTCATGGAGACAGCGATGCGGCTCGGCAAGCGTTCACAGCTGGCGGCTTTTGGCCTGCTCGCCCTCACAAGTCTCGCCGCGCCGCCGGCAATGGCCGAGGAACGCGCCAGGGACCTCTTCGGCGCCGAGAAACTGCCGGCGGCGACCGCCCCGCAATCCTTCGGCTTCTACTCCAAGGGCTGCTTTGCCGGCGGCGTCGCCATCCCCATGGACGGCCCGACCTGGCAGGTGATGCGGCCGTCGCGCAATCGCCGCTGGGGCCATCCGGCGATGATCGCGCTGGTCGAGAAACTGTCGCGCGATGCCGTCGCCGACGGCTGGCCGGGCCTTTTGATCGGCGACATCGCGCAGCC
Source organism: Mesorhizobium sp. B2-4-1 (assembly GCF_006442185.1). Classification (NCBI taxonomy): domain Bacteria; kingdom Pseudomonadati; phylum Pseudomonadota; class Alphaproteobacteria; order Hyphomicrobiales; family Phyllobacteriaceae; genus Mesorhizobium; species Mesorhizobium sp. B2-4-1. The sequence goes on along the minus strand of NZ_VFVN01000001.1, from coordinate 325,584 downwards.
GCGCGGCGGCCCGATGCTGACCGGCCATGCCTCGCACCAGATCGGGCTCGATGCCGACATCTGGCTGACGCCGATGCCCAGCCGGCCGTTGTCGATGGCGCGGCGCGAGACGATGAGCGCGACCTTGATAGTCGACGAAAAGACGCATCTGGTGAAGGACGCGCTGTGGACGTCGGCGCATACGCGGCTTTTGAAGCGCGCGGCGAGCTATCCCGAGGTCGAGCGCATCCTGGTCAATCCCGGCATCAAGAAGAAGCTCTGCGACACCGTCAGGGGCGACCGCTCCTGGCTGCGCAAGATCAGGCCGTTCTGGGGCCACGACTATCATTTCCACATGCGCATCGGCTGCCAGCCGGGCTCGCCCAACTGCAAGGCGCAGGAAGCGACCCCGGCCGACGACGGCTGCGGCAAGCCGCTGGCCTGGTGGTTCACGCAGGAACCGTGGCGGCCCAACAAGAACCCGGATGCGCCCAAGGCGCGCGACCTGATGACCATGGCGAACCTGCCGAGAGAATGCCGCGCCGTGCTCGACGCGCCCGGGCCGGCTTCGGTCGAGGCCGCCACCTATCACGGCGGCGCCGTACCGGTCGCGGTCGCCGCGCCCGAACCCGAGGCGCCGTCGCTGCCCGCCACCGCGGCCAGCGGCACGGCCGGCCTGCCGGGCATGGTGAACGCCTTCACCGCGACGCCCGAGATCGGCGTGCCGGTGCCGCGGCCACGGCCGGGAAACTGACCGCGTCAGTTGACGCCCCGGCGCTTCGCCGCCGTTCATTCGTTCCCCGCGAGCAGGAGGGCCGGCATTGCAAACGCAGGATATAGGCCTTCGCCGCGTCGTCCGGTGGGTGGCCCTTCTGAACCTGGGCTACTTCATCGTCGAGTTCGCCGTGGCATCTGCGATCGGCTCCGTGTCGCTGTTCGCGGACAGCGTCGATTTCCTGGAAGATGCCTCGCTCAATTTGCTTATTCTCGTTGCCCTGGGCTGGGGCGCCCGCAGTCGCGCAAGGGTCGGCATGGCTCTGGCGGCGATTCTTCTGGTGCCCGCGTTGGCAACGCTCTGGACGGCTTGGGCCAAGTTCAACCTGCCGGTCGCGCCGTCGCCGCTGCCGCTGTCGCTTGCGGGCGCCGGGGCTTTGGCCGTGAATCTGTCTTGCGCGTTCATGCTGGCGCGCTTCCGCCATCACGGCGGCAGCCTGACAAAGGCCGCGTTCCTCTCCGCGCGGAACGACGCCTTTGCCAACGTCGCCATAATCGCCGCGGGCCTTCTCACCGCGGTGATCTGGCATTCTGCGTGGCCCGACCTGATTGTCGGCCTGGGAATTGCCGCCATGAACGCCGATGCGGCCCGCGAGGTCTGGTCCGCTGCCCGCGAGGAGCACAAGGCGGCAGCCTAGTCGCGGCCGTTCGACTTCATAAATCGGTCGTGCGCACCATCGGTTTCGAAAACCGTTTCCCTTTTCAAACTCATGCGCTAGTCAACGGGAGAACGGCAATGAGCCGTCGGGCGCCGGGGACGGACGAGAAAGCATGCCAAACACAGGCGACGACGACACGGCGCTGCGGTTCCCGATCCTGATCGGCGACATCGGCGGCACCAATGCGCGCTTCTCGGTCGTGCTCGACGCCAATTCGGAAGCCGGCGAGCCGGCGATCGTCCAGACCGCCAGCTACAACACAATCGACGAGGCGATCCAAGCGGCGGTGCTCGACCGCTCCTCGGTCCGCCCCAATTCGGCGGTGCTGGCGGTGGCCGGCCCGGTCGACGGCGACGAGATCGAGCTCACCAATTGCCCGTGGATCGTCAAGCCCCGGCAGATGTTCGCCAGCCTCGGCCTCAGCGACATCGTCGTGCTCAACGATTTCGAGGCGCAGGCGCTGGCCGTCGTGGCGCTCGGCGAAGAGCACATGGAAAAGATCGGCGGCGGCGCGCCGGAGCCCAATGCCGGCCGCGTGGTGCTCGGTCCCGGAACCGGGCTCGGCGTCGCCGGGCTGGTGCACGCGCTGCGCCACTGGATCCCGGTGCCCGGCGAGGGCGGCCATATGGACATCGGCCCGCGTTCTAGCAGGGATTTCGAGGTTTTCCCGCATATCGAGAAGATCGAGGGCCGCATTTCGGGCGAGCAGATCCTGTGCGGACGCGGTCTGGTCAACGTCTACCGGGCGGTGGCCAAGGCGGACGGCAAGCCGTCGCCCTTCACCACGCCGGCCGAGATCACCGCAGCGGCACTTGCCAGGACCGATCCGGTTGCGCAGGAAGCGCTGGAGATATTCGTCACCTGCCTTGGGCGCACCGCCGGCGATCTCGCCTTGGTGTTCATGAGCCGCGGCGGCGTCTTTCTCACCGGCGGCATCGCGCAGAAGATCGTGCCGGCGCTGAAACAGGGCAATTTCCGCGCCGCCTTCGAGGACAAGGCCCCGCACAGCGAACTGATGCGCACCATGCCCGTCTATGTCATCACCCATCCGCTGGCGGCCCTTCTGGGCCTCGCCGCCTATGCCAGGAACCCTTCGCTGTTCGGCGTGCAGACCGCGGGCCGCCGCTGGCAGGCTTTGGGGGGGGGGCGCATGACGGACCAGGCGTCCGTCCGGTCCCCGCGACGAAGTTAATCAGCCGCGGGCATAGGCAAGCCGGCCGCTTGGCGCTAAGAGGGGCGCCAGAAGGGATGCTGTGTGCAGCCCGGTCTTGCCAAGCGGAAACCACGAAGCGCTCCCGATTTGACACTCCAGGCTCCACATAAGCAGAAAGCCACTCCCGGCGAGGTCTGGGCGGTGCTGCGCCGTATCATCGCCGAGAACGGCCGCGACTACCTTTGGTCCTACATCTTTGCCGGCGCCTGCCTGCTGGCGGTATCCGCCACGACCGCTTTCACCGCCTGGATCATGAGCCCTGTCGTCAACCAGATCTTCTACGAGCGGCGCGGCGATCTGATCGTGTGGATTTGCGCCGGCGTCATGGGCGCCTTTCTCGTGCGCGGTTTCGCCGGCTACGGCCAGGCGGTGACGCTGGCGACCGTCGGCAACAATCTGGTTGCGCGCTACCAGCGCCGCATCTTCGATCACCTGATGAAGCTCGGCGTCGGTTTCTTCAACGACACGAGATCGGGCCGGCTGGCGGCGCAGGTCAACGAGAACGTCAACGGCATTCGCGACCTGCTGTCGATGACGCTGACGTCGATCGCGCGCGACGGGGTGACGCTGTTCGGGCTGCTCGGCGTCATGATCTACCAGGATCCGGTCCTGTCGCTCAGCTCGCTGGTGATCGGGCCGCCGCTCATCTACACCGTTGTCTACCTGATGCGCCGGGTGCGCCGCATCACCCGCGAATCGGTGCAGATCAACTCCCGGCTGATCGGCGCCATGCAGGAAGCCACGCAAGGCATCGCCATCGTCAAGGCCTTCACCATGGAGGACGAGCTGTCGCGACGCATCAGCCAGCTCGCCAACAGCGCCGAGCACCGCGGCAACAAGATCGCCCGGGTTTCGGAACGGCTGTCGCCGATTTCCGACATGCTGGCCGGTCTCGCCGTCACCGGCGTCATCGCCTATTCCGGCTATCGTGCGCTCGTCCTCGGGCAGCCGCCGGGCGCCGTCTTCTCCTTCATCACCGCGCTGATGCTGGCCTACGACCCGGCAAGGCGGCTGGCGCGCATGCAGGTCGGCATGGAGCGCGCGTTGGTCAATGCGCGCATGATCTACGAAATCCTCGATCTCGAGCCGCAGCAGGGCGATGCGCCGGGAGCCGCCGAGGCCAATTTCACCACGGGCGAAGTGCGGTTCAACAATGTGAGCTTCCGCTATGTCGAGGAGGCACCGGTCCTGCAGGACCTCAGCTTCGTCGCCGCCGCCGGCAAGATGACCGCCATCGTCGGCGCCTCCGGCGCCGGCAAGACGACGCTGGTGGCGCTGCTGCAGCGCTTCTACGACGTCGGGTCGGGTACGATCGAGATCGACGGCCAGGACATTTCGAAGATCACCAAGCAGTCGCTGCGCAGCTCCATCGCCTATGTTTCGCAGCAGCCCTATCTGTTCGAAGGCACCATACGCGACAACATCCGCTATGGCCGGCTCTCCGCCACCGACGCCGAGATCGAGCAGGCCGCGCGGCTGGCCCAGGCCGACGGCTTCATCCGCCAGCAGCCGCTGGGCTACGACACGCCCGTCGGCGAAAACGGCGCGTCGCTGTCGGGCGGCCAGCGCCAGCGTGTGTCGATCGCCCGCGCCATCGTCCGCCAGGCGCCGATCCTGCTGCTCGACGAGGCGACCTCGGCGCTTGACAATGAGGCGGAAGCCAAGGTCCAGGAAGCGCTGACCCACGTCATGGAGGGGCGCACCACCATCGTCATCGCCCACCGGCTGTCGACGGTGGTCAATGCCGACCACATCATCGTGCTGGAACAGGGCCATCTGGTCGAACAGGGCACCCATGCCTCGCTGATGGCCGACCCGCACAGCGTCTATTCCCGCTTCCACCGGGTGCAGGGCAGGAAGGGCCTGGGGCTTGTCGATGACGGCGCGCCGATCCAAACTCCGGCGCCAGGGCCGACGCAACCTATCGAGACGCAGGGCATCGCCGGGAGCGCGAGATGAGTGAAACGCCGACAGCCGACAGACCCGCGGGCGATATGGGCCTGGTGGTGGTGGGCGCCGCCGGCCGCATGGGCCAGACGCTGATCCGCGCCATCCACACAATGCCGGGCGCACGCGTCGCCGGCGCGATCGAGCGGCAGGGATCGCCCTATCTCGGCAAGGATGCAGGCGAGCTTGCCGGCATCGGCATCATCAATGTGCCGATATCGGACGATCCGCTGCCGGCCTTTGCCGGGGCGGACGGCGTGCTCGATTTCACCGCCCCGGCTGCGACCGTCGAATTCGCCGGCTATGCCGCGCAGGCGCGCATCGTCCATGTCATCGGCACGACCGGCTGCTCGGCCGACGACGATGCCAGGATCGCCGCCGCGGCGCGCCATGCGACGATCGTCAAGTCGGGCAATATGAGCCTCGGCGTCAATCTCCTGGCGGTGCTGGTCGAACAGGCCGCGCGCGCCCTCGACGCCGGGGATTTCGACATCGAGGTCCTCGAAATGCATCACAGGCACAAGGTCGACGCGCCGTCCGGCACCGCTCTGCTGCTGGGCGAAGCCGCCGCCGCGGGGCGCGGTATTGCGCTTGCCGGCAACGATGTGCGCGTCCGCGACGGCCACACCGGCGTGCGCAAGCCGGGCTCGATCGGCTTCGCAACCCTGCGCGGCGGCTCGGTGGTCGGCGACCACAGCGTCATCCTGGCCGGCACCGGCGAACGCATCACGCTCGCCCATCATGCCGAGGACCGCACCATCTTCGCCCGCGGCGCCGTCAAGGCAGCCCTGTGGGCGCATGGCAGGAAGCCCGGCCTTTACTCGATGCGGGACGTGCTCGGGCTTGCCTGAAACGACCCCGGACCATCTTCATCCCCATGCAATTCCGGACAGAAAACCGCTTCCCACTTCTGCTGGAATTGCTCAGATCCCAGAGGAGCAAAAATGTCGAGAACCCTCGTGCTCGTGCGCCATGGCCAGAGCGAATGGAATTTGAAGAACCTGTTCACCGGCTGGCGTGACGTCGACCTGACCGAACAGGGCCACGCCGAGGCCAAGGCAGCCGGGCAGAAGCTCAAGGCACGCGGCCTGAAGTTCGACATCGCCTTCACCTCGGCGCTGGTCCGGGCGCAAAAAACCTGCCAGCACATTCTCGACGCCGTCGGCCAAAGCGACCTGGAAACCGTCCGCGACCAGGCGCTGAACGAGCGCGACTATGGCGACCTCTCCGGCCTCAACAAGGACGACGCGCGCAAGAAATGGGGCGAGGAGCAGGTGCATGTCTGGCGCCGCTCCTACGACGTGCCGCCCCCCGGTGGCGAAAGCCTGAAGGACACCGGCGCCCGCGTCTGGCCTTATTACCTGCACGACCTCCAGCCGCATGTGCTGCGCGGCGGCACGGTCCTGGTCGCCGCCCACGGAAATTCGCTGCGCGCGCTGATCATGGCGCTGGACGGCAAGTCGGGCGAGGAGATCGTCAAGCTGGAGCTCGGCACCGGCGTGCCGGTCATCTACACGCTCAACGCCGATTCCACCGTGGCGTCGAAGGAAGTGCTGGAGGGCTGACCGGCAAGCGTCCCGGTCACCAAATTGTCAAAGTCGGCGCCGCCCCTCATTGTCCTGCCGGACATTTCTCCCCCGTATAGTGACGGGGAGAAAGGGCTGGCCGCAACGCTGGTGATTGGCGAAACCGTTGATGAAAGCGCCCCTCTCCCCGTCACTATACGGGGAGAGGATGCCGGCAGGCAGGTGAGGGGCGGCGCCAACGCCCGAAACTGAGCCGGCGCGCGGCAGCCCTCGAAAAAAACCGCGTTGACACGCACCGCTTGCCCGCTTATTGAGCCCGCACCAGCCCAGATGGCGGAATTGGTAGACGCGCACGGTTCAGGTCCGTGTTCCGCAAGGAGTGGAGGTTCGAGTCCTCTTCTGGGCACCAAATTACAGTCACTAAGGCGCAGAATTGCGCCTTAGTGACTGTAAGACCTCCCCCGCTACATGCACTCTCACATGCACGGCCCGAGTTAGACATCGCCTGCCGCGCGACCGCAGGGATGCAGGTGTCGTTGGCGGATCAACTTCAGTCGTCAGCAACCATCAGGTTGACACTTGCCAGCCTCATAGCCTCAGCAATTTCATGCACAGGGATAGGTGACAACTTGTCCTCCGCCTTAGCGTGAGACCATCGATGACACGTTGGGCACAGCACGGCCAGATCGCCCAATCGGGTCTCTCGTGGACCGATTGAGAGGGGGCTACGATGATGAGCATCAAACATCGTGCTAAGCGAATCTGAGTAACCGCAAGCCTCGCAGATGATAACGCCACCATTTCTCGCGCGGTTCGCTGCCTTGGTCGCTCGAGCTAGGGCGGCGTCACGTTCCATGCCCCTCTGAAGTTTCCACACTCTCTTGCCTTCACTGGAGGTGCTGTCCAAGCGCGGATACATCGAGCCAAACATCTGTACGCGACCCGGATCTCGAAAACCAGATGGAAGCGCTATCTCCCATCGCCTCTCAATCTCCCGGTCCTTTAGGGCCTCCCATAGCAGACGGATCTGGGCGTCATCTTGCTTAACGCGGTCGAAGGCGTTGGTAAGAACACGATGATCTGGCTGGCCAAGATCTTGGACAAGACGAGGCTCGCCGACAACAGAGTATACTTCGGAGATGATAACCGCCACCGGCCATTGGGCAAGACGGGCCTTCAACTCGTCATCGCGCACAAATGCGGTGGTCTCGCCGTAGACCCCAGTTGATCTGACAAGTTCCAATACGCGGCCACGCAGGTCGTCAGGGACTTGATCGCCCCCTCCAATTGTAAGGAAATACGGCTGATCAATCGACCGTTCCGCTGTAGTTCGGGCGAGGGAGAAATGAGCCCTGTCTTTAAGTGCTGCGTTGCCATGGGACCCAAAGCACATAACCGGCTCGCTCGAGCGACCCCACACGGCTTTTACGCCCATCAATACATCGGGCGTCGAAGCCACTTCCATGAACTTTACCACTCCCAACTTTCCTTCCAATCGGTTCCGCTCATTCTGACGATGGCATAACACGATTGGTAGGAGCTTCAGAACAGCGCTGCGTAATTCGCTCTCGATCACGCTGCGCGGCGCAAGCACGATAGTTCGGGACGGGAATCTCTCTTGACTGTTCCGTACCGGTTTCATATATTCAAGTTCTGAAACCAATACGGAACAAGCGACCATGAGCGCCGACATCGTTCAGTTTCCGCAGAAGTCACCGCCGGTGGAGCCGCTCGCGCAGTTCGTTAGGCTTGGGGAGGTGTCGCACAAGCGAACGGCAAGCCTTTTCGCGGAAGGGCACCTTGCCGCAAAACGGGTTGTAATTGACGCATCCCGCCTACGATATTTGAAGAGTGAGATTAAACAGTTCAAAGAAGCCGGCAGAGAGATCGTGCTCGACACCAAAGCTGCCGAATTGGCAGCGCTGAGCAAGTTTGGCGGGAGCGCAAAAGATGCACCATGGTCGCAAGTGGCCGGGGGTCAACTGGTGACTGCGCCTTGCTTTCTGCGTGGCCATCCCGGCGACATCTTTGGCCAGATTGCTCGGTGTGCAGTTGAGTATGATGTCGATGCTGTACTGTCCCCCGGCCACTTCCTTCACCCGGAAAATGGGCTCAATTGGCTGGACATTGATCGTGGCTCTTGTTCTGAGTTGCGCAGGGCGCTTGACCATGAGGGTGGTAAAAATATCGCGATAGATTACTTATTGATCCTACCACATCTCATGCTGAACGATCCCGAGATGCGGCTGAAGATCATGCACGCTCTGTCTGATTTGCCTTTCGATAATCTGTGGATTCGTGCCTCTGGCTTTGGCAATGATTCCGCCGCGCAGCCTCTAGTGGCGTTCATTTCTTCACTTGTGCAATTTCATAACCTTGGAAAGCCCATCATTAACGACTACCTCGGTGGTCTCGTTGGCGAGGCGGTGATGGCACTCGGCGCATCGTCCGGCTTCGCTCATGGTATCGCGGAATGCGAGCGTTTTGATGCTCGCCCGTGGGACAAGCCTGCCAAGAAGCGCGACCCGGATAAACCGGGCGGGCGGGCGGCGAGAATAAATCTCTCGTTGATCAATAAATCTCTGACGCTGAACGAGTATGAAACATTGCTGTCGGCTAAGAGCGCAAAGCGTCTCTTGTCTCCAAGTGTTGCCTTGCCGGGCGTTCGAACGCCAAGCGATGTCACCAATGATCCTAAGATACTCGCCTCCAAAGAGGCTGTAACCAATTTCGAAGCTTTGGCAAACGTGCCGAATTTGCACAGGCCAAAGGATTTCGTTGAACGACGAGTCGAGCCGGCCGTTGAACGTATGCAACAAATCAAGAACTTAATACCCAATCCGGAGATTGCGAAAGCCAAAGATGTGGATGTCGACAAACTGATGAAACGGATGGGAGATCATCACAAGCAATTGAGTCGTCAATCGAATTCTCTGACAGAGTTGTCTGAGCGTCTGGTTGATCTCGGTCCCGTAGCGCGCCCTGTACAGCGGCTATCGCGCCTTGAAGAACATGAAAAACGTGGGCAGAGGCCATGAGCAACTCAACTGCCAATTCTATCGCACGCAGCTTGGAGGAAATCGAGCAGGCTGGAGGCTTGCGAGGAACGGACATTGCTAACTTGACGCAAGTATCGAAGGCGACCGTGTCTCGTTGGCGTACGGGCCTAGCCAGACCTCAGCCGCGTAATGAGATGGTGCTCTCTGACCTTGTTTACGTCGTGCGACGGTTGCAAGATTACTATACCGAGGAAGAAATCCGTACTTGGCTGTATTCACGACACCCTCAGTTGGGGGATGAACGTGCGGTTGATCTCATCCATAGTGGTCGTACCATTGATGTGTTAAATGTATTGAACCGACTCGATTCTAATGGGTATCTCTAACCTTGAACCGGTTCCCTCCGCGAGACAGTCGACTAATCGACTCGATGGAAGAATTACCTGTTACATCGTATCAGGGGCGCGTTTGGCGCGTCGTTCGCGAGGGACGTGATCCCTGCGAGGGTTCCTCCGCAGGAAATCGCTGGGATACCGGACAATTCGAAGTACTCTACACATCGCTGGAGCGCAGGGGTGCGATTGCTGAGATGTACTTTCACCTCAAAGCAGGGCAACCAGTTTTCCCCTCCAAGCTACGTTACACTCTCTATGAAATTGAGGTCTCTCTCAACGGAATTTACGACCTCTCTGATCGTCACTTGTTGGCACGTCTTGGTGTCGATATCGCAAACTTTGGACGCTTAGACTACCTTTACCGGAAAGCTGAATATCCAACTTGTCAGCAGGTCGGTGAGGCCGCTCACTTCCTGGGGTCAATGGAGGCGAATGATCCGTCCGGCATTCTTGTCCCAAATGCCCGCTACGCTTGCGGTAACCTTGTCATATTTTGTCAGCACACAGTGCCCGACCAGATCGAGGTGGTCAAAGAGCACGGATTGGTGGATTGGGCGGTGCTGAAATAGGCGAGGTCGGGCAGCATGTAGTCGGACCCGGATCCGACCGTCGCCGACGCGAGGCCGTACGGGCGAAGAGGCCAACAGGACAGCCCCGCTGTCCTGTTGCCGGTCTCCGCGATGTCGGATGTCAGATAATATGTTGATAGCTGCTCTCGCTCTGCGCATAGCTCCGCATTAGCCCTAAGATGGCCGAGGACCCTTCGATCAGGTTCATTCGGGAAGACGGCTTGCCTTACGGAGTTTCTGCCGCAAAGCGGCAAGAGGCGGTGCTCGCTGCCGCTTCCATGTCGTCGTCGCGCCGCTCAGCCCAGCTGGGCACCAAATTCCCGTTTCGCACCGTTCGACGATTCAGAGACCCAACAAAAAAGCCCGGCTCGTCCGGGCTTTTTTGTTGCCTGTGCGACCGATCGCATCGTCATTCCTGCCAACAGAAAGCCGCAGGGATTTGCCCGACATCATGCGCACGCCCGCCGGGAAACGTGCGCTGTCGATGACCGTGCCCTTATCGCACGGAGCCTGTCACCGTCCGGTCGATGGCGGGAACGGATTTGCGGTCGTTGCCGGCAAGTGCGGCGATGATCAGCAGGCTGGCGACGACCGGGACGAACAGGACCGCCACGCGGGCTTGCACGTAAAGAATGGCGCGCCATTCATTGCGCTTGTCAGGGCTGTCGCTCATCATACACTCTCTGTCATGCCCCTCCCGGGCGCTGACATAGCGACGAACGGTTAAACAACCCCTTCCGAAATCGTTAACCGGCGGGAATTGCGCTGGTTCAGTTCAATCCGATCCGCTTTGCGCCTTGCCGGAACAATGCCTCCGCGTCCGCCTCGAAACGGAACGTGCCGATGAAATCGTCGGCGCGGTAGTCCGGCAGCGCCTTGCGAAGGGCGGCGGCGAAATTGCGTGCCTCGTCGAGCCGCCGGGCCAGCGCCAGGCAGTGTGCTGCGATCGCCAGGATGATGGCATGGGCATTGGGCCGCGCCGCCGCCTTCAGCGCCCATTCTGCCGCTTCCTCGAACTGGCCGAGCCGCACATGCGACATGGCGCGCGCGCCCAGCATGCCGAACAGCAGCGGGTCGAAAGGGCTGAGATGGCGCGAATGGTCGGAAGAGCCGATCGCCGCCTCCGGATCGCCTGACTGCGAGTGGACGAAGGACAGCGCATAGTGGCCGAGCGCGAAATTGGGGCTGAGCTCCACTGCCCGTTCCAATTCGAAGAGCGATCCGTCCTGTTCGCCGCGCAGCCACAGCGCCCGGCCCATCGCCCAGTGCGCGGCAGGGTTCTGTTCGTCGACCAGGAGGCTGTGCCCCGCTGTCTCGTAGGCTAGCGCGCTTTCGTGGTCGCGGTCGCCCCAGCGCTGAAAAGCGCTTTGCCAATGGGTGAAGGACAGGCCGGCATGGGCGCGGGCGAAGGTCGGGTCGAGCGCCGTCGCCACGCTGAAGAAATGCTGCGCCAACTCGTTTTCCGGCTGGGTGAAGCGGTACATGTGCCAGAGGCCGCGGTGATAGGCCTCCCAGGCGTTGAGCGAGTTGGGCGCCTTCAGCATGGCGCGGTTGCGCTCGACCGTCTCGATCTCGGCCGAGATAGACGAGACGATCGCGTTGCCGATATCGTCGAGCACGCCGAAGAGGTCGTCGGCCCGGCGCTCGAAGCTCTCGGCCCAGACGATCCTGGCCGTGCGAACCTCGATGAGCTCGACGGCGATGATGACGCGGCCGGCCACGGTGCCCACCGTGCCGGTGGCGACATAGTCCACATTCAGCTGCCGCCCCGCTTCCTGCGGCGCGATGTTTTTCTCGGCGAGCGCGAAGACCGAGCCGCGCGCGATGACGAAGAAATCCCTGAGCTTGGCCAGACGCGTGATGATGTCATGGGTCAGCCCGTCGGCGATCCCGCCGCGCGTGCCGCAAGGGCCGGCAGTCTCGACGAACGGCATCACCGCCAGCGAGGCGTGGCTGGGCTCCACGCCCACTGGGGCGGGCGACGGCGGCGATGCCGCGATGCCGGCGGGCTGTGCCGAAAGCCGATCTACAGCCGGCCGATCTATCGCCGGCCGATCTTCCGCTGGCCGATCTTCCGCTGGCTTGTCGCGCAGCGCCTGCCAGGCCGCGCGCACCGGTCCGAAGTCCAACCCTTCCGATTGGAACAATTGCGCCGTCGCCGTCAGGTGCTGCTCGGCCGCGCCGATGGCGCCGCGCCCGGCCAGATGCGTGAGCAGCGCCAGATGCGCGCGGCCGTCGAACGGCGCCAGCTCCACCCATCGGTCAAGACCGGCTGCTGCCGCCTCCGAACCGGGCGGAACCGCCGCGACAAGGTGCTCCAGCACGGCGGCGTGAGACGACTGGAAGCGGCGGCGCTGCGCGATCAGCCAACTCTCGAAAAACGGACTGCGGTCGAGCTCCAGACCGTCGAGAAAGTCGCCGGCGAACAGCTCCGACAGCGATCGCAGGCGCTCCGCGTCGAGGGAGGCGATCCCTTGCGCGGCGGCGGCGCTAACCTCCAGCGCGTCGACGAAACAGCCGTCGAGGCGCAATGCGACCGTGTCGTCCTGTGTCTCGACCCGACGGTGCCCCGGCTCGTCGAGGACGGCGCGAAGCTTGCTGAGGCACCAACGCAACTCGCCCCTGGGGTCGTTCGGAACATCCCACAAGAGCTCGCACAGCCGAGCGCGTCCGACCGGATGCGGCGCCAGCGCCAGATAGGCAAGCAGCGCGCGCAGCTTGCGCGATGCCGGCAATTCGGCCCGCACGCCATCGCGCACGACCGCAAACGGCCCGAGCAGGCGCACGGCAAGAGCGGGCTTACCGCGATCCAGGCTCGGTCGAGCGGATTCCACGTGCATTTCCACGCTTGCTCCCACGCTTCCTCCCACGTTGGCCGGTCGGCCCTCGTTTATCACCGAACACGGCCTGAACGCACCCGGTTGCGAGTTGCGCGCCGGGATGCGGGCAGCCGCATTGCCGGCACGTCGAGCGACCCTAGCGCGGCAAGGTCTCGAAACCTCGCCGCCCAAGCCGCCGGTTTGTAACCGGCCCGTGACCGCAAGGTACCAACACAGACGAGGAGACCAGACATGTTGCAGCAAGCAAGAATCAGAACCACGGCCGGCCGCGGCCGCCTGTTCGACAGCATTTTGGACACGGTCGGCGACACGCCGGTCATCCGCATCAACAATCTTGGCCCGGCCCACGCGACGATCTACGTCAAGGCCGAGTTCTTCAACCCGGCTGCCTCGGTGAAGGACCGGCTGGCGCTCAACATCATCGAGGAGGGCGAGCGCAGCGGCGCGTTGAAGCCGGGCCAGACCATCGTCGAGGCCACCAGCGGCAACACCGGCATCGGGCTCGCCATGGTCTGCGCGCAGAAAGCCTATCCGCTGGTCGTCACCATGGCCGACAGTTTTTCCGTCGAGCGCCGCAAGCTGATGCGCATGCTGGGTGCCAAGGTGGTGCTGACGCCGCGCGCCGAAAAGGGGTTCGGCATGTACAAGAAGGCCGTGGAGCTGGCCGAGGCCAATGGCTGGTTCCTGGCGCGACAGTTCGAAACCAGGGCCAACGCCGCCATCCACGAGGCGACGACGGCGCGCGAGATCATCAATGATTTCGCCGGCTCGCGGCTCGATTGCTTCGTCACCGGCTACGGCACTGGCGGCACCGTGGTCGGCGTGGCGCGCGTGCTGCGCCGTGAGCGGCCGGATGTCCGTATCATCCTGTCCGAGCCGGCCAACGCCCAGCTCATCGGCAGCGGCAAGGCGCAGCAGCGCGGCGCCGACGGGGCGCCCGCCGCCAGCCATCCGGCCTTCGAGCCGCATCCGATCCAGGGCTGGACGCCTGATTTCATCCCCAACGTGCTGCAGGAAGCGGTCGATGCCGGCCTCTATGACGAGGTGATGCCGATTGCCGGGCCCGAGGGCATCAAATGGGCCAAGGCGCTGGCGCGGAAGGAAGGCATCTTCACCGGCATTTCCGGCGGCGCCACCTTCGCCGTGGCGCGGCAGGTCGCCGAGGAGGCGCCGGCCGGATCGGTGATCCTGTGCATGCTGCCCGACACCGGCGAACGCTACATGACGACGCCGCTGTTCGACGGCATCGATGCCGAGATGGACGCCGACGAGACGGCGCTGTCGCGCTCGACGCCCGGCTGCCAGTTCCCGGCGACTTGACGGGAGGCTGTCATGGACGTCGCGCGGGAAACCCCTGGCACTGTGGCCGAGGAGACGCTTGACCCCCTGGACTGGGCCGATGTGCAGGCCCTGTCGCACCGGGTCATCGACGATGCCGTCGACTATCTGCGCGACGTGCGCGACCGTCCGGTCTGGCGGGAGGTGCCGGCTGACGTGAGGGAGGTCTTCGCCGCACCCCTGCCGCGAACGCCGGCGCGGCTAGCCGCCGTCTATGGCGAGGTCTCCCGCACCGTGATGTCATACCCGATGGGCAACATCCATCCTCGCTTCTGGGCCTGGTACATGGGCTCGAGCAACTTCACCGGCGCGCTCGGCGATTTCCTGGCGGCGATCCAGGGTTCCAACCTCGGCGGCGGCAACCATGCCGCCGGGCTGATGGACTGCCAGGTCGTCAACTGGTGCAAGCAAATGCTGGGGTTTCCCGTCTCGGCCAGCGGCACGCTGGTCAGCGGCGGTTCGATGGCCAACATGATCGGGCTGACGGTGGCGCGTAACGTCAAGGCCGGCATCGACGTGCGCGAGCACGGCGTTGCCGCCATCGAGAAGCCCCTGCGCTATTATGGCTCGGACCAGCTCCATTCCTGTCACCGCAAGGCCATGGAGGCGCTCGGCCTCGGCAACCGGGCCTTGCGGCGAATACCGACCGATTCCGGGCTGCGCATCGACATCGCCGCCTTGCGGGCGGCAATTGCCGAGGACCGCCAGGCGGGCTTCAAACCGGCCTGCGTCATCGGCAATGCCGGCACCGTCAACACCGGAGCGATCGACGATCTGCGGGCGCTTGCCAAGCTGGCGCATGAGGAAGAGCTCTGGTTCCATGTCGATGGCTGCATCGGCGCCCTGGTCGCCATCGCTCCGCAGAACGCCCATCGCGTCGCCGGCATCGAATGGGCCGATTCGATCGCGCTCGATCCGCACAAATGGCTGCACGCGCCGTTCGAGGCCGGCTGCGCCCTGGTCAGGGACGCCCTCGCGCATCGCCGTACCTTCGCCGTGACGCCCGAATATCTGGAATCGACGCCGCGTGGTCTCGCCTCCGGCGAATGGCTGCACGACTATGGTTTGCAGACGTCGCGCGGCTTTCGCGCGCTCAAAGTATGGATGGCGCTGAAGGAGCATGGCATCGACAAATTCGGCCGCCTGATCGACCAGAACATCGCGCAAGCGGCCTATCTCGCCGGACTGATCGAGGACGAGCCGTCGCTGGTGCTGATGGCGCCGACCACGATCAACATCGTCTGCTTCCGGCATCGGCTTGCCGGGGCGTCCGGCGAGGAGCTTAAGCGGTTCAACACGGAGATCATGCTGCGTTTGCAGGAACAAGGCATTGCGGCACTGTCGGACACGACGGTGCAAGGCCAGCATTGCCTGCGCGTGGCGATCACCAACCACCGGACCCGGCGCGACGATCTTCACCTGCTGGTGCGGGAAACGCTGCGGCTGGGACGCCAGATCGCGGCGGAGGCGGCTTCCTAGTTCGCGGCGGCCATGCGAGTCTGCCGGCATGATTCGAAAGGTCCAATCGTGACGCTCTTTCGCGCGGCCACACTCGCGGCATTGGTCTTCGCCACCTCGGCCGGGGCGGCCGACATGGCTTTCTTCGTCAAGAACCAGCGCGGGCAGGCCGTTGCGGTCGAACTGTTCAGTCGCGACCGCGAAACGGTCTGGCCGGGCGACGACAAGGTGTTCCTGATCGATCCCGGCTCACGCAAATCGGTGCCGATTTCGTGCAATGAGGGCGAACGCATCTGCTACGGCGCGTGGGTCAACGGCAATGACGCCATCTCGGCCGGCGTCGGCCCGGACAACGACCGGCCCTGCGACGATTGCTGTTTCATCTGCGTGCACCATTCGACCGAGACCGTCGACCTGGTGGAGTAGCGCCAATCTCCCCAAAATTAGTCCGGGATTGTCGCGGTCGCCCCCTTTAGCGATCGCTCGCCCCGTGCAATGCCCGCAAGGCGGCCGGGTGGGCCGTTTATTTTTGGGGGATATCATGTTCTACGCCTATGCGCGCCGCTCGCTGGCCGCGCTGTCTCTTGCCATGCTGCTGGTGCCATCGGCCCATGCCGGCGACGTCACCTTCGCCATCAAGAACAGCCATCCCAATGCCATGCGCCTCGAGCTCTACAGCCAGGACCGCGACTATGTGTGGCCGGGCAACGGCAAGGATTTCTACCTCGATGACGGCGAGACCAGGCAATTGCCGGTCTCCTGCGACGAGGGCGAATCGATCTGCTACGGCGCCTGGGTCGACGGCGACGAAGGCACCTATTGGGGCGTCGGCCCCGGCGACAAGGAAAAATGCGACGATTGCTGCTATACCTGCAGCGGCGGCGAGACCGAGGAGATCGAACTGGTTCCCTGACCGGCTTGCCAGCTTGACGCTTTTCCTGCCTGGGGCATAGCCTGCAAGAACAGCACCCAAAGCACGCCGCATCCAGGCGGCGTGCGTCAGGCAACAGGAGCAAGGCGATGGCAGGTCCGGTCGAGGGCGAGAAGATAGACGTCGGCTTTGCCGGCCGGCGCTGCATCCATTCGCGCAATTGCGTGCTGGGCGATCCGCATGTCTTCGTGCCGAACGCGCCGGGAGAGTGGATCCATCCCGACGCGGCCAGCGTCGAGAAGATCGTCGCCATTGCCGAAAGCTGCCCGTCAGGCGCCATTACCTATGTCAGGAAGGATGGCGGGCCGCAGGAAAGGCCGCCGGTGGTCAACACCGTGCGCATCAGGGAAAACGGCCCGCTGGCCGTCCACGCCGAGATTATGCTCGACGGCGAGACGTTACACCGCGCCACGCTCTGCCGCTGCGGCGCGTCGCAGAACAAGCCGTTCTGCGACGGCAGCCACAACAAATCAGGGTTTGCCGCCACCGGCGAGCCGGCGCTGAAGGACACGCCGGCGCTGGACGCGCGCGACGGGCCACTCAAGGTGACGCCGACGAAAGACGGGCCGCTCAAGCTCGAAGGCAATGTCGAAATCGTCACCGGCACCGGCCACACGGTCGACCGCACGCAACGCGCCTTCCTATGCCGCTGCGGCCATTCGGCGAACAAGCCGTATTGCGATGGGTCGCATAAAAAGGTTGGGTTCGTGGGGTAGGTTGACCCTGCCATTGAAGCTGCCAATCTCCCCCCTCGTGGGGGAGATGTCCGGCAGGACAGAGGGGGGCGCCGTAGAGCGCGAACCGCAATAGCCACCGGGCACCGAGCATCACAATGCCTCATACCCTATTGTCTCCAACGTATCGCGCAAACGTCCTGCGCTTCTGGAATGACGATGTCGTCCGCAACATCGACAACGTCTGCCAGCGCATTGTGAATACGGTCGGGCTTGCAGATGCGTCGTCGACCAATCCGCTGGAGGGGCCGTAACCGCAGAAGGTAGGCGGGACAGCGCCCCCCTCTGGCCTGCCGGCCATCTCCCCCACGAGGGGGGAGATCGAACTCTTCCCGTGGCCCAGCGCTCGCTGCTTTATCAGCCCGTCCGTATCGGCTAAGGGCTGGGTCAGAGAAATCTGCTCGTCCGGACCTGCTAAAAAATGACCACCAAGACCAAGCCAAAACCTCTTTTCCTCGGCATCGACACCGGCGGCACCTATACCGATGCCGTGCTGTGGTCCGAAACCGAAGGCCCGCAGAGCGGGCCGAACAAGGGAAAGGTGCTGGCCAAGGCCAAGGCTCTGACCACCAGGCACGATCTCGCCGTCGGCATTTCCGGCGCCGTCGACGCGGTTCTGGAAAAAGCGGTCACCGATCCGGCCGCCATCAAGCTTGTCTCCATGTCGACGACGCTTGCCACCAACGCGCTGGTCGAGGGCCAGGGCGGCCGCGTCGCGCTGGTGATGATCGGCTTTTCCGAGGCGGACCTTGCCCGCGATGGGCTGAAGGCGGCATTGGGCACCGATCCGGTCGTGTTCTGCCCTGGCGGTCATGATGTGCACGGCAATACCGCCAAGCTCGACCTGTCCGGGCTCGAGGCGGCGCTGCCCGGACTCGGCGGCTCGGTCTCGGGCTTTGCCGTCTGCGCCTATTTCGCCACCCGCAACCCGGCGCACGAGATCGCCGCCCGCGAGCTGATCCGGGAGAAAACCGGCCTGCCGGTCACCGCGAGCCATGAATTGTCGGCCAAGCTCGGCGGCCCGCGCCGGGCGCTGACGACGCTGCTCAACGCCCGGCTGATCTCGATGATCGACCGGCTGGTGGCGGCGACCGAAGGCTTTCTCGAGGCGCGCGGCATCGCCGCGCCCCTGATGGTGGTGCGCGGCGACGGTGCGCTGGTGTCGGCGGCGTTCGCCCGCCAGCGGCCGATCGAGACCATTCTCTCCGGCCCGGCCGCCAGCCTGGTCGGCGCGCACCACATGACCGGATTGGAAAACGCGGTGGTTTCCGACATCGGCGGCACCACCACCGACGTTGCGGTGCTCGACAAGGGACGGCCGCGGCTCGATCCGGAAGGCGCCACCGTCGGCGGCTTTCGCACCATGGTCGAGGCCGTCGCCATGCGCACCTTCGGCCTCGGCGGCGATTCCGAAGTGGCGTTGGAAGACGGCGCTCTCAACCCCAGGCTCCTGCTTGGACCGCGCCGGCTGGTGCCGCTGGCGCTGGCCGGCATGGTGCATCGCGAGGCGGTTCTGGCGGAACTCGAGCGCCAGCTGCGCGCGCCGAACACCGGCCGCATGGACGGCCGTTTCGCGGTGCGCACCGGCGTGCCCGACCGTCTTGCCGCCGGGCTGACGGCTCCGGAAGCAAGGCTCTATGAAGCGATCGGCGCAATGCCCTTGCCCCTCGACAGGCTTTTGACCTCGAATGCCCAGAACGCTACCCTGAACCGCCTGGTGTCGCGCGGGCTGGTGCACATTTCAGGTTTCACCCCGTCGGATGCGGCGCATGTGCTTGGCAAGCAGGCGAACTGGGATGCCGCGGCCGCCCGCCTCGGCGCAGAGCTGTTTGCCCGCAAGCGCGACGGCCGCGGCCAGGCGATCGCGGCCTCTCCCGAGGCGATTTCGGAGCGCGTGCTGGCCGCGCTGACGCGCTGGTCGGCCGAATATATCCTTCAAACCGCCTTCGCCGAGGACGGGCTCGACGGTGCGTCCACCGTGGCGCATGCGCTGGTGCAGCGCGCCGTCGACGCGCATCCCGGCATTGCGCGCCTGAGCGTCGCGCTCGACCGGCCGGTGATCGGCCTCGGTGCCTCCGCGCCGCTGCACTATGCCGGACTCCCGCCATTGGTCGGCAATGACTGCGTGGTGCCTGATGACACCGACGTCGCCAACGCGCTCGGCGCCGTTGTCGGCCAGGTCCGGGTATCGGCGGAGGCGCGCGTCAGCCAGCCCAAGGAAGGTCTGTTCCGTCTTGCCTCGGGCGAAACCGTGCGCGATTTCCTCGACGAGGCGGCGGCGATCGCGGCCGCCGAGGCCGATGTGCGCAGCATCGCTGCGCAGCGCGCCAGGGATGCCGGCACTGACAGCGCCGAGATCGATGTCGCGACCGAATTCCGCGTCTCCACCGTCGAAGCCCAGCGTATGTTCATCGAGGCGCATGTGGTGGCGGTGGCTTCGGGCAGGCCACGGATCGCGGTGTGATGGAGGGTGTAATCTCCCCCACTTGGGGGGAGATTGGCAGCGTCGCCGCCGGCACCAAGCCTAAAAACCGCGCCTACCTGCCTTGCCTTCACCCTAAGCTGAATTGACCCTGCACTCCCAACATGCCAAAGGCCCGCGAAAGCCTTTCATCTGGAGCAGCCTGATGACCGATCGCGTCGAAATCGCCGGATTGCGGATCGCCCGCGAACTTCATGACTTCGTTGTCAACGAGGCCGCTCCGGGCACCGGCATCGATCCGGACAAATTCTGGAACGGCTTTTCGGCCATCGTCCACGACCTCGCGCCGAAGAACCGGGCACTGCTGGCAAAGCGCGACGCTATCCAGGAAAAGCTCGATGACTGGTATCGCGCCAATGGCGCGCCGGTCGACATGGAAGCCTACAAAACCTTCCTGAAGGAGATCGGCTATCTCGTCCCCGAAGGCCCGTCCTTCTCGGTGACGACCGAAAAGGTCGATCCCGAGATCGCCGTCGTCGCCGGGCCGCAGCTTGTGGTGCCGGTGATGAATGCGCGCTATGCGCTCAACGCCGCCAATGCCCGCTGGGGCTCGCTCTATGATGCGCTTTACGGCACCGACGCGATTCCCGAGACGGACGGCGCCGGGAAGGGCAAGGGCTTCAACCCCGCGCGCGGTGCGAAAGTCGTCGCCTGGGCCAAGGACTTTCTCGACCAGTCGGTGCCGCTCACATCGGGCAAATGGGCCGGCGTCAACGGCCTTTCGCTGGCCAATGGCGCGCTGCGGCTCAGCGCCGGCGCCGGCTCGACCACCCTTGCCGATGTCAGGCAGTTCGTCGCCTATCGCGGCGATGCCGCCAACCCGCAAGCCGTGCTGCTGGTCAGCAACGGCCTGCATATCGAGATATTGATCGACCGCGACAACCAGATCGGCCGCACCGATCCGGCCGGCATCGCCGACATCATCCTGGAATCGGCGCTGACCACCATCCAGGACTGCGAGGATTCGGTCGCGGCGGTGGATGCGCAGGACAAGGTCGTCGTCTACCGCAACTGGCTCGGCCTGATGAAAGGCGACCTGGCCGAAGAGATCACCAAGGGCGGCCGGACCTTTGTCCGCAAGCTCAACCCCGATCGGTCCTATACCTCGCCCAATGGTGGCACGGTGACGCTGCCCGGCCGCTCGCTGATGCTGGTCAGGAATGTCGGCCACCTCATGACCAATCCGGCGATAACGGACCGAGACGGCAACGAGGTGCCGGAAGGCATCATGGACACCGCGCTGACCGCGCTGATCGCGCTGCACGATATCGGGCCGAACGGCCGCCGCGCCAATTCCCGCGCGGGCTCGATGTATGTCGTGAAGCCCAAGATGCATGGACCCGAGGAAGTCGCCTTCGCCGTCGAGATATTCGATCGCGTCGAGGCCCTGCTCGGCATGGACCAGAATACCGTCAAGATGGGCATCATGGACGAGGAGCGGCGCACCACCGTCAACCTCAAGGAGGCGATCCGCGCCGCCAGGGAGCGCGTCGTGTTCATCAACACAGGCTTCCTCGACCGCACCGGCGACGAGATCCACACCTCGATGGAAGCCGGCCCGATGATCCGCAAGGGCGACATGAAGCAGGCCGCCTGGATTTCCGCCTACGAGGCCTGGAATGTCGACACCGGGCTGGAATGCGGGCTTGCCGGCCATGCCCAGATCGGCAAGGGCATGTGGGCGATGCCGGATTTGATGGCGGCGATGCTCACCGAGAAGATCGCCCACCCCAGGGCCGGCGCCAACACCGCCTGGGTGCCTTCGCCGACCGCGGCGACGCTGCACGCCACCCACTATCACAAGGTCGATGTCCACGCCGTCCAGGCGGCGCTGAAGAGCCGGCCGAAGGCCAAGCTCGACGACATCCTGTCGGCGCCGGTCGCGGTGCGGCCCAACTGGTCTCCGGCCGACATCCAGGCGGAACTCGACAACAATGCGCAAGGCATTCTGGGCTATGTCGTGCGCTGGATCGACCAGGGCGTCGGCTGCTCGAAAGTGCCCGATATCAACGATGTCGGCCTGATGGAGGACCGCGCCACGCTGCGCATCTCCTCGCAGCACATCGCCAACTGGCTGCACCATGGCGTCTGCACGGCCGACCAGGTGATGGAAACGATGAGGCGCATGGCTGATATCGTCGACCAGCAGAACCAAGGCGACCCGCTCTACCGGCCGATGGCCGCCGATTTCGACGGCTCCGTCGCCTTCCAGGCCGCCTGCGACCTCGTCTTCAAAGGCCGCATCCAGCCCAACGGCTACACCGAACCGGTGCTGCACGCGCGGAGGCTGGAACTGAAGGCGAAGGGAGCGGCCTGAACCGGAGAGTTGAAGCCGGCAGGCGTTCCGCTTCCCTCCTCTCGAAGCAGCGCGAACTACGCCGCCTGCGCCACTCGCTCCGAACTCATCCGGTAGGAGATCGCTTCGGCCAAGTGAATGCGGCCGACGGTCTCGCTGGCGTCGAGATCGGCCAGTGTTCTCGCCACCTTCAGCACGCGGTGATAGGCCCGCGCCGAGAAGGCGAGCTTTTCGCTGGCGTCCTTGAGCAGCGACAGGCCCGATGCGTCGGGCATGGCGATCTCCTCGATGACCGCCGGCGCGCAATGCGCGTTTGTGGTGGCGCTGGTGACGCCGAGCCGTTCGAAACGCTCGCGCTGGAGGGTGCGGGCACGCGCCACGCGCAGCGCCACGTCGGCGCTCTTCTCCGCCCGGTCGGGCCGGATCAGGTCGCTGGCCGAGACCGCCGGCACCTCGATCCTGAGATCGATGCGGTCGAGCAGCGGTCCCGAGATGCGCGCCTGGTAATCGGTGCG
Organism: Mesorhizobium sp. B2-4-1; assembly: GCF_006442185.1. Taxonomy (NCBI): domain Bacteria; kingdom Pseudomonadati; phylum Pseudomonadota; class Alphaproteobacteria; order Hyphomicrobiales; family Phyllobacteriaceae; genus Mesorhizobium; species Mesorhizobium sp. B2-4-1. Next base: position 302,929 of record NZ_VFVN01000001.1, on the reverse strand, counting down.
GCAGCGTTCGCCGCGCAGGCAGCGATAGCCGGGCTCGCCGGCCATGCCGCAGCGGCACGGGTTCATCGCCGCCACAAGCTGGATGCGCGCCGGATAGGTGACGCGGTGGTTGGCGCGCGCGATCATGCAGTCGCCGGTCTCGAGCGGCTGGCGCAACGCGTCGAGCGTCTGCGGCGTGAATTCGGGAAATTCGTCGAGGAACAGCACGCCGTGGTGCGCAAGCGACACTTCGCCCGGCCGCGCCCGGATGCCGCCGCCGACCATCGCCGCCATCGAGGCCGAATGGTGCGGCGCGCGGAACGGCCGCCGGTCGGTCAGCTTGCCCTCGCCGAGCTCGCCGGCGACGGAGGCGATCATCGATACTTCGAGCAATTCCTTCGGCGCCAGCGGCGGCAGGATCGACGGCAGCCGCTGCGCCAGCATCGACTTTCCCGATCCGGGCGGGCCGACCATGAGCAGGTTGTGCCCGCCGGCCGCCGCCACCTCCAGTGCCCGCTTGGCGGTTTCCTGGCCCTTGATGTCGGCAAGATCGGGCAGGTCGCGCGCCGCGGCATGGATGCCGGCTTCAGGCCGCGACAGCACCTGCGTGCCGCGAAAATGATTGGCGATGGCGATCAGGCTGCGCGGCGCGAGTATGTCGAAGTCCTTGCCGGCCCAGGCGGCTTCGGGGCCGCAGGCGAAGGGGCAGATCAGGCCCTTGCCTTCGGAATTCGCGCCGATCGCGGCCGGCAAGGCGCCGGCGACCGCGGCAATGGTGCCGTCGAGCGAGAGTTCGCCAAGCACGACATAACCGGCCAGCATGTCGCCCGGAATGGCGCCAAGCGCCGCCATCAGGCCGAGCGCGATCGGCAAATCGTAGTGGCTGCCCTCCTTGGGCAGGTCGGCGGGCGCCAGATTGACCGTGACTTTCTTGGACGGCATCGACAGGCCCGACGCGTGCAGCGCCGCCTGCACCCGTTCGCGGCTTTCGGCAACCGCCTTGTCGGCCAGGCCGACGATGTGCATGTTGACCTTGCCGGGCGCGATCATCACCTGCACGTCGACCGGCACGGCCTCGATGCCCTGGAAAGCAACCGTGCGAACCCGCGCCACCATGTCTTGTCCCCGGATCTGGGTTTGCCCCAAGCCTTCTACAATCAGGCCGCGAAGGGCCTGGGCCGGACACAATCACAATTCCTCGGTTAAATCAAGAACATTACAGGAACGCGCAATCGCCTAAGTTGCGGCTCGATTGTCTCCGGTTGCAAAAACGGAACATGGTTAATACAAAGTGAAAACGGCTACTTCCGCTTGGCCTCCACCGCGTCCCAGAACAGGCTGGCGATGTCGGCGCCGCCGAAGCGCTTGACTTCGCGTACGCCGGTCGGCGAGGTCACGTTGATCTCGGTCATGTAGTCGCCGATCACGTCGATGCCGACGAGGATGAAGCCACGTTCCCTCAGTGCCGGCCCGATGCGGGCGCAGATCTCGCGTTCGCGCTCGGTCAGCTCGGTCTTCTCGGCGCGGCCGCCGACATGCATGTTGGAGCGGGAATCGTGCTCGGCCGGCACCCGGTTGATGGCCCCGACCGGCTCGCCGTCAATCAGGATGATGCGCTTGTCGCCCTTGCGCACGTCCTTGAGGTAGCGCTGCACGATGTAGGGCTCACGGAACAACTGGCCGAACATTTCGAGCAGCGAGGCGAGGTTGCGGTCGGCCTCCAGCAGGTGGAAGATGCCCGCTCCGCCATTGCCGTAGAGCGGCTTGACGATGATGTCGCCGAATTCCTTGCGGAAGGCGGCGACCTCCTGGGGATCCTTGGTGATCAGCGTTTCCGGCATCAGGTCGGGAAACTCGGTGACGAAGATCTTTTCCGGGCTGTTGCGCACCCAGGCCGGGTCGTTGACCACCAGCGTCCTGGGGTGGATGCGCTCCAGTATGTGCGTGGTGGTGATGTAGTTCATGTCGAAGGGCGGATCCTGTCTCAGCAGGATCACGTCCATCTCCGACAGGTCGGTGCGCACCTTCTCCCCCAGCGAATAGTGGCTGCCCTTCTCGTCGCGTACCTGCATCTCCTCGATGCGGGCGAACACCTTGCCGTCGCGCAGCGACAGCCGGTCGGGCGTGTAGTGGTAGAGCTGATGGCCGCGCCGCTGCGCCTCCAGCGACAGCGCGAACGAAGTGTCTCCGGCGATCGACACGGTGGAGATGTGGTCCATCTGGACGGCGATTTTCAGCTTCATGGCAGGTCCCCAGCACGGTCGATGAGAGAGCGATATAGGGGTCCCGGCGCCTTCTGCCAATCGGGCCACGCCGCTAGCGGTCGAAGACCAGCCTGGAATAGCCGAGAAAGGACAGCCCCATGGCGGCCAGCGAAGCGAAAGCAAGGGCGGCCAATGGCGGGGTTGTCGGCAGGACGACAAGGATGGCGCAGTAGACCAGATAGTTGGCGATGCTGGTGGCGATGCCGACGCTGCCATAGCGCACGCCTTCCCGCACCAAGCCGCGGCTCGACGGCGAGAAGGTCAGATGCCGGTTTGTCTGCCAGGTGACACAGAGTGCAAAGCCGATGGACAGCATGCGGGCGCTGAAAGGGCCGAGCGGCGTGACCGCAAGCAGCAACCAGAGGGCGGCCGCGTCGGCGACGAAGCCGATGCCGCCGGCAAAGACGAAGCGGACGAGACGGCTCACCGCTTCATGCGGCGCGAGGCGTCTTGCCTGGGCCGGCCTTCGCGGCAGTCGGCTCGCTGGCGCGCTCGCGCCGCTCTATGCGGCCCGAAGGCATCGACAGGTAGAAGATGCGCTTCTGTTCGGCGCGGCCGCGCGACACCGAGTCGAGGATCACCCCAGTCACACCAGCCAGCATCGAGAGCAAGAGCAGGCCGACCGACAGCACCCATGTCGGCATGCGCGGCACCAGCCCGGTCTCGGCGAATTCGACCAGCACAGGCGCCATCAGGAACAGGCTCGACACCAGGAAGACCAGGGCGAAGGCGCCGAAGAAACGCAGCGGTTGCGTTTCCTTCATCAGCATGGCGAACATCCACAGGATCCTGGCGCCGTCGCGAAAGGTCGAAAGCTTCGACGACGAGCCGTCCGGCCGCTTGCCGTAATCGAGCGCGATCTCGCTGACGGGCAATTTGAGCTGCGAAGCATGAACCGACATTTCGGTCTCGATCTCGAAGCCGCCGGAGACGGCCGGGAAGCTTTTGACGAAGCGCCGGGTGAAGACCCGGTAGCCCGAGAAGATGTCGGTGAAATCGCTGCCGAACAGCCCTTTATAGAGGCTGTTGAAGACGCGGTTGCCGAAGGCATGGCCGGTCCTGCCGGCATCGTTGGTGACGCCGCGGCGGGTGCCCACCACCATGTCGGAGCGCTCGGTCAGAAGCGTGTTGATCAATTGTGGCGCGTCTTCCGGCGCATAGGTGCCGTCGCCGTCGGCCATCAGGTAAATGTCGGCGTCGATGTCGGCGAACATGCGCCGCACCACATTGCCCTTGCCCTGGCGCGGTTCGCGCACCACGATGGCGCCGGCGGCACGGGCCCTGAGCGCGGTCAGGTCGCGCGAATTGTTGTCGTAAACATAGACCGTTGCCAAAGGCAGCGTCTCGCGGAAGCGCCGCACCACCTCGGCGATCGTCAATTCCTCATTGTAGCAAGGCAGGAGCACGGCAATGGTGGGTTCGTAGCGAAGCTCTTGCGGCATTTTCCTCTCCGGGTGCCTCGCCGCCACACGCGGTTCGCGCCGAAAGTCAGGCGCGTTCAGGCGGTTTTACTATTTATTGAAGCCGTTAAGGCTAGGTTTAAGGCCGGACCGTACGAGTGTCGATTGGCCGGAAAGGCCCGGCATTCCTGCCAGGGGCGATGGGGATGAGCACAGCCAGCAACGGCGCTTCCACCTGGAAGTCCGACATCGCGTTTGCGTTGCTTGCCGCCTTGCTGCTGCTGGCGCTCGATCTCCATGCCGGATTCCCGCAACTGGCCAACCCGGCCGGCGACAATGACAGCCTGCTGCAACTGGTGGAGGTTCGCGACCTCCTGGCCGGCCAGAGCTGGTTCGACCTGCACCAGTACAGGATGGGGCTGGAGGGTGGCTTCGTCATGCACTGGTCGCGGCTGCTCGACGCCCCGCTGGCGCTTGGCATGCTCGCCCTGTCGGCCCTGACGGGCAGTGCCGCTTTGGGCGAGCAGGTCGTGCAGGTGCTTTGGCCTCTCCTGCAATTCTGGCTCGCGCTGTTCTCCATCATGCGCGCCGCGCGCGCTTTCGCCGGCGAGCACGCGGTCCTGCCCGCTGCGGTGGTCGGCGGAGCGGCTTTGTATTATCTCGGAATCTTCTCGCCCGGCGCACTCGATCACCACAATGTCCAGCTGATGCTGACCTTGGCCGGCCTGGCTTTGCTGCTCGAAGCACCTCGCCACCGGCCCGCCGCCCTGTTTGCCGGCGCGTGCGCCACGCTGGCATTGGCGATCGGCATGGAAAGCGCCCCCTATGCTGGAACCCTGGGCGCCATCGTCGCCCTGCTGTTCCTCGTCAGCGGTGGCGGCGAAAGGCTGATCGCCAGGGATTTTGGCTTGGGCGTCACCGCCGTCTCGGCCCTTGTTTACATCACCACCATACCGGCGTCGGCATGGGGACAGACCCAGTGCGACACCTTCTCGACCGTGCAGTTCGTGGTTGCCGCGCTTGCCGGCGCCGGCCTTGCGGTCATCGCCTCATGGGGCGCCGCCAATGCGACGTACGGCCGTCGCCTGGTCTCGCTCGGCCTGCTGGCGTTCGTGCTTATCCTTGTCGTGATGTTTCTGTTCCCGCAATGCCTGGCTGCCCCCTATGCCGGCCTCGACCCGCGCCTCCAGCAGATGTGGCTCGGTCATATCGACGAAGCGCAGTCGATATTCCAGCTCGTCGCGGCCGATCCGGCCAGAGCGGTGGCGCGCTTCGCGACGCCGCTGGTGGCGATCGTCCTGATGGCGCTGCGCCTCGGCAAGGGCGGCTGGCGGCGGCAGGACAGTCTCGTCGGCGCGCTGCTGGTGATGGCTTTCCTGGTCAGTGCCTGGGAGGTCCGCGGCTCGACCTTCTCCATCGCCTTCGCGGTGATCCCGCTTTGCGCCTGGATCGCCGAATGGCGGCAGCGCGCCGAAAACAGCCCGTCCGGCGGCTCCGTGCTCCGTATGGCCGCGGCCTGGCTGATCTCGGTCAATGCGGTTTGGTCCAGCGCTGCCGAGGCGGCATCGAGCGCCTTCCAGACCGGTGCGGCCGTCACCAATGCCGGCATCGATGCACCTTGCAACAGCAAGGCCTCGTTCGCCGCGCTCGCCCGCATGCCTGACACCACGGTGCTGGCCATCTCCAATCTCGGCTCGCCGATCCTGGCCTTTACCGGTCATCGCGCGCTCGCTGGGCCCTACCACCGCAACGTCGCCGGAAACCTGCTCGTATTCGATGCCTTGCTGGGCTCGGCCACTGACGCGAAAGCCGTCGTGGCAAACCATCGCGTCGGGATTGTCGCGCTCTGCCGCGGCAATCCCGAAACCAGGCTTCTCGCAACCAAGGCGCCTGACGGCTTTCTGGCCGGGCTGATGCATGGCAGCGTGCCGGATTGGCTGGAACCGGTGGCGGAGACCCAGGGCACGCCGCTGGAGCTCTATCGCGTTCGCCCCGCCGGTTGAGCGACGACGCCCTTGAGCCCGGGCGGCTTTGCGGAGGGCAACGCGCTCTAGCGGCGAAAAATCGATTTTCCCGATACGTTTCCTAAAGGGTTTGCTGCCAGTCTCGGAAATAAATTCCGACTTCGAGAAACAGGGACACCGATGCAAACTTCGTTTGGCACCGGTCAGGCAAACAGGGAGAGCACGGATCTGGCATTCACCGATCCGTTGACCGGGCTTGGCAACCATCGCCGCTTCTTCGACAAGGTCGATCGCCTGATCAGCGACCGTGCCGACGATCCCGCGCCCTTCACCGTCGGCATTCTCGACCTTGATGGATTCAAGCCGATCAACGATCTGTTCGGCCACAAGGCCGGCGACGACATCCTGATCCAGGTGGCGATGCGCCTGCGCGCCTCGATGGACGGCCATTCCACCGTCTGCCGCATCGGCGCCGACGAATTCGCCTTCCTCTATCCGCTGGTGTTCAGCGAGGAGGCGGCCGCCGAAAAGTCGCGCATGCTGATCGAAATCCTGTCGGCCCCGTATGATGTCGGCGAACGCACGGCGAGGCTGTCGGCCTCCGTCGGCTGTTCGCTGTTCTATTCCGGCGACGAGACCACCGAGATCCTCATCAACAAGGCCGAAACGGCGCTTTACCATGCCAAGCGATCCGGCCGCGGCCGGGTCGTCGTCTATACCCGCGAAATGGAAGAGGCGGCCAAGCGCGTCACCCGCATCGAGCAGGCGCTGCGCCGCGCCGTCTCGGCCGGCGAGGTGGAGCCGCATTTCCAGCCGATCGTCGACCTCACCACGCGCCGCACCATCGGCTTCGAGACGCTGGCGCGCTGGACCGACCGCGATCTCGGCTCGGTGCCGCCGACCGTCTTCATTCCGATCGCCGAGGAGCGCGGCATCATCGGCCCGCTGTCGCAGCTAGTGCTGCGCAAGGCGACCGAGGCGGCGAGGAGTTGGCCGAAGGACCTGTTCCTGTCCTTCAACCTGTCGCCCTCGCAGCTCGTCGACCAGAACACCGGCCTGCACATATTGGCGATCCTCGACCGTACGGGCTTCGATCCGCGCCGGCTGGAGATCGAGATTACCGAGACCGGCCTGATGAACGATCCGGCCTCGGCCGCGCAGATCGTCGAGGACCTGCGCCGCGTCGGCATCCGCGTCTCGCTCGACGATTTCGGCACCGGCCAGTCCTCGCTCGGGCGGCTGCGCGAATTCCATTTCGACAAGTTGAAGATCGACCGCGCCTTCGTCTCCTCCATTCTCGATGACCGCCCGTCGGAGCACATCATCCGCGCCATTCTCGCAATGTGCGAAGGGCTCGGCATGGATGTCGTCGCCGAAGGCATCGAGGAAGAGGCGCAGGCCGACCGCCTCGTCCAGTTCGGCTGCGCCGGTGGGCAGGGCTATCTGTTCGGCAAGCCGGCCGATGCCGACGCCACGCTCGGCTATCTCCGCGATTCCTTCCGCGGCGCCTTGCGCGCCAAGGCAATCTGACCGGGCGATTGACCGGTCCTCGATCGAGGACCGGCCGTGCCTGTGCGTGGTCTCCAGGCTTTTTGTCAGACATAAGCCTCAAAATCCGTCTTTTCGCCCTTGCCCGCCGGATCGGTCTGGCTAGGATGCGCGCCGGTCAACCCGGGAGACGAAAACCATGATGCCATCGGCACGTTTTGCCGACCTCGAAGGCGCTTCGGTGCTGATCACCGGCGGCGGCTCCGGCATTGGCGCGGCATTGACCGAGGGTTTCATGCGCCAGGGCGCCAAGGTCGCCTTCATCGACATCGCCGACAAGCCCAGCACCGCGCTTGCCGACCGCATCGAGAAAGAGCTCGGCCGCCGGCCGCTCTACCTCAAGTCCGATCTGCGCGACATCGAAGCGCTCCGGGCGTCTGCCGCGAAGGCGGCCGAAGCGCATGGCGACGTCACCGTGCTGGTCAACAATGCCGCCTGGGACGAACGCCACGCCGTCGAAGACGTGACGGTGGAGTTTTGGGACAACAACCAGGCGATCAACCTCAGACCGCATTTCTTCACCGCGCAGGCGGTGGCGCCGGGCATGAAGCGAGCCGGCGGCGGCTCGATCATCAATTTCACCTCGACCTCCTACCTGATCAACCACCCCGACATGCCGGCCTACACCGCCGCCAAGGCGGGCATACTCGGCCTCACCAAGGGTTTGGCCGGCAAGCTCGGGCCCGACCGTATCCGCGTCAACGCCGTCGCGCCCGGCTGGGTCATCACGGAACGGCAGCAGGAACGCTGGGTGACGGAGCAGGCGCTTGCCTCTCATGTCGCCAAGCAGTGCATCAAGGACGTCATGCGGCCGGACGATTTGGTCGGCACCGTGCTGTTCCTGGCCTCGGACGCCTCGCGCATGCTGACCGCGCAAATGCTGATCGTCGACGGAGGTTTCCTGTGAGCCCCGGGTTTGCCGGCCCCCGATTTGTCGGCAATGTGCCGGCGGTCGCGGCGCTCGATTGGGGCACGACCCGGCTTCGTGCCTGGCTGATCGACGGCGGCGGCAAGGTGCTTGCCGAGCGTCGCGGCGACGACGGACTGATCACCGCGCGCGAGAAGGGCTTTTCCCGGGTTCTCGAGGGTCATCTCGCCGCCATGGGCGCGCCGGAAACGCTGCCCGTCATCATCTGCGGCATGGCAGGCTCGCGCCAGGGCTGGCTCGAAGCGCCCTATGTCACCGTGCCGGCGCCGATCGGCGCCATCCTGGCCGGCGCGGCCCGCATCCCGGGGGAGAGCCGCGACATTCGTATCGTGCCCGGCCTTGCCCAACGGCTGGCCGATGCGCCAGACGTCATGCGCGGCGAGGAGACACAGCTTGCCGGCGCCGGTTTGCCGGCAAAGGGGCGTGAAATCGTCTGCATGCCGGGCACCCATTCGAAATGGGTTCTGGTTGAGGACGGCGCCGTTGCCGGCTTCGGCACATGGCCGACCGGCGAGCTGTTCTCGGTGCTGGCCGCGCATTCGATCCTGCGCCATTCGCTCGGCGAGCATCCCAAGCCGGTCGACCCGCAGAACCCTTTCTTCCGCCGCTGGTGTGGTGCGGCGTTGACCGAAGGTGGCGACGTCACCGCAAAACTGTTCTCGATCCGCGCCGCCGGTCTGCTCCAGGACATGAAGGCCGACGATGCCGCGGCCTGCCTGTCGGGCCTGCTGATCGGCGGCGAGATCGCCTCGGCGAGGCGCCGCCAGGCCGCGGGCGCCACATCGGTGGTGCTGATTGCCTCCGGCGCGCTTGCGGCGCTTTATCGGCAGGCGCTCGGCCTTGCCGGGCTTGGCGTGCGGACCGTCGACGCGGATGAGGCGGTGCGTGCCGGCCTGGTCGAGGCGGCGCGCGAAAACGGCATGATCGCCAGAACCGGAGTTGCCTGATGAACCAGACCGCTGCGTTCCCGAAGCTCAAGCGCGGGCTGGTCGCCATCCTGCGCGGCCTCAAGCCTGCCGAGGCGGTGGCGATCGGCCAGGCGGTCTTCGATGCCGGCATCGAGGCGATCGAGGTGCCGCTCAATTCACCCGATCCGTTCGCGTCCATCGCCGCCATCCTCAAGGCGCTGCCGCCGGCCGCGCTGGTCGGCGCCGGCACGGTGCTGACGCCGGCCGATGTCGATGGCTTGCACGAAGCCGGCGGCCGGCTGCTGGTCAGTCCCAATATCGATGCCGAGGTGATGGAACGCGCCATGCAATACGGCATGGTCACCATGCCCGGCGTGTTCACGCCCACGGAGGCCTTCCTGGCGATCCGGCTCGGCGCCTCGGCGCTGAAATTCTTCCCGGCAAGCGTGCTCGGCGCATCCGGTATTTCCGCCATCCGCGCGGTGCTGCCGGCTTCGACATTGGTCGGCGCGGTCGGCGGCGTCTCAGAGAAGGACTTTGCCGGCTACAAGGCGGCCGGCGTCACGGTTTTCGGGCTTGGTTCCAGCCTGTTCAAGCCGGGCATGAGCGTCGAAGACGTGGCCGCGCGGGCCCAGGCGGCGGTGACGGCCTGGGACGCGGTGTTCGGCGGAGACGCAGGATGAGCGAAGCGATCGTTTCGGTTTTTTCCGACCATGTCTGCCAGCTCGGCGAGGGGCCGAGCTACGACCCCGCCACAGACACGCTCTACTGGTTCGACATAGTCAAGGGCCATCTCCTGGAAAAGCGCCTGTCCGGCGGCGCGGCCCAGGTGCACGAGCTTGGCCGGATGGCCAGCGCTATCGCCATCATCGACGACAAGCGCCAGCTGATCGCCACCGAAACCGGGCTTTTTGTCCGCGACGTCGCCACCGGCAGGATGACGCTGCACACACCTGTCGAGGCCGACAATCCGGTCACCCGTTCCAACGATTCCCGCGTCCATCCCTGCGGCGCCCTTTGGACCGGCACGATGGGCAAGGGCGAGGAGAAGGGCGCCGGCGCGATCTACTGGTTCTTCAAGGGCGAATTGCGCAAGCTGTTCTCCGACATCACCGTGTCGAACTCGATCTGTTTTTCCGCGGACGGCGCGCTCGCTTATTACACCGACACCTCGACCGGCCTGTTGATGCGCGTCGCTTGCGATCCGGCGACCGGCCTGCCGGCGGGCGAGCCGAAAGTGTTCGTTGATCACCGGTCGGCCAAGGGCTTCGTCGACGGCTCCGTGCTCGACCGCGACGGCATCCTGTGGAATGCCGTCTGGGGCGGCAAGGTGGTTAAGGGCTACGCCCCGGACGGCAAGCTGGTGCGCACGATCGCCATGCCGGTGACGCAGCCTTCCTGCCCGGCCTTTGTCGGCAAGAACGCCAGCCGGCTGGCGGTTACATCGGCCTGGCACGGCAAGGACGACAAGCAGCGTCAGCTCGACCCTCAGGCCGGCATGACCTTCCTCCTCGACATCGAGGTCAATGGCCGGTTCGAGCCCCGCGTGCTGATCGCCTAGGGCACCTCAGGTGATGCCGGCCTTTTCGGCTCGGCCTGACGCGAGTCTCGGTACCCCGATGCACCGCGTCTGACGGGATCATTCGGCCGGCTGTCACGCAGGCGTCCGGCCCGCGTCGGTTTCGCGAAAGCCTGGCGTCTTCGCCATGCGATGGTGTGGAATTGCACCATTGGGAATCATGTCATGTCCAGCCCCAGGCTGATCCTCGTCCATGAGCCGGAAAAGGCCTGCCTCGAGCGGCTCCTCGCCGAAGGCCACGCGCCGGAGCGTGCCGCCGAAATCGCTTCTTACCTGGCGCAATCGACCGATCTCGCGTATGAGTTCGACGCGCTCGCTTCTGCCTTCAAACGGCGCGATCTCGGCTTCGCAGCGGTGGAGCTGGACGATGCCGCCGATATGCTCGCCAAGGCCGATCCGGCGGCCACGCTGGTCTGGACGCTGACCGACGGCATCGCCTATTTCCGGGGCGGCACGGCGCCCGCGCTTGCCAGGTTGAACGGCCTGAGGACGATCGGCGCCGAGGATTCGCTGTTCGCGCTCTGCCAGGACAAGTTTCGCTCCGGCGCCGTGCTCGACGCGCTCGCCCTGCCTGTGCCGCGGGCCGGCCTGGCGCGCAACGGACAATGGCTGGTCGAGCCGCCGGTTTCCGCCGCCGGCTGGTTCGTCAAGCCGAACCGGCTCGGCGCCAAGATCGGCATATGGCCGGATTCGCGCTGCGGCGATCTCGGCCACGCACTGGAGCTTAGCCGGCGTGTTTTCGCCGCCTATCGCGACGACGCCGTCGTCCAGCCCTATGTCGGCGGCCGCAATGCGCGCGCCAGTTTCCTGGGCCTGAGGCCGGACACCGGCGTCGAAGCGCTCGGCGTCGCCTTCGTCGAGTCCGGCGCCGATTTCCAGACCATGGAAGACAGCCTGGCGCTTTACGGCGAGACCGGCGAGGCGGCGAAGGCGGCGGGCAAATACGCCGAGCCGCTGCTGCTTCCGGTCGCCGAAAGCCAGCCGGTCGCCGATGCAAAAGTCCGCGCCATCGCCGAGCGGCTGATGAGCGGGCTCGGCCTGAGCGACGTGTTTTCCATCGATCTCCGGATCGAGCCCGACGATACCGTTCACCTCATAGAATTCGAGGTCTGCCCCGGCCTGCCTTGCTTCGATTTCCGCGCCTATTGCCGGTCTCAATGGGGCTTGGGGCTTGCCGACGCCATGGCCGAAACCGCCGCGAACCGGATGACCCGTTAAAGCGCGGCAAGATTGCCTGCCGTACGCTATCCCAAAGGCATTCGCTCGAATGTCTGCAAAAAAAGATCTATCCTGTCCCAGGCACGGCCGCGGATGGCATATGTGACCACCTGCGGATTGAACTGGCCGGGATCGTCAAGGCTGGTCGCGTGGACCGCTATTAATTCCGGCATTGCGACCTGCGTCAGGTAGACCGGTGTTCCACAGGTCGGGCAGAAGGCATGGATCTTCTCGTTGCCGCTGTCGCCCGCCACCCGCCAGGTGCTCGCTTCGCCCGTGATGATCACATCGGCTCGCCGGGGGAAAGTCAGGTAGGAGCTGTGGCCCGTGCCGCTTCGCTTCTGGCATTCGTGGCATTGGCAGTGGTTTTCGAACATGGGCTCGCTGCTCGTTTCATAGCGGATCGCACCGCATGCGCATCCGCCGCTATAGTGTTTGGTCATTGTCGTTTTCCCGCAGTCGGATTTGCTGGTCAGGCCGATTTCGGCTTGGCGAAAATATCGATGCCGCTGCCGGTCTCCAGGAAGGATTTCATGCTGGACAGCACCGCCGGCCATCCCTGGCTGACGCCCTTCGCCATGCCGCTGCCGGCTTCGAGTTCGTCATGGCTGACGGTCAGCCGCACCATCGTGTCGTATTCCTCGATGGCGAACGTCACCCGGCTGTGTTTCGACGGATCGTCGGCCTGCGAAGCGTTTGCCCAGGTCATCACGAGACGGGTCGGCGGCGAGATCTCGACGACCTTGCCGACCAGTTCGACGGTGCGCTCGTCATTGGCGCGGATATGTTCCCATTTCGATCCCGCCTTCCAGTCCGAGACGTTCTCATGGCCCCAGTAACGCCGTGCGATGTCGGGCCTGGTTATGGCCTCGAACACTTTTTGCGGCGTCGAGCGGATGTAGGTCACGTAGACAAAGCTGGTCGTCTCTGCGGTCATTTGTCTTCTCCTTCGAGTTCCTGTTTCAGGTCATGCAGCAGGCTGAGCCGCTGGCGTTCGAATTTGCGCACCCAGCGCTCGTAGACCTCGTGCAGCGGCACGGGATTGATGAAATGCAGCTTCTCGCGGCCGCGTTTGACCGTGCTCACCAGATTGGCCGCCTCCAGCAGGTCGATGTGTTGGGTGGCGGATTGCCTGGCCATATCGAGATGTTCGCAAAGCTGGCCCAGCGTCTGCCCGTTCTTCTCGCACAGAAGATCAAGCAGCCTTCTGCGTGTCGGGTCGCCCAGCGCCTTGAAAACCTTGTCCGCGTCCATCGGGTTCACTCTGATGTGAAGCCATAATATGCAGGTAAATACCTGCATGTCAACCCGCGATCGGCCGGCATCAAAATTACCCCCGTGTAAGGGCTGTTCGGACGCGATTGCTAAAGGGATTATGCGTCAGCCATGTCGTGGCCGTTGTCGAACGACTGTGCCGGTTGTCGCTCAAAGACAACCGGTCGGGGCGCCGCCTGCTGGGCCAGGCTGCGGGATGTGAACCTCAGGACTCGTGCAAAGGCCGCGGCCGGCACTGATGCCGGCCGGGATAGCCTCAGACGCCCTCGACCAGCACGATCTCGCCGTCGGCGACCTTCTGGCGAATGGCGGCGGCGCGCTGGTATTCAGGTGAATGGTAGCAGTCATGCGCGGCGGCAAGCGTCTCGAACTCGATGACGACGTTGCGCGCGCGGCCGGCCCCTTCTGCCTTCTCATGCTCGCCGCCGCGCGCCAGGAATTTCGCGCCGAAGCGCTCGAAGGCCGGCTTGGCGGCGGCGACATAATCCTTGTAGCCTTCCGCGTCGCGCACATCGACGCGGGCGATCCAGTATCCCTTGGGCATCCTTCTTCTCCGAAGCCGTTCGTTGGAAATTATGCCGAGCGCATTTCGTCGAGGATGGCTTCAGCCGCCGCGCGTCTGTCCGCCGCGGCGACGATCGGGCGCCCGACGACCAGATGGCTGGAGCCGCTGCGGATGGCATCCGCCGGCGTCATCACGCGCTTCTGGTCGCCATGGTCGCTGCCGGCGGGGCGTATGCCTGGCGTTACCACCGCCATGTCGGGCCCGACGATGCGGCGCACCGCCTCTGTTTCCGCGGCCGAGCAGACGATGCCGCCCATGCCGGCATGCAGCGCCTGTTCCGCGCGCCGCAGCACCAGCGTGTGCGGGTCGTATTCGTAGCCCGCGTCGATCACGTCCTGTTCGTCCATCGAGGTCAGCACGGTGACGGCAAGCAGGCAAAGCTCGCTGCCTCTCGCCGCCTCGACCGCCGCCCGCATGGTCTTCGGGTAGGCATGCAGCGTCAGCATGGTCATGCCCATCTTGACGATGTTCTCGACCCCCTTGGCCACAGTGTTGTCGATGTCGAGCAGCTTCATGTCGAGAAAGATCTTCTTGCCCGCGCTGGCGAGCTCCCTGGCGAAATCGAGCCCGCCGGCGAAGGCGAGCTGATAGCCGATCTTGTAGAAGGAGACGACGCCATCGAGTTCGCGTACCGCCTTCTCGGCCTCTTTCAAGCTCGGCACGTCGAGGCCGACGATCAGCCTTTCGCGCATTGTGTCGGTCTGCATGGCGTTGGCGATCACGGCTCGACCCGGGTCGACAGCATGCGCGAGGTTTCGATCAGCGTGCGGCATAGGTGCTCCATGGTTCGGTGCAGTCGTTCGTCCTTGAAACGCCCGTCCTCGTCGAAGGCGTTGCCGCCTTCCGGCACCGAGCATTCCGGCGTCACCACCTCCATCTGGCAACGCACCAGCACGGCGCGCAGATGGTTGATGCAGCGTATCCCGGCGAAGTGTCCGCTGGAAGACGAACTGAGGCCGGCGACCTTGCCGGCAAACGGCCTCACCGCACGGCCGCCATCCTTGCGCACCCGGCTCACCCAGTCGATCGTGTTCTTGAGCAGCGGCGGAATGGAGCCGTTATATTCGGGCGTGGCGATCAGCAGCCCGTCATGGGCAATGATCATCCGGGCAAGTTTCAGGGCGTTTTCGGGGACGCCTTTTTCCTTCTCCAGATCCTCATCCATGATCGGCAAGGGATAGTCGCCAAGCGAGATGCGAGTGACCTCGGCGCCTTGCACCGCAAGTTCCTTCTGCGCCACGTCGGCGGTCCTGCCACTGAAGGCCCCGGCCCGGACCGAGCCGGCAAAGACGAGGATTTTTGGGATCACTGCCATTGGCCAACCTTGTTCCCGGACAGGTACAGCCAGAGCCCGCTCAAATCAATGCAGATCAGGCAAAGCGTCATCCGCGGGCTTGCCCCGAGAATCTGCCAACGCATCCAAGTCAGACATTTTCGTCCCAATGCCCACCGCATCTGATACCGCTATGCGGCAGATCCTCGGGACAAGCCGCAGGATGACGACTTTCGAAGACATTCGCGGCCGGCTTCGCAATCCCTAATGCGCCTCGCGCCGGTAGATCCACAGCTGCGTCGGCGGGATGTTGCGAATGATGAAGTCGAAATGCTTGACCGTATAGTCGCCGCGGCCGGGCGGGATCGGCGACATCGGGCCGTAGGTCAGCTGCACGATCGGCCGGCCGGCCGGAATGCGGTCAAGCAGGCTTTCGATATAGGCGATGCGCTGGGCGACCGGGAAGTTGAGCAGCGGCACGCCCGAGACCACCGAATCGAACATCATCCCGCTCTTAGCGCCAAGCGTGGCGTTGAGATTGAAGGCGTCGCCCTCAATGACGTTGACGCCGGGGTAGAGCCGGCGCAGATGGCGCACGAAATCGGTGGAATATTCGACCGCGTAGAGGTTTTCAGGCTTCACGCCCTGGGCCAGGATGGCGCGGGTGATGACGCCGGTGCCGGGCCCGACCTCGAGCACCGGCAGGCCGGACTTCGGGTCGACGATCGAGGCCATTTTGCGGGCGGTGATGGAGCTGGTCGGCACGATCGAGCCGACCGTCTTCGGCTTGTCGATCCAGCCCTTGAAGAACTTCAGCTCGTCATCGAACTTTTCGGCAAGCGCCCTCCGCAGTCCCGGACCACGTGTCATGCAAGCTCTCCTCAGCGCTCCCCTGAGAGCTACTTAACACTTAAGCCGCCCAAGGCAAGGCAGGGTTATGCCAATGTCGTGGATAAGATAGTTTTCGTCGCGTCTAAAAATGCGCGCCTACTGCGGTTTTCACGGCGCGTGTTGGCCGCCCGGCAGGTGAGGGGCAGCGCCGACATCGGCAAGGCAAGCCATATGCGCACAGGCCGTCGATCAACGCTCGCCGAACGACTCGAAAAAGTCCTTCATGCGGGCGAAAAAGCCGCTCGATTGGGGGGAATTGTCCTGTGAGGAGAGCTGTTCGAACTCCTCCAGCAACTCGCGTTGGCGGCGCGACAGGTTCTGCGGCGTCTCGACCGCCGTCTGGATGTAGAGGTCGCCGACATTGGGCTGGCGCAGCACCGGCATGCCCTTGCCCTTGAGGCGGAACTGGCGGCCGTTCTGGGTGCCCTCCGGCACCTTCACCTTGGTCTGCGTTCCGTCCAGCGTCGTCACCTCGAACGAGCCGCCAAGGGCGGCCGTCGTCATCGAGATCGGCACCTTGCAGTAGAGGTCGGCGCCGTCGCGCTGGAAGAATTCGTGCGGCTTGACCGCCAGGAAAATGTAGAGGTCGCCCGACGGTCCGCCGCGCAAGCCGGCTTCGCCCTCATTGGCAAGCCGGATGCGGGTGCCGTCCTCGATGCCGGCTGGGATGTTGACCGACAGCGACCGCTCCTCGGTGACGCGGCCCTGGCCGGCGCATTTCGGGCACGGATCCTTGATCGTCTGGCCGCGGCCCTGGCATTGCGGGCAGGTGCGCTCGATGGAGAAGAAGCCTTGCGTGGCGCGCACCTTGCCGTGGCCGTTGCACATCGAGCACGTGACCGGCTGGGTTCCGGGCTTGGCGCCGGTTCCCGAACATTCCGAACAGGAGATCGAGGCCGGCACGCGGATCTGCGCGGTCTTGCCGGCAAAGGCCTCTTCCAGTGAGATTTCCATGTTGTAGCGCAGGTCGGCGCCGCGCTCGCGGCCGCCGGAAGAGCGGCGCTGGCGGCCACCCATCATGTCGCCGAAAATGTCCTCGAAAATGTCGGCGAAGCCGCCGGCGCCGAAGCCGTGTGCGCCGCCGTTCATGCCGCCCTGCTCGAAGGCCGCGTGACCGAAACGGTCATAGGCCGCGCGCTTCTGCGGATCCTTCAGCGTCTCGTAGGCTTCGTTGATTTCCTTGAACTTGTGCTCGCAGGCATGGTCGCCCGGATTGCGGTCGGGGTGGAACTGCATGGCGAGCTTGCGGAAAGCGCTCTTCAGTTCCTTGTCGTCGGCACCCTTGTGCACGCCCAGCGTTTCGTAGAAATCAGCTTTCATTTTTTCCCGCTGTCCGGATGCTCAACGTCTTCATGCAGTGTTGCGTCGTTTGCCGGCACGTTGCCACGATTTAGGATCGGCGCAGCCCGGATGCTAGGGCCGGTGCGGAGCTGTTCGTGTTTTTCGACGATTTTTTCCGCACTTTTTCTGCCAGGGTTGCAAAAAAGCCCGGCTTTGCGCCGGGCTTTCCGCTTTATCTTGCCGTCAGCCGGTTCAGGCCGACTTCTTCTTGTCGTCGTCCTCGTCGATTTCCTCGAAATCGGCATCGACCACATCCGAGTCCTTGGCGGCGTCCGCCTTGGCATCGGCTTCCGCCGCTTCCTTCTGCGAGGCCTCGTACATGGCCTGGCCGAGCTTCATCGAAGCCTCCGCGAGCGCTTGGCTCTTGGCTTCGATTTCCGCTGCGTCGTCACCCTCGGTGGCGGTCTTCAGCGCCGCGATCGCGTCCGATATCGCCGTGCGGTCGGCTTCCGAGACCTTGTCGCCATATTCCTTCAGCGACTTCTCCGAGGAATGCACCAGCGCCTCGGCCTGGTTGCGGGCCTCGACCAGCGCGCGCCGCTTCTTGTCGGCGTCGGCATTGGCTTCGGCATCCTTCACCATCTTCTCGATGTCGGCGTCCGAAAGGCCACCCGAGGCCTGGATGCGGATTTGGTGCTCCTTGCCGGTGCCCTTGTCCTTGGCCGAAACGTTGACGATGCCGTTGGCGTCGATGTCGAAGGTGACCTCGATCTGCGGCACGCCGCGCGGGGCCGGCGGAATGCCGACCAGGTCGAACTGGCCGAGCGCCTTGTTGTCGGCGGCCATTTCGCGCTCGCCCTGGAAGACCCGGATGGTCACGGCCGACTGCGAATCCTCAGCCGTCGAGAACACTTGGCTCTTCTTCGTCGGGATCGTCGTGTTGCGCTCGATCAGCCGGGTGAACACGCCACCCAGCGTCTCGATGCCGAGCGACAGCGGGGTCACGTCGAGCAGCAGCACGTCCTTGACATCGCCCTGCAGCACGCCGGCCTGGATGGCGGCGCCGAGTGCGACGACCTCATCGGGGTTGACGCCCTTGTGCGGCTCCTTGCCGAAGAACTGCTTCACGATTTCCTGGATCTTGGGCATGCGGGTCATGCCGCCGACCAGCACCACTTCGTCGATCTCGCCCGCCTTCAGGCCGGCATCCTTGAGCGCCGCCTTGCACGGATCGATGGTGCGCTGGACGAGGTCTTCGACCAGGCTTTCGAACTTGGCGCGCGTCAGCTTCAGCGTCAGGTGCTTGGGCCCGGTGGCGTCGGCGGTGATGAACGGCAGGTTGATCTCGGTCTGCGTCGTCGACGACAGCTCGATCTTGGCCTTCTCGGCAGCCTCCTTGAGGCGCTGCAAGGCAAGCTTGTCGTTCTTCAGGTCGATGCCCTGTTCCTTCTTGAACTCGGCCGCCAGATACTCGACGAGGCGCATGTCGAAATCCTCGCCGCCGAGGAAGGTGTCGCCATTGGTCGACTTCACCTCGAACACGCCGTCACCGATCTCGAGCACCGAAATGTCGAACGTGCCGCCGCCAAGGTCATAGACGGCGATGGTCTTGCCGTCCTTCTTGTCGAGGCCGTAGGCGAGGGCAGCCGCGGTCGGCTCGTTGATGATGCGCAGCACTTCGAGGCCGGCGATCTTGCCAGCATCCTTGGTCGCCTGGCGCTGGGCGTCGTTGAAATAGGCCGGAACGGTGATGACCGCCTTCTCGACCTTCTCGCCGAGATAGGCTTCCGCCGTTTCCTTCATCTTCTGCAGGATCATGGCCGAGATCTGGCTGGGCGACTGCTTCTTGCCGCCGGCCTCGACCCAGGCATCGCCATTGTCGCCCTTGACGATCATGTAGGGGACAAGCTTCTTGTCCTTTTCCGTCACCGGATCGTCATAGCGGCGGCCGATCAGGCGCTTGACCGCGAAGATGGTGTTTTCAGGGTTGGTGACCGCCTGGCGCTTGGCCGGCTGGCCGACGAGACGTTCGCCGTCGCCCGAGATGGCGACGATGGAAGGCGTCGTGCGCGCGCCTTCCGCATTCTCGATCACCTTCGGCTCCTTGCCGTCCATGATGGCGATGCAGGAGTTGGTGGTGCCGAGATCGATACCGATTACTTTTGCCATTTTTCTAGTCTCTCCGCTAAGCAGGCTCTCAGGACCCGTAAGGCGTTCCGACGAAAGCCCCTGTTCACAAGAAATCCCGTTCGGCAACCGCTGTTGCGGCGCTGGACGGCTTGGCGCGTATATAAGAACAGGCAGCATCGGGCGCAAGCATTCTGCGCAAGGCTTCCACCATCCTCGCCAGCGGATGGCGAAACGGCCCGATCACGCCTGCGCCCGCGGCATCGCGTCCGCCCGCTTCGCGGCGTCTGAAGAATAGCCGGGCCCCACAGTGAACCTTTCCGCCTCCGCGTGCGACTGACGCTCAGGCGCCGCATGATGCGGCCACGGGAAAGGGAGCCACCATGACCAGCACCCCAGGGACGCCATGGCCTCCCCGACCAACAGGAGCTCGGCGCGACCATCGTCTTCGCGACAGGGTCGATGCGCTTGGCTTTCCGCTGGTTCCGTTGACCCTGCACAGGAGCAGGCGTATCGTAATTATGAGGAAAGCAGACAATTCGATCGGGGACGAACGTGCTGGAACGCCGCGCCTTGCGCTGGTTTGCGCGGCAGGATCGGTTGGTTCTCCCTTAGACTTCGGGGGGAGTTCCATGTCTCGCGATCACCGCCGGTTCGCGCCCTCTCGTGCCTGCCGTTTGGGCCGCGTGGCGAAGGCCGCCACCGCATTTCTTGTCCTGGCGCTGACCGCCGACCCATGGCTTGGCGGCCCCGCGCGGGCGCAGGAAACCCGGATCATCTATCCCGGCTCGATGGCGGTGACCGGATTTTCGGGCACGGTCATTCCCGATTTCGACTCTTCAGATTCCGAAAAGGGGGGCCTGCCGCCCGGCGTCGATCCGGTCGACGAAACCTTCATCGACACGGCGCGCGCCGCCTTGCGCGTTTTCGACGTTTCAAGGCTGGGCAGGCCGGCCTCCGGCCAGCTCGTCTACACGCCACCGCCTTTCGAGGTGACATCAGGCCAGATCGGCCAGGTGTTCGGTCTCACTTATGATGACGGCATGCGTGATGGCGTCCCGTCAGGCATTCCCAATCTCTATGCCGGCGCCACCTCGCTGCACGGCATTCGCATCGTCACGCCTGACGCCGACGATGACGGCCGTCCGGAGCGGCAGCGCCGCGGCATGGCAGGCGCTGCCTTCATGGAGGGCCAGTTCGGCACCGAGAACGGCGGCGGGCCGGGCACCATCTGGAAGGTCGACGGCATCACCGGCCAGGTCGCCAAATTCGCCGACATCGACACCAACAGCGGGCCCGGCATCGGAAATCTCACCTTCGACCCCATCCACCACCAGGTCTTCGCCTCCGACCTCGATACCGGTCTGATCCATCGCATCGACGCCAATGGCGCGCTGGTCGACACGTTCGACCATGGCGTCGCCGGGCGCCCGGCGCATGGCCTGGCTCCGGTCGCCGACGATGGCGCCATCATGGACATACAGGGAGCGGCCTTCGACACGGAAGACCCCGAGACCTGGGGCTACACCCAGGACGAGCGCCGTGTCTGGGCAGTCGCCTATCATGGCGGCCGGCTCTATTATTCCGTCGGCGAGAAGGCCGAGATCTGGTCCGTGGGCATTGCCCGCGACGGCCGCTTCGCCGGCGATCCCCGTTGGGAGCTGACGGTCAAGGCCGACAAGAACTATGCCGTCACCGACATCGCCTTCGACGATAGCGGCTTCATGTACCTGGCCCAGCGCGGCCCGGTCGAGAACCGCTACGACTACAGCCAGTTCGCCGATTCCGGCAGGGGCGAGGTCATCCGCTACTTCAGAGAAAACCCGAACGATCCGGCAACGGAATCGGTCTGGGTGAAAGCGCCGCAGGAATATGCCGTCGGCTTCCCGCAAGGCTTCAGGCAGTCGGCCGGCGGGCTGGACCTGCAATATGGCTATGACGCCGAAGGCGATCTCGACACGTCGGCCTGTGCCCAGACGCTGGTCAACACCGGCGACAAATTGCGCGACAATCCGGCCCTTGCCGAGCGGCTCGCCGCTGGCGGGCCGCTCGCCGTGCACGGAGTGCAGATCACGCCCAGGGAACTGGTCAAGCCGGCCAATGTGCCGCCTTTCGGCTCCTGGTTCGTCGACTTCGACGGCTATTTCGAGGACCCGGAAGTGGAAGGCCATGTCGGCGACGTCGCCGTCTGGCATCCCTGCGAGGGCCGCGCCGGCTATTATGAGGAAATCCCGGGCGGCTATCTGCCACCCTTCTATCCGCCGGACTTCCCGCCGCCCGGCAACCTGCCCTCCTGTCTCGATGTCGACGATGTCAGGTATTTCTGCACACCGCGCGGGCTCGAGGCGGACCTCTACCTTCATGACCATGCTGGCTTCGGCGGCGATTCGATCAAAGCCCAATCCAGGACGCCAGGCGTCGGGGTGACCTCGCCCATGTCACATGCGCCGGGCAAGCCCTACACGATCGGCATCACCGGCCACGATCCGGGCGACACGGTCGATGTCGGGCTCTGCTTCTACAGGAAGTCCGACAAGGACAAGGGCGGCTACTACCCTTGCTGCAAGATGACCTTGCCGCTCAGAACGCCAGCCGTCAGCTGCGAACGCTGAGGAGGGGACGATGAACAATCTCGCACTCTCCCCGCTGGGCGTCGCCGACAAATCAACCGTCATGAACACGAGGCGCCTGTCATATGCCAGGCGCGGCGCGCGCTGGCTGGTGGCCGCCGGTATCGCGGTCGCCATGCTGCCTGCGCTGCCGGCACTTGCCGAAGACACGGCTCCGGCCAGGACCGTCCAGGCCGCCAGCCCGAATATGGAATTCAAGCTGGACAATCCGCACATCATCAATCCGGAGCCCGGACGGGCCGTGCCGTTCTTCACCAAGACCGGCGGCCAGCGAAGCTGCGACTATGTCTTCTACACTTTGAGCTTCGGCCTGCGCGGCGCACCGCAAGGCTTCGCCAGCCCGGGGTTTGCGGCTTCGCTGCAGACGGTCCGGCTCGACTTCAAGGACCAGCTCCGGCATGGCTTGCAGATCGTCAACATGCAGGTCTCCGGTGACGGCACCGATGCGTCGGGCGGACCTCTGCCTGGCGCCGTCATCAGCAATTCGGCCGGCCCCAACGACATGGCAACGGTTTCGGATTTCCGGATTTCCGCTTCCGACCTCGACGGCTCGGGCGCACCGGACGAACGCGTCATCACGTTCCGCATCACCGCCAGGATCGACCACGCGGCGTTCCCCGCGCCGGCGACGGTCGACAATCAGGGCCTGATCAAAGTCACCGTCGGCACCGGCACGGGAACCATTATTCCCTCACAGGATCCGGGCAAGCCGGACGACGGCAATTTTCTCACCGGCGAAAAAACCTCGATCCGGGTCGACCTGACCAAGTGCAATCCGCCACCGCCACATCCCGGCAAGGAATGCTTCAAGGTGGAGCGCGGCACGGTCGACTGCGTGCCCGGCGGCGGCGCGTTCATCTACCATATGCCTGTCGGTCCCGAGATGGGCGGCAGGTGGGTGCAGCTTTCGACCGCCACGCCAGGCATCACGATCGTCCCCGACACACAGAAGGTGCCGGCCGGCGGCGGTGTGCTGAACTGGAAGATCGTCGGCGCCTCGCCCGGCGACGTCATCCACCTCGTCGTCACCGGCATCGAGACCTATGCCGGGCCGAAAGAGGGTTGGGGGCTCTGCTGCACGCAGACCATCGACATCGTCATCCCGCGCGACCAGAGATGTCCGCCCAAGGACAGGGAACCGGACCTGAAGGTCGAGAAACGCGCCGATGTCACGCGCTGCACGATGGGCGGCGGCTGCGACTTCAGCATCCGGGTCACCAATGTCGGCGACGCGCCCTACAACGGCAAGATCGTGCTCGACGAGGTGACGCTGCCGGCGGGCTCGACGCTCGATTCGGGACCCAATCCGCCCTGGACCTGTGTGCCCGGCGCCACCCCGATGATGTGCACCCATCCGGTGACCACGCTCAATCCGGGGGCTTTCATCGACCTGGAGTTCGGCTTCAAGCCGGCTGGCGGCTGGCAAGGCAGCAGCTTGCGCAACTGTGCCACCTATAACTATGCCGCCAGCGGCAAGCCGCTGTTCGGCAGCCAGGCCAACGACCGTGGCTGCGCCTCGATCCCGATCTGCCGGCGTGGCGATCGCGATCGCGACTGCCGGCCGCCGGTCGAGAAGAAGGCCGACCTGATCCTGAAAAAGCGTGCCCGCGCGGAAGCCTGCACCGCCGATGGCGTGTGCAGCTTCGTCATCGACATCATCAACAACGGCACCTCGACCTATAACGGGCCGCTGACCGTGGTCGACACCTATCCCGGGGGCGCGCCGGCCTCCTCGACCTTTGGCCCGAGCCCACCCTGGACATGCGGTCCGAACGGCCCCGGCCAGTTCCGTTGCGACAATGCCGGCATCTCGCTGCCGCCGGGCGCTTTGACGGCGATCGTCGTCAAGGCGGTGGTGCCGGCCGGCTACCGGTCGGACACGGTCGAGAATTGCGCCGAGGTGAAACCGATCCCCGGCGAAACCGACCTCACCAATAACCGGGCCTGCGCCAAGCAACGCATCCCTCGTCCCAATGGCGGCCAGCCTGTCCTGCGTATCACCAAGACATGCGGCGGTTCGCTGGCGGGTGCCGCTTTCGTCTCCTGCCGCATCACCGTCAGCAATGCCGGCACGGCTGCCCCCACCGGTCCGGTGCGGGTCAACGATGCCGCCACTTTGGTGTCGGGCGGCGCGCCCGTCCAGATCCAGACCGTCACATCAGACGGCGCGGAATGGGCATGCGGGCCGGTTCCGGCCGACACGCTGGCGTGCCAGATTCCAGGCGCCGTCATGACACCCGGAACCAGCAGGCACTTCGACGTGACGGTTTCGGCCAACGGCGAGTTCGAGAATTGCGCGCGGGGCTCCTACGGCCCGGCGCAGGGCGAGGACGTCGTCCATCCGGTCGGCCGGGCCTGCGCCAAGGGCGGCGGGGTCTCGTCCATCCGCGTCGAGAAGACCGGCGACCGCGAGTGCCGGCCCGGAGAACCCTGCTCGTTCGAGATCACCATCACCAACGACGGCCCGGCGGAATTTTCCGGCCCTGTCCGCATCGGCGATGCGATCGGCGTCGAAGGCCTCGGCCGGCTGGAAGGCGTCGCGATCACCTCGATCGAGCCGGCCTTCGGCTGCTCGCCGGAACCGGCGGCCTTGCCTGCGTCCTGCATCGCAGACCTGACGCTTGGCGCTGGCGAAAGCCGCGTCCACCACGTCACCGTGGTCATCCCCGACGACGGCCGCCTGGCCAATCTGCAAGGCAGCGTCAACGGCCAGAACTGCGTCGGCGTGCTCTCTCCCGACACGCGGGTGCAGGGCGGCGGAGATGTGCTTTCCCGCGACCAGGCCAATACCCAGGGCAATCGCGACAAGGCCTATGCCTGCCATCCCTTCGCCATCAGGCATGAGACGAAGAAGGAATGCTCGGCAGGCTTCGTCATGAACGACGCCGGCCGGTGCGTCTGCCCGCAAGGCACCACCTATCGCAACGGCCAGTGCTCGTCCGGCGGCGTCATCATCCCGCCGAAGGAGCCAAAGCGTTGCGTGCTGCTCGAGGGCCAGGTCCGCACAGAGGATGGACGCTGCGTCTGTCCGCGCGGGACCGAGCTGGAGAATGGCGCCTGCGTCACGATATCCAGGCCGGGCTGCGCGATACCGGGATCGGTGCCGACATCGGACGACGATGGCTGCACCTGCCCCAAGGGCACGCATCTCGATCGGGATGCCAACGCCTGCGTACGCGACAGGCCGAAGCCCGAGCAATGCACCATCCGTGGTCAGGTCCACGGCGCGGACGGCGACTGCGTCTGCCCACGAGGGACGGAACTGCGCAAGGGAGCCTGCCGGGCTCTCCAGCCGGAGCCTGAGCAATGCACCATCCGCGGCCAGGTCCACGACGCCAATGGCGACTGCGTCTGCCCGAGGGGGACCGAGCTGCGCAATGGAGTGTGCCGGCGCAAGCAGCCCGATGTGGAGCAGTGCGACATTCGCGGCCAGATCCACAACAAGCGCGGCGAGTGTGTCTGTCCGCGTGGAACCCAGGTGATCGACGGCGCATGCCGCCGGTCCAGGCAAGAGAGCGAATGCGCGCCGGGCTCGCAAATGGTCAACGGCCAGTGCCAGCCGATCTTCAGGCGGCGTTGCCCGGAAGGCATGATCGGCCGTTATCCAAACTGCAGGCCGGTGCGCGGGCAGCCCTCGCTGGAACTCAACCCGGGACTGCTGCTGCAGCAGGTTCTGCCACGGCGCAGGCCGCAGTCCGAACAGCAGCAGGATACGGCTCCAAACAGAATCCTGAATCTCCAGCAGCAGTAACCATCGCCTGAAGGCACATCGGAAACCCCGCCGGAGCAATCCGGCGGGGTTCTTCGTGGCCGGGCAGGCTGAAGCTGCAACACGAAGAGGACGCCGCACTACCCCAGCTGTGGAACCGCCAAGCTCGCACCCTCGACAAGTCAGCGGCTGCGCTTTAGGCAGTGATCAGATGAAAAAGGCGCTCGGAAAGGCCCCGTCATCATGACGAAAAAAACCTTAATCGCACCTTCGGTGCTGGCTTCGGACTTTTCGAAGCTGGGCGACGAGGTCGAAGCCGTCACGGCAGCCGGCGCCGACTGGATCCATCTCGATGTGATGGACGGCCATTTCGTCCCCAACATCACCTTCGGCCCGCCGGTGATCAAGGCGATCCGCGATCGCACCAAGGCTTTCTTCGACTGCCACCTGATGATTGCGCCGGCCGATCCCTATCTGGCCGCCTTCGCCGAGGCCGGTTGCGACGGCATGACGGTGCATGCCGAGGCCGGGCCGCATCTCGACCGCTCGTTGCAGACGATCAGGAATCTCGGCAAGAAGGCCGGCGTTTCGCTCAATCCGGCAACGCCGGAAAGTGCGATCGAATACGTGCTCGACAGGCTCGACCTGATCCTGATCATGACCGTCAACCCGGGTTTCGGGGGCCAGGCCTTCATTCCGGCAATCGTCGACAAGGTGAGGCGGGTCAAGGCGCTGATCGGCGGCCGGCCGATCCGCATCGAGATCGACGGCGGCGTGTCGCCCGAAACCGCGCCGCTGGTGACCGCCGCCGGCGCCGATGTGCTGGTGGCCGGCGCCGCCATCTTCAAGGGCGGCAGCGTGGAAGCGTACCGGGCAAATATAGAGGCGATCAGGACGGCGGCCGACAAGGCAGCCGGCTAAAAGCACCGCACAAGAACCGATGGAGGCCAGGATCTCCCCACGTGGTCAACCCCGGGGGCCTGCACTGCGCGCTTCGCTGCGGCTGGCCCCGCGACAAAAGCCATGGGCAGGATAAAAGGCCTGATTCGGTCCCACTGTTCGGTGTCTTTTGCGCGCGACGGAAAAGAGGTTCGCGCGGAGGCACGGAAGAACAGTGATCCTGCATATAAACACGTTAAATTTCCGCCGGTTGTAGCCGAACACGATTTCGTTCGACCAGATATAGGATCGTGCATATTTCTTTGTTCTAAAGTACAATGACGCGATCTCCCGCTTGAGCGCGTCGAGGCGCGCGCGGTAGGGTACGTGTACGGAAAGGGAACTGTTTCTCGGACTCGAATTGCCCAGGACCAGATTTGGGGACAAGGAGCCGATTTTGACATACGCAGCTGCCAATCTGAATGACGACGGCACAGGCTCGAAGAGTACGCTCGCCAGCACTGTCTATCATCAACTCCGTGCCGATCTTCTGCGGGGCGCCTTTGAAACCGAGAGCAAGCTGCGGGTTGAGTGGGTTGTTTCCAAATATGGCGCCGGCGCTTCCCCGGTTCGTGAGGCTCTCAATCGCCTGGCTTCGGAAGGGCTTCTCGGTCGGCATGACCAGCGAGGCTTCTTCATCATGCCGGTCAGCGCGGCAGAGCTCGAGGAATTGACACGTACCCGTTGCTGGCTCGAGGAACGGGCGCTTCGCGAATCCATCGCCCACCGCACCGCCGAATGGGAAGAACAGCTGGTTCTGGCGTTGCATCGGTTGGGGCGCACCTCACGTCTCATGCCAACGGATCTGTCGTCGCTCAATCCGGACTGGGAGAGACTGCACCGCACTTTCCACCGTGCGCTGATCTCGGCCTGCCGGTCGCGATGGCTGGTGGGGTTTTGCGACCAGCTTTCCGATCACGCCTACCGCTACCGGCGAATGGCCAGTAACGGCGAAGGCGTCCAGCGCGACGATTTTGCGGAGCACCGCCTGATCGCGGAAAATGCGCTGGACGGTAATGCCGACGCCGCGGTCGAAGCCCTGCTCAATCACTATCGCCTGACGGCAGCGATGTGCATGGAGCGCTTCAAGCAGGTCGAAGCATCAGAGCCGGCCAGCGCCAGGGCCGAGCGCACGCCACGGTAGCGCCGCATCGCGCCCCAGCCTTTTACCGCCAAAGCCTTCCGCTTTCGCCCGGCGGCATGGTCATGGCGGCCGCGTGGAGCCGCCCTTGCGGGCTTGACGGGTCGGCAAGAACCGCCAACAGTCTGGCGCCGCGCAAAGCGGCCGACCCGGAAGACAGGCCCGGCTCCGTCCGATGCATGCCTTTCTCCGCCAGACGCAGGAAGACCTCATGAGCAATCATCTGTTCGACATTTTCCGGTCCCGGATGCCGAAGCCCGGACGCCTGTTGATGCGGACGGATGACGGCCGCGTGCTGACCTATGGCGACATGCTGGCGCGCTCGGCGCAACTGGCGCACGCGCTTTTGCAACTCGGCGTAGAGCCCGGCGACCGGGTCGCGGTGCAGGTCGAGAAGAGCCCGGAAGCCATGCTGTTGTACCTCGCCTGCCTGCGCGCCGGCGCCGTCTTCCTGCCGCTCAACACCGCCTATACGCTGGCCGAACTCGCCTATTTCTTCGGCGACGCCGAGCCCCGGCTGGTCGTCTGCGATCCGGCACGGGTAGCCGACATCGACGCCCTGGCGCAAAAATGCGGAGCTCTTGCCGTCACCCTCGACGGCAAGGGCGAAGGATCGCTGGCGGACCAGGCGTCGCGGCAATCGCCCGACTTCCACGACGTCGCGCGCGGTCCCGACGATCTTGCGGCGATCCTCTACACGTCGGGAACGACCGGCCGCTCGAAAGGGGCCATGCTCAGCCACGAGAACCTCGCCTCGAATGCGCGCGTGCTGGTCGACTATTGGCGCTTCACATCGGACGATGTGCTGATCCACGCACTGCCCATCTTCCACACCCATGGGCTGTTCGTCGCCACCAACGTCATCCTGATGGCCGGCGCCTCGATGCTGTTCGAGCAGAAATTCGACGCAGGGCGCGTCGTCGCGCTCTTGCCGGACGCCACGGCGCTGATGGGCGTGCCGACCTTCTATGTCCGGCTCTTGCAGCAGGACGGGCTGACCCGCGAGGCGGCAAGAAACATCCGCCTGTTCGTTTCCGGCTCGGCGCCGCTGCTGGCCGAGACGCACAGGGCCTGGCGCGAGCGCACAGGCCACGCCATTCTCGAGCGCTACGGCATGACCGAGACCAACATGAACACCTCGAACCCCTATGATGGCGAGCGCCGCGCCGGCACCGTCGGCTTTCCCTTGCCCGGCGTGTCGTTGCGCATCGCCGACCCCGACACTGGCAGGCCGCTTGCCCAAAGCGAGGTCGGCATGATCGAGGTCAAGGGGCCGAATGTCTTCTCCGGCTACTGGCGCATGCCGGAAAAGACCAAAGCGGAATTCCGCGCCGACGGCTTCTTCATCACGGGCGATCTCGGCATGATCGACCCCGACGGTTATGTCCACATCGTCGGCCGCGGCAAGGACCTGATCATCTCGGGCGGCTACAACATCTATCCCAAGGAGCTCGAGAGCGAGATCGACGCGCTTGACGGCGTCCTGGAAAGTGCCGTCATCGGCGTTGCCCATCCCGATTTCGGCGAAGGCGTAACGGCCGTCGTGGTTCGCTTGCCGGCTTCGACCGTCACCGCTGCTGAGATACTCAATGCCATTGCCGCGCGCGTAGCGAAATACAAGCATCCCAAGCGCGTGGTCTTCGTCGACGAATTGCCGCGCAACACCATGGGCAAGGTGCAGAAGAATCTGCTGCGCGATACCTACAAGGACCTTTTTTCCATAAGCAGTCCCGCCAGCTAAGTCGATCCAGGCAAGGATACCTCATCCCGCTTGTTTGGACGGGAGGCATCGCGACAGTTTCGTGCGGTCGCCTGGGCACTATCGGGGGAACAAGAGACCGACGACATGCTCGGCCAGCGCCAGGCTTGCCGTCAGGCCCGGGCTCTCTATGCCGAACAGGTTGACGATCCGGCCCGCGCCGTGGTCGGCCGGCCCCTGCACCATGAAGTCGGCCGCCGGCTGGTTCGGGCCCGACAGTTTCGGCCTGATCCCGGCATAGGCCGGCAGCAGGGCGCCGTCCCTCAGATCCGGCCAATAGCGCCGGATCTCGTCATAGAAGACCGTGCTGCGGCCGGGATCGACCGTATAGTCCGTCTGGCCGATCCATTCGACGTCGGGGCCGAAGCGCGCGCTGCCGCCGAGGTCGAGGGTCAGGTGCACGCCCAGGCCGCCATTGACCGGCACTGGATAGATCAGCCGCGAGAATGGCGAGCGGTCCGAAAGCGAAAAGTAGTTGCCGCGCGCCAGCCAGAGCGGCGGCACGAGCTCTGGCGGGAACCCTTCGATGCTACCGGCCAGCGCCTGCGCGTCGAGCCCTGCGGCATTTACGAAAGCGCCGGCTTTCAACGCGAACGTCTCGCCGTCGCCATCGCGCGTGGTGATACGAATCCCGTCGGCCTCGACCGTCGCCGCTGCGACGGCGGTCAGGAAGGCGAACGACGCACCGGCCGCCTCCGCGTCGCCGCGCAGCGACAGCATCAGCCCCTGGCTGTCGACGATGCCCGTCGACGGCGACAGCAGCGCCCCGGCGCAGCTCAGCGCCGGTTCGAGGCTTTCTGCTTGCGCGGCGGTCAGCAAGTCGAGGTCGTCGACGCCGCATTGTTCCGCATTGGCCCGGATTGCATTGAGCCGAGGCAGCTGGCCCGGTCCGACGGCGACGATCAGCTTGCCGGTGCGTCGATGGCCGATGCCACGCTCGCGGCAATACGCATAGAGCCGTTCGCGTCCTTCGACGCAGAAACGCGTCTTCAGGCTTCCGGGCGCGTAATAGAGCCCGGCATGAACGACTTCCGAATTGCGCGAGCTGGTGACGGTGCCGATCGAGGCGGCCTTTTCGATAACCAGCACTTCGCGGCCCGACAAGGCGAGCGCCCTGGCAATGGCGAGCCCGACGACGCCGGCTCCGGCGACGACGCAATCGACGTCAGCCATGGCCGGCTTTCACCGTTGCCCGCCGGCGCTGGTCGAAAAAACCCTGTCGCCGCCGATCCAGACGGTTTTGATGTCGAGATCGTTCGAAAGCGAAACGATGTCGGCGGCGGTGCCCTTGGCGAAGCGGCCGAGCCGGTGCGATTGGCCGATCGCCTGCGCCGGATAAAGAGAGGCCATGCGCAAGGCCTCGGAAAGCTCCACGCCCACGCTGCGATGGGTGAAGCGCACAGCCGAGATCATGTCGAGATCCGCGCCGGCCAGCGTTCCATCGGCAAGCCGCAGGCTGCCGTCCTTGCGGTAGATGGTGCGGCCGTTGAGCGTGAAGGAGGTCATGTCGGTGCCGATCGTCGCCATGGCGTCGGTGACCAGCACGATCCTGCCCGGCCCCTCTTTGGCCCGCAGCGCTATTGCGATGGTGGCGGGATCGACATGGATGCCGTCGGCGATCAGTCCCGCGGACAGGCCGCCGATGTCGATGGCGGCGCCCGCCAGTCCCGGCTCCCGGTTGCCGATCTGGCTCATGGCATTGAACAGATGCGTGACCACGCTGGCGCCGGCCTCGGCGAAGGCTTTGGCCGTGGCGTAGCCGGTGTCGGAATGGCCGAGGCTGACGATGATGCCGGCCTTGGCCAAGGCCGTCACGCGGGCCGCCTCGACGGATTCGGGTGCGATCGTGGTGAGCAGCACCGGGAGCTTGCCTCGCGCCGCGATCAGCATCGCCTCGTCCTTGTCCGTCATCGGCCGGATCAGCGCCGGGTCATGCGCGCCCTTGCGGGCGATCGACAGATGCGGACCTTCCAGATGCAGTCCGAGGAACCCCGGCACTTTCCGCAGTGCCGACGCCTCGCCGGCGGCAATCGCCGCGGCGGTGATATCAGCCGTATCGGTGATCAGCGTCGGCAGCAGCGCCGTGGTGCCGAACGGCGCATGCGCCCGGCAGATGGTCTCGATCGAGGCGACATCGGGGTGATCGTTGAGCATGACGCCGCCGCCGCCATTGACCTGGATGTCGACGAAGCCCGGCGTCAGCATGCCGCCGCCGGTGTCGACGCGGCGCATATCCGCGGCAAGCGCGCCGGTGGGCAGGATGGCCTCGACCAGGCTGTCGCGCACGACGAGGGCATGACCGTCATGCCAGTCGTCGCCGTCGAAGATACGGGCGCCAGTCAGGGCGAAACGGTCGCTCATACGGTCTCCGTCACCTTGCGAAGGTTGCGCGGCGTATCCGGGTCGAGGCCGCGGTGGCGCGCAAGGGCCTCGACGAACACGTAGAAGGACACGATCAGCGTCAGCGGATCGGTCAGTGGATGGCCGGTGGCGACATGCGGCAGGCGTGTGGCCTTGTTCGCCAGCATCGAGGTGACGAAGACCGGCGCCCCCTTGGCCGCCAGGCTGTCGGCGGCTTCGGCCACGGACGGTTCGGATGCGTCGCGCGCGGCCAGGGCCAGCACCGGAAAATCGGGGCCGATCAGCGCCAGCGGGCCATGCATGACTTCGGCAGCACTGTAGGCCTCGGCATGCATGCCGCAGGTTTCCTTGAATTTCAGCGCCGCTTCGTTAGCCATCGCCGCGGATGGGCCGCGGCCGAGGATGAACAGCGACTTCTGCTTTTCGATCGTTTCGACGAGCACGCTCATCCAGTCACAGGCGATCGCCTTGCCGAAATGCTCGGGCAAGCGGGCAAGCGCCTTGAGAAGCGCTTCGTCGCCGGTGGAATGCGCCATCAGAGCAAGGCCGGCGACAGCGGAATTGACGAAGGTCTTGGTCGCCGCGACGCTGCGCTCGGGCCCGGCCAGGATGTCGATCGCATGGTCCGAGGCGCGCGCCAGCGGTGAATCGGCGGTGTTGGTGACGGCGATGGTCAGCGCGCCACCTGCCCGTGCGGTTTCGGCCATGGCGACGATGTCGGGGCTCTTGCCCGACTGCGAGATGGCCAGGCACGCGGAGCCGCCGAGCCTGAGCTTGCGGCCATAGATCGAAGCGATGGAAGGGCCGACCGAAGCCACCGCAAGACCGGCGGTGAGTTCGACCGCGTATTTCATGAAAGTAGCGGCATGGTCGGACGAGCCGCGCGCCACAGTGACGACGAAATGCGGGTCGCGCTCGCGAATGCCGCGGCCGGCTTCGGAAAGTACGGCACCGGAACCGTCGAGCAGGCGGGCGACGGCTTGCGGGATCTCCTCGATCTCGCGCCGCATATGGGTCGGCTCCGTCGATTTGTTCGGCTCGGTCGTCATGGTCGGCCCTCTTCGCTCGGCCCTGTCAGCCGCAGTTCGGCGACGAAATCATAAGCGTCGCCCCTGTAGATGGAGCGGGTGAACTCGATCACCTTGCCGCTCGCCAGATAGGAAATACGCTCGATGTGCAGGCCGGCAATGCCCGGCGGCACTTCGAGCAGGCGCGCGTCGCCGTCGCCGAGATTGGCGGCCGAGATGCGCTGCACCGCGCGCACCGGCCTGTTGCCGGTCAATTCCAGGGCTGCGTAGAGCGAGGAGCCAATTCCAGCGGGGTCCGGCAGCACGCTGGCCGACAGCGAGGCGCGCTCGATCGCCAGCGGCGTGTCGTTGGCGATGCGCAGGCGCGCCACGCGCGCCACCAGTTCGTTCGACGAAAGGCCGAGCACCATCATCTCGTCGGGCGAGGGCGCGTAAAGGCCGCGGTCGAGCCAGGCCGAGCGCACAACCATGCCACGCCGCGCCATGTCCTCGGTGAAGGAGGTCAGCCGCGACAGCGACTGCTCGACCCGCTCCATGCGCGGCGCCACGAAGGTGCCGGAGCCGTGGCGCTGGACCAGGATGCCGCCCTTGACGAGGTCCTGCACCGCCTTACGCACGGTGACGCGCGAAATATCGGCCTTGATGGCGATGTCGCGCTCGGAAGGCAGCGCGTCGCCGGGCCCGATCAGGCCGCGGTTGACGGCATCCTCAATGCTTTTGCGCAGTTGCAGGTAGAGCGGCGCACCGCTTTGCGAGGACTGTTTCAGCGCGGCGAAGATCTGGTCGGCGGCGTCGCTCATCGAGCCGCTCCCCTCGGCGCGAACAGGCGGACCGCCATCTGCACGGCGCCGCCGAGCGCATCGTCGAGCGGCTCCCGAAGCAGCGCCCGATAGCGTGCAGACAAGCGCGGCGCGTAGAGCGGCGCCAGCCCGCCGAGCAGGCAGAGCGGCGCGTCTGCCGCCAACTCCAGCGCGCCAAGCGAGGCCTCGACATCGGCGACCGCCTTGTCGAGGATCCAGTTGGCGACCGCGTCGCCTTTTTCGGCATGTTCGAACACTTTGGGGGCGAAGCCGCCGAAATCGCCGGGCTTGGCATTGGTGGTGAACTCGACCACATCCTCCGGATTGTCGCGGAACACGGCCATCATGCTATCGGTCAGCGGCGTGCGCGCTCGCACGCCATCATGGGCAAGCAGGGTCTGTTCGAGCAGGTCGCGGCCGATGCGGGCGCCGCTGCCCTGGTCGCCGACCTGGAAGCCCCAGCCGCCGATGGCACGCGACTTGCCGTTCTTGCGCGCCATGTAGGCGGTGCCGGTGCCGAGGATCGCCATGGCGCCGTCGCCGGAACCGACTGCGCCTTCCAGCGCGATTTCGGCATCGGTTTCGACGCGGCTGGTGCTGAACGGCAGGATCGCCTCGAGCTGCTGCCGGTAGGTGCCGACATTGGCGCCGGCGAGGCCGAGAATGGCCGGTGTTTGCGGGATCAGGTCCGGATCCTGGCCAGCCGCGACAAAGGCTTGCCGCGCCGCCTCGACGATGTTCGACCGGGCGCCGGTCAGGTCGGTGCGGATGTTGGCGGCGCCGCTTTTGGCGCGGCCGAGCACCGTGCCGTCCGCCATTGCCAAGGCCGCCCTGCAGCTGGTGCCGCCGCCATCGATGCCAAGCACGAATTTCACGTGATTTCTCCTCCAGGCCGATAATACCAATAAAATACCAATAGCCAAGGGTTAATTTCCGCTGCAAAAAGATTAGAGCGTATTTCACTGAAAAACTTGGCCATTTACCTGCGCCAGCGATTTCGGTGCGGCGAATTCGTTAATGCGTGTGGACAAGTGGTATTTTTTTGGTATTGTTTTCCGAATTGGAGGAATTGGGATGGCCGAAACGCGCACCGAAGCGCTGCACAGGAATGCTGAGGGGCTGGATATCCAGGCTCCCGAAGCGATCCTTGCTTCGCTGGCCGATGCGCAGGTCGAGGCGGCGAAGATTGTGCGCAACGCCATTCCCTCCATCGCCGAAGCGGCCGAGATCATCACCGGTAGCCTGAAGGGCGGCGGCAAGCTCGCCTATGCCGCGGCCGGCAGCTCCGGCCTGATGGCGCTTGCCGATGCGCTGGAACTGCCTGGCACCTTCGGCATCCGTCGCGACCGCATCGCCATCCTGATCGCCGGCGGCGATGAGGCCTTCAGAACGCTGGCCGGCGGCCCCGAAGACGATAAAGAGGAGGCCGCGACAGCGGTCGCCAACGCCGGCATTGGCAAGGGCGACTGCCTGATCGCAATCTCGGCCAGTGGTACGACGCCCTATGCACTGCGGGCGATCGAGGAAGCCGCCCGTCGCGGTGCGGCCACCATCGGCATCGCCAACAACCGGGACTCGGCTCTGCTGCGTCTGTCTGGAACCGCCATCCTGCTCGAAACGCCGCCGGAAGTGATCGCCGGCTCGACGCGCATGGGCGCCGGCACGGCCCAGAAGATCGCCCTCAATATGCTGTCGACGCTCGCCGCCATCCATCTCGGCCATGTCCATGACGGCTACATGGTCAATCTCATGGCCGACAACAGCAAGCTGCGCGACCGCGCGGCGCGGATCGTCGCGGCCATCAGCGGCGGCAGCCGCGACGACGCGGCCCGCCTGCTCGAAAAGAGCGGCGGTGCGGTCAAGACCGCCATTCTGCTTGCCGCCGGCGCCGACAGCGCCGACACGGCGCAGAAGATACTGGAAGAGGCCGGCCAGAAGCTGCGGCCGGCCCTTTCCGCGCTGGGGCATGATCCCGAAAAGTGGAGACCGCTTCTCGGAAAAGATCATGCTCGAACAAAGAAATAGAGCCTGTTTCATCCCGGTGTCCATCGAGGTGAAGCAGGCTTGCGAGGGGAGCAAGGGGCGCAACGCCTCTGTTCTCATCAAAACCGAACCTGAAAAAGGTCAACAGGGAGACTGAGCATGACAACGAAACTACTGACGGCACTGCTTCTGGGCACCAGCATTCTCGGCTCCGCCGGGGTGGCTTACGCCGAGGACGTAACGCTCAACATCGAAAGCTGGCGCGGCGACGACCTTGCCATCTGGAAGGACAAGCTGATCCCGGCTTTCGAAGCCAAGAACCCCGGCATCAAGGTGGTGTTCGCGCCCTCGGCGCCGACCGAATATGACGCGGCTCTCGGCGCCAAGCTCGCCGCCGGTTCGGCGGGCGACCTGATCACCTGCCGCCCGTTCGACAAGTCGCTCGAGCTGTTCAAGAAGGGCAATCTCGCGGACCTCTCCTCGCTGCCGGGCATGGACAACTTCTCGCCGGTGGCCAAGTCCGCCTGGCAGACCGACGACGGCAAGGCGACCTTCTGCGTGCCGATGGCGTCGGTCATCCATGGCTTCATCTACAACAAGGACGCCTTCGACAAGCTCGGCATCAAGGTGCCGGAGACCCGTGACGAGTTCTTCGCCGCGCTCGACAAGATCAAGGCCGACGGCACTTACATCCCGATGGCGATGGGCACCAAGGATCTCTGGGAAGCCGCGACCATGGGCTACCAGAACATCGGCCCCAACTACTGGAAGGGCGAGGAAGGCCGTGCGGCCCTCATCAAGGGCGAGCAGAAGCTGACCGACAAGGACTGGGTGGCGCCCTATGAGGAACTGGCCAAGTGGAAGCCCTATCTCGGTGACGGTTTCGAGGCTCAGACCTATCCGGACAGCCAGAACCTGTTCACGCTCGGCCGCGCCGCCATCTACCCGGCCGGCTCGTGGGAAATCGGCCTGTTCAACACCCAGGCCCAGTTCAAGATGGGCGCCTTCCCGCCGCCGGTCGAGAAGGCCGGCGACACCTGCTACATCTCCGACCATACCGACATCGGCATGGGTCTGAATGCGGGCTCCAAGCATGCGGATGCGGCCAAGACCTTCCTGTCCTGGGTCGCCTCGCCGGATTTCGCCACCATCTACGCCAACGCGCTGCCGGGCTTCTTCAGCCTGAACTCCTCGCCGGTGAAGATGGAGGACCCGCTGGCCCAGGAATTCGTCTCCTGGCGCGGCAAGTGCAAGTCGACGATTCGCTCGACCTACCAGATCCTGTCGCGCGGCACGCCGAACCTCGAGAACGAGACCTGGGTCGAATCGGCCAATGTCATCAACGGCACCGATACGCCGGAAGCCGCTGCCAAGAAGCTGCAGGACGGCCTCGACAGTTGGTACAAGCCCGCCAAGTAAGGCTCGGGCAATGAGCTGGGCCGTTCCAAGTGGACGGCCCAGCGTTTTTCGATAGCATCGACTGCGAAGGACGGCGCCGCCCCTTATCCGCCTGCCGGCACCTTCTCCCCGTACAGTGACGGTGAGAAAGGGAGTTGCCGCAACGCTGGCGACCTCCTCTCTCCGTTCTTCACCGGGAGAGGGTAAGGATGAGGGGCACCGCTGTTGTCGAAAGCATTTTCCCAGACCTGATCGGTGGGGACCGAACTCATGGCCGCACAAGCACGACCGAAAAGACCGATCCGCTGGCATATCGCCGTCTTCCTGGCGCCGGCGGTGCTCGTCTATACGGCGATCATGATCCTGCCGCTCGCCGGCACTTTGCAGCTGTCGCTGTTCCGCAACATCGAGCAATCCCAGGTCTTCGTCGGGCTGGCAAACTTCCGCACCCTGTTCGGCGATCCCAACTGGTCGGTGAATTTCTGGAATGCGCTGCGCAACAATGTCTGGTTCTTCATCATCCACATGCTGGTGCAGAACCCGATCGGCGTACTGCTGGCCGCACTTCTGTCCAGCCCCAGGCTGCGCTTTTCGGCTTTCTACCGCACGGCGATCTTCGTGCCGACCATCCTGTCCTTCGTCATCGTCGGCTTCGCCTGGAAGCTGATCCTGTCGCCGCTATGGGGCGTGGCGCCGCATATGATGGATCTGGTCGGCCTCAGAAGCCTGTTCACGCCGTGGCTAGGCAAGGAGCAGTATGCGCTGACCGCGCTTAGCCTGGTCTCGGTGTGGCAGTTCGTCGGCATCCCGATGATGCTGATCTACGCCGCGCTGCTGTCGATCCCCGACGAGGTGATCGAGGCGGCCGAATGCGATGGCATCACCGGCCTGTCGCAGTTCTGGAAGATCAAGCTGCCGCTGATCCTGCCCTCGATCGGTATCATCTCGATCCTCACCTTCGTCGGCAATTTCAACGCCTTCGACCTGATCTACACCGCGCAGGGCGCGCTCGCCGGGCCGAATTATTCGACCGACATTCTCGGCACCTTCCTCTACCGCGCCTTCTTCGGCTTCCAGCTGCAGGTCGGCGACCCCAACATGGGCGCGACCATCGCCACGATCATGTTCCTGATCATCCTCGGCGGTGTCTGCGTCTACCTCTTCCTCATCCAGACGCGCCTGCGTCGGTATCAGTTTTAGGGGGCGATATGTCGAGCTTGAGCACCCCCCTCTGTCCTGCCGGACATCTCCCCCGCAAGGGGGGAGATCAGCTGTTGTCACGGCCTTCGCCAGCCACCAGCGATGCAGGAGATGTGTCGGCGCCAAAGCTGCCAATCTCCCCCCTTGCGGGGGAGATGGCCGGCAGGACAGAGGGGGGTGGCTGGGTGCTGCTCCTCGGCAAAGTAGCTCCTCAGGAGACCATCCAATGAGCACCGCCACCCGTTCGCTGCCCCGCACGATCGGCGCCCATGCGATCCTGCTGACCTACACGGCGATCGCGCTGTTCCCGGTGATCCTGGTCATCATGAATTCGTTCAAATCCCGCGCCGGCATATTCGGCGCGCCGCTGACACCGCCGACGCCAAAGACCTTCGACCTGATCGGCTATACCACGGTGATCGGCCAGGGCGATTTCATCCACTATTTCCAGAACAGCCTCGTCGTCACCGTCGCCTCGCTGTTCTTCGTGCTGCTGTTCGGCGCCATGGCGGCATTCGCCCTGTCGGAATACCGTTTTCGCGGCAATACGCTGATGGGCCTCTATCTAGCGCTGGGCATCATGATCCCGATCCGGCTGGCCACCGTCGCCATCCTGCAATTGATGGTGGCGAGCGGGCTGGTCAACACGCTGACGGCGCTGATCCTGGTCTACACCGCGCAAGGCCTGCCGCTGGCCGTCTTCATTCTGTCGGAATTCATGAAGCAGGTGTCGGACGATCTGAAGAACGCCGGCCGCATCGACGGCCTGTCGGAATACACCATCTTCTTCCGGCTGGTGCTGCCGCTGGTGCGGCCATCGATGGCGACAGTCGCCGTCTTCACCATGATCCCGATCTGGAACGATCTGTGGTTCCCGCTGATCCTGGCGCCGTCGGAAGAGACCAAGACTGTGACCCTCGGCGCGCAGCTCTTCCTCGGCCAGTTCGTCACCAACTGGAACGCCATCCTGGCCGCGCTCTCGCTGGCGATCATGCCGGTGCTGATCCTCTACGTCATCTTCTCGCGGCAGCTGATCCGCGGCATTACGTCAGGAGCCGTCAAGTGAGCGGACAAATCTCTGTTGGAGCCTTCACCCCACCCGGCGCTTCGCGCCGACCTCCCCATCATGGGGAGGTCGAAGGTCACGGCTTCATTCACGACGGCCAAGGGACACGTTTCGGAGAAGCCTCTTTGAGCGTGGCGGGGGTCACGCCGACGTCCTACCTCCCCTCGATGGGGAGGTCGGCGCGTAGCGCCGGGTGGGGTGACACCCTCTCAAGAGAAATCAGGATATCTGGAGCAGCTCGGTGAACTCTGAAACGCCCCTTCGCGTCGTCGTCGCCGGCCTCGGCAATATGGGCCGCAGCCATGCGCTCGCCTATCACACCAATCCGGGCTTCGAGATCGCCGCGTTGATCAACCGCTCCGACGTGCCGCTGCCGAATGGGCTGTCGGGCTACGGCATCAGGCGCTCCTTCGACGATGCGCTGCGCGACGAAAAGCCCGATGTCGCCTGCATAGCCACTTATTCCGACAGCCACGCCGACTATGCGGTGAGGGCGTTCGAGGCCGGCTGCCATGTCTTCGTCGAAAAGCCCCTGGCGACGACGGTGGCCGACGCCAGGCGCGTCGTCGCGGCCGCCAAGGCCAATGGCAGGAAACTGGTGATCGGCTACATACTGCGCCACCACCCGTCCTGGATCAGGCTGATCGCCGAGGCGCGCAAGCTCGGCGGCCCTTATGTCTTCCGCATGAACCTCAACCAGCAGTCCTCTGGCCATACCTGGGAGACGCACAAGCAATTGATGCGCACGACCTCGCCGATCGTCGACTGCGGCGTGCATTATCTCGACGTCATGCTGCAGATCACCGACGCCAGGCCGGTCGAGGTGCGCGGCATGGGCGTGCGGCTGACCGAGGAGGTGGCGCCCACGATGTACAACTACGGCCACCTCCAGGTGCTGTTCGATGACGGCTCGGTCGGCTGGTACGAGGCCGGCTGGGGACCGATGATTTCGGAGACCGCGTTCTTTGTCAAAGATGTCATCTCGCCGACGGGCTGCGTGTCGATTGTCATGAAGGAAGGCGTTAAGTCCGACGACATCGACACCCACACCAAGACGTCGACCATCCGCCTGCACAGTGCGAAAACCGGCGCGGACGGCACGTTCACCAAGCCGGACGAGATGCTGTCGATGGAGGGTGAACCCGGCCACCAGGATCTCTGCGATCTCGAACAGGCTTTTGTCCTCAAGGCGATCCGCGAGGATATCGATCTCACCCGCCATATGGACGACGCCG
Organism: Mesorhizobium sp. B2-4-1; assembly: GCF_006442185.1. NCBI lineage: Bacteria > Pseudomonadati > Pseudomonadota > Alphaproteobacteria > Hyphomicrobiales > Phyllobacteriaceae > Mesorhizobium > Mesorhizobium sp. B2-4-1. Next base: position 262,480 of record NZ_VFVN01000001.1, on the reverse strand, counting down.
TGAAATCGCTCGCCGTCTGCCTTGCCGCCGATGAGAGCGTGCGCAGCGGGAAGGCGGTGCGATTGTGAAAAGGGAGCTATCGGCAGGGGTTGCGGCCTACGGCGCCCCCCTCTGGCCTGCCGGCCATCTCCCCCTCAAGGAGGGAGATCAGCTGTCGGCATGGCCTTCGCCAATCACAAACGTCAACAAGAGTGTTTCAGCGTCAAAGCTGCCAATCTCCCCCCTTGAGGGGGAGATGTCCGGCAGGACAGAGGGGGGTGCCCTGGCGCCCACTTATCAATTTGGAGGACTGCCGTGGGCTCGCTGAAGATCGAAAACGTGAAGAAGGCTTTCGGCCCGGTCGAGGTGCTGAAGGGCATCGACCTCGAGGTGACGGATGGCGAATTCGTCGTCTTCGTCGGCCCCTCGGGCTGCGGCAAGTCGACTTTGCTGAGGGTGATCGCCGGGCTGGAGGATTCGACCTCGGGCCGGGTGGTCATCGATGGCGCGGATGTCTCGGCCACGCCGCCGGCCAAGCGCGGCATCGCCATGGTGTTCCAGACCTATGCGCTCTATCCGCATCTGACGGTCAAGAACAATATGGGTCTTGGCCTCAAGCAGGCCGGCACGCCGGCGGCCGAGATCGACCGCCGCATCGGCATCGCCTCGTCCATGCTGTCGCTTGAGCCTTATCTGGAAAGGCGTCCTGCCGAACTCTCCGGCGGCCAGCGTCAGCGCGTCGCCATCGGCCGCGCCGTGGTGCGCGAGCCAAAGCTGTTCCTGTTCGACGAGCCTTTGTCCAATCTCGACGCGGCACTGCGCGTCAATACGCGGTTGGAAATCGCGCAGCTGCATCGCCGCCTCAAGGCGACGATGATCTACGTCACCCACGACCAGGTCGAGGCGATGACGCTGGCAGACAAGATCGTGGTGCTCAATGCCGGGAAAATCGAGCAGATCGGCGGACCGATGGAACTCTACAATTCGCCGGCGAACGAATTCGTCGCCGGTTTCATCGGCTCGCCGAAGATGAACTTCATCGACGGCGCCAGGCTTGGGGAAACCGCCAAGAGCATCGGCGTGCGGCCGGAGCATCTGACTGTCGACCCGAAATCCGGCGCCTGGAAAGGCACGGTAGTGCATGCCGAGCACCTCGGCGCCGACACCAATCTCTATCTCGACTGCGAGAAGGCCGGGCTGATCACCGTGCGCATTTTCGGTGTTTATGACGCCGAGCCGGGGGCGACACTTTATGCAACGCCGGATCCGGCGAAGACCTATCGGTTTGGCGCGGATGGGAAGGTGCTGAAGTAGTATCGCAACATAGGTTGGCGCTGCCCCTCATCCGCCTGCCGGCACCTTCTCCCCGTATAGTGACGGGCAGAAGGAAGATAGCTCCAGCGCCGGCGATTGGCGAAAGCAGCAACGACAGCGTCCTTCTCCCCGTTTTACGGGGAGAAGATGGCGGCAGCCAGATGAGGGGCGGCGCGACTCGTGAAAGTTATGCGTCAGCCCTGAACGTCTGCTTCTGCTGGCCCAACCCTTCGATGCCCAGCTCCACCACGTCGCCGGCCTTCAAGAACACCGGCGGCTTCATGCCCAATCCAACGCCGGGCGGCGTGCCTGTCGAAATGATGTCGCCAGGATGCAGCGACATGAACTGGCTGAGATAGGACACAAGATAGGCGACGCCGTAGACCATGGTCTTCGTCGAGCCGTTCTGCATGGTCTTGCCGTTGACGGTCAGCCACATCTTCAGGTTCTGCGGATCCGAGACCTCGTCCTTGGTCACCAGCCATGGGCCGGTCGGGCCGAACGTGTCGCAGCTCTTGCCCTTGGTCCATTGGCCCTGGCGCTCGGCCTGGAAAGCGCGCTCGGAGACATCGTGCGCGACGCAGTAGCCGGCGACGTAATCGAGCGCATCGGCCTGGCTGACATATTTTGCCGTTTTGCCGATGACCACGCCGAGCTCGACCTCCCAGTCGGTCTTTTCCGAGCCGCGCGGGATCAGCACGTCATCGTCCGGTCCGACGATGGCCGAGCTGGCCTTCATGAAGATGATCGGCTCCGGCGGCACGGTGGCGCCGGTCTCGGCAGCGTGGTCGGAATAGTTGAGGCCGATGCAGATGAACTTGCCGGTGCCGGCAACGCAGGCGCCGAGCCGCGGCTTGCCGGAAACCGCCGGCAGCGACTTTGCGTCGAGCTTGGACAGCATCTCCAGTGAGGCCGGCTGAAGCGTGGTGCCGGCAATGTCGGCGACATGGGCGGAGAGGTCGCGGATCGTCCCATCCGCATCGAGCAGGCCGGGACGTTCGCTCCCCACCTCGCCATAGCGCAGCAGTTTCATTTAAACCCTTCTCCTGTTGCGGCCTCGCGGCCTTTTGCAAACTCTTCACCGAAACGAATGGCTCCCGTTTGGGAAGCCGGCGGACCGTACCACCGGCCTGATCCAGGGCAAGCGCGGACACCATATAGTGATCGCCGGTGAGCGGGATTTTCAGACTCCTCGATCCGGTCAGATCGACCAGCCACCATCGATATTGTAGGCCTGCCCGGATGTGTAGGTGGCGCCGGCCAGATAGACGGCCAGATCGGCGATTTCCTCCGGCGTGCCGAGCCGGCCCATCGGCTGGCGCGCGATGAAGGCGGCGCGCGCGGCTTCATAATCGCCCTGCGCGTGCATGCGATCCTGCAGCGACGGGCTCTCGACCGTACCGGGGCAGATGGCGTTGCAGCGTATGCCCTTGCCGACATAGTCGGCCGCGACTGCCTTGGTCAGGCCGATCACCGCAGCCTTGGTGACGCCATAGGCGAAACGGTTCGGCACGCCCTTCTGCGAGCTCGCCAGCGAGGCCATGTTGATGATCGACCCGTCGCCGCGCTCCAGCATGCCGGGCAGCACGGCGCGGATGGTGCGGATCATGGCGCGGACGTTGAGGTTGAGAGCGAAATCGAGATCGCTGTCCTTCATCTCCAGGATCGAGCCGGAGTGGACGAAACCGGCGCAGTTGAACAGCACGTCGACGCGGCCGATCCCGGCGAAGGCGGTGTTGACCGCCTCGTCATTGAGCACGTCGACCTTGCGTGTCTTGATCCCGGCAGTCTTGGCGAGTTCCGCCAGCAGCGTTTCGTTGATGTCGGTGGCATGGACGGTAGCTCCTGCCTTGGCGAAGGCGAGCGCGCTTGCCTTGCCGATGCCTTGCGCCGCTGCCGTGATGACGACGACCTTGCCTGCCAGATCCGCCATGCTGTTCTCCTCCTGGGTTAACTGCCTTTATCGGCGGCCTGCGAAGGCGTCATGTGCCAGTCACAGGCCATGATGTGGCCTGCTCTGTCAGTTCACAGATAAAGATGTTTTTTCTCGTTAAAGAACATAAGCCCGAGCGTCAAGCCCGAACCCGATCTCCATTGTGACAGCATGGAACGTCAGTCGCCGTAGGGCACCCAGACGTTCTTCATCTCGACGGCGCGGCGCAGCAAGGTATCGCCAGCGGCTTCTTCCGAGGCCCAGTCGAGGCTACGGCCATTGCCGCTCCAGATACGTTTGAGGTTGCCGACGGACTCGACCTCCGCCTTGGCGCAGGTGTCGGCATCGGCGAACAGCCAGAGCCCATCGACATCGTCATGCTTGGCCAGCACGCCGGCAAGTTCGGCCGTGCGGCCGGTGACGATGTTGATGGCGCCGGCAGGCACGTCGGAATATTCGATGACCTGATACAAGTCGGTGGCGAGCAGCGGATGGCGCTCCGAAGGCACCGCGACCACCGTGTTGCCCATTGCCAGCGCCGGCGCGACCAGCGAGATGAACCCGAGCAGCGGCTGATTGTCGGGCGCGACGATGCCGACGACGCCAACCGGCTCATGCAATGCCAGCGTCACCGCCCGTGCCGGCGGCTGGTGCACGCGCCCCTCAAACTTGTCGGCAAGTCCGGCATAGAGGAACAACCGCTCGATCGACTGGTCGACCTCCTCGCGTGCCGCCTTGGCGGTCGCGCCCGTGAGCTGGACGAGGCGTGAAGCGAATTCCTCCGCCCGGCCGGAGAGGTTTTCCGCCAGATAGTAGAGCACCTGTGAGCGGTTGTAGGCGGTCGCCTCCGGCCAGCTCTTGCAGGCCCGCGCCGCGGAGACGGCATCGCGTATATCCTTGCGGTTGCCCAAGCCGACTTCGCCGGCAAGCTTGCCCTTGGCGGTGACAACCGCCAGCGAGTAGTTGCCGTCCGGCCGGACCTGTTTGCCGCCGATGAACAGCTTTGCCGTCCGGTCGATTGCTGTGCCATCGGCCTGCTCGACCGGTTGTGTCGAGGCTGCCGCCGGCTTGATGACCGGGCCAAGCGGCAGCTTTGCCGTGAGATATTCGAACATGCCTTCGCGCCCGCCCTCGCGGCCGAAACCGCTCTCGCGGTAGCCGCCGAAGCCGCAGGCGGCGTCGAACATATTGGTGCCGTTGACCCAGACGACACCCGCTTTCAATTGCGGCGCGACGTGCAAGGCAAGATTGACGTTTTCGCTCCACACCGAAGCGGCAAGGCCATAGCGGGTGTTGTTGGCGAGCTCGATCGCTTCCTCGGTGTTGCGGAACGTCATGGTCGCCAGAACGGGGCCGAACACTTCTTCCTGGGCGAGAATATTAGCCGGCGAAACGCCGGTAGCGAGGGTCGGCAGATGGTAATAGCCGGATGAGGGCAGCGCCGCATCCGGCTGCCAGCAGACCGCCCCCTGTTTTGCGCCCTCGGCGACCAGGCCCTTGACGCGATCGAGCTGCGTCAGATCGACCAGCGGGCCGATATCGGTGTTCTTGTCCAGTGGGCTGCCGACGCGCAGCCGGCTCATCCTGACCTTGACCTTGGCGATGAAGGCGTCGGCGATGCCTTCCTGCACCAGCAGCCGCGAACCGGCGCAGCAGACCTGTCCCTGGTTGAACCAGATGCCGTCGACCAAGCCTTCGACGGCGCTGTCGAGATCAGCGTCCTCGAACACGATGAAGGCCGACTTGCCGCCAAGCTCCAGCGACAGCTTCTTGCCCGAGCCGGCGGTAGCCTTGCGGATGATCTTGCCGACTTCGGAAGACCCGGTGAAGGCGATCTTCTGGATGCCGGGGTGGTTGACGATGGCCGCACCCGCTTCCGGGCCGCCCTGCACGATGTTGACGACGCCTTTCGGCACGCCGGCGCGTTCGCAGATTTCGGCGAACAGGATGGCGGTCAGCGGCGTGAACTCGGCCGGCTTCAGCACCACCGTGCAGCCGGCGGCCAGCGCCGGCGCGATCTTCCAGGCCAGCATCAAGAGCGGAAAGTTCCACGGGATGATCTGGCCGACGACGCCGACGCCCTTGTGGCCGGGGAAATCCCTGTCCAGCGCCTGCGCCCAGCCGGCATGATGGATGAAGTGGCGGATCGCCAGCGGCACGTCGATGTCGCGGCTCTCGCGGATCGGCTTGCCATTGTCGATTGTCTCAAGCACCGCGAGCAGGCGCTGGTGGCGCTGCATGGCGCGGCCGATGGCATAGAGCACTTTTGCCCTGGTATAGCCCGAGGAGGCCGACCATTTCGGCAGCGCCTTGGTGGCCGCCGCGACCGCGGCGTCGATGTCGGCGGCTCCGGCATCCGAGACCTTGGCCAGCAGCTTGCCGGAAGAAGGCTCGCTGGTCTCGAAGGTCTTGCCGCCGCCAGCCGCCTTCCAGGTGCCGTCGATGAACAATGCCTTGGAAAAATCGCGCGCGGCAAGCCAGGCGTCGGCCTCGTTGCGGGCTTCCGGCGCCGGACCGTATTCCATGGCGTGATAGCGTTCGAGAATGTTCATGGGGCCCTCCAGATAATTGCCTCGGCAAGCGCTCTGTCGCGCCCCCCTCTGTCCTACCGGACATCTCCCCCCGTGTGGGGGAGATGTCCGGTAGGACAGAGGGGGGCGCCGTAGGGCTCCACGTTCGAGCCCTGACTCAAGCCATCGCGTGGCGGTGATTGGCCGAATAGTGCCCGGTCAGGTGATGTTCGAGTTGCCGCTCGATGTCTGTCAGCAGGCTCGAGGCGCCGAAGCGGAACAGATCCGGTTCCAGCCACGGCCGGCCGAGTTCTTCCTTCATCAGCACCAGCCAGTCGAGCGACACCTTGGCGGTAGAAATGCCGCCGGCCGGCTTGAAGCCGATGAGATAGCCGGTTTCCTCGAAATAGGCCCTGATGGCGCGCACCATGGCAAGGCCGACGGGCAGCGTGGCGTTGACGCTTTCCTTGCCGGTCGAGGTCTTGATGAAATCGGCGCCCGCCATCATTGCCACCATAGAGGCCAGCATCACATTGCGCAGCGTGGCGAGGTCGCCGGTGCCGAGAATGACCTTCAGATGCGCATCGCCGCAGGCAGCGCGCATCGAGACGATCTCGTTGTAGAGCTCGCGCCATTTGGCCCCGAACACCAGGCCGCGCGGGATGACGACGTCGATCTCGTCGGCGCCGTCGCGCACCGAGGCCTCGATCTCCTGGAGGCGGGTCGACAGTGGCGCAAGACCATGCGGGAAGGCGGTGGAGACGGCGGCGACATGGATGCCGGTGCCGCGCACGGCGTCGACCGCGGTGGCGACGAACGGATGGTAGACGCAGACGGCGGCCGGGCGGATGGGTTCGCCCGCAATGCCCAAGCCCTCGGCGATGTCGCGGCGCAGCGGATTGATCGCTTTGGCGCAAAGCCGGCGCACGCGCTCTTCCGTGTCGTTCGAGTTGAGCGTCGTCAGGTCCATGCAGGCTATCGCCCGCAGCAGCCAGGCCGCCTGGTTGTCGGCCTTGATCGAGCGCCGCTTGGTCAGGCTGGCGACGCGCCGTTCCAGCGCCGAGCGGTTGACGCTGCGCACCGACTCCAGAAAGCCGAGGTCGAGCTTCATGCCGGGATTGCGCGCGATGCGATGATCCAGCGGGAGGGCGGTGTTGGCGGCGGCGCGCGCCGGCAGCGGCATCACCTTGGCCTCGGCCTCGCGGATTGTGCTGCTCATCTCCTGCCCTTTCACTCAGCGACTGCGCTTATGTCTAGGTGTGTATCGTCTTCCCAAACCGCTCGGCACTTTTGGGCGACACGCACGAAGATAGCCCGCGAAGCCGCGCTTCACGAGTCCTCAAGCGAGGATAGCTGAAAAAGGCCGCGAAAGCAGCTAATTTTTGACCAGAAGGTCAAAAGCTCGATCGCCGGAGAAGAGCAGGCCTCAGCCGACGAAGGCGCGCTCGACGACAAAAGTCGAGGGATGGCTGAGCGAGCCTTCCTGGAAACCGAGGCTCTCGGCCATCTCCTTGACGTCCTTGAGCATATGCATCGAGCCGCAGATCATGATGCGGTCGGTCTCGGGATTGAGCTTCTCTATGCCGAGGTCGGCGTAGAATTTGCCGGAGCCGATGAGCGCGGTGATACGGCCCATGCGCGCCGACTCCTCGCGGGTCGTGGAGTTGTAGAGCGTGACACGGCCGCCGGTCAGTTCGCCGATCAGCGGGTCGCTTTCGAGCGCCGCCACCAGTTCCTGGCCATAGGTCAGCTCGGCATTGTCACGGCAGGTGTGGGTCAGGACCAGCTGCTCGAATTTTTCATAAGTGTCAGGGTCACGCAGCAGGCTGGCGAAGGGCGCGATGCCGGTGCCGGTGGAGATCATGAACAGCCGCTTGGCCGGCGTCAGCGCGTCGACCACCAGCGTGCCGGTCGACTTCTGGCGCATGATGACGGTGTCGCCGACCTGGATCTTCTGCAACTCCGAGGTCAGGGGGCCGTCCGGTACCTTGATGGAAAAGAATTCCAGCTCTTCGTCCCAGGCCGGGCTGGCCACCGAATAGGCGCGGAACACCGGCTTCTCGGCATTGGGCAGGCCGATCATGACGAATTCGCCGGAACGGAAGCGCAGCGACTGCGGACGGGTGATGCGGAACGAGAACAGCCGGTCGGTGTAGTGCTTCACCGAGACCACGGTTTCGGCATAGACATTGGCTGGAATCGGAAATTGCAGCGGGCGGGCGCCGGCGGTGTTGAACGCGGATGTGGTGTTCATCAAATCCAACCTTCTGGCCCAACTCACGAACGCGGGCGCCAAACCTTATTCCTGCGCGCCCGGACCGTTCAGGTTCCGGCGTGCTGCTCGCACACTCCAAAGCGGTAAGCTCTTGTGTCCGGAATTTATTAGTATACAAACGATATTTGCGTCAAGATGCCGCCGTAAAACACCTTTCCAAACTGTGACATATCCGTAGTCCCAGCATTTCGGGTTTCGACAATGAAAGAGAATTTTTCGGTGCAGCCGCCGGATTCCCTGGGCAGTGTCGTCGCCGGCATCGACGTCGGCGGAACCTTCACCGATCTGCTTCTGATTGATGGCAAGGATGGCGGGCGGGTACATATCGCCAAGACGCCCACGACCGTCGACAACCAGGCCTTCGGCGTCGTTTCGGCGCTCGATACCACCGGCTTTCCGATCGACGGCATCGATCTTATCGTGCATGGCACGACGACAACCACCAACGCGGTGCTCGAACGCCGGCTGGCGAAGACCGGCATGATCACCACGCGCGGCTTTCGCGACGTGATCGAGCTCGGCCGGCGCACGCGGCCGCAGCCCTATGGCATGACCGGCACCTTTGTTCCGGTCATCCCGCGCAACCTGCGGCTCGAAGTGTCCGAGCGCGTCGAGGCGTCGGGAGCGGTACGCATGCCACTCGACGAAGCCGAAATGCGCGAGGCGGTGAAGGCGCTGATCGATGCCGGCTGCGAATCCCTGGTCATCCACTTCCTGCATTCCTACGCTAACCCTTCGCACGAGCGGCGCGCCGCCGAGATCGCCGCCGAACTCTGGCCGAACGACTACATCACCGCGGGTCATGCGCTGCTGTCGGAAGCGCGCGAATTCGAGCGCGGCGTCACCGCCTCGGTCAACGCTTCGGTGCAGCCGATCCTCGAGCGCTATGTCGAGCGGCTGCGCAAGGAACTCGCCGACAAAGGCTACGCCCGCGACTTCCTGATCATGAACGGCAATGGCGGTATGATCTCGGCCCGCTTCGTCACACGTGAATCGGCCAAGACCGTGATGTCCGGCCCGGCCTCGGGCGTCATCGCCGCCGCCTACACGGGCAAGCGCGCCGGCTTCGAAAATCTCGTCACCTACGACATGGGCGGCACCTCGACCGACGTGGCGCTGATCCGCAACGCCGAACCGGCGGTTTCGAACGAGATCGAGATCGAATACGCTATGCCCATCCATGTGCCGATGGTGGCGGTGCACACGGTCGGGGCCGGCGGCGGCTCGATCGCGCGCGTCGACGCGGCAGGCCTGATCCAGATCGGCCCGGAAAGTGCCGGCGCCAATCCAGGCCCGATCTGCTACGGCCGCGGCGGCCTGGAGCCGACCATCACCGACGCCAATCTGGTGCTCGGCCGGCTGGCGTCGAAGAAGCTGCTTGCCGTTGACAATCCGGTCACATCAGAGCGTGTCACCGGCATTTTCGCCGACAGGATCGGCAAGGCGACGGGCTTGTCCGGCGTCGAAGCAGCCGGCGCGGTGCTCAGGCTCGGCAATATGAAGATGGCCGGCGCCATCCGCATGGTGTCGGTGTCGCGCGGTCACGATCCGCGCGATTTCGCGCTGTTCGCCTTCGGCGGCGCCGGCCCGCTGCACGCCACCGCCCTGGCGCGCGAACTCGGACTGCCCCGGGTGCTGGTGCCGGCTCGGCCCGGCATCACCAACGCGCTGGGCTGCGTCGTCGCCGATCTGCGCCACGATTTCGTCAACACCATCAACCGGCCGGTAGGCGTTCTTGATGAAAGCCAGCTCCATCGGGTTTTGGAACGGCATCGAAACGAAGGCGAGGAGCTGATCGCCAAGGAGGCGGTGAAACCGCAGACCATCCGCGTCACCCATTCCGCCGACATGCAGTTCGTCGGCCAGACCCACATCATCAACGTGCCGCTGCCGTCCTCGTCGGTGACCCGGCAGGAGCTGCAGGCGCTGTTCGAAAAGGCCTATTTCGCCCGCTTCAAGGTCGAGCTGCCGGAAATCCGCGCCAATCTGGTCAACTTGAACACCTCGGTGACGGGTGTCAGGCCGGCGATCGATCTGTCGCGGCTGATCGACCCCGCCGGGCGGGCAAAGACGCTCGACGAGGCCCGGCGCGAGATCCGGCCGGTCTGGTACAGCGGGCGTTGGCATGACACGCCCGTATACGCACGCGAAGAAATGCCGCTCGATGCGGTCATCGAAGGGCCGGCGATCCTCGAACAGATGGACGCTACCACGGTGCTCGAACCCGGCGACCGTGCCCGCTCGGACGCCGACGGCAACATCATCATCGACATTGGCGAGGCCTGAGATGCAAAAGCTCGACGCCATCACGCTCTCGGTTCTCCAGGCAGCCCTGCAGCAGGTCTGCGATGAGATGGACCTGACCTTTTCCCGCGCCGCCTTCTCACCTGTCATCGCCGAGGCCAATGACCGCTCCGACGGCATCTATTCGGCCGTCGACGGCTCGCTGATCGCGCAAGGCAGCCAGGGCCTGCCGGTATTCGTCGGCGTCATGCAATATTCGACCAGGACGGTGATCGAGATGATCGCCGACGGCCGCTGCCTGGCCCCGGAGCCGGGCGATATCTACATCGTCAACGACCCGTATCTCGGCGGCACGCATCTGATGGACGTGCGCTTCGTCATGCCGGTCTACCGGGACGGCAAGATTTTCTGTTGGCTGTCCAACACCGGTCATTGGCCCGACATTGGCGGTTCGGTGCCCGGCGGCTTCTCGGCTTCGGCGACGGCGGTCGAGCAGGAAGGCTTGCGGCTGCCGCCGGTCAAACTGTTCAAGAAAGGCGTACTCGACCCGGAGATCTACGCCATCATCTGTTCGAACATCCGCGTCGCCGACCAGCGCATCGGCGACATCAGGGCGCAGGCTGCCGCACTGCTGATCGGCCAGGATCGGCTCAATGGAATTCTGGATCGTTACGGAGACGAAACTGTTGTCGAGGCGATCGCAGAACTGCGCCGCCGCGCCGCCGAGCAGATGCGCGCCAACATAGCGGCCATTCCCGACGGGACGTACCGCTCGAAGGCCTTCGTCGATTCCGACGGCGTGGTCAACGAGCCGCTGACCATCGCGCTCACCGTCGAGAAGAAGGACGACACCCTGACTTTCGATTTCGCCGGCTCGTCAAAGCCCTGCGCGGGGCCGATGAACAGCGTGCTGGCGACCACCTTGTCCTCGGTTTATCTCGCCATGCGCCATATCTTCCCCGATGTGCCGATCAGCGCCGGCGCCTTCGAGCCGCTCGAGGTCAAGCGGCCGGAGGGTACCTTCCTGGATGCCAGATATCCCCGCCCGGTCTCGGGCTGCGCCGCGGAAGTGTCGCAGCGCATCGCCGAGGCGGTGTTCGCGGCCATGGTGCAGGCGCTGCCCGACAAGGTAACGGCGGCGCCCGCCGGCTCCAGCGGCAATTTCGCGCTCGGCGGCAACGATCCGGCGCGCGGCCGCGACTATGTCATGTACCAGATCTCTGGTGGCGGCTATGGCGGCAATGCCGGCCATGACGGGCTGACCAATGGCTGCTCGACCATCGGCATCTCCAAGTCGCCGCCGGTCGAGATCATGGAGCAGGCCTTTCCGGTGCTTTACCGTCACTATGCGTTGCGCGAGGGCTCGGGCGGCGCCGGCAAACATCGCGGCGGCTTTGGCCTTGCCTACGAGGTCGAGATCCTGCGTGGAGAAGCCCGCGCCTCCTTTGTCATGGACCATGGCCGCTTCGGCCCGCAAGGCGCGCTCGGCGGCCGGGATGGCGAGCCCAACACGGTGGCCGTCATCCGCGACGGGAAGGAACATGTGCCGCCGCACCTCTCCAAGGAGCAGGACATCGCGCTCAAGGCCGGTGACCGCGTCCGCGTCGGTACGCCGGGTGGTGGCGGCTACGGCGATCCGCGTGAGCGCGATCCGGAACTGGTGGCTCAGGACGTCAGGCTTGGTTATTATACGGCTGAACAGGCCAGGGATTTGTTCGGCGCCGCATGAACTCGCTGGCGCCTTGTTCGACCCGGAGGAGTAAGGCCGCGGCCTGGTCCGGCTTGCTCGGAAATCGTTTTGGCCTCTCCTGCGGGTCCATGATATGATTTGCGAATGAAGTATCTTAATTCAAGAACCGGCCGCTCAGCCAAGACGGGTCATTTCGTGCTGACGAGAGCGCATGGCGAGAAAATCAGCGCTGTCGAAGGTATGAAGTTGTCGTCCCGCATGGCGAAAATACTCAACCATAGTGTGCGGCAAGGGTTGTCCGGTGACGAGCGGCGCTCGCTGATCAAAGAAGAAATCCGCAAAAAGAAATAGGCCGTTGGTCTACGCTGCCGAGTTCGATCCACTCTGCTACCCCGGCACGACCGTGCTTATGAATCTGCTTGATATCCGCGAGCAGGCAGAGCTCGATGAGGTCGAGCTCGCCTTGTTCCTGACTCGCGCGGACGAGCCCCTTCCGGCAGGCGAACTCGACTACCGTCACTATCTCCACCTGCATCGGCACCTGTTCCAAGACGTGTATGCTTGGGCCGGTCAGCCGCGCACCATCCGGATCGGCAAGGGTGGCAGCTGGTTTTGCTATCCCGAGCACATCGCCAGCGAGATGGTTCGGGTGTTCCGTGAACTTGGCGACCCCGACTCCTTGGCAGACCTAGACAGCCTCGGTTTTGCGAGGCACGTGGCCCACATCGTTGCGGAGGTCAATGCCGTTCATCCTTTTCGCGAAGGCAACGGCCGTACCCAACTCACCTTCCTTGCGATGCTTGCTGAACATGCGGGCTTCACATTCAACGCCGATATCCTGGAGCGAGATCGCGTTATTCAGGCGATGATTGACAGCTTCGGTGGTTCCGAGGCGCCGCTTCAAACGCTTATCGAAGACATCATCGCGTAGCTCAGCCGCTCACCCCCTCCGGTCCAGCTTCGCCACCAGCCGGTCGCCCACCCACTGGATGCCGCAGACCAGGATGATCAGCACGATCACCACGGCGATCATCACTGACGTCTCGAACCGCTGGTAGCCGTAGCGGATGGCGAGGTCTCCGAGGCCGCCGGCGCCGATCGCGCCGGCCATGGCGGAGGCGCCGACCAGCGTCACCAGCGTCACGGTGAAGCCCGCGACGATGCCTGGCAGCGCTTCCGGCACCAGCACCTCGCGGATGATCGTCCAGCGATTGCCGCCCATGGCGCGCGCCGCCTCGATCAGGCCATGGTCCACCTCGCGCAGCGACACTTCGGCGATGCGCGCGTAGTAGGGCGTGGCGGCGATCGACAGCGGCACGATCGCCGCCCAGGTGCCGATCGAGGTACCGACGATCAGCCGCGTCACCGGGATCAGCGCCACCAAAAGGATGATGAACGGCACCGACCGGAAGCCGTTGATGACTGCGCCGAGCACGCGGTTGACCCACAGGCTTTCGGCGATGCCGCCGCGTTCGGTGGCGATCAAGGCGAGACCAAGCGGCAGGCCGAAAACCAGCGAGATGAGGCCGGAAGCGGCCGTCATCAGCACCGTCTCCCAGATCGACCGCAGCAGAAGCTCAAACAGGATCGGCGACATGGCCAAGCACCTCCACCCGCGCCTGGCGCGATTTCAGGAATGCGATCACTCGCGCGAGATGGCTTGCATCGCTGCCGGGGACAGACAGGAACAGTGTGCCCACCGGCTGCTGCTGGATATGGTCGATGCCGCCATGGACGAGGCGGAACGTGCCAGGCACGAGCGTCGCGAGATCGGACAAGAGCGGGCTTTGCGCGGCCTCCCCGGCCACATCCACGCGCAGGATCGTCTCCGCGCCGGTCGCGGGCAGCAGCCGGGCCAAGAGCTCGGCCGGCAGTTGCGGCCGGATGGCGCCAAGCAGGCTTTTCGTGATCGGCGACCGCGGCTCGGCAAACACCGACCAGACCGGGCCTTGCTCGACGAAGCGCCCGGCGTCGATCACCGCCACGCGGTCGCCGATCGAGCGGATCACCTCCATCTCATGGGTGATCAAAAGGATGGTCAGGCCAAGCTGCCGGTTGATGTCCCTCAGCAAGGCGAGGATGGACCGCGTCGTCTCCGGGTCAAGCGCGGAGGTGGCTTCATCCGACAACAGCAGCGCCGGCCGCGCGGCCAGCGCCCTGGCGATGCCGACGCGCTGCTTCTGCCCACCCGACAGCGATGCCGGATACGCCTTTGCCTTCTCCGACAGGCCGACCAGTTCAAGCAGTTCGGCGGCGCGGCGCAGCCGCTCCGCCTTCGGGCGGCCCTCGATCTTGAGCGGCAGCGCCACATTGTCCTCGACGGTCTTGGCCGACAAAAGGTTGAAATGCTGGAAGATCATGCCGATGCGCCGCCGCAGCGGCTGCAGGTCGCGCTCGCCGAGCCGGCTGATCTCGCGGCCTTCGATGAAAACCTCGCCGGAATCCGGCCGCTCCAGTCCGTTCAGGCAGCGGATCAGCGTCGATTTGCCGGCGCCGCTGCGTCCGATGATGCCGAGGATCTCCCCCTTGCGCGCCGTCAGCGAAATGCCGTCGAGTGCCGCCGTCGCGCCGAAGCGGCGCTTCAGGTCGACGAGCCGCACCACGTCTTGCGGCGGTGGGCCTGTGCCCTCCATGGCTTCTGCGGTTGCTGAGAAATGCTGGTTCATGCGCGGATCCCGAATACGATCGCGGCCCGCGCACCGCGCGGACCGCCTTCATGTCAAATGCACTAACAGCCTCAATAGGCGCTGAGGCCGGTGCCCTTGTAGACCTTGTCGAACTCGGCTTTCACCGCCTCGTTCTGGTAGGAGGCGACCAGCGTCTTCACCCAGGGCTCGTTCTCATTGCCAACCTTGACCGCGATGAAGTTGCGGTAGGGGTTGTCGGCGATAGGCTCCTGCGCGATACGGTTTTCCGGTGTCAGGCCGCTCTTCAGCGCCCAGTCGGTGTTGACCACGGCGGCATCGAGATCCTCGACGGAGCGGCCGACAATGCCGGCGTCAAGCTCCTTGATCTCGACCTTCTTCGGGTTTTCCGCGATGTCGGCGGTGGTGGCGAGAATGCCGGTGCCGTCCTTCAGTTTAATCACGCCCTCGTTCTGCAGCACGCGCAGCGCCCGGCCTTCATTGGAGGGATCGTTCGGCACGCCGATCACCGCGCCCTCGGGCAGGTCGGCGATCTTCGTATATTTCTTGGAGTAGAGGCCGATCGGCCAGACGCCGGTATAGCCGACGCGCACGATGTGGTAGCCCTGTGTCTTGATCTGGTTGTCGAGATAGGGCTGGTGCTGGAAGGCATTGGCGTCGATCTCGCCGCGTTCCAGCGCCTCATTGGGCTGGGTGTAATCGTTGAAGACCACGGTTTCGATGCTGAGGCCCTTTTGCGCCGCCTGGGCGACGACGACGCGCCAGACATCCTCGTCCTCGCCGCTGATGATGCCGACCTTGATCGCCTTCTTGTCCTCGGCGAACGAAGCGCTGGGCGCAATCAGCCCGGCGACCGCGACCGCCGAAGCGAAAAGCAAGCCAAGACCCGCGCGGCGGTTGAAATATGACGAGAGGGAAGACGACAAGGTGTTCCTGAAATCGGACATGATGGATCTCTGCGGTTGCGAAGTCACAAGCCGGGCGGAACGCCAAGCCTTGTCCAGATCATCAGAAACTCTAGGGATATTATCAAAGAACCGCGTTCCCGGTTCGCCCGGAAGCCCGGAATATTCTCTCAAAATTTTCTGAACGGCGAGCACGGTAGCCTAGCCGCCGCGCCAAACGGGCCGCAGCGCCGCGGTTGAGCTGACGAACGCACTTTCCCGTAGTGTCCCGGTTGCGATCTGGCCGGTCTGCTGGCGCATTCCGCTCTGAATCCCTATATGCCTAGAGGAAAGCACAGGAGATTTCATGATAGCCAAATACACAACCGCTGAAGAAATGGCTCAAACCGTAGGCGTTGAGCCGACAGCATTCCGTGAAGCGCTACGCAGTGCTAAGTTTCCCCGTAAACGCGGCACTGACTGGGAAGTGACAATCGGCGGCCCGGCATACTCAGGAATGCGTACCGTCCTAGCATCTCTCATACGGCGCAAGGCGGCCTGATTCCGACCGGTCCAAAAGGTCACATGTTCTTTTCAATCGCGCCGCTTTTCCATAGGAGTTTGGCTAGGATCGCGACAAGCGCGGCGTCTAATTTCAAACTGAGACACTACCCACTTTCCCGCTTGACTGCGTGGTGGCACGGAATAGTTTAGGCTGAAAATACCGGCCCTGATCGCCGGGCGGCAAGAATGCCTCGTATGCCTCGCCCTCCGGCGGTGGCTGCGGGGCATTGTTATTTTGGGGATCTGTTTGAAACGGCGTATCGAGATCGGCATCCTCTATTCCCGCTCGGGAAGCTACCAGCTCGTCTCCGATGCGTGCCGGATGGGCGCCATGCGCGCCATCGCCGACACCAATGCCGACCGCGGCTCGGGTATCGAACTGATGCCCGTCGAGCGTGACCCGCAAAGCAATGCCGATCGCTATGCGACGCTCTGCGAGGACATCTTCAAGACCAGCAGCGCCCGCCATGTCGTCGGCTGCGTCACTTCCTGGAGTCGCAAGGAGACCATTCCGGTGCTGGAAAAAGCCGGCGGCATGCTCTGGTACGCCTGCCCCTATGAAGGCTTCGAGGCCAACGAGCACGTCGTCTACATGCACGCTTGCCCAAACCAGCATCTGGTGCCGCTGATGGCCCATGTCGTGCCCCGCTTCGGCGCCAACGGCTTCCTGCTCGGCTCGAACTACATCTGGGGCTGGGAGATGAACCGCGTGGCGCGCGACCTGATCGCGGATGCCGGCGGCAAGGTTCTGGGCGAGCGCTATCTGCGCATAGGCGAGACCGACGTGTCGCGGCTGATCGCCGAGATCCGGGCGACGCGGCCGAACTTCGTCCTCAACAACCTGATCGGCACCTCCTCCTACGCCTTCCTGGCGGCCTACCGCGACCTGGGCGTTGAGGACCCGGCCTTCAGCCCCGAGGTGTGCCCGATCATCTCCTGCAACCTCACCGAGGGTGAGCTGCCGGCGATCGGCGAAACCGGCAAGGGGCATTTGTCGGTCGGGCCGTATTTCGCGCCTCGCCCGGCGGCCTTCGCCTCGTCTTTCGAGGCCTCCGCCTATGCCTCCGTGCAAGTGATGGCCGACGTGCTCTCGCGTGATCCCGACGCCGGTCCGGCGGAATTTTCCAAGGCCTTCGCCGAACGGCGCTTCTCCACCCGGCTCGGCCCGATTGCTATCGACGCTCATTCCCAGCACGCAACGCTGCCGGTAATCATCGGCCGGATCGCCGACGGCTTCTTCGAGGTCGTCAGCCGGCAGCACGAGGTCGCGCCCGATCCGTACCTGTCACGCTACGACCCCGCCACGACATTCGGCCGGCCGCGCCTGAGGGTGGTGTCGTGACCAGGCCATCGCGCATCCCGAATCTCGGCGGCGCCAGGGCATTCATCCTGCATCGCCCGCACCCGACCGTGCAGGCCATCACCAGGCAGTTGTCCGCCATCGGCCTGGTCACCGTCGACTGCTGGCCCGAACTGCCGCCTGAAGCGCTGGCCGCCGATTTCGTGTTCTTCGACGCCGATCTCGGTTTCGACGAGCAATTCCCGTGGAAGGCCGGCGAGGCGCCGATGCCGCTGGTGGCGCTGATCGGTTCGGAGGCGCCCGGCCGCATCGAATGGGCTCTCTCGCACAAGGCCGATGCGCAGCTCCTGAAGCCGGTCGGCACTGCCGGCGTCTACAGCGCGCTGCTGATCGCAAGGCAGAGTTTCGAGGCGCGAAAACATTTGGCCGGCGAGATCGCCTCGCTGCGTCAGCGTGTCGCCGAGCGCCAGACCATCGTGCGCGCCGTCGCGGCACTGTCGAAAGGCGCCGACGACGATCGCGCCTACGCGCAGCTGCGCTCGCTGGCGATGAGCTGGCAGATCAGTGTCGAGGATGCGGCGCGCCGCATCGTGGCAATGACCAATGAGGAAGTAACGGGTGAGGAAGGCGGCGATGACCACTCCTATCGCGCCTGACCTCCCGGCGGCCGCACGCATGCCGGTCAAGTCGCGCGCCGGCGTCTGGCGCCGGCTGGTCAAACGCCGCCTGGCGCTGCTCGGTCTGTTCATCGTCGCCATCGTCCTTGCCGGCGCGATCCTCGCGCCATGGCTGACCGGCTATGACCCGAATGAGCAGATGTTCGACGGGCTGACGTTGGAAGGCTCGCCCTTGCCGCCTGACGCAAAATTCTGGCTGGGCACCGATCTGCTCGGCCGCGACCTGTTGACCCGCATTCTCTACGGCGCCCGCACCTCGCTGATCATCGGCATCGCCGCCAATGGCGTGGCGCTGTTGATCGGCACGCTAGTCGGCGTCACGGCGGGTTATTTCCGCGGCTGGATCGGCAGCGCTCTCATGCGCTTCACCGATCTGATGATGGCGTTTCCGGCGCTGCTGCTCGCCATTTGCCTGGCGGCAGTGTTCGAGCCAAGTCTCTGGATCGTCGCTCTGGTCATCGCGCTGGTCAACTGGGTGCAGACCGCGCGCGTCATCTACACCGAAACCTCTTCGCTCGCCGAACGCGAGTTCATCGATGCCGAACGCACCATCGGGGCGAGCGCGCCGCGCATCCTGTTTCGCCACGTCCTGCCGCATCTTCTGCCCACCATCATCGTCTGGGGCACGCTCGGCATCTCCACCACGGTGCTGCTGGAAGCGACGCTCTCCTTCCTCGGCATCGGCGTGCAGCCGCCGACGGCCTCCTGGGGCAACATCATCTTCGAGAACCAGACCTACTTCCAGGCGGCACCCTGGCTGGTGTTCTTCCCGGGTGCGGCGATCCTGGCGCTGGCGCTGGCCTTCAACCTGATCGGCGACGCGCTGCGCGACATCCTCGATCCGACGCAAAGGGGCCGGGCATGATCGCCTATCTCGGCCGCCGCCTGATCCAGTCGCTGCTCATCCTGCTCGGCGTCTCGCTGATCACCTTCGCGCTGCTTTATTTGCTGCCTGCCGACCCGGTGCGCCAGATCGCCGGCCGCAGCGCCACGCCGCAGACGGTCGAGAACATCCGCCAGCAGCTCGGCCTCGACCAGCCCTTCGTGGTCCAGTACTGGCACTATCTCACGAAGCTCGCCAGCGGCGATCTCGGCCGCTCCTACATCCAGCGCTCCGAGGTCACCGAGCTTATCGTCTCGCGGCTGCCGGCGAGCCTGCTCCTGATGGTCGGCGCCATCCTGTGCGAATTGCTGATCGGGCTCAGCATGGGCCTGATCGCCGCCGTCAAGCGCGGCACCGCCACCGACCAGACGCTGATGGTCGCCTCCTTCGTCGGCGTCTCGGCGCCGCAATTCGTCGTCGGCCTGCTTTTGCTTTACGTGTTCGCCGTGCGGCTGGGCTGGTTCCCGATCGGCGGCTACGGCACCTGGCGCCATCTGGTGCTGCCTTCGCTCACCATGGGCATACTCGGCGCCGGATGGTACGCGCGCATGATGCGCTCCTCGATGATCGACGTGCTGCGCCAGGATTATGTGCGCACCGCGCGCGCCAAGGGCCTTGCGCGCCGCGCCATCCTGTTCCGCCATGCGCTCCCCAACGCCATCCTGCCGGTCATCGCCATGATCGGCATCGACATCGGCATCTTCATGGGCGGCATCGTGGTGGTCGAAAGCGTGTTCGGCTGGCCAGGCATCGGCCAGCTCGCCTGGCAGGCGATCCAGCGCGTCGACATTCCGATCATCATGGGCGTCACGCTGGTGTCGGCCTTCGCCATCGTGCTCGGCAATCTCTTGGCCGACATCATCGCCCCGTTCATCGATCCCCGCATCAAGCTCAGATGAAACCAGAAAACCAACAGAGAAAGGGAACATAACAATGAAAAAGCTTCTCGCATCAACCGTGGCCGCATCGGCGCTGGCGCTGATGCTCGGCATGACGAGCGTCCGCGCCGAGGACGCCGTCGACCCCAACGCCAAGCAGGGCGGCGCCATCACCATCACCTACAAGGACGATGTCGCGACCCTCGATCCGGCGATCGGCTATGACTGGCAGAACTGGTCGATGATCAAGAGCCTGTTCGACGGGCTGATGGACTACGAGCCGGGCACCACCAATCTCAAGCCCGACCTCGCCGAAAGCTACGAGATCTCGCCCGACGGCAAGACCTTCACCTTCAAGCTGCGCCATGGTGTGAAATTCCACAATGGCCGCGAAATGACCGCCGAGGACGTGAAATACTCGCTCGACCGCGTCACCAACCCGAAGACGCAGAGCCCCGGCGCCGGCTTCTTCGGCTCGATCAAGGGCTATGACGATGTCGCCGCCGGCAAGGCGGAGACACTATCGGGTGTCACCGTGGTCGACCCCTATACCGTCAAGTTCGAGCTGACCCGGCCCGACGCCACCTTCCTGCATGTCATGGCCATCAACTTCTCGCATGTCGTGCCGAAGGAAGAGGTCGAGAAATATGGCGCCGATTTCGGCAAGCATCCGGTCGGCACCGGCGCCTTCAAGCTCGCGGAGTGGACGCTCGGCCAGC
The DNA here is from genome assembly GCF_006442185.1 of Mesorhizobium sp. B2-4-1. Taxonomy (NCBI): domain Bacteria; kingdom Pseudomonadati; phylum Pseudomonadota; class Alphaproteobacteria; order Hyphomicrobiales; family Phyllobacteriaceae; genus Mesorhizobium; species Mesorhizobium sp. B2-4-1. Next base: position 241,985 of record NZ_VFVN01000001.1, on the reverse strand, counting down.
GCATCGTCTTCGAGCGCAACGCGGACTACTGGCATAAGGGACTGCCGCATCTGGACAAGATCACCTTCGAAATCGGCCAGGAGCCGATCGTGGCGCTGCTGCGCCTTCAGAAGGGCGAGATCGACGTGCCCGGCGACGGCATTCCGCCGGCCAAGTTCCAGGAGGTGATGGCCGATCCCGAGCAGAAGGCGCGCGTCGTGGAGGGCGGGCAACTGCACACCGGCTACGTCACCATGAACACCACCATGGCGCCGTTCGACAATGTGAAGGTGCGCCAGGCGGTCAACATGGCGATCAACAAGGCGCGCGTCGTGCAGATCATCAACAACCGCGCCGTGCCGGCCAACCAGCCGCTGCCGCCGTCGATGCCGGGCTACGACAAGGCGTACAAGGGCTATCCCTATGACGTCGCCAAGGCCAAGGCGCTGCTGGCCGAAGCCGGCCATCCCGACGGCTTCGAGACGCAGCTTTTCGCCATGAACACCGATCCCAATCCGCGCATCGCGCAGGCGATCCAGCAGGATTTGGCGGCGATCGGCATCAAGGCCAGCATCCAGTCGCTCGCCCAGGCAAACGTCATCGCCGCCGGCGGCGACAAGGCCGGCGCGCCGATGATCTGGTCCGGCGGCATGGCCTGGATCGCCGACTTCCCGGACCCATCGAACTTCTACGGTCCGATCCTCGGCTGCGCCGGCGCGGTGCCTGGCGGCTGGAACTGGTCGTGGTATTGCAACAAGGACCTCGACGCCAAGGCGGCCGAGGCCGACTCGGTGGTCGACCCAGCCAAATCAGGCGAGCGCGACAAGATGTGGAGCGCCATCTACGACAAGGTGATGGAGGACGCGCCCTGGGCGCCGGTCTTCAACGAGCAGCGCTTCACCATGAAGTCCGCGCGCATGGGCGGCGCCGACAACCTCTATGTCGACCCGGTCCATATCCCGATCAACTACGACAATGTGTACGTAAAAGATGTGCAATAACTGCGACTACACCATCCACGGACGCCATCACCATTTCGGCTGGGACAATTCCTTTGCCCCGGCGCAGCGCGTGGCGCCCGGCTCGACCATCGAGTTTCAGTGCCTCGATTCCTCCGGTGGCCAGCTCAAGCCCGACAGCACCGTCGCCGACATCGCCAAGCTCGACTTCGCCGGGATCAACCCTGTCACCGGGCCGATTTTCGTCGAGGGCGCCGAGCCGGGCGACGCGCTGAAGGTGACGATCGAGATGTTCAAACCGTCCGGCTTCGGCTGGACGGCGAACATTCCAGGTTTCGGCCTGCTCGCCGACGACTTCAAGCAGCCGGCGCTCAACATCTGGAAATACGATGCCGCCTCGCTGGAGCCGGCCTTGTTCGGCAAGAACGGCCGCGTGCCGCTGAAACCCTTCGCCGGCACCATCGGCAACGCGCCGGGCGAGATGGGCCATCACTCGGTGGTGCCGCCCCGCCGCGTCGGCGGCAATCTGGACATTCGCGACCTCGCCGCCGGCACAACGCTCTATCTGCCGGTGGAGGTGGCCGGCGCGCTGTTTTCGGTCGGCGACACGCATGCCGCGCAGGGCGACGGCGAGGTCTGCGGCACGGCGATCGAAAGCCCGATGGACGTCGTGCTCAAGCTCGACCTGGTCAAGGACGCCAGGCTGAAGATGCCGCGCTTCACCACGCCGGGCCCGGTGACGCGTCATCTCGACACCAAGGGCTACGAGGTGACCACCGGCATCGGCCCGGACCTGATGACCGGCGCGAAAGAGGCGGTCGCCCAGATGATCGACCTGCTCGCCGGCCGTTACCAGATCGATCCGGTCGAGGCCTATATGCTGGCCTCGGTCTGTGGCGATCTCAGGATCAGCGAGATCGTCGACATGCCGAACTGGGTGGTGTCGTTCTACTTCCCGCGCTGCGTGTTCGAATGATGTTCGGTCGGCGCTGCACCCCCACCCCGCTGCTTCGCAGCGACCCTTCCCACAAGGAGGAGGGTAAAAAACCGGCGCCCTACCTCCCCCTTGTGGGGAGGTCGGACCGAAGGTCCGGGTGGGGGGCGCCACAGAATAAATCCCTTGCAGGTTTGCGTCTGAAATGACATCAGCCACCGAAACCATTCTCGACATCGCCAATCTCTCCGTCTCCGTGCGTGGCGAGGACGGCGAGCGCGACGTCGTCTCCAACCTCTCTCTGACGCTTTCACGCGGCGAGACGCTCTGCATCGCCGGCGAATCCGGCTCCGGCAAATCGATGACCGCGCTGGCGATCATGCAACTACTGCCGCGGCCCGCCGCGCGCATATCTTCGGGCACGATCCGCCTTCTTGGCGGGGATGCGGGCGACACCGATCTCACAGCGCTCGACGAGCGCCGGATGCGCCGCATCCGCGGCGACCGCATCGCCATGATCTTCCAGGAGCCGATGACCTCGCTGAACCCGGTGCTGTCGATCGGCCGCCAGCTCACCGAATCCATCGAGGCGCATACCAGCCTCTCGCCCGCCGAGGCCCGAAGCCGCGCCAGCGAGGCGTTGAAGGCAGTGCGCATTTCGGAAGCCGAAAGCCGGCTGAAACAGTTTCCGCATGAGCTGTCCGGCGGTATGCGCCAGCGGGTGATGATCGCCATGGCGCTGGCGCTGGAACCCGACGTGCTGATCGCCGACGAGCCGACGACTGCGCTCGACGTCACCGTGCAGGGCGAGGTTCTGGAACTGCTGCGCGACCTGCAGCGCCAGCACGGCACCAGCGTCATCCTCATCACCCACGACATGGGCGTGGTCGCCGAAATGGCCGACCGCGTCATCATCATGCGGCATGGCCGCATGGTCGAGGAAGGCAAGACATCGGACATTTTCGCCAGGCCGCAAGCCGAGTACACACGCGAGCTGCTCGCCGCCGTGCCGCGCATCGGCACTGGCGCCGGCCGCCAGAAATCGAAAGAGATTGCCGAGCCGGTTGCGCCGGCGAACGTCGCCGATGTCACCGATCTGCATGTCCGGTTCGACCTGCGTGGCGGCTTCTTCGGCCGGGTCAACCGGCGCGTCCATGCCGTCGAAGGCGTCAGCTTTTCGATCGCGCCCAACGAAACGCTGGCGCTGGTGGGCGAATCCGGCTGCGGCAAGTCGACCACCGCCAAGGCGCTGGCCGGACTGGTGCCTTATACCGGCGACATCGTCATCGGCGGACGCAACCTGTCGGGCCTCGGCCGCGACGAGCGCAAGGCGGTGCGCCGCGACGTGCAGATGATCTTCCAGGACCCCTACGCTTCGCTCGACCCGCGCATGCGCGTCGGCGATCTCGTCGCCGAGCCGCTGGTCATCCATGGCGTCGCTTCGAAGGAGGAGCGCAGGGAGCGGGTGGCGGCATTATTCGAGCGTGTCGGCCTGTCGGCCGGCCAGATGGAGCTCTATCCCCACGAATTCTCCGGCGGCCAGCGCCAGCGCGTCTGCATCGCCCGTGCCCTGGCGCTCAGGCCGAAGCTGATCATCGCCGACGAAAGCGTTTCGGCCCTCGACGTTTCCGTGCAGGCGCGCGTGCTCGACCTGTTGAAGGAATTGCAGCGCGAATTCGGCGTCGCCTACCTCTTCATCTCCCATGATATGGCCGTAGTCGAAAACATCTCCGACCGCGTCGCCGTCATGTATCTCGGCCAGATCGTCGAGATGGGCACGCGCGACCAGGTTTTCTCCAACCCGCGCCACCCTTACACCAGGCGGCTGATCGAAGCTGTGCCGGTGCCCGATCCGGCGAAGCGCAGGAGCCGGTTCGCAAGGCTGGACCAGGAGATTCCGAGTGCGACGCGGAGGCTGGGCGAGAGCCCGCAGAGGCTGGCGCTGAGCGATGTCGGAGGCGGTCACCTGGTGGCGGGGTGAGGGTATGCTGCTCATGTGGGGCGGCGCCGACGCTTCCTGTGGCAACTGCAGCCATATCCGGGCCGCGACGGCTGTCCCGATCCCATCAATACCCAAGCGCCATTCCGTCCTTGCGTGGGTCCGACGCCCCGGTCAGCGTTCCCTTTTCCCAGTCGATCAGCACCGCCTGGCCGCCGCCGAGCGGGTGGTGCGGCTGGGTGATGGCATGGCCGCGGCGGCGCAGGCCTTCGATCGCATCAGCGGGAACACCGCGCTCGGCCTCCACCATGCCGTCATTGTAGAACACTCGCGGCGCATCGAGCGCCTGCTGCGGATCCATGCCGAAGTCGAGCATGTTGGTCAAAAGATGGACGTGGCCGAACGGCTGGTAGCCGCCGCCCATGACGCCGAACGGCATCACCACGCGGCCGTTTCGCGTCGCCATGCCGGGCATGATCGTGTGCATCGGCCGCTTGCCGGGCGCGATGGCGTTCGGATGCGCCGGGTCGAGGCGGAAGCTCGAGCCGCGGTTCTGCAGCACCACGCCGGTCTTCGGGCCGACGACGCCGCTGCCGAAGGAATAATAGGTCGAGTTGATGAAGGAGACCGCGTTGCGGTCGCGGTCGACGATGGAGATGTAGACCGTGTCGCTGCCGGGCAGCTGCACATCCGGCAGGTGCGTCATGGCACGCTGGCGGTCGATCTCGGCGCGCAGCCGCTCGGCATAGGCGGCCGACAGAAGCTCTTTTACCGGCACCGGCACATGGTCCTGGTCGCCGAGGAAACGGTCGCGGTCGCGGTAGGCCAACCGCCCCGCTTCGATCTCCAAGTGCAGGCGCTCGGCGCCGCCGGGGTCGAGCTCGCCGAGCCTGAGCCCCGACAGCACATTCAGCATCACGAGCGCCGTCAGCCCCTGATTGTTCGGCGGCATCTGGTGGATCTCGTGGCCGCCATAGGAGACGCTGACCGGCGCTACATAATCGCCCTTGGTCGAAGCGAAATCCTCAAGCGAATGCAGTCCGCCCAACGCCCTGAGCCGGCTCACAATGTCGTCGGCCACGGTGCCTTCATAGAACCCGGCGCGGCCATGCCTGGCAATGATGCGTAAGGTGGCGGCAAGCTCCGGCTGCCGGTGCACGTCGCCGGCCCTGGGCGCCTCGCCGCCCGGCAGGAAAATGCGCGCGGCGTGCTCGTCGGCCGACAGGTCGGTCTCCGGTTCGGCCCAGTCGAAGGCGACGCGGTCATGCACGACATAGCCGTTCTCGGCATAGTTGATCGCCGGCGCCAACACCTCTGCAAGGTCCTTGCTGCCATGGTCTTCCAGCAGCCTGCACCAGGCGTCGATCGCGCCGGGCACGGTCACGGCATGCGGTCCCTGTTTGGGAAGTTCGCTGAAGCCTTTGTCGCGATACCAGTCCACGGTCGCCTTGGCGGGCGCCCGGCCGGAGCCATTGAAGGCCAGCACGTTTCCCTGCCCCGCGGGGCAATAGAGGACAAAGCAGTCGCCGCCTATACCGGTCGATTGCGGCTCGACCACGCCCTGCACGGCGGCGGCGCAGACAGCGGCGTCCATGGCATTGCCGCCGGCGCGCAGCATGTCGATGGCTGCAAGCGTCGAAAGCGGATGCGAGGTCGCGGCGATCGCTTCGGTGGCGCGGACCGGCGAGCGGCCGGGAAACTGGAAATCACGCATTCTGTCCGAATATCTCCTGGTCACTTGAAGCCAATTGGTCCGGTGAAATCAATGCCGCCTGCCGAAGATCTGCGCCACCGACAAGAGCACGACCGACAGCACGATCAGGCAGGTCGAGATGGCAGCGATCGTCGGGTCGATCTGGTCGCGCAGGGCGTTGAACATGCGGCGCGTCAAGGTCGTCGTCTCGCCGCCCGATATGAACAGCGAAACCACCACTTCGTCGAAGGAGGTGATGAAGGCAAACAGCGCGCCCGAAACGATCGAGAAGCGGATCTGCGGCATGGTCACCTGCCAGAAGGCGGCGACGCGTCCGGCGCCGAGGCTGCGCGCCACGCGCTCCTGGTTCATGTCATAGGAGCGCAAGCCGGACAGCACCGTCAGCACCACCAGCGGCAGCGCCTGCACCGTATGCGCGATGACCAGGCCGGTCAGCGTGTTGTTGAGCCCGATGCGCGCATAGAGGAAGAAGGTGCCGATGCCGATCAAGATCACCGGCACGATCAGCGACGCGGTCATCAGCGCGTTGATGGTGCCGTTGAAGCGCAGGGTGCCCCGGTTGATGGCATAGGCGGCGGCCGTGCCGAGCGGCGTCGCCACCAGCGCGGTCATAACGGCCACCTTGACCGAGACCACCGTCGCGTCGCGCCACTCCAGCGACTGGAAGTAGGTCTGGTACCAACGCAGCGACCATTGCTGCGGCGGAAACTGCAGCAGCGTCGAATCCGAAAACGACATGATGACGATGATGACCGACGGCGCGATCAGGAACAGCAGCACGAGGCCGCCCAGCGCATAGAGCCACAGACGTTGCCGGTGCGAGATCGGCAGGCCGACATCTCCACTCATCGCGAACTCCACACACCTGTGGCGCGCGCGCCGAGCAGCCACTGGAACAGGCCGAGCAGCGCCAGCGTGACCACGAGCAGCACGACGCCGAGCGCCGCGCCGGCGCCCCAGTTGGAATAGAGGCTGGTGGTCTGTTCCATGCGCATCGCCCACATGACGACCTTGCCGCCGCCCATCAGCGCCGGGGTGACGAAAAAGCCGAGACACAGCACGAAAACGATGACCACGCCGGAGGCGAGGCCAGGCAGCGACAGCGGAAAGAAGATCTGGCGGAAGGTGGCGACCGGGCCGGCGCCCAGGTTCATCCCGGCGCGCAGGCAGTCGGTGTCGATGGTCTTCATCGAGGCGTAGAGCGGCAGCACCAGGAACGGCAGCAATATATGCGTCATGCCGATGACGACGCCGGAAAAATTGTTGGCCAGCGGCAGCGGCTGGCTGATGACGCCGAGGTCGATCAGCCAGCTGTTGATCAGCCCCTTGCGCTGCAGGATCACCAGCCAGGCATAGGTGCGCACCAGCACCGATGTCCAGAACGGCAGGATGACGAAGATCAGGCAGATCGACGCCGCCCGGCGCGGCAGTTGCGACAGCATATAGGCCAAGGGATAGCCCAGCAGCACGCAGGCGGCGGTGACGATGAAGGCGACCTTGAAGGTGGTGAGGAAGGTCTTGATATAGGAGGCCTGCTCGAAGAAGCGCGCATAGTTGGCGGCGCTCAAGACGCCGACCTCGTCGAACAGCGACAGCCAGAACAGCCAGCCGATCGGCACGATGATGATGGCAAAGACGAAGAACAGGCTTGGCGACAGCAGCGCCAGCAGCCGAAACTGCTCGCGCCGCGCATCGGCGCGCAACGCATGCGCGTTCAGGTCCTGGGTCATGGCGCCAATTGCCTCGTCCATCGTGGCGGTTTGCACGCTCATCAGTCCGCCGCCACCAGGATCGTATCCTGCGCATCGAGGCCAAGCGCGATCGGCTGCCCGGAGGCCGGCAACCTGGCCAGCACGTCGCTGCGGCAATAGTCGCGCAATGTCAGCTGCCTGCCGTCGCGCAGCACGGCGTAGCAGACGAAGCTGTCGCCCTGATAAATCACGTCGCTGAGCGTCGCGCTGAGCACGTTGACGCCCTTGGCCGGCTCTGCATTTGCCAGTAGCCGCAGCTTTTCCGGCCGCACCACCATCAGCTGCTGGCCCGATGCCGGCGCCGGCGCCGCGGTGTGGATTTGCCTGTCCTCGTACCAGACCGAACCGCTGCGGCATTCGACGGGAATGAAATTCGATTCCCCGATGAAGCCGGCGACGAACCGGGTGCGCGGCGCGGCGTAGAGAATTTCGGGCTTGTCGAGCTGCTCGATGCGCCCGGCATTCATGACGGCGATACGATCCGACATGGTGATCGCCTCGCGCTGGTCGTGCGTGACATAGACAGTCGTCATGCCAAGCCGCCGATGCAGGGCGCGCAGTTCGATCTGCATGTGCTCGCGCAGGCCCTTGTCCAACGCCGACAGCGGCTCGTCCATCAGCACGATGCGCGGCTCGAACACGATGGCGCGCGCCAGCGCCACGCGCTGGCGCTGGCCACCGGAGAGCTGGTCGACGCGCCGTTCGCCGAGGCCCTGCAACTTCACCAGCTCCAGCGCTTTCTCGACGCGTTCCACCGTCTCGGCGGCCGGAACGCGGCGCTGCTTCAGCGGAAAGGCGATGTTGTGGAAGACGTTCATATGCGGGAACAGGGCATAGTTCTGGAACACCATGCCGATATTGCGCCTGTGCGGCGGCGTGGTGATGATCTCCTCGTCGCCGACCTTGATTGAGCCGGCATTGGCCCTGACGAATCCCGCCAGGATCATCAGCAGCGTCGTCTTTCCGGAGCCGGAAGGACCGAGCAACGTCAGGAATTCGCCGGCCGCGACGTCGAGATTGAGGTCGCGCAGCACCGATACGGAGCCAAAACGTTTCTCTATCGCGCGCATGCCGATCGGCAGCGCGGATGGCGCAATGGACAAGATTGTTTTCTCCTGGGCAGGACTCCAAGAAGCAGGGCCAGGCGGCCCCGCAATGTCAGGGTTTCCGGTCTATTGCTGGATCAGATTGTTGAACTTCTCCGTCGCCTTGACGAGGTTGTCGCGCCAGAACTCGGCGTCCTGCAGCACCTGCTTCTTGACGTTCTCAGGCGACGAGTTGATGTCCTTGATCCGCTCCGGCGGGATCTTCCCGGTCTCGAACGCCTTCTCGTTGACCGGTCCGTTGTCGACATAAAGGGGCAGATTGGCCTGCAATTGCGGACTGACGAACATCGCCAGCGCCTTCATCGCGGCCTCCTTGTTCTTTGCGCCCTTGGGAATGACCATGCAGTCGGCGGTGAGCACGCCCTGGTCGAAGGAGAAGCTGACCGGCGCGCCTTCCTTTTTCAAGGTGCCGGCGCGGCCGTTCCAGATGCTTGCCATGTCGACCTCGCCGTCCTTCACCAGCTGCATGGCCTGCGCGCCGGAAGTCCACCAGGCATCGACATGGTCACGAATCTTGTCGACCGATTTCAGCGCGCCGTCGATGTCGACAGGATAGACCTTGTCCATCGGAATGCCTTCGGCGAGGGCTGCAACGCTCAGCGTCTCCGTCGCCTGGCTGCTGCTCAGCGCGCGCCGTCCGGGAAACTTCTCCACATTCCAGAAATCGGCCCAGGTGTTGGGGCCTTTGTCACCGAACACGTCGGTCCGGTAGACGAGCACCACGGAGGTGTAGGAGATGCCGACCCAGTCGTCATGCACGAGCTTGGGATTGATGCCGCTCTTGTCGATGAGGTTGTAGTCGAGCTTTTCGAAAAGCCCTTCCTTCGAGCCGCGCGCGCATTCGTCGGCGCCGAGCTCGGTGATGTCCCACTTCACCGCGTTGCCTGTCACCTGCAGGCGCACGTCATCGAGGCCGTTGGTGGTGTCTTCCTTGATGGTGATGCCGAGCGCATCGGCGGCCGGCTTGAAGAAGGCCTTGGCCTGCGCCTCCTGATAGGTGCCGCCCCATGAGGCGACGGTAATGGTGTCGCCTGCCGCGGCGGGCGCCGTGACCGCTGCCATGAGGCCCGCTATGGCAACGACGCTAATGCCTTTGGTGCTGTTCATTTCGGTTCTCCAACCGGTGTTCCCATTGTTTTTGATTTCGCATGCGATTTTGTATACAATTTTGAGTGTAGCTCGGGGATCAGCGAAGTCAACACCGCTCGGCGGAGCCTTGGGGCCACCGACCCGGGGCCGGGGAATGGCAAAACGCGCCGATTTTGAATACAGCTACGCGCGAAACACATCGATTTCCGGCACGGACCGGAGACTGGATACGGAACTTGGCCAAGGAAACAAAAAACACGCTGCGCGACTCGGTCTATTCCGCGCTCAAGGCAATGATCGTGACCGGCCAGATCCCGCCCGGCGCACGCGTCACCGAGAGCGACATTGCGGCAAAGCTGAATGTCAGCCGCACGCCCGTGCGCGAGGCCTTCAACCGCCTCGAGCGCGACGGGTTGGTCACCGGCCGGCCGCGGCAGGGCTACGCCGTCACCGAGTTCGACATAAACATGTTCCGCGAGGCCTTCGACATCCGCGAACTGCTCGACGGCCACGCCACCGAACTGGCGGCGGCTGCGGCCACCGAGAAAGACAAGGCGCGGCTGCGCGTCATGCTGGCCGAATGCGAGAGGCTGGCCGCCATTGCGGATCGAACCACAAGGGAAAAATTCCAGGAGCTTGAAGTCGGCATCGACCTGCACCGCGTCATCGCCGAAATCAGCGGCAATGCCATGCTGCACGGCATGCTGTGCGGCATCCTCGACAAGTGCCAGCACTATGTCTGGACGGAACTGCTGTGGCTCGACGAATGGAAGATCGCCCGCGACGAGCATGCCGAGATTGTCGAGGCGATCTGCGCCGGCGACGCCAAGCGCGCCGGCGCCCTGGCGCGCGCCCATGTGCGCGGCTCGCGCGAGAACGTGCTGCGCCTGCTGCAGGCCAAATCGGATTACCAGAGCTTTCTGGCCAAGGCGTCGTGAGCGGGGTTGGACTTGGCGCGAAGCAACGCGTTAGCGATCTCAACTGGGCAGCCATGGATATTGCGGGTGGCGATGCTACCATAGGCCGGACGAACCTCGACAAGGACACTCCAGGTGCTTCCCTCGACAGGGCTTGAGCGATTGAGCGCATTTTCGGATGGCGTGTTCGCCGTCCTTATCACCGTGCTCGTGCTTGACCTGCGCCCACCGGAGGTGCCGACCTTCACTGCGTTGCTGGCCTTGTGGCCGACATGGCTGAGCTACGGCGTGAGCTATCTCTTCATCGCCATCGTCTGGGCGAACCACCATCATCTCCTGCGCCATGCCACGGCGGCGACGACCAGCCTGATGTGGTACAATTTCGCGCACCTGTTCTCGGTGTCGCTGCTGCCGCTGGCAACCGCGTGGATGGCGGTCAGCGAGCTGGCCCCGCAGCCGGTGGCGTTCTACGCGGTCGTCTTCTTCCTGGTGAACCTGACCTACATTCTCCTGATCCGGGAACTCATCGACCCGATGCCGGCCGACACCGTTCCGCTCAAGGTGCGCAAGGTCATGCGCATCCGCTCGATGGTGACGCTGTGCCTTTTCGGCTTGGCGGCGGTCGTCGCCCTGAAATACCCGATCGCCGGACTGGCGATCTGTTGCTGCTGCCTGACGGTCTATCTCCGGCCGGAAGCGCCGGGATCGCGCGCCGGCTGAGCGCAATGTCAGGTCATGCCGCCCGCGTCGGCTTTCGGCCTCGATCCGCCAGACCGCCCTGAATTTGCGCTGGGCAGTCTCCAGATGCTCGCCGCATCGCCACTTGGCCGCGTCAGGCCGCGCGGCTCGAACGGCAGGGTCGTTACGGTCGAAAATGATCAGTCGGCGGAGCGCTTCTCGAATACGGAGCGTGCGACCGGGGCTGCCGAGAAAGCGTTTGGCCATCCCGCGTAATAGGCGAGATGACTGATCACCTCCGAGGCCTCGGCGCGCGTCAGTCCATTATCCATGGCCCTGTTGAGATGATAGGGAATCTGCTCCACCTGACCGGCGGCGACCAGCGCGCTGACCGTCACCAGGCTGCGGTCGCGCGGCGCGAGATCGGGACGCAGCCACAGGTCGCGAAACAGCACTTCCGTCGTGTCGCGCACCAGGCCCGGCGACGCCGGTCCCGTGCCTTGCTCGACCCGTGCGGCACGATCGGCCTCCGCCTTTTCGTCGAGCGGCAGCAAATCGACGACAGCCTTGGGGAGCTGGTCCGACCCGATGCCGCGTGCCTCGAACACCGCTTTGGCGATCGCCGTGGCTGCCATCGCGTTGCCCCACCCGGCATAGAAGGCAAGATGCGTGATCATCTCCGAGATCTCGGCCGGCTTCACGCCACTGTCGAGGGCGAGGCTCAACTGCTCCGGCAGGAGTATGCCCTGGTTGCGGGTGACCACCGCCGCGATGGTGACGATGCTGCGATCGCGCCGCGACAGGCCGGGGCGCTTCCAAACGTCATTGGCAAGCTTGTCCGTCGCATAGCGCGCAAGGGCGGGCGAGACGGCCTGCACATCCTCTGGAGGCAGGCTGCCGGTCTGCGATCCCGTCTGCGCCGCAGCGTCGGCAGCCCCCATCGACAAAGCGAGTGCGAGAATGGTTGAAGGTTTCATGATGATGCCTTTCGTTCCTGCGTACGGTCAGCGGTATTGCTCGTCGGAGACAGGCTCCAGCCAGTCGACATTCTTGCCGTCATGCATGTAGCTCAACGCGATATGGGCCATCGGGCTGGTGGCGGTCGCGCCATGCCAGTGCTTCACCCCGGCGGGAATCCAGACGACGTCGCCTGGATTGATGACGAGGGCCTCCTTGCCGTCTTCGCGAATCCAGCCTTGGCCTGATGTGACGATCAGCAATTGACCGGCAGGATGGGTGTGCCAGACGGTGCGCGCTCCGGGAGCAAAGTTCACCAGCCCTGTGCTTGCGCGCGTTATCTCGGTGGCGGGAAACAGCGCAGTGATGACCGCTTGCCCGATAAAGTTTTCTGCCGCTCCGATCATCGCCGGCGTGCTGCCGTTTGTCCGGATTTCGATGCCCTGCGCTTGCACGGGCATGCCTCCCGCCACACTCGCGGCCGTTGCTGCCAGGATTTTCTTCATTTTGGTCTCCTTGAGGTTTGCTCCCCTGCATTTGTGGGCTGAACGCAGTGCGGCGCTTACAGACGAAGCAGCGTCTTGATCGCCCGCCTCTCATCCATGGCGCGATAGCCCTCGGCGACATCGGCCAGCGGCAGGGTCAGGTCGAAGACCTTGCCGGGATTGACCTTGCGCTCCAGCACCAGATCCATCAGATGCGGAAGAAAACGGCGCACGGGCGCGGGGCCGCCGAGCAGGCTCTTCTGGGCGAAGAAGAGGCCCTGGCCGTCGAGCTGGACGCCATGCGGCACGCCGACGAAGCCGATCGAGCCGCCGGGGCGGGCGCAGTTGATCGCCTGCATCATGGATTCCTGCGTGCCGACGCATTCCAGCACGGATTCCGCGCCGACGCCGTGGGTCAGCTCCTTGATCCGCGCCACGCCGTCATCGCCGCGCTCCGAAATGATATCGGTGGCGCCGAATTCGAGCGCGAGATCCTGGCGCGTCTTGTGGCGGCTCATGGCGATGATGCGCTCAGCGCCCATCTGCTTGGCCGCAAGCACGCCCATCAGCCCGACCGCGCCGTCACCCACGACGACCGCGGTCGCGCCGGGCTCGACGTGCGCGGCGTCGGCGGCATACCAGCCGGTGCCAAGCACATCCGATGCCGCCAGCAGGCTCGGGATCAGATCGTCCTCGGGCATGCCGGGGGTGGCGACCAGCGTGCCGTCGGCAAGCGGCACGCGCAGCATCGGCGCCTGCGCCCGGCTCATGAACTCGCGCTGCTCGCAGGACGAGGGGAAGCCGAAGCGGCAATGCGGGCAGGTGTTGTCGGAGGTGCAGAACGAGCCGACGACGAACTGGCCGGGCTTCACCGTTCTCACCGCGCTGCCCACTTCCACCACCACGCCGCAATATTCGTGGCCCATATGCATCGGTTCGTTCAGCGGCTGGAGCCCGCGATAGGGCCACAGGTCGGAGCCGCAGATGCAGGTGGCCGAGAGCTTGAGGATGGCGTCGGTGGGATGAAGGATTTCGGGCTCCGCCACTTCCTCGCAGCGGATGTCGCCGGCACCGTAAAGAACTGTTCCGAGCATGGTTTTCTCCTTGAGCCTATGTCAGGCGTTCTATGCGTATGTTGAAGCGTCCGCCGCGCAGCAGCGGCGCGATACCGCTGTCGACGCGGCCGAGCCGGATCAGGCCGCGCGAATACCGGTAGGGGCCATAAAAGAAGATGAGATTGCCCCAGGGCGCGTAGTAGGCGATGTCGCCGATGGCCTCGTTGTCGAACGGGCCGCTGCCCTCGATCCGCAATTTGCGCGGCAGGTAGCCGATCTTCTCGACGGATGCGTAGTCTTCCAGTGTCAGGTCGAGCGGCAGCATCGCGGCGAAATCCTGCGCGCTCAGATTGTCGAACAGGGAGGCCGTCAGGCGCATTGCGTCCACTTCAATAGCAATCCTCATCAACGGTCTCTCCTGTCCGTCCGTTCCGCCGGCTTGGCCTGGCGCGGCGGAGGGCGCGAACGCGGCTGTCAGTGCGGCGGCAACCGCGGTGCGGCGCGTCATGTGGCTGCGTGTCATGGCGCGCCCTTGCCATGATCATGTGCGGCTGCCGCCGCGGCCAGCGCGGATCCCACAAGCAGCACCGCACCGAGTGCGAAGGGGCTTCGCCAGCCGAGCGTGTCCAGCAGCAGGCCGCCGCCCGCCGCGCCGAGCGTGATGGCGAACTGGATGACGGCGACCTGCAAGCCGCCGCCGGCTTCGGCATCGTCGCGCAGCGCGCGGCTCAGCCAGGTGCCCCAGCCGACCGGCGCCGCAGTTCCGAAAAAGCCCCAGCCGACGAGCAGCGCGGTGACGGCTACCGGCATCGATCCAAGCATGATCAATGCGACCGCCAACAGCGCCATGGCCAGCGGAATGATGATGACGATGCTGTAGAGCCGCGTCTTGAGCAGCCGGCCTATGGTCCAGGTGCCGGCGACGCCTGCAAGTCCCATCACGAGCAGGATCGCCGAGAGCGCCGAAACGCCGACACCGGTCACGGTTTCCAGGAAAGGCCTGAGATAGGTGAAGAGCGCGAACTGGCCCATGAAGAGCAACAGGATCGAGGCCATGCCGAGCGCGACCTGACGGCGCAGCAGTAGCCGGAGGACATTGCCCGACGCCTTGCGGCCGCGTGGCGGCAGCGCAGGCAGGCTGAGGCTTTGCCAGACAAGGGCAAAGAGGGCCAGCGGCACCACGAGGAAGAACGCGCCGCGCCAGCCGACATAATCGCCGAGCAGGCTTCCGAGCGGCGCCGATATGGTTGCCGCGACGGCGTTGCCGGCGTTGATCATCGCCAGGCCCTCGGGCACGGAGTCCTCCGGCACGAGGCGCATCACGATCGCGGTGGACATCGACCAGAAACCGCCGATGGCAATGCCGAGCAAGGCGCGGCCGATCATCAGCACGGCATAGTTGGGCGCAAAGGTCACCACCAGGCCGGACACGGCGAGCAGCAGCGAGAACGACGTCAGCACCAGCTTGCGGTCGATATGCCGCGTCAGGCCGGTGATGAAAAGGCTGGTGACGACCGCGAAGATGCCGGAGACCGAGATCGCCTGTCCCGCCCGGCCTTCGGTGATGCCGAGCCCGTCGGCGATCGGCGTCAGCAAGCTGACCGGCATGAACTCGGAAGCGATGAGGACGGCGACGCAAAGCGTCATCGAGAACACCGCACCCCATGCTGCCCGAGGCTTCACCAGCCTGTCGTCGTAAGTCGTTTCCATCAGCCGTCACCACGCACAAAAAGCCGGCCGCCGGAAAACGCATCGGCGGCGTGTTCGCGACAGGAGATAGCGCTGGACTATTGGAATGATTAGGCGCTGAAATTCGCTTGAACTTATCGATGTAGGCCATAAATAACGCCGGGCCGTATTCAGCGGGGCAGAAGGCCATGCGCGAAAACTTCAACGATCTTCTGTGGTTTCTTATGGTGGCCGAGGAGCGCAGTTTCACCAAGGCCGCCGCCAAGATCGGTATTACCCAATCGACCCTTAGCCACACCATCAAGCGGCTCGAAACCCGCATGGGCCTGCGGCTGCTGGCGCGAACGACGCGCAGTGTCTCGACGACCGAGGCGGGGGAGCGGTTGCGTCAATCCCTTGCGCCGCGCATCGTCGATATCGAAACCGACATCGCGGCGCTGACGGCCTATCGCGACAAACCCTCGGGGACCGTGCGCATCACCGTCTCCGATCACGCCCTCGAGCAGCTGGTCTGGCCGAAACTGCGGCCCGTCCTTGCCGACTATCCTGACATCAAGCTCGAATTCAGCCGGGACAACGGATTGCGCAACATTGTCGAGGATGGTTTCGATGCTGGCGTGCGGCTTGGCGAAAGCGTGGAGAAGGATATGATCGCCGTGCGCATCGGGCCGGACTGGCGGCTTGTTGCCGTGGGGTCGCCGGCCTACATCGCCGGACGTGGTGTGCCGAAGGCGCCGCAGGACCTGATCGGCCACAATTGCATCAACCTGCGCATGACCAGCGCCGGTGGCCTCTATGCCTGGGAATTCCAGAAGGCCGGCCAGGCTCTGCGCGTCCGCGTCGATGGCCAGCTCGTGTTCAACTCGACCCTGCCGATGGTCGACGCCGCCATTGCCGGCTACGGGCTTGCCTATGTGCCCGAGGATCTGGTCACGGCGCATGTTGCCGCCGGACGGCTGCAACTCGTGCTCGACGATTGGTCGCCGAAATTCGCCGGCTATTACCTATACTATCCAAGCAGTCGCCAGAACTCGCCGGCCTTCAAGGTCATTGTCGACGCGCTTCGAAAACACAGCCAATGATGGCCACCACACAGAAGCCGAGGACGGGGCTGAGCACAACCGGGAATGGGAGCGGCGGACCTCAGATGATGCCGTGCTTCTTCAGCAGCGCCTGCTCATCGCCCGACACCCATCCGAATATCTTCGGCTCGCCGTCGAGTTTCCGGACAAGGTAGTGAACGTCGAAATCTATCTCGACGTCCGCTTGACCCTTGCGGGCATAGGTCGCGGTCCACGCAACATGGGCAACGCAATGATGCTCGTCGATCGGCGAGATGCCGATGTCGCGTATCCGCATCTCTTTCGTTCCGATTGCCCGGTAGTGGGCATAGCCCTGAGCCATGACTTGCTTGAGTTGATCGTCGTTCTTTCCGGTCACGACGCCGGCAGGCGAGGCGGCTATGAACTCCGACGTGTAGAGCGACGCGGCCTCATCCATATCCATGCCGCCGCCAAGCGACTCCTTGAAAAACCGCTGATAGCGTTCAAAAAATCTCTTTACGCTCATCTCCATGATTTCCGCTCCGGTCGTGTCCTCGGATCAGCGCTGTTCCCGCACGCTCCGGAGGAAATGGATCATCGCGGCGTTGACCTCGTCCGGGCGTTCCTGCTGGGTCCAGTGCCCGCAGCCGGGCAGCATCAACTTGTCGCGGAGTTGCGGGACGAAATTTCCGAGATTGGCCAGCAGCTGATCCATTCCGGGGAAGGCGACAACCAGATCGCGGTCGCCTGCTATATAGAGGGCGGGGACCTTGATCCGCGCGCCCGCAAAGGGCGCCATCAGCTCCCAGTTCCGGTCGATGTTGCGGTACCAGTTGAGACCTCCGGCAAAACCGGTGCGCTGGAACTCGCCGGCGTAGAAATCGAGGTCGCCTTGGCTGAGCCAGGGCGGTAGGCCCGGCGGTGCCTCGACGGCTTGCAGGAAACCTCCATCATGTGGAACCATGCCGATTCCACCCGCGCTCGTGCCCGAGGCATCCCCCGATGCGGCGTAAAGCATGGCCCGCACCGTGGTCCGGGGGTCCCGCTCCAGCTCGGCTTCTGCAATGCCGGGTTGCTGGAAATAGAGCTGGTAGAATTGCGAGTCCGTCGTTCGGGGCATCACGCTGGTTGGGCGCACCTTGGCCCGCGGCCGGAACGGCACGCTGAGGCCGATGACGGCTTGGAATCGGTCCGGGCGCATCAGCGCCGCGTGCCAGGCGACGACGGCGCCCCAGTCGTGGCCGGCGATGATGGCGGTCGGCGCTTCGAGGGCGTCGAGAAGGCCCACCATGTCGCCGACCAGATGGAAGAGCGTATACTGTTCGACCGCCTCCGGCCGATCGCTCCTGCCATAGCCCCGCATGTCGGGGGCGACGGCGTGAAAGCCCGCCGCCGCGAGCGCACTCAATTGATGGCGCCACGAATACCAGGATTCGGGAAAGCCGTGGCACAAGAGCACCAAAGGGCCATCGCCCTGCTCCGCGACGTTGAGGCGGATGCCGTTGGTCTCGACCATTCGCTGTGTCGGTTCGCTCACGGCTGCTTCTCGTGCTCGTGTGTCAGCCTCAGTTTATTAATGGCTGGCGGCGGAGGCCGCAACGAGTGACTGTCTCAGGAACGATCAGGGCGATGAATGTCCAAAGCGGATGATCACCGCACTATTTCGCTCCGCGATAGATTTGACTGAAGAAGGCGACCAGCTCCTTGGTGAGGAACTCCGGGTTTTCGTCGGGCAGCCAGTGCCCGGTGTCCGGTGCGACACCGCCGCGCACGTTGATGCCGAGGTCCTTCGCCATGGCGAGTTCCGTCATGCCGTTGCTCTTGTCGCCGGCAAGCGCCAGGATAGGCATCGGCAGTCTGCGTTTCTCAAATTCGGCGAAACGGCGCTCGTCTTCGGGAAAGGCGCGATAGAGCTCGAAGCCGGCACGAAGCCCTCCTGGAGCGGCGTAGGCCCTGGCATAGACCGCTATGTCCTCGTCGGCGACGTGCCTGTAGGCGCGCTTCAGATAGAAATCCCGGATGAACGGGTATTCGTGGCCCGCGACCAACATTTCGGCGATGTCGCGCTGCTGGAACAGCCCGAAATGCCAAAGCTCCGGATCGGGCTTGTGCTTCGCCTCGTTCCATGCGGCGGTGGCCGGAATCGGCACGTCGAGCATCACCAAACTCGCGACCTCGTCCGGCCACTGCGCGGCGTAGGCATAGGCGACCATCACGCCGATGTCGCGCCCGACCAGATCGACCTTGGTCGCGCCGAGCCCGTGGACAAGGGCGCGAATATCGGCGGCCATAGTCGCTTTGTCATACCCGGCGAGTGGCTTGTCGGATTCTCCCGCACCGCGATAGTCGACGGCGACGACGCGGTAGCCGGCCTTCGCCAGCGACGGCATCACATTCCGCCATGTATACCAGGTCTGCGGCCAACCGTGCAGCAGTACCACGAGCGGGCCGGTGGCGCCGCCGCCGATGACATAGTGGAGCCGGGTACCGTTCGCGTCGATATAGCGGTGCTGGAATTGCGCCTCAAAGCCGGGTGGCAGGCCGGTTTGCTGCGTTTCAACAGAGGTTGCGTGCTGCTGTTCTTGCGCGGGTGCGGGGGCGCAGAGCGCGGCAAAGGTCAGCGCCATAGCTGTGACGAGGCACCGCATTCGAGTAGGTCCCTTTAACGTTTGCACGCAGTCCAGCCACGTTGGCCATGAACTCGACCGGCAGTTCATGAACGACGGCGGCGCCGTCTGTCTCGTTCAGCTTCGAGTCGATCCCAAGCTGCTCCAGCGCCGAAGCGATCCGATGCGTGCGCCCGTCGAACAGCTTTCCTGATCCGGCTCTTTCGCTGGATGAAATGATCCTGAATCTCCGGCGTGACCTTGTCCGTCAGCGGGCGTCGTCCGGCCAAACCCCCACGCGCGGGAAAGGTTCCCCCGTGAGCGCCAGGAGGCGTCGCCTGCTAACAGACAACGGTGCGACACTGTTCGTCAATTGGCGGCCTGCTGGTTGATTGTCTTGCAAAAAAGGGCGCGCCGGCGCGGTCGCAGCCATTCTCATTTCACCCTTTGCCGGAACCTGGAATGGCAGCGGTTGGCGAAGGTGATCTCCACGCGGTCGCCCTCGAAGGCTTCGATCAGCGGGCCCGGGCTCACACAGTTATAGGCGAGGATCGGCGTGTCGAGCCTCTCGGCGAACCTCGCGACGGCCGGCTCCGCCGCCAGCCTCGCCTTGGACAGGCCTGGCCGATCAGTTTCGTTGGCAAGCAGCGGCAGGTCGCGCAACGCCTGGCCGTCGGGCAGGGTAACAGCGTCTTGCCTCATCGCGGCCATGTCGTGGCCGGCATGGCCGCCCATATCCATGCCGGGCATCGACATGTCGTCCATCTTCGTCTGCGCCAGTGCGCGCGGGCTCGCCAGAACCGTCGCCAGGCCTGCCGCCAGAAAACCGCGTCGATGCATTTTTTGCTCCTTGCGCCCGATGGAAAGGCCTCGCCGGAAGACCTCGCTCCGACCCTAGAGGTTCCAGTAGCTGGAAGGTCAAGCGGGATCGAGCCGTCGGCGTATGAGAGGAACAGACGGGATCGTATCCGCCACGACCGCGTTCATCCGCAGGAGGGCACAACCTGCCGTTTTATCTGACGACGCAAAGAGGCCGAATCCATGCTTATCCAACCGATCGACTATTTTCTGGTCGCCTGGTTCGTGCTCGCCCTGGCCTCGACGCTCTATGTCGGCGTTGACCAGTACCGCAACAATCCTGAGCCGGTGGTGATGAAATGGGGCTTCATCCTGGTGACGCTCTATATGGGCCCGCTCGGGCTGCTGCTTTACGTGCTCGCCGACAAGGAGCCGCGCCCGGGCGAGCATGAAGCCTTCACCAGTCCGCTCTGGAAGCAGGGCGTCGGCTCGACCATCCACTGTGTCGCCGGCGATGCGACGGGCATCATCCTTGCCGCGGTCGTCACCGCCACGCTCGGCCTGCCGATGTGGCTCGATCTCATCGTCGAATATCTCGCCGGCTTCGCGTTCGGCCTTTTCATCTTCCAGTCGCTGTTCATGAAATCGATGATGGGCGGCAGCTATTGGGAAAACGTGCGCAAGAGCTTCCTGCCCGAGTTCATTTCGATGAACTTCATGATGGCCGGCATGGCGCCGGTCATGAGCTTCCTGATGATGGGCCGCGACATGCGCGCCATGGAGCCGACCGAGCTGCTGTTCTGGGGCGTGATGTCGCTCGGCGTCATCGCCGGTTTCGCGCTTGCCTACCCCGCCAATGTCTGGCTGGTTGCGCGCGAGTTGAAGCACGGCCTGATGACCGAGCGCCCGCCGGAGGCCGGGAAAGACAACCAGGAGCCCGCTGCCAGGAGGCAGCATGCGCAGACGCAAATGCGGCAGGCCGGTGGCCATGGTCATCGCGAGCATGGCCACGACACGGGTTCCCACAAAAGCAAGGGCGGCCATCAGACGCGGTCGGACGCGACCACGCCGCAGATCGCCGCGCTCGGCGTGGTGTCGCTGATTGTGCTTGGTGTTGGCATGGCCGCTCCGGCGAACTGGCTGAACCTCAGGCTTTCGGCCCGCGACGTCGGCGGGGTGATCATGCCGCAGGGCATGATCATGGACCGCGACACCCCGGCCGACGCCATGCGCGACATGGCGGCGGCCGATCCGCGCCTCGTCACCGCTTCATACGACCTCGCCACCAAGGGCGACCAGGATCTGCCGTTCCGAATGGAGAACGGCGTGAAGGTGTTCGAGCTGAAGCCCTCGGTGATCCGCTGGCAGATCCTGCCGGACGTCGCGGTCGATGCCTATGCCTATAACGGCCAGATTCCCGGCCCGCGCATCCACATCCGGCAGGGTGACCGCATCAGGGTCAACGTGACAAACGATCTGCCTGAGGAAACGACCGTGCACTGGCATGGCCTGATCCTGCCCAACCAGATGGACGGGCCGGCCGAGATCACGCAGGCCCCGATCGAGCCGGGGCAGACCTATTCTTACGAATTCACGGCCACCCAGCACGGCACCTATTTCTACCATCCGCACGCCAAGCCCGACCGCACCCAGGCACTCGGCCTCTATGGCGCCCTGATCATCGATCCCGCCAACCCCGCCGATGAGGTCGCCGCCGACCATGACTACGTCATCGAGTTGCAGGAATGGCTGGTGCGAGAGGGGCTGACCTATCCCTCGATGCCGATGGACGGCGGCATGCCGAACTTCTTCACCATCAACGGCAAGGCCTATCCCTCCACCGAGACGATCCGCATGAAGGTCGGCGAGACCCTGAAGGTTCGCTTCATCGGCACCAACAACGGCTTCATCCATCCGATGCACATTCATGGCGGACCATTCGAGGTCGTCGCGCGCGACGGCGAGACCATTCCCCCTTCGGCCCGCTTCCTCGCCGACACCATCAATGTCGGTCCGGGCCAGCGCTATGATGTCGTCTGGACGGCGCGGCGACCCGGCAAATGGCTCATCCACTGCCACATTCCGCACCACACGACGAACAACAATGTTGAGCAAAAGGGCGGCGGCGGGCTGATGGTCGTCATCGACGTCAGCTGACGCGGGAGCCGGAATTGGCGCTGTTGCGGCATCAGAGCCGCACATGGCCCGGTGACCGTTGCCGAGAGTTGGCCTCGACGCCCAGCGACGCAGGCAGCCTCGGAACACGGGCGGGCCCTGCACGTTGATCCCGAACCGCTCGTGGAGTGCACCATGCCAGATTGGATCGGGACTTGGCGAAACCAATACGGCTCGACCGTCATCATCGAGGACGATGCGGAAGGCGTCATCCGCGGCATGTTCAGGACGGCGTTGGAAGACAGCAGTTTCTTTGGTCAGGAACTTTCGATCCATGGCGCTGCTTGCGGCGACGTAATCGGCTTCACGGCTGCGGGACAGGGCAAGGCCGGGCCTGCGGCCGTGAGCTACACCGGTATTCTGAGGGAAAGTAAGCTCGAGATGCTTTGGCATACCGTTGCAGGGCAGACCCTTACCGCATCGGCGGAAGGGGCGCCTGCCAGGATAGTCAGAGTTGGGGCATGGCGCGCCTTCGGGACCAGCCTGGATGTGTTCGAGCGCGTGGAATGACCAACCCCTCGGGCCGGCGTGATCCCATGGGCGGCTACGGAAGGCCGCCGGGCCCGCATGGGATATGCGCGACTGAAAGTGGCTTGCCGATCCTGAGCGATTTCGGCGGCGTTGTGGTCGAGCCGACCGGAGGACGATGGGATGGCCGAAGAAGGCAACGACGCGCAGGTAGTCCTGCAGTGCATGACAACCGAGCACTTCGTGCTGCAGACCGCCCGCGCGGCCACCATTCAGGAGGCGAATCAGCGCGCCAATCTGTTCCTCACATCGGTCTCAAGCGCGGCGATCGCTCTGTCATTCGTGGCGCAGGTCACGAAAATGGGCACGCCGTTCGTGCTGTTCAGCCTGATCTTGCTGCCCTGCGTTTTCTTCATCGGCCTGGTCACCTTCGTCCGCGCCGTGCAGGTCGCCATCGAGGACATGGTGCACGCCCGTGGAATGGCGCGGATCCGGCACTACTACGTCGAAGTCGCGCCCGCCATGCAAAGCTACCTCGTTCATTCCACGCATGACGATCGCTCGGCGGTGCTCGTGGACAAGGGGCTCAGCCCATCGCCGTTGCAGTATTTCATGACCACGGCCGGAATGGTGAGCGTGATCAGCAGCGCCATCGCAGGTGTCTTTACGGGCATAGCCGCCACAGCGGCAGCCGGCGCCGGAATGGCTCTCGGTGTGGCAGCCGGGATGCTCGCCTTCGCTGCAAGCGTGTTCGTGCTGCGCAGCTACCACCTGCGGGCTTGGGCGGCGGCCGAGCAAAGACTGACGGTTCTTTTCCCAGGCACGCGCGGGGAATGAAGCTCTGCGGAGCCAGGGATCGCTTGGCCGAGGTCCCATATGCCATGCATGCCTTGTGACATCTTCTATTGCCGCGGCCCAAAGCCTCTATATGGCCGTAACGGAACAATGGAAACCGTTTCCTGCATGCCGCTTTTGAACAGCGGAAGGGCATCCAGCACCGAGCGAACCTCTTCCTCCGCTTCCGCCTCCATGAGAAGACAGGCGCCGCCCATGTCGCCGCGATTCCAGATTTGTCGCACGGTGCTCGCCATGAAGAGTCGGCGAACGCCTTCGGCTTCGGCTTCCAGTCTCTCGGGCGTGTAGTCCGCGTCGTTGAAGCTTTCCGTCCGCCGACGTGTCAAGACCATGAACTGCATGTTCTTTCTCCTGTTGATGAAGGTAAGGCTCCCGCTGGGTGCTTGATACCTGTCATGGTTATTTAGCGGCCATCGGCTGGAACAGGGCGGAAAGGATCGTTTTTCCAGTCTCGGCCGGCAACGTCGGCGCGAGAAAGACCGATGTCTTGCAATTGCGAGTCCGTGAGTTCCATCAGCATGCGGCGGCTCTGGCGCCTTTCCATACCGGCTTCGACCCAGACCAAGATCGCCGCGACGCGCGCCATCAGAATCTGTAGAGCCTCGACTCCACGCCGCTGCGGTGCACTCCTTGTTTCGGCCCGCTCCAAGGCGGCGCCGTTGACGACTGCGTCCATCGCATTTCTCCTTTTTTTCGCGACCGGTCGAACCCCGAGGGGAAGGCGGCGAATGAGCTCGCTGCTTTGGGGTTCGGCGGCCGGAGCCGGTGTCTAACGGTTGCCGAAAAGGTCCCGGCGATGCTCGACCGCCTGATCCTGCGCGATGGCCGCATTGGAGCCCGCATTGAGCAGTTCGTAGGCTGCACTATGCGCGATCGAGGACGTGTGGGTGCTGTCGAGCTGTTCCCGGGCAATCGCGCTGATGTCGGAACCGCCGACCTTCGGGTTCTCGGCGAGTGCGGCGCCAGTGATGGCCAGGAGCGCGGCGGCGGCAAGAGCGATCTTTTTCATGGAAGTCTCCTAAGGTTGAGTTCCGGACTTGGTTCAAGAACAGGTCCTTGCCTGTTCGCCAAGAAGATGCATCTTGGGCCCGCTCATGATAATCATCGGAGATTGGGAAGGATCATCCGCCAAGAGCGGATAATAGGATCATGAGCGGGCGTGCTGCCTCAGCGCTGACCCGTCCGGATCGAGGATTTTGCCATGTCGGCGCTGGCAATCGTTGCGGCCCTTGCCGGCATGTGGGCCGGCCATAGACGGCGTATCAGCCCGACTTTCCGGCGGCGGACGCCGTGACTGCTGTTCAGTACTTCAATTCCATCCACCTGCGGTGTTCGGCAAAGCGCTCGGCCAACAGATCGATGAAAGTCCTGACCTTGGCCGAGACATGGTGACGATGCGGATAGAACGCGTTGATCGCGAACTCGACTCCTGAATATTCCTCCAGCACCCGGACAAGGCGCCCCGCGCTCAGGTCGTCGGCCACGAGAAAGGGCGGCGGTATGAACAGACCGCGGCCGTCGAGAGCAAGGCGTCTGAGCGTCTCCTGGCTGTTGGTCAATAAGTTGCCATCGACGCGGACGGAAACGGGCCCGCCGTCGGGGTCCTCGAAACGCCACTCGTTACCGAAAGGATATGACGCATGGCGCATGCAATTGTGGCGTGCGAGGTCATCGGGCCGACGCGGTGTTCCATGGCGTTCGAAATAGCCGGGCGAACCGCAGACGATGTTGCGCCATGAGGTCAGCCGCCGGACGATCAGGCTTGAATCGGGAAGCGGCAGCGAACGCACGTCAAGGTCGAAGCCCTCCTCCACCATGTCGACCATTCTTTCGCCGACGGTGAGATCGACCGAAACAGCCGGATAAAGGTTGACGAATTCGGAAACGATCGGCGCCAGAAAACGGATGACGCTCATGCTGGAATGAAGGCGAAGCGTGCCTTGCGGCGTCGCCTGAAGTGCTCCCGCGACGCGGTCCGCCTCCTCCAGATCGGCGAGGATCTGCGAGGAACGCTGATAGTAAGCCTGGCCGATCTCGGTCAGGCTCACCTTGCGGGTGGTGCGGTTGAGAAGCCGGACGCCGAGCCTGTCCTCCAGCGCCTGGACGTGGTTGCTGACCATGGTCGTCGACATGTTGAGGCGTCGGGCTGCCGCGGAAAAGCCGCCGCATTCCACAACGCGGCCAAACACCGTCAAGCTCGTGAGCCTGTCCATTTCGATTATCCGCTCTTAATGGATGATCCTTCTGTTCTTTCCTCGATTATCACATCAAGATTGCCGTTGCATCGTCCTTGCACCAATCGGCCACTCGGCCCGACCGTGAGAGGAGATTACGATGACCGTAAGCGTCAAACCCGCCACCTTGGAATACCCGGTTGAGGTGAAGCCCGCGCTGCGGGCCCGCAAGACGATGATCAAGCGCACCGTTGTCGGGTTGGGTCTGGTGGTCGGCCTGACCGCGGCTGCGCTCTACGGCTATGACTATTGGACGGTCGGGCAGTATCTGCAATCGACCGACGATGCCTATGTCAAGGCCGACTATACGACTGTCGCGCCGAAGATCTCGGGCCACATCGCCGAGGTGCTGGTCGATGACAACACTCCCGTCAAGGCGGGCCAGGTTCTGGCCCGCATCGACGACCGCGACTTCAGGACCGCGCTCGACCAAGCGCAAGCCAATGTCGAAGCAGCCGAAGCGACGCTGCATAACCTCGACGCCCAGATCGGCCTGCAGCATTCGGTGGTCGAACAGCAAAAGGCCAACGTCGCCGCAACCGAGGCGAAGCTCAAATTCGCGCAGCAGGAGGGTGACCGCTATAAAACCCTGCTGAAAAGCGGCTACGGCACCAGCCAACGCGCCCAGCAAGCCGCGGCCTCCCTTGGCGAAAACGAAGCCCAACTGCGGCGGGATCGCGCCGCACTGGTTGCTGCCCGCAAAGCGATCGACGTGCTCACGACTGAGCGCGGCAAGGCGGAGGCCGAGCGCGACAGCAGCCAGGCCGCCCTGCGTCAGGCGAAACTCAATCTCTCCTACACCACGATCACAGCGCCCGTCGACGGCACCGTCGGGGCCCGTTCGCTTCGCGTCGGCCAGTATGTGCAGGCCGGCACGCTGCTCATGGCGGTGGTGCCGCTGAATGCGGTCTATGTCGTGGCCAATTTCAAGGAAACACAGCTCACTCATGTGCAGAGCGGACAGCCGGTCGAGATCGCCGTCGACGGCTTTCCCGGCGTGGCACTCAAGGGCCGCGTCGACAGTGTGTCGCCGGCCAGCGGTCTCGAGTTCGCGCTGCTGCCCCCGGATAACGCCACCGGCAATTTCACCAAGATCGTGCAGCGCATCCCGGTGAAGATCGCGATCAACGACGGCAGGCTCGCCGGCAAGCTGCGCGCCGGCATGTCGGCGGAACCGACGATCGACACGAAGGCAACCATCCTGGCCGAACGGGGTGAACCGGACAGCGGCCGCCGGATCATCGCCGGCTGGTAACTCGTAGCGGCTGCGCGAGGTTCTCCGGGACCTCGCATGGTGGCCGCCACGCCAGTGTCTCACGCGCGCTTCGTCAAACAAGGAATTCAGCCGTGCCCGCGATCTTCACCACCAACCCCACGCCTGCGCCGGCGGCAGCCAAAGCATCGAGCTTGGCGCCCACCGATGCCTCTTCCGCCTCGCTCAAGACCTGGATCGCCGTCATTGGCTCGACGCTCGGCGCCTTCATGGCGGTCCTCAACATCCAGATCGTCAACGCATCCCTCGCCGACATTCAGGGCGCCATCGGCGCCGGCATCGATGACGGCGGCTGGATATCGACCGCCTACCTGGTGGCCGAGATCGTCGTCATTCCTCTCACCGGCTGGCTGTCGCGGGTCTTTTCCATCCGCCTTTATCTTCTGGCCAATGCAATCCTGTTTCTCGCCTTCTCGGTTGCCTGCGCCTTCGCGCAAAACCTTCAGCAGATGATTGTTCTGCGTGCTTTGCAGGGCTTTTGCGGCGGCGTGCTGATCCCGGTCGCCTTCACCATCACCATAACCCTCCTGCCCAAGGCGAAGCAGCCGATCGGATTCGCCCTGTTCGCGCTGTCGGCGACCTTCGCACCGGCCATCGGACCGACAATCGGTGGCTATCTCACCGAGAACTGGGGCTGGCAGTTCATCTTCTATGTCAACTTGGTCCCCGGCGCGCTGATGGTCGGCATGCTGTGGATGTCCCTCGAAAGGGCGCCGATGCAGCTTTCGCTGCTGCGCCAGGGCGACTGGGCCGGGATCATCACCATGGCGATCGGGCTCGGCACCTTGCAGACCGTGCTCGAGGAGGGCAACAAGGACGATTGGTTCGGCTCGCCGTTCATCGTGCGGCTGTCCTTGATCGCCCTCGTCAGCCTCTCGCTTTTCCTGTGGATCGAGTTGAGAAGCGAAAGGCCCTTGCTTAACCTCAGACTGTTCGCCCGCTGGAATTTCGGTTTCTCCATCCTGGCCAGCTTCCTGCTCGGAATTGCGCTCTACGGGGCGGTGTTCATCCTGCCCGTCTATCTCGCGCGCATCCAGGGCTACAACGCCCAGCAGATCGGCATGGTGCTGGCCTGGACAGGCCTGCCGCAACTGGTGCTGATCCCGCTGGTGCCGCAGTTGATGAAGCGTTTCGACATGCGCATTATCGTCGCCTTCGGCTTTGCGCTGTTCGCGGCGAGCAATTTCATGAACATCGAAATGACGGCGACCTACGCGTCGGAGCAGTTCTTTTGGCCGAATGTCGTCCGTGCCGTCGGTCAGGCCCTGGTCATGGTACCCCTGGCTGCGGTCGCTACGGCCGGCATCGAGCAGGAGAACGCCGGCTCCGCCTCCGCACTGTTCAACATGATCCGCAATCTCGGCGGCGCCGTCGGCATCGCCATGCTGCAGACTTTTCTGACCAAGCGCGAGCAGTTCCACTCCAACGTGCTGGTGCGGTCGGTGTCGCTGTTCGAAGAGAGCACTCGCGCGCGCATCGAGCATCTGACCCGGTACTTCCTGGCGCATGGCGCCGGCGATCGCGCAGCCGCGATGCACAAGGCCGTCATCGCCATCGGACAGATGGTGCGCAAGCAGGCTTTCATCATGGCTTTCAGCGACGCGTTCTATCTGCTCGGAGCAGCCCTTGTCGTCGCGTTCTTCGCCACGCTGCTGTTGCGCAACCCGGGCCATGTCGAGGCGGGTGGCGCGCACTGAAAGATCGGAAAGAAGAATTACAATGATTTCAAATCCCGAGTACGCCTGCGCGGCCCCGGAATGTGAGTCTGTCACGGTGCACCGCCAGGAGACTCAGCAAATTCGAATGCTTGGCAGAGACTGTGCCGTTCCAAGTAGGGCACTTTAGCCCATAGTGCGATTTTGGCACCGGCTGCCGCCGTCTTGCCAAAACCGGCTGAATTCCGAAAATCGAGCCAGTGGCGTCGCGCTCGAAACGCCTGGAAGTCTATTGATTTCAATAGGATAAAATGGCGCGCCCGAAGAGATTCGAACTCCTGACCCCCAGATTCGTAGTCTGGTGCTCTATCCAGCTGAGCTACGGGCGCGCATCAGGTCATGCTTTCCATGACCCCGCGATCCGATCCTTGAGGACCGGCCGCGAATGTGTGCAGTTCCCTAGCGACTGAATTCGCGAAAAGCAAGCCGATCCGGCAAAAGTTTTGTCGTCGATGCGTCATCCGCTGGATCCGGCCGGAAATCGGGTTGTTCGAAGCGGCATTCAGGGCGAAGGGGGGCCGGACCGGTTTGCGGGCGAAACAGCGCCCAAGCCTGTCAGGCCGGGCGGCGCAGCCCGTTGCGGGCCTGGTCGAGCCGCACCGGCTGGTCGGGAATGGTGACGGCGAAGGTGGTGCGCCCGCCGATCGATTCGACCAGCTCCACCGTGCCGCCATGCGCGCGGATCAGTTCATGCGCGATCGCCAGGCCAAGCCCGGTGCCGCCGCTGCGCGCAGAGCCGCGGAACGCCGCGAACAGGTTCTCGCGCGCCTTCGGCGGCAGGCCGGGACCGGTGTCGGTCACGACGATGCGGCTGACGCTGCCCATGCGCTCGGCCGAAACCGCCAGCCGGCGCACCACGGCGCTCTCCGTGTCCGCCGCCATCGCCTGCACGGCGTTGCGGCACAGATTGGTGAGCACGCGGAACAACTGGTCGGAATCGGCGTCCACCTCGAACGCCTTTTCGACCGCGTTGATGAACTCGATGCCTTCCTCGATGTCGAGCAGGCCGTGCACGTCCTCGACCAGCTGGCGCAGCCGCACGCGCCGGCGCGAAGGCGGCGGCTCCTGCGTACGGCCGTAATGAAGCACGCCTTCCGAGTAGGAGACCGCACGGTCGAGCGCACGCAGGAGCTTCGGCGCGAAGGCCTGCACGGTCGGATCCTTGACCTGGCGCAGGCGGTCCGAAATGAGCTGCGCCGAGGCCAGGATGTTGCGCATGTCGTGGTTGATCTTCGACACGGCGAGGCCGAGGTCGGCCAGGTGCTTCTGCTCGGTCAGCATCTTCTGCAGCCGCTCCTGCATCTGCGACAGCTCGCGCTCGGCCACCCCGATCTCATCGGCGCGAGCGGCGGGATGAATGATCCGGCTGGGGTCGTCGGGGGCCTGCGAGAAGGACAGCATGGAGCGCGTCATGTTGCGGATCGGTCCGATCATGATCAGGTCGATCGCGGCATAGACCAGCATGGCCGTGAACAGCGAGATCAGCAGCGAGACGAAGGCGACGTTGCGCGAATAGATAAGCATCGCCTTGCGCAGGCTGTAGTCCGGCATGATCAGCTCGAACTCCTTGTCGCTGTCGCCGACCGGCCCGAAGACGCGCAGCATCCGGTCGCCGCCGAAAAACAGCGTGTCGAGCGCGCCGGTCATGCCCTTGACCATGCCGACGCTGGCGAGGTCGATGTGCTCGTCGACCTGCGGCGGCATATCGGCCACCACAAGCAGCCGCGACACGCCGCCGTCGCGCACCGCGATCGCCTTGGCGCCGATCGCCATAAGCACGTCGTTCTGCGCCGTGCGCGACAGCGAGGTCGGTTCGCCCTGCACCAGCACGATCGATACGGCAGCGGCGGTACTCAGCCGCTCCTTGAGCCAGGCCAGCCGGTAGCTGGCGATCCAGGGCAGGAAGATGAGCACCTCGGCCAAAAGCACGAAAACGATGGTCAACAGCAGCAGTTTTGTCGACAGGCCGCGCGACAAGGGTACGCTGCGGACGGCGGCTGGCGCTGGTCCTGTCCCTTCCTCGGCGTGCGTGGTTTCGCTCATGCGGTCCTGTCTTCACAATCGCTTGATCAGCCCAGATTAGGCGATTGCGGCTTTTTTGCCAATTTCCCCCTTGGTCGGAGAGATATAATTGCCGCCGAAAGTGCGCATCCCGGGCCCGGCGACACCGGCCCGGCACCGGCCCGGCACCGGATTGACTTCCAAAACCCTTCTTTCTATAAGCCCGCTCACGCTTGGGCCATTCGTCCCGGCGCGGTTTCGATCGCGCCAAAGCCGGCCCGGCAAAGCTCCTGTTACAGAGTGACAGAATCAAGAAGGGCCGCACCCCGCGGTATTAAAACAAATGAAGCGTACCTACCAACCGTCCAAACTCGTCCGCAAACGCCGGCACGGTTTCCGTGCCCGCATGGCCACCAAGGGTGGTCGCGGCGTCGTCGCAGCTCGCCGCAACCGCGGCCGCAAGCGGCTCAGCGCCTGAGCGAGACAAGATCGTTGCCCGCAACCGGCAAGCCAGTGGGACAAAATCCCAAGCGGCTTCTGAAACGCGCGGAATTCCTGGCCGTCCGCCGTGGTGAAAAACGTCGCGGGCGGTTTTTCCTCGTCGAGGTCCTCGACCGCGGCGACGGCGGCGCGCCGCGCGTCGGCTACACCGTCACCAAGAAGGTCGGCAACGCGGTCGTGCGCAACCGCGTCAGGCGGCGGCTGAAAGAGGCCGTGCGCACCCATGCGGCCGATGACATGATGCCCGGCAATGATTATGTCATCGTCGGGCGCGATGATGCGCTCCGCGCCCCGTTCGGCCAGTTGAAGGTCGAACTCTCCCGCCGACTTCGCGGAACACGATAGGCCAAGGGCTCTCGATGGAAAACAACCGAAACTTCTTCATCACCATCGCGCTGTCGGTGCTGATCCTGACCCTGTGGCAGGTCTTCTACATGAACCCGCGCGTCGAACAGCAGCGCGAGGCGGCGCGCGTCGAGCAGCAGCGCGTGGAAGAGCAGAAGAAGGCGGCGGAGACAGCCAATCCGGGCGCGGCAACGCCGGCACCGGCCGGCACCGCTCCCGGTGCCATCCCCAACGCGCCCGGCGGAGACACCGTTACCGCGGCCAGCCGCGACCAGGCGCTGGCGGCTTCGAAGCGCGTCAAGATCGACACGCCGAGCCTCGAAGGCTCGATCAACCTGACCGGCGCCCGTCTCGACGACCTCAAGCTCAAGCACTACACCGAAACCGTCGACAAGGATTCGCCCAAGATCGAACTGCTCAACCCTTCGGAGTTGCCCAGCGGCTACTTCGCCGAGATCGGCTTCGTCGGCAACGACAAGACGGGCACGGTACCGGGCGCGGATACGGTGTGGAACGTCGAAGGCAATCCGACGCTGACCCCGTCGACGCCGGTGACGCTGACTTACACCAGTGACAAGGGGCTGACCTTCAAGCGCACCTTCTCTGTGGACAGCGACTACATGTTCACCGTTTCCGACGAGGTGCGCAACTCGGGTTCGGCCCCGGTTACGCTATCGAATTACGGCCGCGTAACGCGCTACGACAAGCCGGCGGTCGCCAGCACCTACGTGCTGCATGAAGGCCTGATCGGCTTCACCGGTGCGGAAGGCCTGCAGGAACACAAATACGCGTCCATCGAGAAGGACAAGGAAGTCAAGCCGGGCAAGTCGACGGACGGCTGGCTTGGCATTACCGACAAATACTGGGCGGTGACGGTGGTCCCGAGCGAGAAGCAGCCGTTCCAGCCGCGCTTCGGCTATTTCGTGGACGGCCGCCACCGCTACCAGTCCGACTTCCTCACCGACCCGATCAATGTCGAGGCCGGCCAGTCGGCAACCGTCGAGACCGAGGTCTTCGCCGGCGCCAAGGAAGTCGCCAAGATCAATGCCTATGCCGAAGACCGCCACATCAAGCGGTTCGACCTGCTGATCGACTGGGGTTGGTTCCACTTCATCACCAAGCCGATGTTCTGGCTGATCGACACGCTCTACAAATTCCTCGGCAATTTCGGCCTGGCGATCCTCGCCACCACCGTCATCGTCAAGGCCATCTTCTTCCCGCTCGCCAATAAGTCCTACGCGTCGATGGCGAACATGAAGAAGGTGCAGCCCAAGATGCTCGAGATCCGCGAGAAATACGCGGACGACAAGATGAAGCAGCAGCAGGCGATGATGGAGCTGTACAAGACCGAGAAGATCAATCCGCTCGCCGGCTGCTGGCCGGTGGCATTGCAGATCCCGGTCTTCTTCTCGCTCTACAAGGTGCTCTACATCACCATCGAGATGCGCCATGCGCCGTTCTTCGGCTGGATCCAGGATCTGGCCGCGCCCGATCCGACCTCGATCTTCAACCTGTTCGGCCTTGTTCCGATCACGCTTCCGCACATGCTGATGATCGGCGTCTGGCCGCTGATCATGGGCGTCACCATGTTCCTGCAGATGCGCATGAACCCGACGCCGCCGGATCCGACGCAGGCCGCCATCTTCACCTGGATGCCCGTCATCTTCACCTTCATGATGGCTGGTTTTCCAGCAGGCCTGGTCATCTACTGGGCCTGGAACAACACGCTGTCGATCCTCCAGCAAGGCGTGATCATGAAGCGCCAGGGCGCCAAGATCGAACTGTGGGACAATCTGCTAGCGCTGTTCCGCAAGAAACCGTCGCCAGCGGAATAGAGGCGCCGGCTCACGATTTCAAAAAACCCCGGCTCGTCCGGGTTTTTTCTTGTGCGCCGGCATCGGTCCACGTCCGCCCGCGATGGGCGAAACTGCAAACGCGCGGCACCGTCCGATCCGGCAAATGCGCTTGTCCACCATCGAAGACTCGCTCCCGGGGCGATTGGTGCTATACGGCGGATTACGCTACTTTGACGAGGTGTGCGCCGACGCGGGACGCGTCCGCCAGCCAATTCCCGGACGAACCGCCATGACCGGACCCAATCCCGACATCAAGCACCCGATCCCGATGCACACGCGCGTCGGCTTCCTCAAGGCGCTGGTGAGCGCGCCCAACATCGAGATCGGCGACTTCACCTATTATGACGATCCGGAAGGGCCGGATAAATTCGCCGAGAAATGCGTGCTGCACCACTATTCCTTCATCGGCGACAGGCTGATCATCGGTAAGTTCTGCGCCATCGCCGAAGGTGCCCGCTTCATCATGAACGGCGCCAACCACGCCATGTCCGGTTTTTCGACCTATCCGTTCAACATTCTCGGCCATGGCTGGGAAAAGGGTTTCGACCCCGTCACATGGTCGAAGGAGGTGCGCGGCGACACGGTGGTCGGCAACGATGTCTGGATCGGCATGGAGGCAGTGATCCTGCCGGGGGTGCAAATCGGACATGGCGCCATCGTTGCGGCGAAGTCCGTGGTCACGCACGACGTGCGGCCCTATGCCATCGTCGCCGGCAACGCGGCCAAGGTCGTCAAGATGCGTTTCGACGACAGGACGATCCGGCGGCTGCTGGCGGTGGCTTGGTGGGATTGGCCGGTGGACAAGATCAGCCGCAACCTCGATGCCATCAGGGGCGCCGATATTTCTCTTCTGGAGACAGCAGCTTGAACGCTCAATACAGCACCACGATCGGCACGGACCTGTTTACCCGCGGGTGGATCTTCATCCGCGGTGTGCCCGCCATGAAGTTCCTGCCGCCGGAAGGGCCGCCGGAAATCGCCTTTGCCGGCCGCTCCAACGTCGGCAAGTCGTCGCTGATCAACGCTCTGGTCAACCAGAAGGGCCTGGCGCGCACCTCCAACACGCCAGGGCGCACGCAGGAACTCAATTATTTCGTGCCGGACGGATTTTCGGGGGAGGGCGCCGACCTGCCGCCAATGGCATTGGTCGACATGCCGGGCTACGGCTATGCCACCGCGCCCAAGGAAAAGGTCGACGATTGGACGAAGCTGGTCTTCGACTATCTCAAGGGCCGTGTCACGCTGAAGCGGGTTTATGTGCTGATCGACGCCCGCCACGGCATCAAGGCCAAGGACGACGAGGTGCTGTCGCTGCTCGACAAGGCGGCGGTTTCGTACCAGGTCGTGCTGACCAAGACCGACAAGATCAAGGCCGCCGGCGTGCCGCGGCTGATTGAGGAGACGCTTGCCAAGATCAAGAAGCGACCGGCGGCGTTTCCTTTCGTGCTGGCGACGTCATCGGAAAAGGCCGAGGGCCTGGAGGAGCTGCGCGCCGCGATCGTGCTCGCGGCCAATGGCGGCTAGCGGCACAAAAAGCCGGGTTAAGCCTTCGCCTCCAGGGCGATCATCTTGTGGCTTTCCTCCGCGGCAAGCATTTCGGTGCCATAGGCCTTCAGGAACATGTCGACGCCCGACCTGACGATATGGTCGATTTCGTCCTGGTTCGGAGCCTTGGCGCGATAGGCGAAGATGCACTGCCGGAAAAGACCGGCCAGGCAGAGTTCTGTGAACTGATAGGCGGCAAGGTCGACATCGTCGATCTTGAGCAGGCCACGGTCGATGGCGGCCTTGAGGAAGGTCACGACCTTGTCGTGGCCGCGTTTGGGGCCGCGTTCGTAAAACCGCGCGCCCATGTCGGGTATCCTGTCGGAGGCGCCGATCACCGTGCGCTGGGCCTGGATGACCTTGGCCGAGGTGATCTTCATGGACAGGACCTTGCCGAATTTCACCAGCGTCTCGCGCAGGTCGTCGGCACGGTCGAGCACGTCATACATGTTCTTGAAGATCGTGCCGCGCTCTTCCTCGATCAGCGCCTCGAAGAGCTCTTCCTTGTTGGCGAAGTAGACATAGATGGTGCCTTTCGAAACGCCGGCTTCCCGCGTGATGTCGTTCATCGAGGCCGCCTCAAAGCCCTTGTCGATAAAGACCCGGCGGGCGCCATCGATGATCTGGCTGCGCTTGACCGGATCCTGTCCGGCTGCCGGGCGGCCGCGGCGCAAGCCGTCCAGCAGGTCGCCGCAATTGTCGTTTTCGACGTCGGGCGTTGTGTCGGCCATTAAAGTCGCACCTCAAAAATAATTCGAACCAAGCGGTTCGATTGCCTCTTGATATGGTCCTCTTTAGGCGCTATGTCAACGGCCGGATCGAACCGAACGGTTCAGTATTATAACTTAGAGAGATGTCATGTCCTCGAACGCGCCGTCCACCGCCGAAGTCCGTCCCTTCCCCAACGCCAAGGTCGCCCCGGCGACGGAAGCACCGGAAGTTCCCGTCCACCCAGTCGCCGCGCCGCCTCTGGCGGAAACTCCGGCGAAGAAGAAGCGTTCCGTGCGCTCTTTCCTGCTGCCGATCATCGGCGTCGCCCTGCTCGGCGCCGGCGCCTGGTACGGCTACGATTACTGGACCACCGGCCGTTTCATGATTTCGACCGACGACGCCTATGTCCAGGCCGACATGGCTTTCATTTCGCCCAAGATCTCCGGCTATGTCGATCAGGTCAAGGTCAGCGAGAACCAGCAGGTCAAGGCCGGCGATCCCCTGCTGACGGTCGATGACGGTGATTACAAAATAGCGGTCGCCCAGGCCGAGGCGCAGATCGCCACGCTGGCCAGGACGCTCGATCGCATCGATGCGCAGACCAAGGCGGCGCAGGCCTCCTTGCAGCAGGCGCAGGCCGCCAAGACCGCCGACCAGGCCGCGGCGGCCAATGCCGCGCGCGCCCAGCAGCGCGCCGCGCAACTGCTCAAGACCCATGTCGGTACGCAGGCGCAACTCGACGACGCCCAGACGGCGCTCGACCAGGCCAACGCCGCTCTCGTCGGCGCCGACGCACAGATCGCCGCAGCACAGGCCAATATCGGCGTGCTGGAGGCGCAGCGTGCTGAATCGGCAAGCACGCTGGCATCCTTGCAGCTCAGCCGCGACAAGGCCGCGCGCGACCTTTCCTTCACGGTGCTCAAGGCGCCCTATGACGGCGTCGTCGGCAACCGTTCCGTCGAGCAGGGCGACCTCGTGAGCCCCGGCCAGAAGCTCGCCGTCATCGTTCCGATGAACAAGCTCTACATCGTCGCCAACTTCAAGGAGACCCAGCTTGCCCGGCTGGTGCCCGGCGAAAAGGTCAGGATTTCGGTCGATGCCATCGACGGCGAGCCCATCGAGGGCACTGTTTCCTCGCTGGCGCCGGCCTCGGGTGCCGTGTTCTCGCTGCTGCCGCCGGAAAATGCCACCGGCAATTTCACCAAAGTGGTGCAGCGCGTCCCGGTCCGCATCGACGTGCCGGCCGATGCGCTGAAGAGCGGCAGACTGCGCGCCGGCTTAAGCGTCGTTGTCGCCGTCGACAGCCGCACCGCGCCGGCCGCGATCAACTGAGCGCGCTCCGGGGAGCAACGCCATGGCCACCGCAACCCTGACCGCAGGAGCGCCGCCGGCGAGGCCGGCTGTGCCTGACACCATCTCGACGCGGCGCGTCATAGCCTTCCTGGCGATGGTGTTCGGCATGTTCATGGCCATCCTGGACATCCAGATCGTCTCGGCCTCGCTGGCCGAGATCCAGGCTGGCCTGAGCGCCAGTTCCGACGAGATCCCTTGGGTGCAGACGGCCTATCTGATCGCCGAGGTGGTCATGATCCCCCTGTCCGGCTTTCTCAGCCGGATGCTGTCGACGCGTGTTCTGTTCACAATTTCGGCGGCGGGTTTTACCGCTGCAAGCGCGCTCGCCGCGACCGCCACCAACATCGACCAGATGATCGTTTACCGCGCCATCCAGGGTTTTATCGGCGGCGGCATGATCCCCAGCGTCTTTGCGGCCGCCTTCACCATCTTCCCGCCGTCGCGCCGTGCCGTCGTGTCGCCGATGATCGGCCTGGTGGCCACCCTGGCGCCCACCATCGGTCCGACCGTCGGCGGCTATATCAGCCACGCAATGTCCTGGCACTGGCTGTTCCTCGTCAATGTCGTGCCCGGCATTCTGGTGACGACGGCGGCCTGGTCGCTGATCGACTTCGACAAGCCCAACCTGAAGCTGTTCTCGAAGTTCGACTGGTGGGGCCTTGCCGGCATGGCGGCGTTCCTCGGCTGCATGGAATATGTGCTCGAGGAAGGCCCGAACAATGATTGGCTGCAAGATCAGGCGGTGTTCATCTGCGCCGTCGTCATGACCTTCGGCGCGGTGCTGTTCTTCTGGCGGGTGTTCACCGCCGAGGAGCCGATCGTCGATCTCAAGGCGTTCAGCAATATCAACTTCGCCTTCGGCTCGCTGTTCTCCTTCGTCATCGGAATCGGCCTCTACGGTCTCACCTATCTCTACCCCGTGTTCCTCGGACGCATCCGCGGCTACGATTCCATGATGATCGGCGAGGCACTGTTCGTCAGCGGCCTGGCGATGTTCTTCACCGCGCCGGTCTCGGGCATCCTGTCGAACAAGATGGACCCGCGCCTGATGATGATGATCGGCTTCTTCGGCTTCGCCACCGGAACCTGGTGGATGACGCATCTGACCGCCGACTGGGATTTTTACGAGCTGCTCATCCCGCAGATCCTGCGCGGCTGTTCGATGATGCTGTGCATGGTGCCGATCAACAACATCGCGCTCGGCACGCTGCCGCCCGAGCGGCTGAAGAATGCGTCGGGCCTGTTCAACCTGACCCGCAATCTCGGCGGTGCCGTCGGCCTCGCTCTGATCAACACGGTGCTGATCGACCGCAACGCCTTCCACTATGCAAGGCTCTCCGAGCACGTGCAGTGGGGAAGTGCGGCCGCGCAGCAGAAGCTGCAGAACATGACGCTCAATTTCGAGCAGACCGCCGGCCTGGACGCGGCCAGCGCGGCGATCTCGAAATTGTCGGGCATGGTCCAGCAGCAGGCGGCGCTGCTGTCCTTCATGGACGTGTTCTACATGCTGACGGTGCTGTTCGCGACGCTTGGCCTGTTCACCATGATGATCCGCAAACCGGCGGCCGCCGGCGGTGGCGGCGGCGGGCACTGACACCGGGAGAAACGGTTTGCGTTCGGTAATGCGCTGAAAGCAAGGAAACACGGGCAGCCGTTTCGGGAAGCTCCTCCAGTCCACGCCCGAAATGACTGACCGCTAAAAAACTCCGGGTCGCAAACCCGGAGTTTTTTCATATCGCGGCCGCATGGTCTCAGGCTGTGGCGGGCTTGAAGCTCAGCGCCACGCCGTTGATGCAGTGACGCAGCCCGGTCGGCGGCGGGCCGTCGTCGAAGACATGGCCCAGATGGCCGCCGCAGCGGCGGCAGTGGACTTCGGTGCGAGTCATGCCGAGCGACCGGTCCTGCGTCTTGCCGACGGCGTTGGCGATCTCCTGCCAGAAACTCGGCCAGCCGGTGCCGGAATCGAACTTCGTCTCGGAGGAGTAAACCGGCAGGTCGCAGCCGGCGCAGGCGAAGACGCCCTTGCGGTGCTCGTTGAGCAATGGGCTGGTGCCGGGATATTCGGTGCCTTCCTTGCGCAGCACGTCGAAGGCCGCGGGAGACAGGATCGCGCGCCATTCGGCATCGGTCTTGGTGACTTCGAAGGTCTCCGCCGCACGTGCATCCTGCGATCCGCCCATGCGCAGCAGAGATGCCGTGCCGGCGACCACGCCGATGGCGGCGGCGCCGCTCAAGAGAAAGTCGCGACGGTTCATGGCCAATCCTCCTGCTATCTGTTTGCCACATTCAACGCTCGGCTGAAAATCAAAAGCCGTTGAGGGCCGAACGTTACCCGCACCAGCCTCCTGGATGGAGCCACAGTGCGGAGCGGACGCCTGCCGGCGCAACGCGTGTACGAAGTCGCGCACCGGCAGGAGAGCCTTGCTGCCTGTTCGCCGGCAGCGAGCCGTATGTTACATCTTCGGCAAAAGAACCTTGTCGATGACGTGGATGACGCCATTGGACTGCCTGACGTCGGCAATCGTCACATGGGCGACATTGCCGTTCTCGTCCGTGACGGTGACCTTGCCCTTATCGGCCTTGAGCGTCAGCTCGCAGCCGCCGGCGGTCTTGACTACATGCGCGCCGCCATCGGCCTTGGCCATCTTGGCGACGTCGGCGGCCATCGCTTTCGCCGCGATCACATGGCAGGTCAGGACCTTGGTCAGCTTGTCCTTGTTCTCGGGCTTGAGCAGCGTTTCGACCGTGCCGGCCGGAAGTGCTGCAAAGGCCTCGTTGGTGGGAGCGAAGACGGTGAAGGGCCCGGCGCCCTGCAGCGTGTCGACCAGGCCCGCTGCCTTGACGGCAGCGACCAGCGTCGTGTGGTCCTTCGAATTGACGGCGTTCTCGATGATGTTCTTCTTGGCGTACATGGGTGCGCCCCCGACCATCGGATTGGCGGCATAGGCGATGGTGCCGAGCGCTGAGAGGCCGATCGTACCGGCGAGCAAAAGGGTGGCGAATTTACGCATGATGTAAGTCTCCTCGGGTTGTTTTCCCCATCATTGGGAACGCGAGGAGATACGGGCCATGAAAAACTTAGTTTCGCTTTCTATGAAAGAATTCTTTTCTTCCGAATGAGGTCCAGTGATTTCGGTGGATAGGCTGATCCAACCGCGGGAATTTGGTCCGCGGTTATCCATGCAAAAATAGACTTCACTATTTTGAAAGGCGACGGTCCGGGCGGGGAGCCATCAGATGCCCTTCAGGTCGCCTGCCGCGACCACCGGTCCCGTCGGCTGGCCGGTCGGCGAACCGCCTGAAGGCTCGAGGCTGACCGCCAGCACGGCGCCCTGCGCAAGTTTCTGCTGCACGGCCGGCGAAACCGTCACATGCGCAGCCTTCCCGGCCGGGATGACGCCCATCGAAACCGGCGCGTTCTTGCCCACGATCACCCACAGTTCGAAGTCCTTGCCGGAGGCCCGCTCACCGGAAACGTGCGACAGGCCGACTTCATGATGCGCCGCGTCATAGACGACGAGGTATCTGACGTCGCTGCCTTCGGCGGCCAGCGAGGCGACAAGCTGTGGTTGTTGGAGCGGTGGGTTGATGAAAGGCAAGGCGATGTAGATCGCCAGCGCCGCGATCGCGGCGGCGGCAAGGCCGCGCCAGAAGGCAAGGCTCGACCATAGGCCGGCGCGAGGCTGCGAGGCGAACAGCCGGCGATCGATCGCCTCCTTGACCCTGATCGGAGGTTCTGTCCCGGAATAGGCGACGGCCAAGGGCGAAAAATGGGCCTCCCAGGCATTGACAAGCCGAGCGAATGCGGCGTCGCCATCGATGCGGCGGGACGCAATCTGGCGTTCTTCCGCTGTAAGGACGCCAAGAACGTATTCGGCGGCGAACAGGTCGTCGCCTCCACGTTCCGGTCCGTCGTCGTCTACCAGCGTCATCTTTCCAGACACTCTCTGAGCTTCAGCAGGCTGCGCCGCAGCCAGGTTCGCATCGTGTTCAGCGGCACGCCATGGCGCTCCGCCAGTTCGGCATAGCTCTCGCCGTTCAGATAGGCGCCCCGGACAGCCGCTGCCCGGCCCTTCTCCAATTCCTCGAGACAATGGTAGATGCGCTCGGACTCGCCACCTGCCACGGTCATGGCCTCCGGTCCCGGCGCCGGATCGGCCACATCGAGCGCGGCATCGATATAGGCGGCAGGTTCCCGCCGCGCCCTGATACGATCGATCGCATGGTTGCGCGCGATGGCCACCAGCCAGGAAATCGGGCTTAGATCCGAGACGGCGAAACGGTCCGCCTTCGTCCATATCTTGACGAAGACCTCCTGAAGCGCCTCTTCGGCATCTCCCCGGTCCTTCAATACACGAAGGCAGACACCGAAAAGTTTCGCGCTGGTCTGCCGGTACAGCAGATCGAACGAAGCCCGGTCCTTCATCGAAGTCCGGACAATCAGATTGCTGATCTCCTGTGGCGTCATGTCGGCAAATTAGGGGATTGCGATGTATTTGCAACGGCGCAAATTTCCGTGCACCCAAAGCTTTCCGCACCGCGCCGCACTCGTTCATCGCTCGATTGCCAACGGATTGGCCGCTGGTTACCTTGCCTGGATCGGGGGAGCGCGCATGTCGGTCGAACGAGTGCTGTGGGAAGAAGACGCCACCGGCCTTGCCACGTTGGTGCGCAAGGGCGAGGTTTCGCCGGTCGAACTGGTCGACGCGGCGATCGCGCGCGCCGAGGCCAGCCGGCCTGAAATTAATGCCACGGCCGAGACATTCTACGATGCGGCGCGCAACCGGGCGAAGGGCATCGATCGTTCCCTGCCGCTGGCCGGCGTGCCCTTCGCCATCAAGGATCTCGGCATCGCCATCAAGGGCGTGCCGTCACATGGCGGCAGCCGCATCCCCGCCTGGGTGCCCGAGGTCAGTTCGGTGCTGACCGAACGCTATCTCGACGCCGGACTGATACCCATCGTCACCTCGACATCGCCCGAACACGGGCTGCGGCTGATGACCGAATCAAAAGCCTTCGGCATCACCCGCAATCCCTGGAACACCGGCCACACCAGCGGCGGCTCGTCCGGCGGCGCTGCGGCACTGGTCGCCACCGGCGTCGTGCCGGTGGCGCATGCCTCAGATGGCGGCGGCTCGATCCGCGTGCCTTCTGCCTGCACCGGGCTGGTCGGTCTCAAGACCTCGCGCGGCCGCGTCCCGCTGTCGCCATTGGTGAGCGAAAGCTGGTACGGCATGGTGGTCGACCATGCCGTCACCCGCTCGGTGCGCGATTGCGCCCTGCTGCTTGACCTCACCCATGGCCCCGACCCGCTCGCACCCTATGTCGCGCCGCCGCCAAAGGGTGCGTTCGCCGCGGCTGCCGCCCGCGATCCCGGCAAGCTCAAGCTCGCAATGTACCGGAACTCTCCGCTCGGCCTGCCGATTTCGGCCGAGACGCTGAAAGCGCTCGATACCGCGGTGGCGCTCGCCCGCGAGGGCGGCCACAGCGTCGAGGAAATCGATTTGCCCTCCATCGGTCGCGACTTCTTCGCCGATTTCTGCAGAACGGTTGCCTCGGCTGTCGCAGGCATGTTGCGGGCCGAGGCGGTGCGCGTCGGCCGCACCGTCACCGGCGACATCGAGCGCGCGACGCGGGTGCTCGGCCGATTGGGCGAAATGGTCTCGGCCGGCGAGACCTATGCCGGCTTGCAGCGGCTGCATGCCGCCTCGCGGCAACTGATTGCGGAGACGGCGCGTTACGACGCCGTGCTGATGCCTGTTATCGCCCACCCGCCGCTCGCTTGCGGCGCGATGGACCCGAAGGGCGCCGACGAGCTCATCGAGAATATGCTCGACAAGCTTCGCCTCACGGCGCTGCTCAGGATCGAACCGCTGTTCGGCCAGCTGATGGACAAGAGCCTGTGGTTCACCCACTGGCCGGCGATCCAGAATGTCAGCGGCCAGCCATCCATCGCGCTCCCTGTTTACGTCACCGAAGCCGGCCTGCCGCTCGGCGTCCAGGCCGCGGGCCGCCCCGGTGACGAGGAGACGCTTTTGTCCCTGGCCGCGCAGATGGAGAAGATCTCCGGTTGGCTTGGCCGCAGGGCGCCGCTTATGGTGCCTTAAGTGATGACGAGGTCGTGAGCCGCCCGAATATGACAGCAAAGCCGTTTGCGGCCCGCGTCAATTCCCGCTAAGACGCCGCCGTCTTTACCTGATGCATGTCGCCAAAAATGCGCAGCGGTTTTGGGGCAACGACAGGCATGAAATCAAAAGCCAGGGAACCACGCCGATGACGGACATCGCCGCCACCGCCGAAATGCAGGCCGCCCTGCTGTCGCGGGCGCTGCCCTACATGCAGCGCTACGAGAACAAGACGGTGGTGGTGAAATATGGCGGCCACGCCATGGGCGACAGCGAACTCGGCAAAGCCTTCGCGCGCGACATCGCGCTGTTGAAACAGTCCGGCGTCAACCCGATCGTCGTCCATGGCGGCGGGCCGCAGATCGGCGCCATGCTCAACAAGATGGGCATTGAATCCAAATTCGAGGGCGGCCTGCGCGTCACCGACCAGAAGACGGTCGAGATCGTCGAGATGGTGCTGGCGGGCTCTATCAACAAGGAGATCGTCGCACTCATCAACGCCGAGGGCGAATGGGCGATCGGCCTGTGCGGCAAGGACGGCAACATGGTGTTCGCCGAAAAGGCGCGCAAGACCATGATCGACCCGGACTCCAACATCGAGCGCGTGCTCGATCTCGGCTTCGTCGGCGAGCCGGTCGAGGTCGATCGCACGCTGCTCGACCTTTTGGCGCGCTCCGAAATGATCCCGGTGCTGGCGCCGGTGGCGCCCGGCCGCGACGGACACACCTACAACATCAATGCCGATACCTTTGCCGGCGCCATCGCCGGCGCCTGCAAGGCCTCGCGTCTTCTGTTCCTCACCGATGTGCCGGGCGTGCTCGACAAGGACAAGAAGCTGATCGACGAGCTGACGGTCGCCGAGGCCAAGGCGCTGATCAAGGACGGCACGGTGTCGGGCGGCATGATCCCGAAGGTCGAGACCTGCATCGAGGCGATCGAGCGCGGCGTCGAAGGCGTCGTCATCCTCAACGGCAAGACGCCGCATTCGGTGCTGCTTGAACTGTTCACCGAGCACGGCGCCGGCACGCTGATCGTGCCCTGATATTTGTGGGCTGTCGCGCCCGGCGCTAATCCGGCAGAGCGGCGACCGCCACGATCTCGATGACGAGATCGGGATGCGCAAGTGCGGCAACCCCGATTACCTCCGATGGCGGCGGATTGTTGTAGCTGCAGTGCTTTGGGCAGTGCGCGGCGAAGAATTCGTCCATGACGTCCAGCCGGAAATTGGGGGAACTCAGAACGCCGCCGTCCGGAAATGGTCCTTTGACATATTGGGTGATCTTGACGAGATGCTCGAGCGAGCTGCCAAGCTCCTCCAGGTCCGATTTGATGGTCGTCAAAATGGAGCGCCATTGCGTCGCCGCGTCCCCGACGGCGCCACCTTTGCCCGTCGACGGGTCGTAATTTTCGGCCGTGCCCGTATTGCCGGCGAGAAAGACATAGCCCCTGGCGCCGCTGACGACGGTGCCTTTTCCCCAAGGCATCAGCCGGCCCTCTTTCATCTTTTTATGCGTGACAAGCTGCATCGCTTCCTCCTGCCGGACACCTCCGCTTCCAGGAAGTAGCGCGCAGCCTGGTAACGGCCAGCGTGAAAAAGTCAGGCGCGGTGCGAATGCATGGCCGCGAGCACGGCAGGTTTCCATGCCGTCCGTTCGAACACCATCGATTGCTCTTCCGCGTCTGTGGCGCGCTCCGGAAATCGGCCATCTTTCATCCGGCCATCGCGCGTCAGAAATCCCCAGACTCGCGGACCAGAGTCGCCGTCCATCTGCGTATACCAGCGCATGGAGAACGAGCTTCATGGCGGGACCTCTTCATGGGCCGGCGCCATCACCGCCGCAGATGTCCGAGCGGCACGTGGCCGGGTCCCTTGATGTTCTGCAGCACGAGCTGCGTGTGGACGTCGC
This sequence comes from Mesorhizobium sp. B2-4-1, assembly GCF_006442185.1. Taxonomy (NCBI): domain Bacteria; kingdom Pseudomonadati; phylum Pseudomonadota; class Alphaproteobacteria; order Hyphomicrobiales; family Phyllobacteriaceae; genus Mesorhizobium; species Mesorhizobium sp. B2-4-1. The sequence goes on along the minus strand of NZ_VFVN01000001.1, from coordinate 197,222 downwards.
GCACACCGTCAAGCCGCATCAGCCGGTGCATGACGAAGGCGTTGAGTTCGTCGACCGACGGCACCATGACATGCAGCAGGAAGTCGTGGTCGCCGGTCATCGTCCAGCAGGATGATACCTCGTCCATGCGCTGGACCGCGGCGATGAAACTCTCGGGCGAACCGTCGCTGTGGCTGACCAGCCGCACCTGGATGAACACCTCGACCGTCAGGCCGACGGCACGGCGGCTGAGCACGGCGGCAAAGCCCTTGATGATGCCGGCCTCCTGCAGCGCCTCGAAGCGCCGCGCGCAAGGTGTCGTCGACAGGCCGATCTCCTGCGCCAGTTCGGAGACCGGCTTGCGTCCGTCGCGCTGGAGGATATCGAGCATCTTGATCTCGAAATCGTCGAATTGAGGCATTTTCACTCCGCTATGGCATATTCCGAGTGGATGTTATCCAAAAATCCTCATTCCGGCCATCACCAAAACCGATTTGCCTCCGCAAGTCCGGTTAACTTCGGGCGCATCCGGAATTCAAGATTGGCGAGGAGAAAACCATGACGACAATGAGCGTTGCCGAATATGCCCGGGACTGCGCGGCTCAAGGGTTGCGCGGCGACTACTCGGTCTGCCGTGCCGATTTCACCGTGGCGCAAGGCTATGACTACAGCGCCGAGGAACAGGCGGTGTGGCGCACGCTGTGCGACCGCCAGACGAAACTGACACGCAAGCTCGCCCACCATTCCTATCTCGACGGCGTCGACAAGCTCGGCCTGCTCGACCGCATCCCGGACTTCGACGAAGTCAGTGCCAAGTTGCGCAAGCTGACTGGCTGGGAGATCGTCGCCGTGCCAGGGCTCATCCCGGCCGGGCCCTTCTTCGACCATCTCGCCAGCCGCCGTTTCCCCGTCACCAACTGGCTGCGGACGCAGCAGGAGCTCGACTACATCGTCGAACCCGACATGTTCCATGATTTCTTCGGCCATGTGCCGGTGCTGTCGCAGCCGGTCTTCGCCGACTTCATGCAGATGTATGGCCAGAAGGCCGGCGACATCATCGCGCTCGGCGGCGACGAAATGATCAGCCGGCTCTACTGGTACACGGCCGAATACGGCCTCATGCAGGAAAGTGGTCAGCCGCTGAAGGCCTTCGGCGCCGGTCTGATGTCATCCTTCACGGAGTTGCAGTTCGCGGTCGAAAGCAAGGATGCGCACCATGCGTCTTTCGACCTGGAAACGGTGATGCGCACGGGCTACGAAATCGACAAGTTCCAGCGCGTCTATTTCGTGCTGCCGTCCTTCGACGCGCTGCGCGACACATTCCAGACCGCCGATTTCGGGGCGATCGTCGCTCGCCGCATGGGCGAGCCCGCACTCGACCCGGCGACTGTGTAGCCGGATTTGGATGGGCAGGGGCGAGCGAAACCTCGCCCTTCCTATAGTGCGGCATAGATGTTGCGGTTGAACTTCGTCTCCATCACCACATGCGATGCCGTTTTGACGATGCCGCTGATTTCATTCAGCGCATTCACTTCCCGGTTCAGCTTCTCGAGCGTCTCGGCCGCGACATGGATGATCAGGTCCCACTCGCCGGTTATGGCGTAGACCGCCTGGATCGAAGGCATAGCCTTGATCTTTCTGGATACGTCTGGGTAGCTCTTGTTGTTCAGGGCGGCGAAGGTGAAACAGTGGACGGAATTCTGAGCCGCCTCCTTGGTCAGCCGCACCGCGTAGCCTTCGATGACCCCGCCCGCCTCGAGCTTTTGTATGCGCTCCTGCAAGGCAGTCCGGGATACGCCGAGCTGACGCGCCAGTGATGCGACCGGCTCACGCGCGTTCTTCTGCATCAGCGCGAGCAACTGGCGATCTTTTTCGGTCAATTCCACAATCAATCCTCTCCTTCGATCCGCCCTGGAACCCGTCCAATCGCTCGGCGCGATCCTATCGGCTGAACCACCGCTGCGACAATCCTCAGGAACCGCCGGTGCAGGCTGCGCAAGGCGCAAATATCCGGCATTTTGCCGCCTCACGGCACGTAATGACTGCATGGCTGCCATTATCCGGCATTTCGCCGGGTGGAACCCTGCTTTTCGCGACCTGAGTGTCAACTGTCACAAACGCCAGTCCATGAGGGGGAACAGCTTCGGCTGCGATGGACGCAAATCGACACCGAGCCGCGTTGGACTTGCATCCGCAAGCCGAACGCCACGGTACGCCGCGGAGACGTCGCGGACGAGGCCGATCGAAACAACCACTGGTGCCCGACGCAGGTACCGTCATTTCAGCTGCATCCATAAGGGAGGATAACTTTGAAGAAACTGCTCGATTTCGCCATTCTTGCCGTCGCGACATTCGCGATCACGACGGCGGCCATGGCCGGAGAAACTTTGGATCGCGTCACGTCGAAGAAGGCGATGGTCGTCGCCACCAACGCCGCCTGGCCGCCGCAAAGCTTTCTCAATGACAGCAACGAGCTCGCCGGCTTCGACATCGATGTCTCGCGCGAGATCGGCAAACGGCTGGGGGTCGAGGTCTCGTTCGAGACGCCCGACTGGGCGACCCTGACCGGCGGCCGCTGGCAAGGGCGCTACGACCTCGGCGTCGGCTCGGTCACGCCGACCAAGGCCCGTTCCAAGGTGATCGATTTTGTCGGCATCTATTACTACAGCCCCTATGTCTACGTCGTGCACAAGGACAGCACCGCGAAGTCGGTCGCCGATCTCAACGGCAAGGTGATCGGCGTCGAGACGGCCACCACCTCGGAGGATTTCATCCGCCGCAAGCTTGAGATCGACGCGCCCGGCCTGCCTCCCGTCGAATACAAGCTGGAGCCCGGCGAGATCCGCACCTTCGCCGATTCCATGCTTCCCTTCGATGACCTGCGGCTTGGCGACGGCGTTCGCCTGAATGCCGTGATCGCGCCGGAGCAGACGGCGCAGAACGCCATCAAGAACGGCTATCCCGTGAAGATCCTCGAAGGGGAATATGCCTTCCGGGAACCGCTCGTGGTCATCGCCGAGAAGAACGATCCCGAGTGGACCGCAAAGGTTTCGGGCATCATCGCCGAGCTGAAGAAGGACGGCACGCTCGCCGCGCTGACCACGAAATGGTACGGCAAGGACTACAGCGCCAAATGACGTTGGATTGCCCGCCGGCCGCCGCTCGGCGACCGGCGGGCATCACGTGTCAGATGCCGGAGCGGTGCAGCGTTTGAAACAATCGCCACCCCTCTCTAAACCTTTGTTCTTGCGCAATTCCCCAGGGAAAAGCGCTACGCGCTTTTCCTGACGAGCGGGATGCAGTTGAAAGTCGCCGATGGCCTATCCGGACACCTACTACGCCCGCACCATGATCGACCGGAAGATCAGGCCCCCGCTCCGCGGCGAGGCGCACTGTGACGTGGCCGTCGTCGGCGGAGGACTGGCCGGCCTGACCACGGCGTTGCAGCTGTCGCGTTCCGGGCTGCGCGTCGCTGTGCTGGAGGCCCAGGTCGTCGGTTTCGGCGCCTCCGGCCGCAATGGCGGCTTCGTCACGCCTGGCTTCGCCACCGGCGGCGACACCATTGCCGCGCGCGTCGGCAAGGAGGCCGCGCGGCAACTGCACCGGCTGTCGATCGAGGGCGTCGAATTCGTGCGTCACACCATCGAGGCGCTCGACATATCGGCCGCCACGCCGCGCGACGGGCTGGTCAGCGTCCTGCGCTACGACGATGGCGACGCGCTCAAGGCCTATGCCGACCAGACGGCGCGCGACCACGGATACAAGCTTCAATATCTGCGCAGAGAAGACGTCCGTTCGGTGCTTAAATCGGCTCGCTACTATCAGGGCCTGCGCGACCCGAAAGCCTTTCACATCCATCCGCTTAATTATCTGCGTTCCGTGGCCGATGAGATCGAGCGGCTTGGCGGCAGCATCCATGAGAGCTCCGAAGTCGTGCAATGTGATCTGTCGGGGCCGCAAAAGATGCTGCGCACGCGAGAGGGCACGCTTCGGGCAACTCGCGTCGTGCTGGCTACCGGCGGCTACACCGGCCCGGTATTCACCCAGCTCCACCGCGCCTTTCTGCCCATCGCGACCTATGTGATGGTTTCCGAGCCGGCGCCGCGCCTGATCGCGCAAGCCGTTGCGACCACGGACGCGGTCGGCGACAACCGGCGGGCCGGCGACTACTATCGGCTGGTCGATGGCGGCAATCGCCTTTTGTGGGGCGGGCGCATCACCACGCGCGCCGCTTCTGCCTACGCGCTGGCGCGCGAATTGCGCCGCGAGATGGTCGGTACCTATCCGCAGCTTGCGGACCTCAAGACCGAACTGGCCTGGTCCGGATTGATGTCCTATGCCCGTCACCTGATGCCCCAGATCGGTGAATTGCAGCCGGGCGTCTGGTATTGCACGGCTTTCGGCGGCCATGGTCTCAACACCACGGCCATCGCCGGAAAAATCGTTGCGGAAGGCATTCTGGGCGTTTCGGACCGGTACCGGCAGTTCGCGCCATTCGGATTGAACTGGGCCGGCGGCGCCGCCGGCCTGGCGGCCGCGCAGCTCACCTACTGGAAATTGCAGGCGCAGGACTGGTGGCGAGAACGTCATGCCGCCACGAAAGACAAGGTGACGGCATGATCGGCAGGCTGATGCTCTTCTATCCGGGGATCACCCGCCGCGCAGCGGCGGCGCTCGTGCTGGCGCTGTTGGCCGCCGGCCTTTACGCGATGGGCATCAAGTCAAGCTGGATCGGCTCGGTGATTCCAGTTGCATCCGGCTGGCTGCAGGCCAACCCTGCCCTGTCGCGCGCGCTTTCCGCAGTGCTGATCGCGCTCATTGTGCTGGTGAATTGCAAGCTGCTGCTGCTTTTGCCCCGACGGCAGCAGATCGTCGGCGTCTGGATCGAACTGTTCGTACTCCTGATGCTGTTCTTCTATTCCTTCGACCTGTCGCTTGCCTTCATCGCCAGGAAGATCGGCTTCCTGATCACCCAGGGCGTCACCACCACGCTCTACATTTCGGCGATCTCGATCCTGATCGCGACAGCCATCGCACTTGTCGGCGCGATCGCCAAACTGACCGGAAACGGCATTGTGTACGGGCTGGCCACTTTCTACACCTCGTTGTTCCGCGGCCTTCCTTTGCTGATGCAGGTCTACATCATCTATCTCGGCCTGCCGCAGGTCGGTTACGTGATCGGCGCGGTGCCGGCCGGCATTCTGGCGTTGTCGCTGTGTTATGGCGCCTACATGACCGAGATCTTCCGCGCCGGCATCGAAAGCATTCCGCGCGGGCAGAGCGAGGGCGCCACTGCGCTTGGACTGAGCCCCGGCCAGACCATGGCGCTGGTTATCCTGCCGCAGGCCATGCGCGTCATCATCCCGCCGACCGGCAACCAGTTCATCGCCATGCTGAAGGACTCGTCCCTCGTGTCGGTCGTCGGCGTCTGGGAGATCATGTATCTCGCCCGCACCATGGGCCAGACGGAGTTCCGCCATATCGAGATGCTGATCACCGCCTCGATGATCTACTGGATCCTGTCGATCACGCTGGAGTTCGGCCAGGCCTATCTCGAACGGCGTTTCGGCCGGTCGGAGCGGCGGGCGTAGGAGCAATACCAGGAAAACTGCTCACGGTTTTCCGTCCAGAATAGCGTGAGACAAAGAGTTGGGAGTTCGGCGATCCCTCAAGCGCTGAAGCGCTCGCTGGCTGCCGCCGTGGTGCTGGTGCGCATCGCCATAAACGGCTTTTAAGCCGCTCCGGCGCCATCATGTGACGCGGCTTTGCCGGGATGAGATGATTTAGTGGGGACTGCGGAACCCTCAGGCGGCGACCACCTTGCCGAGATGCTCGCCGAGCCGGCAGGCCAACGCCGTGATCGTCGTCGTCGGGTTGCATTGGCCCGAGGTACAGAACACCGAGGAGCCGCCGACATATAGATTGTCCATGCCGTGCACCTTGCAATTGGCATCCACGACGCTCGTGGCGACATCGGTGCCCATGCGCGTGCCTCCCATGTGGTGGTGGCCGGCCGTCTCTTCGTCCGTCGGGTAGTCGCCGCCATTCGAAATCCAGTCGGCTATACGCACCCGGCCCAGATTCTTCTGGGCTAGCGTCGTCCCGAAAAGCCTCAGCCCTTCGAGCAGCGTGCGGCGTTCCAGGTCCGATTTCTTCCAGTGCAGCTCGATGCGCGGCACGCCGGCGTGGTCGACCACGGTCTTCGACAGCTCGACCCGGTTCGAGGCCAGCGGCGCCTGCTCCCAGGCGACATAGAGCTGGGCCGCGCAGCGCAGGTTCTGGTTGAGCCTGCCCGATAGCCACTCCGCCATGTTGGGCGCCGTACAGGCGAGATCCGCGATCAGGTCCTTGACGCCGGGATAAGGCGTCTCGATCAGCCTGATGCCGAAATTCATGATCCGCAGCCGCTCCATCGCGGCCGGCATCGGCGAGAAGAAGGCCTCGTTCACCGCATCGACCTCGAATGCGCCATAGTCGGCCAGGATGGCGTTGCCGCCCTGGAAGGTCGGGTGTTCCATCCAGTAGCGGCCAAGTGCCGTCGCGTTCGGCACGACGCCGCCATTGGAGCGCTGGTTCGACCACAAAAGCAGCCGCGAATTCTCCAGCCCGCCGGTACAGACGATGAAGTAGTCGGCGCTGAAGAAGCCGGCATCCTGCCCCTGCGACCGCAGCCTGGCGCCGGTCACGCGTCTGCCGTCGCCGGCAAGCTCGGTGGCACAGGTGTTGAGCACGACAGCGATGTTCCTGCTCTTGTCGAGCTCGTCGGCGTATTTTTCAGCGAAGCGCACCGCACCGCTCTTGATCAGCTGCACCCAGCGGATGTCGTCCGAGATCGGCGCGTCCGGCCGGAAATCCGGCAGTTCCAGGATTTCGCGCACTTCGCGCAGATAGGGTTCGATGTCACTGCGCCGGATCGGCCAGCCCGTGTCCGGCACCCACGCCTTCGGCTCGAAATCCTGTTTGTCGAGCACGCGGCACCAGCCGGCCCAGTGGTTCGAGCTGCCGCCCATGAACCGCAGCCGGGTGATATCGAGATCGAAATAGAAATCGCCGACCGTGGTGCCGCGGTAGAAATCCTGCGAGGTGTCGCTGAACTCCCTGCCGCCGGCCTCCAGCACCACGACCGGTATGCCGGCGGCGCCGAGCTTTCTGGCGATCGTGGTGCCGGCCGGGCCGGAGCCGAGAACGCAGACCCTGGGCGTGAAATTCGCGGCGCGAAACGCCTCATAACTGTCGAAGATCATGCCAGGTCGCTCCGCTTCAGGATCCAGCCATTGACCTCGACGATCTCATCGGGGGCGGCTTCGGAAGAACCCGCATCGGGCAATTTGCGGAACAGCGACAGGGCAGGCACCGCGATCAGCGTCTGCATGATCATTCGGCGCGATATCTTCTTGATAAGGAAACTCATGACAGGTCTCTCGACGGGGTCTCTATCCAGGCATGTTCCCTGAACATCCAGGCATGTTCCCTGAACGGCACATGCTTCATCATCGAAGCCAGAAGCGTGCCAAAACTGGTTGCAAGCCGGAACAATGCGCAGCCGAGTGCAAACAGGGTTAGAGACTCCTTAACAAGCCGATATGCTGGATCAGCCCGTTCAGGCCGCCTCGGAGATGTCGGTGTCGAGGATCACCAGGTTGCGTCCCCGATGTTTGGCCTGGTAGAGGCGCCGGTCGGCGGCCCGCATCAGCTCCGACACGCTGGCGCTTTCGTCGCAGAGGGTTCCGCCGATGCTGACGGTCAGCGGAATGGTCCGCTCGTCCACGGGCCGGAAGCGGATCAGCTCGACCTCGCGGCGGATGTGCTCGGCGACGCGCTTGGCTTCCCGTTCCGTGGCTCCGACCAGCAATGCGCCGAACTCCTCGCCGCCGATGCGGCCGAGGACGTCGCCGTCGCGCACCCCGCGCTTGATGGCGCTGGCGATCAGGAGCAGCGCGTCGTCGCCGGTCAGATGGCCGAAGCTGTCATTGATCATCTTGAAATGGTCGGCATCGATGATCAGCAAGGCGCCGCGATCGGGCTTGTGCCGGGAGCCGTTGAGCACGGCAAAGAAGCTTTCCCGGTTGAGCATGCCCGTCATGTCGTCGCGGCTGGCCTTTTCCGCCAGCCGGCGATGCGCTGCGGCAAGCTGGGCGTGCGTGCGGGCAAGGTCGCGATGCGCCGACTTCAGCCTGTCGCTGTGCCAGAACGTGCTTGCGCAGGCCGCCCATGCAAGAACCAGCGGACACAATGTCGAGGTCAGCCAGATCATGCGGTTGACCGGGAATCCCATGGCGGGGACGATGATCAGGGTCAGAAGGAGCGAAACCGCGACGGAGACGAAAGCAATGGTGGCGGACTTCAGAATTATACTGCTCATCGCTGGCTCCCACTGGACCGCCTCTGTGCCAGCAAGCCCTGAAGGCCACCTTTCCAGGATGCCTAAAATTTGAACGGTGAGACTGTTCTGCCACTTTCGGCGCGTAGAAGTTGTGGATAAAGCCCCTTCAAGATCGTCCGTTTCGTGCCATAAGGGGCGCATGGCTACACACCCCGACCCCGCTCGCTTCGCCCATGTCACCGACTGGGTGTTCGACCTGGACAACACGCTCTATCCGCATCATTCGAATCTGTTCTCGCAGATCGACGTCAAGATGACCGCCTATGTCGGGGAACTGCTGTCGCTGCCGCGCGAGGACGCGCGCAAGCTGCAAAAGGAACTTTATCGGGAATATGGCACGACACTGAACGGGCTGATGACGCGCCATGGCATAGACCCCGACGATTTCCTCGAGAAGGTCCACGACATCGACTATTCCTGGCTGGTGCCGGATCCCGTCCTCGGCACCGCCATTCGCCAGCTTCCCGGCCGCAAGTTCATCTTCACCAACGGCGACCGCAGGCATGCCGAGCGCACTGCGCGCCAGCTTGGCATCCTTGATCATTTCGACGACATCTTCGATATCGTCGCCGCCGGGCTCAACCCCAAGCCGGCGCGCCAGACCTACGAGAAATTCGCCGAACTTCACGCCGTCACCGGCCACAATGCGGTGATGTTCGAGGATCTCGCGCGCAACCTGTCCGTGCCGAAGTCACTGGGCATGACGACGGTCCTGGTGGTGCCGCGCAATTTCGAGCCGACATTCTCCGAAATCTGGGAGCGCGATCCGGCGCAGGAAGATGATGTCGACTTCGTCACCGACGATTTGGCCGGGTTTCTGACGGAGATAGTCGTGGGGATAAGGCAGTAGGGCAGTAGGGCAGTAGGGCAGTAGGGCAGTAGGGCAGTAGGGCAGTAGGGCAGTAGGAAGATGAGGGGCGCTCTCAGCCCTTGATTCTAGATATACTGCCTTACTGCCCTACTCCCTTACTCCCCTAACTTATAGAACCGGCTGACGATGCCCCAGGCCTCGTCGGCGGTGTCGACGAAATCGATGATGTCCTGGTCGCCGGGACTGATCGTGCCTTGCTCGGCGAGGAAGTCGAGATCGATCGCCCGTTTCCAGAAGGATTTGCCGAACAGGATCACCGGTACGCGCTCCATGCGCCCGGTCTGGATCAGCGTCAGCGTCTCGAAGAATTCGTCCATCGTGCCGAAGCCGCCGGGAAACACCGCGACGGCCTTCGCGCGCATGACGAAATGCATCTTGCGGATGGCGAAATAGTGGAAGTTGAAACAGAGTTCCGGCGTCACATAGGCATTGGGCGCCTGCTCGTGCGGCAGAACGATGTTAAGGCCGATAGAGGGCGCGCCGACATCGTCGGCGCCGCGATTGCCCGCTTCCATCACGCCGGGCCCGCCGCCGGTCACCACGACATATTCGCGGTAGTATGAACTGGCCGATTGCTGCGAGCACAGGCGGGCGAATTTGCGCGCTTCCTCGTAATATTTGCTGTTTTCCTCGAGGTTTTTCTTCTGCGTCTCGTTTTTGGCCGCCCAGGCCTCGCCGCCGGGTTCAGGCAGCCGCGCGCCCCCGAACAGGACCACGGTCGAGCGGATACCGCGCTCGGCCAGGATCATCTCCGGCTTCAGGAGTTCGAGCTGCAGCCTGACCGCGCGCAGTTCGCGCCGCGTCATGAAGTCGGGATCGTTCCACGCCAGGCGGTAGGTCTCGGCGCGCGTCTGCGGCGTGTCCGGCACGCTCCTGGCCCGCTCCAGATCCTCGTCCGAATGCGGCAGCGGCGTCCAGCCCGCCTTTTCCATGGGTGTCATGTCAGGTCCGTCCATTTCATTCACTTGCGCCGTCCCATGGCGCAGTCGCGATTGACCCCTACTCTGCCTTCACATAGGGTCCGCGCGATTTTCAAAACAGGTTAAGGCTCAGCCCCTTAACAGCCTGGTAATGGAGCGAATTCATGTCGAAGCCGGATCTGGCGAGCCTCGAAAAGACCATCGACAAGGCCTTCGAGGAACGTGACGCGATTTCGACGGCGACCAGAGGCGAGACACGCGACGCCATCCAGTCGGCGCTCGATCTGCTCGACCGCGGCACCGCCCGCGTTGCCGAGCGCCAGGCCGATGGCCAGTGGCATGTCAACCAATGGCTGAAGAAAGCCGTCCTTTTGTCCTTCCGGCTGAACCCGATGGAGATCATCAAGGGCGGTCCCGGCCAGGCCGTGTGGTGGGACAAGGTGCCGTCGAAGTTCGACGGCTGGAGCGCCGTCGATTTCGAGAAGGCCGGTTTCCGCGCCGTGCCGTCGTCGATCGTGCGCCGCTCGGCCTATGTCGCGCCGGGCGCCGTGCTGATGCCGTCCTTCGTCAATGTCGGCGCCTATGTCGATTCGGGCACCATGGTCGATACCTGGGCTTCGGTGGGCTCCTGCGCCCAGATCGGCAAGAATGTGCACCTGTCGGGCGGCGTCGGCATCGGCGGCGTGCTGGAGCCGATGCAGGCCGGTCCCACCATCATCGAGGACAATTGCTTCATCGGCGCGCGCTCGGAAGTGGTCGAAGGCTGCATCGTGCGCGAGGGCTCTGTGCTCGGCATGGGCGTCTTCATTGGCCAATCGACCAAGATCGTCGACCGCGCCACCGGCGAGATTTTCTACGGCGAAGTGCCGCCGAATTCCGTCGTCGTAGCCGGTTCGCTGCCGGGCAAGCCGTTTCCGAACAATGAGCCGGGTCCAAGCCTCTATTGCGCGGTCATCGTCAAGCGGGTCGATGCCAGGACCCGGTCCAAAACGTCGATCAACGAATTGCTGCGCGATTGATCTTTTTGGAAAGCGGGCGCACCTTCCGCCGGCGCGACGATCGGTCGCGCCGGTTCAACATGGAGGGTGGCATGGACTGGAGATGTCTGCTGACGAGCTTCGACGGCCGCATCGATCACGCCAAGTTCTGGGCCGGCATCGATATATTCATCGTCATCGGTATTGTTGCCTTCATTCTCGATGCGATTCTCGGCACGCGCTTCACGACCGCAGGCGGCGGCAGGATCGGCATCATCGGCATGCTCGTCGCGCTGGCGTCGATCTATTTCGCGATTGCTCTCTATGGAAAACGCTGGCACGACCGCGACAAGTCGGGCTGGTGGACGCTGATCGGTCTCGGCGTTCTCGAAGGCGCCCAGGGTGTCAATCAATATGGACGGGACCCGCTTGCCTGACAGATCCAACCTTACTTGGCTTTTCTTCAAGACATCGGGCCGCGTCAGCCGCGCGGCCTATTTTCTTGGTGGGCTGCTCGTGGCCATCATCCAGGCCTTCCCGCTCTATCGTTTCACGCTGGTGCCGGAAGGCTCGCCCGAGAGCAACATGTGGTCGTTCGTCTTCTTCATCGCCTTCATCGCCTCGCTGTGGTCGAACATCGCACTGGCGGTGAAGCGGCTGCACGACCTCGACAAGCCCGGCATCGCGGCGTTGATCCTGTTCGTGCCGGTCGTCTCGATCGTCGCCTTCGTCGTGCTTTGCCTGTTTCCGGGCAAGCCCGGACCCAACCGCTATGGCAAGCGCACCAATGCACCGGCCGAACCCTGAGCGCCCATCATCGCGATGCGCTACTGACGGTATGCATGAAAATGAAGGCCTGATCCGCGTCGCCTGAATTCATTCAGACGCGACGCGCTTCAGGCGCGGCGACCTGATCCGCGCCGAAACCGGACGATCCGCGGCCGGCCGCTTCCGCTTCACGCACCAGGGCGATGATTCGTCGGACCGTCGGCGCCGGCGTGCCCGCTTCTTGCGCCAGGCGAAGAACGGCGCCTTGCAAATCGCCGATCTCCGTCGGCCGGCCGCGCTGCAGATCGTCCCACATGGAGGAACGCGCCTCCGGGTCGATGGCCAGCATCCGCCGCGCCAGCAGCCTGAATAGCCAATCGGAGAGGCGGAGCACTATCGGCAACAGCGCCGGCCGCAAGCCGGCGATCCGCGCCGGCTCGATGCCCGACGCCTTCATGGCCTGGAGCGCCTCGTCGATCTGTCTTGCCAGGATCAGCCGCCAGCGCCGGTCGGCAAGCTCGCTCGCCAGCGGCAGGCCCGAAAGCGCCACCAGCGCATTGTTCAAATTCATCAAAAGCTTGCCCCACAGCACGGCTTTCATGTCGGCATGGACTTCAACCCGGAACCCTTCGACGCCGATAAGGCTGATCAGACCGGCATCGCTGTCCTCGATCATGACCTTGCCGTCGCTGGCGCGGTGGACACGCAGCGGTAATTCGCCGTCGGCCGATTGCACGACATTGAACGGCACCATGCCGGCCAGCACTGGTCGCCCGCCGACACCGGCGCGCAGCCTGTCGGCATTGTCGATGCCGTTCTGCAGGCTCACCACCACGGCGTCCGGCGGGGCGTGGGCGGCGATGAGCGCAGCCATCTCCCGCGTCGCGCCGCTCTTGACGGTGACCAGGATCACGTCCGCCTGCGGCAAGGCAGCGGCTGGTTCGGTGGTGACGGCAAGCGCTTGCGGCTCGAGGCCTCGATCGCGGCCCTCAAGGTCGCTGATCCGCAATCCGCCTTGCCGCAGAGCCGCCTCGACGCGCGGCCGGGCCAGCAGGATGACCTTGCGCCCGGCGAGCGCCAGACAGCCGCCGGCATAGCAGCCGATGCCGCCGGCGCCGGCAATGACGATTCTCTTGCCCCCGTTTGCCATCCTGTCGCTCCGCACCGGGCCCACGACTATACGACATGAAAACCATAATGTCGGCGGTATCGCCGGTCATAGGACTGGCCCCTACGTCTGGCCGTGACAGGCCTTCAGCTTTCGACTATCGCTTTTGCCATGACGCTGCCGACCGATCCCGCCGCAAACCTCGCCGCCCTCATCCGTTGCGCCTCCGTGACGCCGGCCGAAGGCGGTGCGCTGACCGCGTTGCAGACGATGCTGGAACCGCTCGGCTTCCTCGTCGATCGCCCGGTGTTTTCGGAAGACGGCACGCCCGATATCGAGAACCTTTATGCCAGGCGCTCCGGCAATGGCCCTCATCTGATGTTCGCCGGACACACCGACGTGGTGCCGGTCGGCGACGAAGCCGCCTGGACGCATCCGCCCTTCGGCGCCGAGATCGCCAATGGCGAGATGTATGGCCGGGGTGCGGTCGACATGAAGGGCGGCATCGCCTGTTTCATCGCCGCGGTAGCGCGCCATATCGAGGCGAATGGCGGCCCGAAGGGCTCGGTCTCGCTGCTGATCACCGGCGACGAGGAAGGCCCGGCCATCAACGGTACCACGAAGCTGCTCGAATGGGCGGCTTCCAGGGGCGAGAAATGGGATGCATCGATCGTCGGCGAGCCGACCAACCCGGCTGCGCTCGGCGACATGATAAAAATCGGCCGGCGCGGCTCGCTGTCGGGCGACGTCATCGTCAATGGCCGCCAGGGCCATGTCGCTTACCCCTTGCTTGCCGACAATCCGGTACGCGGGCTGATGAGCCTGATCGATGCTTTGCTGCATCCCGTCTTCGATGAGGGCACGAAGGATTTCCAGCCGACCAATCTGGAGGTGACATCCATCGACGTAGGCAACCCGGCCACCAACGTCATTCCAGCAAAGGCAACCGCCACCTTCAACATCCGCTTCAATGACAGCTGGACCGCCGAGACCATACAGGCCGAAATCCACAACCGTCTCGACCAGGCGGCGGGCCGCAAGAAATACCGGCCCGGCAAGGAGATGCCGGTCGACTACGAACTCGTCTGGCGCGACCGGCCGAGCCATGTCTTCCTGACCCGCGACGACAGGCTGATCGAGACGTTGAGCGGCTCGGTCAAGACGGTGGTCGGCAGAGCGCCGGCGTTGTCCACCTCCGGCGGCACGTCGGATGCCCGCTTCATCAAGGACTATTGCCCGGTGGTCGAATTCGGCCTGGTCGGCAAGACCATGCACATGGTCGACGAGCGCGTAGCCCTTGCCGATCTCGAGACGCTGACGCAAATCTATCAGCGCTTCATCGAAGACTGGTTCGGACAGGACTGAGCAGCATGCTTTCGGCGGACGAGACCCAAGTTTCGCTGACCGGCGCCTGGCGACTGATGCTCGGCAGGGCCGATGGCCTGCGTCTGCTCGACCTGTCTGCCGATGGTTTCTGGAATTCCTTTTTCGCCATCGTCGTCGCGGCGCCGGCATTGATCGTCGGCTGGGTCGGCATCGCCAACGAGATCGGCGATCCCGATGCCTTCGCGGGCCGCTTCAGCATGCTGTTGCGGCTGGCGACAGTCGATATCGGTTCCTGGGTGCTGCCTCTGGTCGCACTGGCTCTGGTCGCGCCGCGCGCCGGCATCGGCGGCCGCTTCGTGCACTATGTGGTGGCCTCGAACTGGGCTTCGGCCATCACCGCCTGGCTGATGCTGCCGTCCGCGCTGATCAGGCTTTTCCTGACGTCGGCGAGCCAGATCTCCAGCCTTGTGTCGCTGCTGTTGTTCGCGCTGTCGATGGTGCTGACCTGGCGCATGACCAACGCGACCATCGGCAGGGGGGCCGCAATCGGGACCGCTGTCTTCGTTGGCATGTTCATCGCTTCGCTGATCGTGCTGTTCGGGCTGCAGGCGCTGCTTGGCATCACGGGTCCGGACACCGGAGCTCAGAGCCTTTCGGGACTCTATCCGGGATAATCGACGCCGATCAGAAAAAGCCCGTCGGGCGGCGCCACCTGGCCGCAGGCGGCGCGGTTGTGCGCCTCGAGCGCCGCCTTGAGATCGCCCGCCGTCCATGCGCCTTCGCCGACGCGCTTGAGCGAGCCGACCATCGAGCGCACCTGGTTGTGCAGGAAGGAACGCGCCGAGGCTCTGACTTCGATCATGTCGCCCGAACGGCTGACGTCAAGACGGTCGAGCGTGCGCACCGGGCTCTCGGCCTGGCATTGCGTGGAACGGAAGGTGGTGAAATCGTGCCGTCCAAGCAGCACTTTGGCGGCTTCGTGCATGGCAGTGGCGTCGAGCTGCTTCGGCACCCACCATACCTTGCCCTTTTCCAGCGCCGAGGGCGCGCGCCGGTTGAGGATGCGGTAGAGGTAGTGACGGCCGATAGCCGAGAAGCGGGCATCGAAGCCGTCGACGACGGTCGTGGCTTTCAAGATCGCGATGCGATTGCCCGCGCCCTGCAGATGCGCGTTGACGGCATCGCGCACCTTGTCGTCCGGCCAGGCCTTGGCCAGGTCGACATGCGCCACCTGGGCCGTCGCATGCACGCCCGCATCGGTACGGCCGGCAGCGCGCAAGCGGACCTGTTGGCCGCAGAATTTTTCGATCGCCTGCTCGATCGCCTGCTGCACCGAAGGCTGGTCCGCCTGGTGCTGCCAGCCGGCAAACAGGCTGCCGTCATATTCGATGTCGAGGCGAAAACGCGGCATGCCGGGCGGCTATACGCACTCGCCTAGGCGGCGAGTGCGGTGAAGGCCGAGGCGTAGACCAGCCGGCCGGTTCCGGGAGCGTCGCCCCAGGCCAGCGCCTGCAGCGCCTCGCCCTGGTATTCGCTCTCGAATCCTTCGGCGCGCGCGTGGCTGTAGCCGAAACGGCTGTAGTAGGTGGGATCGCCCAGCACCACGGCCAGCATCTCGCCGGCGTCGCGCAGGCGGATGTGAGCCTCGCGGATCAGCGCGCCGCCAATGCCGGTGCCGTGAAAGGACGGCTCCACCGCCAGCGGCGCCAGTGCCACCGCCGGGCAATCCTTGCCGCCGGTGCGGACGAAAAGACGCGAAAACAGGATGTGGCCAACCACCTGCCCGTCTTCTTCCGCCACCAGTTCGACAACGGCGTCGCCGCCGGAAACCAGCGCGTCAACCAGCCCGGCTTCCGCCTGCTGGCCGAAAGCGTGTTCCTCGACGAGGCGGATGGCCTCGCGATCCCGCGGCGTCGCCGCGCGTATCGACATCATGCTCATGACAGTTTCATTCCTTTTTCGATCTTGGTCCCGCGCAGGAATTCTTGCGCGGCGGCGGGCCTTCCGCCCGCCCGTTGAACTTCGACCAGCCGGATCGCGCCCGCTCCGCAGGCGATCGTCAGGCGGTCGTCGAGAATTCCTCCCGGTTCGCCCACACCTTGCGCAAGCGTCGAGCGAAGCAGTTTCAGCCGTTCCACCCGGCCACCAATTTCAACCTCGCACCAGGCGCCGGGGAAGGGCGACAGGCCGCGAATGTTATTGTGGACTTCGGCCGCGGGTCGCGTCCAATCCACGTGCGTCTCGGATTTACCGATCTTTTTGGCATAGGTCACCCCCTCAACCGCTTGGGCGGTGAAGGCCAGGCCATTCCTTTCCAGCCGCGCCAGCGCTTCTACGATCAGTGCGGCGCTGACGCTCATCAATCGATCATGCAGATCGCCGGCGGTCATATCGGGTTCGATGACGCATTTTTCAACCAGCCCCACCGGGCCGGTGTCGAGGCCTTCTTCCATGCGCATGACCATCATGCCGGTTTCGCTGTCTCCCGCCATGATCGCCCGCTGGATGGGCGCCGCACCGCGCCACCGCGGCAACAGCGAGGCATGGCCGTTGATGCAGCCCAGTTGCGGCGCCTCAAGAACCGCCCTGGGCAGCAGCAGGCCATAAGCCACGACCACGCCGATATCGGCTTGCAGCGCGCGAAAAGCTGCCTGTTCGGCCTCGCCCTTGAGCGACGTCGGCGTGCGCGTCTCGATGCCCAGCCGTTCCGCCTCGCGCTGTACCGGCGACAGTGTCAGCTCAAGGCCGCGCCGGCCGGCGGCTCGCGGCGGCTGGGTGTAGACGGCCGCGACCTCATGTCCGGCATCGGCAATCGCGCGCAATGTCGGCACCGAAAACTCCGGCGTCCCCATGAAAATGACGCGAAGGGGCATTGTCCCCTATCCCACCAGCTTGCCCGGAGCCTTGTCCTTGGCCAGCTTCTTGAACTTCTTCACCACCATGTCGCGCTTCAGCTTCGAAATGTGGTCGATGAACAGCACGCCGTTGAGATGGTCGATCTCATGCTGCAGGCAGGTTGCCATCAGCCCCTCGGCCTCCATCTCCTGCAGCTTGCCGTCGCGGTCGAGATACTTGACCCGCACGGAAGCCGGGCGTTCGACCTCGGCATAATAGTCGGGAATCGACAGGCAGCCTTCCTCGTAGACGGAGCGCTGGTCGGCGCTTTCCAGGATTTCGGGATTGATGAAGACATGCGGCGCCGGCGTCTCGTCCTCCTTGGCGAGGTCGATCACCAGCATGCGCAGCGGCTCGCCGATCTGGATCGCGGCCAGCCCGATGCCGGGCGCGTCATACATGGTCGCCAGCATGTCGTCGGCCAGTTTGCGCAAGGGCGCGTCGACGCGCTCCACCGGCTTGGAAACCTGGCGCAGGATGGGGTCGGGAAGAATGATGAGCGGCTTGATCGGCATGGCGTCTCACCTAAGACCTTGAATAAAGGGCGTCAACCGGTACGCCGGGGGATCGTTCACGTTTTGATCTGTGCTGGCCGGCCGAATCGTCTATGCTGTGTGCATGAACGACCTGACATCCATCCTTTCGGAACCTGTCGCCCGGCTTGGCGCGACCACGATCACGCTCGGCCATGCGCTGGCGTTCGGGGCCTTTGTGTTTCTTGGCCTGTTCGTGGCGCTTGTCGTCGCGCTGTGGCGCTCGGCCAAGGCGCGCGCCGTGGCCGCTGCCGAAGCCGCCGACCATGCCCGCGACGCCGAGGCGCGGATGGCCGGCATATTGCAAAGCCAAGCCGAGATGCAGGGCCGCATGGGCGCCATCGCGGAAGTCTTCGGCGCGCGGCAGGCGGAACTGACGCAATCGATCGGCCAGCGCCTCGATGCCATGACCGGCCGCCTCGGCCAGACCATGACCGAGCAAACCAAATCCACTCATGAGAGCCTGGCCAAATTGCAGGAGCGGCTGGCCGTCATCGACACCGCGCAAGGCAACATCCAGTCGCTCGCCGGCCAGGTCGTGCAATTGCAGGCGATCCTCTCCAACAAGCAGACGCGCGGCGCCTTCGGCCAGTCGCGCATGGAAGCGATCGTCGCCGACGGTCTGCCGCACGGCGCCTACGAGTTCCAGGCGACCTTGTCCAACGGCAGCCGTCCCGATTGCCTGGTGAAGATGCCCAACGGCGCGCCGGCGCTTGCCGTCGACGCCAAGTTTCCGCTGGAAGCCTGGAACGCCATCCGCGCCGCCGAAGGCGCCGAACAGCAGAAGGTCGCGTCGCAGGCCTTCCGCCGCGACATCGAGGTGCATGTCCGCGATATCGCGGATAAATATCTGATCCAGGGCGAGACGCAGGATACCGCCTTCATGTTCGTGCCGTCGGAATCGGTGTTTGCCGAGATCCACGAAAATTTCGAGGCGGTGGTGCAGAAGGCGCACCGCGCCCGCGTCGTCATCGTCTCGCCGTCGCTCCTGATGCTGTCGATCCAGGTCATCCAGGCGATCCTGAAGGATGCCCGTATGCGCGAGCAGGCACACCTGATCCAGGGCGAGGTGATCCGGCTGATGGAGGATGTTTCGCGCGTCGACGAGCGGGTGCGCAAATTGCAGGGCCATTTTGCCCAGTCGGCCAAGGATATAGACGACATCCTCGTCTCGACGTCGAAGGTGACCAAACGCGGCCAGAAGATCGAAGCTCTGGAGTTTGGGGCGCAGCCCGGAGGCGATGCCGACCCTGACATGGCGTCACCAGCCCCTGCGAAGCCGGAACCCGGCCCGCGCGTTGTCGATTCCCCACGCGTTGCCGATTCAAAGACCGGCCAGCTCAGGCTGAGGGTCGTCGAAGGCGACGAATGAGGCGCCGCACCGGACGGCGCTACTGCTCCTCCACTGTGGTCATGCCGTGAAATTCAGGTAGCCAGTGAAGCGCCGAGCGGTGCCATTTTTGCAGTGTCGGAATCAAATCCTGGCGTTGCCGCGCGGTTCCCACTCGAATGCCGTAGACCTTTGGGCCATCTCCGACCGACGTGGCGTAAAGGTGCGAACCGCAGTCGGCGCAAAAGGCCTGGACGCGCTTGGCGCCGCTTGCCACGGTCTTGATGTAGACCTTCGGTGTACCCTTTGTGATCCGGTAGTGATCTTCAGGCGCCGGAACGGTGACGCGAAAGGCCGTACCGGTCAACTGTTGGCAATCGGTACAATGGCAGATCGAGGTCTTTTCCGGTTCGACCTCCGCCTCATAGGTGATGGCACCACAATGACAGCCGCCGTCGATCTTCATAATCAGTCCTCCAAAACTCGATCGGCTGATTTTAGCGGCGCAGCGTCGCAAGGCAACGACGCGACGCTGGTCCAAGACATAATCCCGAGGAGTGAAATGTGCTTTCGAGACCTGCTCAAAACTCTACTCGGATGCCGATTCGATCAGCTTGCGCCGCTGTTCCCAGGTGCCTGTCGTCTGCGGCTTGACGAACAGCCGGGTGATCTCGGGCATTTCCTTCCTTAGCCGCGCTTCGAGGCGCTCGACGCAGGCTTCGATTTCCGGCGCCGACAGATGGTCCTCGAATTCGATGCTCAGGCCGGCAACGATTTCTTCCGGCCCCAGGTGGACCGTCAGGACGCCGTTCGCCCGCTGCACCGCCGGATCCTGCTGCGCGATCGCCAGCACTTCTTTCTGCACCGCGGGCGAAGCAGGCTCGCCGATGAGCAGCCCCTTGCTCTCGCGCGCCAGGAAGGCCGCGGTCGCACCCAGGATCAGCGCAATGCCGATCGAGGCGGCGCCGTCCAGTTCCGGCCTCTCGAAAATCTCCGCCGCCAATATGCCGGCAAAGGCGACGATCAGGCCGAGAAGCGCGGCACTGTCCTCGAACAGCACTGTGTAGACGCTTGGATCCTTGCTCGATTGCACGGCCTGCAGCCAGCCCTGCTGGCCCTTCTGCCGGCGGAATTCCCTCAGCGCCACCAGCCATGAGCTGCCCTCGAACAGAAACGACAGGCCGAGCACGATGTAGTTGACCCTGACATTGGCGGCCGGTTCGGGCGCAATGATGTGCGTCACGCCTTCGTAGAACGATACGCCGGCGCCGAGCGCGAAGACGAGAAGCGCCACGATGAAGCTCCAGAAGTAGAGCTCGCGGCCATGGCCGAGCGGATGCGCGCGGGTGGCCGGGCGTGCGGCGCGATGCATGCCATAAAGCAGCAGGCTACCATTGCCGGTATCGACCAGCGAATGCACGCCTTCCGAAAACATCGCCGAACTGCCGGTGAAGAAGGCTGCGACGAATTTGGTCAGCGCGATCGCGAGATTGCCGGCGAGCGCCGCGTAGATGACCGTTCGAGAGCCGCCATGCCCCGCCATTGCTTCCCTGTCGTCCTGTCCGACACGCGAAGTCTAGAGTAATTGCAGGAAAAGTGGGAGCCGATTTCCTTGAGATCATGCTGCGGGCCCGCCGAAATTCCGCGGCCATCGCGACGCACCAACACCCCGTCCGTTCAAGTCGCTGCGCGCCGGTTCGGATTCATAAGGCCGCCGAAACAGGTTGCCGGTTTTCGCGGCCGTCACCGCGAACGGCCCTTGCCTACAGGCATTTCTCTTGTTTCACTTCACTTCCCGCAACTGGAGGAACGAATCATGGCAAAAGGTGCGATGAAGGCAGGCAAGGAGGCCCGCAAGCCAAAGAAGGACGCCAAGAAGCCGGCCGCTGCTCCCACGCTCAAGGCGCCGCCGGTCAAGGCAACGAGGCTCAAGGAAAAATAGTCGCGTGCCTCGGATGGAGTTCGCCGGCGGCGTTCGGAACACCGCCGGCAGTTTGTTGATCGGGCGTTAAGACACCCTATATCTGGTGCGGGGACGACCCCACATCTCCTGAAATCCGGTCGGGACGACCCGCCCACTGTCTGATAGGGCATCGGCTGCCGCGGTGCTCGGTCGATCGCGCATTGCATCGTCCTGAACGGACGTCGGTGCGATGCTTGGATGGAGCGTTCCCCATGTCATGGATTTTTCTGTTTTTCGCCGGCCTGTTCGAGATCGGCTGGGCAATCGGCCTCAAATATACCGACGGATTCACCCGCCTCGTCCCGACCGTGCTCACGGTCGCCTCGATGATCGTCAGCCTCACGCTGCTTGGACTGGCGCTGAAAGCGCTGCCCGTCGGCACCGCCTATGCGGTGTGGACCGGCATCGGCACGGTCGGCACGGCGCTGCTCGGTATCTGGCTGCTCGGCGAGCCGGCGACCGTCATCAGGCTCGCCTGCATCGCGCTCATCGTCTGCGGCATTATGGGGCTGAAATTCGCGGCGTAAAGCAATCCAGGAAGCGAAGCGGTTTTCCATCCGGAATTGCGTCGAAGCAAACAGAGCAATTTTGCGAAAGTCGCATCACGAACGGCGTCGGCAATCGCATGAATTGGCGCGCGGACAAACGCATGCAGGGCCGCTTCGCAGCGACCCTGATCCTCGAAGCAGCTTGCTCCGGCGGTCTGAGGCTAGCGGCCGGTAAAGCCTGGCGGTGTCCTGCCGGTGCGCGCCTTGCGCGCCGCATAGCGCGCGTCGCGCTTCGCCTTGCGCTCGGCCTCGTCGGCCAGCAGACGCGCGATGCGCTCGGCCTCTTCGGCTTCCCGAATCCTGGCTTCCGCCTGCGCCGCCTCTTCGGCCGCGACCCGTGCGGCTTCGGCTGCGGCCTCGCGCTCGGCCTTCTCGATTGCCTCGCGTGCCAGCCTTTCCTGCTTCAGCCTCGCCTTCTCGGCCTCGCGTATCTCACGCGCCGCAAGGATAGCCTTGCGTTCGGCCTGTCGCGCCAGCACCGCGGGATCGTCCGCCGCCGGCTTCGACTTGAAGCGCTCCAGAAGCGCCTTCTTTGCCTCGTTCGCGGCGTTGCGCCGCTCGAAAATGTCTTTTTCCCTGTAGATAGCCAAGTCCACTTCCCTGAAGTCAATTCGCGACGCTTACATACGCGCGAAAACCGGGAGTTCAAGCGCCAAAACGGTATGCCAGCCATGAAATTCCGTGCTGTTGCAGCCGGGAGACGCCTTCGCGGCCGAAACGGACACGCACTGTTCGCAGTCAGACCCTCTGGTGGTGATACGGGCTGATCGCTACCTCTAGCGCGAAAATCAAACGCCAGGATGACACCAGATGGAACTCGGTCTCTACACTTTCGCCGACGTCAGCCCGCAGCCGGGCCCCGGCGCAATCGGCCCGCACGAGCGGCTGCGCAACCTGATCGAGGAGATCGAACTGGCCGATCAGGTCGGCCTTGACGTTTTCGGCCTTGGCGAGCATCACCGGCCGGACTATGCCGCGTCCGCGCCTGTCGTGGCTCTGGCCGCGGCGGCCGAGCAAACCAAACGCATAAAACTGACCAGCGCCGTCACTGTCCTGTCTTCGGACGATCCGGTCCGCGTCTTCCAGCAATTCGCCACGCTCGACCTTCTTTCCGGCGGCCGGGCCGAGATCATGGCCGGGCGCGGCTCGTTCATCGAATCCTTTCCGCTGTTCGGCTACAATCTTGAGGATTATGACGAGCTGTTCGCCGAAAAGCTCGACCTGCTGCTCGCCATCCGCGATCAGGTGAAGATCACCTGGTCCGGCAATCTGCGCGCGCCGATCAACGATCGCGGCGTCTACCCACGCCCCTTGCAGGAAAAACTGCCGATCTGGATCGCCATCGGCGGCACGCCGCAGTCCGCCGCCCGCGCGGGCGCGCTCGGCCTGCCGCTGGCGCTCGCCATCATCGGCGGCGAGCCGGCGCGGTTCGCGCCGCTGTTTGACCTCTATCGCGAGGCCGCCAGGCGCGCGGGCGCCGATCCGAAGGGTCTTGCCACCAGCATCAACGTCCACGGCTTCATCGCCGACACGACCGAGAAGGCGGCCGACGATTTCTATGGCCCACAGGCCGAGGTGATGAACCGCATCGGCCGCGAGCGCGGCTGGGGTCCGACCTCGCGGGCGCATTTCGACCAGTCACGCGGCCCGGGCGGCGCCTTGTTCGTCGGCAATCCCGAGCAGGTGGCCGAGAAGATCGTCGCCCAGCACAAGATCTTCGGCAATGACCGCTTTTTGCTGCAGATGGCGATCGGCATCATGCCGCATGCCAAGGTCATGAAGGCGATTGAACTCTACGGCACCAGGGTGGCGCCGATCGTGCGCAAGGAAACGGCTGACGCCGTCCCGGCCCCGGCGCCTGCCGCGTAGTGTTGCACTTCCGCGAAAAATTGCGCGGGAACAATAACCGCGACGGCGGGCCTCGTGGGCTCGCCGTCAACGCCGGCTCACGGAACCTTGGACCGGCAGGGGCGTTTTCTCAGCGGTTGCGCCAATTGCGGTGCGCCGCCGAGGGACCGTGATGAAAGCTGACCCCACCGCTTCGGTCGCGGGCGTTTCCGAAGCAGAAGAGGCGCGCATCGCCGCCCGCGCCGACACGCATCTGATACGCTCGCTGCTCGTCGGCATCTTCATCTTCATGGCCATCTACGCGCTCTATTTCGCCCGTGCCTTCTTCATGCCGGTCATACTGGCCTTTCTGCTGGCATTGACGTTGACGCCGATCGTCAGGCTTCTGCGCAAGCGCGGCATACCCGAGGTGATTTCGGCGACGCTTCTGGTGCTTCTGTCCCTCTGCCTCTTCGCCAGCGCCGGCTACCTGCTGAGCGGCCCGGTGATCGATCTCATCAACAACACTTCGTCGATCGGCCAGCGGCTGACCGAGCGGCTGGCGCATTTGCGACCTCCGCTCGAGAGGATGATGGAG
The DNA here is from genome assembly GCF_006442185.1 of Mesorhizobium sp. B2-4-1. NCBI lineage: Bacteria > Pseudomonadati > Pseudomonadota > Alphaproteobacteria > Hyphomicrobiales > Phyllobacteriaceae > Mesorhizobium > Mesorhizobium sp. B2-4-1. Next base: position 173,196 of record NZ_VFVN01000001.1, on the reverse strand, counting down.
GTTACACATCAGATCGAAGGCCTCACCGAGACGTCGCAGGAGCCGGGCATACAGAAAGTCGCGGTAGCCCAGTCTGGCTTCCTGTCGTCGGCGGCCTCGAACATTCTTTCGGCGGGAACAAGCCTGACCATCATCTTCGTGCTGTCGCTGTTCCTGCTTGCTTCAGGCACGATGTTCTATGAAAAGATCATCCAGTCCTTCGCCAGCCTCACCGAGAAGAAGCGGGCGCTGCGGGTCGTTTACGACGTGGAACGGGAAATCTCGCACTATCTGCTCACCGTCACCATCATCAATATCGGCCTCGGCACGATCATTGGCCTTGGTCTGTGGGCACTCGGTATGCCCAACCCGCTCGTCTGGGGCGCCACGGCCGCTCTGCTTAATTTCCTGCCCTATGTCGGCGCCATGATCACGCTCATCGTGGTCACGATCATCGCGCTGATCAGCTTCGACACGATCTCCTATGCGTTGTTGGCGCCTGCCTTCCTGCTTTTGTGCGACATCGTCGAAGGCCAATTCGTAACGCCGATGGTTGTCGGCCGGCGGCTCGAGATCAACGCCGTGGCGATCTTCATCGCCATTGCCTTCTGGTCATGGCTATGGGGCTTTGTCGGCGCGCTGATGGCGGTGCCGCTGCTGGTCCTCATCAAGGTGTTCTGCGATCACTTCGATGGTCTGAGCCATGTCGGCAACTTCCTGGCGGCACAACATCTCTCGGCGGTGGAAGATGAGGCCACCGAGGAAGGTAAGGCTCCGGCATAAAGCCGCGCGTCTGGTTTGCGGCGCCTGGCTCGAATGCCTATATCCGGCCGGTCCAATGGCCGGTGCCCTTCCCATGAGCGATGCTTCCTTCGACCTCGACGACTGTTTCGCTCGCATCGGCCATGCCGGCTTGCGCGATGCGCGGCTGGGCGCGTCGCCAACATTTGGCGTCGACAGATCCGGGCTTGCATTTCCTGTCCATCATCGCCGCAGCCCCGCCGAGCAGAAACGCATGGCCGCGGCCAGCGGATTTGCCGATGCGCTCGGGGGCGGCTTGGCATCCTCATTCCCGACCGCACGGCCTTCGAGGCAGGGTGCTTGAGATAAACCTCGTGGAGACCTGACATGGCAGCCCTTTCCGTCCTCGACCTGTCGCCGATCGTCGAAGGCAGCGATGCCTCGCAGTCGCTGGCCAATTCGCTCGATCTTGCCCGCCATGCCGAGCGGCTGGGCTACAAGCGCTATTGGCTGGCCGAGCATCATAGCATGCCGGGCATCGCAAGTGCCGCCACCTCGGTCGTCATTGCCCATGTCGCGGGCGGCACCAAGACCATTCGCGTCGGCGCCGGCGGCATCATGTTGCCCAATCACTCGCCGCTGGTCATCGCCGAGCAGTTCGGCACGCTGGCCGCCTTGTTCCCCGGCCGCATCGATCTCGGCCTCGGCAGGGCGCCCGGCACGGACATGAACACGGCGCGCGCGTTGCGCCGCAATCTCGAGGCCGGTGCCGACAATTTTCCGCAGGACGTCGTCGAGCTGATGGGCTATTTCCTGCCGGCGGAAGAGGGCCAGCGGCTGCGCGCCGTGCCGGGTGAAGGCCAGACCGTGCCGGTCTGGATCCTCGGCTCCAGCCTGTATGGCGCCCAGCTTGCCGCCATGCTCGGCCTGCCCTACGCCTTCGCTTCGCATTTCGCACCGGCCGAGCTAGACCATGCGCTGGACATCTACCGCTCCCGCTTCCAGCCGTCGGAACAGCTCGACAAGCCCTATGTCATGCTCGGCCTCAACGTCTTTGCGGCGCCCACCGACACTGAGGCACGACTGCTGTTCACCTCGCTGCAGCAGGCTTTCGTCAATCTGCGCACCGGCCGCCCCGGAAAATTGCCACCACCGGTCGAGAATTATGACCGCGATCTCGATCCGATGGCCAAGTCCATGCTCGGCCAGGCGCTGTCCTGCGCCGTCGTCGGCTCGCCGGAAACGGTGCGGCAAGGCATCGACGCCTTCGTTCGCCGCACCGGCGCCGACGAATTGATGGTCACCGCGCAGATATTCGATCACGCGGCTCGGGTGAGGTCCTTCGAAATCTTGGCCGACGCCCACAAATCGCTGTCGCAAGCGGCGTGAGATTTCCAGCTCGGCGCTTGCCGATAGCGATTCAACCACTGAACCGCTCTACGCGCTCACGCTCTGCGCAACCGCTCCCAGCGGTCGGCATGAATTGCGGATCATCAGCCGGCCCTTGAGCACCAGCTTGCGCGGCGGCGCGTCGCGATTTCCGGCAAGGCGGTCGAGCAGCAAATTGGCCGCCTGTTCGCCGATCGCCTGCACCGGCTGTGCCACCGTGGTCAGTTGCGGGACAAACACGTCCGACCACGGAAAATCGTCGAAACAGGCGATCGAAACATCTTCCGGGCAGGACAGGCCGATATCGCGGATCGCCTTCATGGTGCCGATCACCATCGGATTGTTGGCGGAGAAGATCGCGCTCGGCCTGTCGTGCAGCGACAACAGCTGCATGGCCGCGTTATAGCCGTCGATCTCGTGAAAATTGCCGGAACGTACCAGCTCCTCGGCGACCGGCAGGCCGGCTGCCTGAAGCGCTTCGCGATATCCGGCCATGCGATCATGCATCGGTGAGATATCCGACGTTCCGGTGATGTAGCCGATGCGCCGGTGCCCGAGATGTATCAGGTAGGTGATGGCGTCGAACACGGCGCGCTGGTTGTCGAGCACCACGGCATCCGTGTCGACACCGTCGCAGATGCGGTCAAGCAGGACGACCGGCACGTTGGCGTCGTCGACGATGCGCTTGAGGATCGTCCCATCGCCGACGCGCGCCACGATCAGCCCGTCGACCATACGGTCGAGCAGCAGCCTGATCTGGTCGTCCTGGGTGTTGAGGTCCTCGTCCGTGCAGCACAGCATGACCGCATAGCCGGCGCGGTCGAAGGCCTGCTGGATGACTGACACGACATCGGTGAAGAACGGATTGGTGATGTGCGGGACAGTCAATCCAATGGTGCGCGTTGTGCCCATTTTCAGGCTGCGGGCGATCGCATTGCGCTTGTAGCCGATATCGCGGATCGCCTGCTCGATGCGCTGGCTGAGCTCCGGACTGACGGTCGCCGTGCCGTTGATCAGCGCCGAAACCGTGGCGACCGACACGCGCGCCGCTTCGGCCACGTGAAGCATGGTCGGCGCCGTCGATTTTCGCTGCCTTGTCTTGCTTGGCCCTGCCATTTTCGAAACGTTTCGCCGCCTCTCTATGCATCATACCTACGGAATATCGCGGTTTTTCGCAAGAATTGAAATGAGGTAATCTCACGTCACCAGATAGAAGCTTGACAGGATCGAAACGTTTAGAATAGCGTTCATGAGGGTCAGACGACGACGGAAGGGAGGCCGCCTTTGTCATGGAGCACGGAAATTCCATCGCGCGTCGGGATGTTGCGGCGGATCGTTCGGATGTCGTCCTGAGCGCCGAGCACGTATCCAAGAGCTTCGGCGGCATTGCCGCCTTGGTCGACGTCGGTTTCGAGTTGCGGCGCGGCGAAGTCCACGCCTTGATGGGCGAGAACGGCGCCGGCAAGTCGACGCTGATGAAAATCCTTTCCGGTGTCTACACCGGCTACGACGGCACGGTTCGCGTCGACGGCGTAGCCGCGAATTTTGCCGGCGTGCGCGACGCCGAGGCCGCCGGCATTGCCATCATCCACCAGGAGCTCAATCTGGTTCCCGAACTCAGCGTCGCCGACAACATCTTTCTCGGACGCGAGAAGCTGATCGCCGGGCTGATCGTCGACCGCAAGGCGAGCAGCCGCGCCGCCAGCGCCCTTCTGCAGCGGCTGGGCATCGAGCTCGACCCGGAAGCCCGTGTCGGCACCTTGCGCGTCGGCGAACAGCAACTGGTCGAGATCGCCAAGGCGCTGTCGATGTCGGCGCGCATCCTGATCATGGACGAGCCTACTTCGGCGCTCTCTCCAGCCGAATGCCAGAGGCTGTTCCGCATCATCCGCCAGCTTGCCGACAGCGGCGTCGCCATCGTCTACATCTCGCACCGCATCGACGAGGTCATGCACCTGGCGGGCAGGGTCACGGTGTTTCGCGACGGACGCCACGTGCTGACGCGGCCGATGGGCGAGCTCGACGAGAACGCCATCATTTCGGCAATGGTCGGGCGAGACCTGCTGGCCTCCTCGGAAGAGGAGCGCCGTTCCGGCGGCGAAATCGTGCTTTCCGTCGAGAACCTGTCGCTGACGAAACCCGACGCCCATGGCTGGCGCACCGTGATCGACGGAGTCAGCTTCGAACTCGCCGAAGGCGAGATCCTTGGCATTGGCGGGCTGCTGGGTTCAGGGCGCACCGAAATCCTGGAGGCGATCTTCGGCTCGAGCGATGGCCGCACCGGCGGCGAGATCCGGCTCGACGGCGCGCCGGTCGAGATCCGCTCGCCGCGCGATGCCAGGCGCCTCGGCATTGCGCTGGTGACCGAGGACCGCAAGACCCAAGGCCTGCATCTCCAGGCTTCCATTACAGACAACGTCGCATTGCCGCTGGTCGGATCGCTGGCGCGTTTCGGCATCCGTTCGCTGGCCGGCGAACAGGAGCTGGCGCGCCACGCGGTCCGGGCGCTCGGCATACGCTGCGAGGACATCGACCAGCCAGCCGGCACGCTGTCGGGCGGCAACCAGCAGAAGGTCGTCATCGGCAAATGGCTGGCGACACGGCCGCGCGTGCTTCTTCTCGACGAGCCGACGCGCGGCATCGACGTCGGCGCCAAGCGCGAGATCTACGATCTCATCTTCAAGCTTGCGCGCGACGGGCTGGCCATTGCCGTCATCAGCTCCGAATTGCCGGAACTGCTGCACCTCTCCGACCGCATTCTGGTGATGGCCGATGGCCGCCAGACCGGCATCCTTTCCCGCGATGCGGCGAGCGAGGAGGCCATCATGCGTCTCGCCGCGCCGCGCCGCACGATTTCGAGACCTGCCGCATGACCGCCTTGAAACTCCTGTCCCGCACCAAGCTCTATTGGGGCCTCATCGCCATCTTCCTGATCGGCGTGCTGGGCTCGCCGGTCAGCTCCAAGGGCAACAACATCTTCCTGTCCTACGGCAATCTGCTCGACGTGCTGCGCCAGGTGTCGACCACCGGCCTGATCGCCACCGGCATGACGGCGGTGATCATCACCGGCGGCATCGATCTTTCCGTCGGTTCGCTGATGGCCATCTGTTCGGTGGTCTGCGCCATGCTGCTGACGGTTCCGGGCGTGACGCCGGGAGTGGTGCTTGGCGTGCCCACCGTCGCCGTGGTGGCGCTCTGTCTCGGCTTTATCGTCACCCGCTTCATCTTCCTCAATCTCGAAAAGTCGCGCGCCGGCGCCGATGCCTCGCGCGACGCAAGGCTGGACCGCGCCCGCGGCCTGGTCACGCCGGCAATCGTCGGCGTGGTCCTGTGCTGTCTTTCCCTGTGGTACCTGCTGCCGCAGGTCGAGCCCAAATTCGGCGTCCTCGGCGTGCTGCTGGTCGCGCCATGCGTGGGCCTGCTGTTCGGTGCGCTCAACGGCTTCATCATCGTTGCCGGGCGGCTGCAGCCCTTCATCGTCACCCTGGCGATGATGGTGACGGCGTTGGGCATCGCCCGGCTGACCGCCGGCCAGAACAATGCTGTGCTGCCGGTCTATACCGGCTCGAACGCCACCGAGGATTTCGAGCTGCTGCGCTCGATGGTGTTCGGCGTCATTCCGATGCCAGGCCTGTTCTTCCTCGGCGCCATCCTGATCTATGGCGCGGTGCTGCGCTTCACGCCGTTCGGCCGCTATGTCTACGCCATCGGCGGCAATGAGGAGGCGGCCAGGCTTTCCGGCATCGCCGCCGGCCGGGTCAAGATCGTCACCTACGCCGTTTCGGGCCTGCTCGCCGGCATTGCCGCGGTGCTCTATGTCGCGCAGTACCGGCAAGGCAAGCCCGATGCCGGCGCCGGCCTGGAGCTCGACGCCATCGCCGCCGTGGTCATCGGCGGCACCAGCCTGATGGGTGGGCGCGGCAGCCTCACGGGGACATTCTGCGGCGTGCTGATCTTCGGGCTGCTGTCCAACATATTGCAGCTCCACAACATCAATTCGAACCTTCAGCTGGTGCTGAAGGGGATGATCATCATCGGCACAGTGCTCGTGCAGGAGCGCAATGCCGGTGATCTCCTAGCCTATCTGCGCCTGCCCGGAGCGGCGCACAAGGAAACGGCCGCGGCAAAACGGCCGTCGCAAGAGACCCGGTCTCTCAATCTCGGAGGAAACAAGAAATGAAACGACGTGACACGCTGAAGCTTGCCGCCCTTGGCGCGGCATTGCTGACCACCACCGCGCTGCTCTCCACCGGCCACGCCATGGCCCAGGACAAGAAGTGGAAGATCGGCTTCTCGCAGGTGACGACCATCGAGCCTTGGCGCGCGCAGTTCAACAAGGACATACTGGCTGAGGCCGCCAAGCACCCCGAGGTCGAGCTGATCATCACCGACGGCGAGGATAAGACCGAGAAGCAGGTTGCCGATGTCGAGAACCTGATCCGCCAGGAGGTCGATGCGCTCTTGGTGTCGCCGAAGGAATCGGCCGGCCTGACCGGCGTCGTGCAGCAGGCGATCGACGCCAAGATCCCGGTCTTCGTGCTCGACCGCAATGTCGACACCAAGGACTACACCCAGTTCGTCGGCGGCGACAACAAGCTGATCGGCCGCGCGGCCGGCGAATATGCCGTCGAGCTGCTCGGCGGCAAGGGCAAGGCATCGGGCAATGTCGTCGAGATCTGGGGCGGCATGGGCACCCAGCCGGCGCATGACCGCCATGACGGCTTCCATGAGTTCACCGACAAGGAGCCGGGCATCAAGTACCTGCTCGACCAGCAGTCGGGCGACTGGAAGCAGGACCAGGCCTATAATCTGATGGCCAACGCGCTGAAGAGCAACGAGAAGATCGATCTCGTCTACGGCCACAACGACCCGATGGCCTATGGCGCCTATCTTGCCGCCAAGGATGTCGGCCGCGAGAAGGACATCAAGTTCATCGGCATCGACGGCCTGCCCAACGAAGGCGTGCAGATGGTGAACAAGGGCGAGCTGACGGCGACCTTCACCTATGTCACCCCGGGCGCCGAGGGCCTTCGGCAGGCGATCAAGTTCCTCAATGGCGAGAAGGTCGAAAAGACCATCACCTTGCCGACGCAGAAGATCACCAAGGAAAACGCCGCCCAGGTGCTGAAGGACAACGGCCTCTGAGATTTCGCCGGAGATAAGCGCCGGCCCAAGGTCCAGGTTCTTCGTCCCAGGACAGCTTGGCGCCCACCTCTCCCCCGTCGATCGGGGGAGAGGTGTCGAGCGAAGCTCGACGGAGTGGGAGTCGACCCTTGGCGCGGTGCAGGAAGGTTCTTGCGCCCTAGTCCCCTTTCAATATCCGTCGGCGGCGGTGGCCAGGTGGTTCCCGTCCGGAGGGAGAGGAAAGGACCTCGTCGCCGGCCTACGCCAATTTCGCCAGCAGCTTCATGAAGGTGGCGATCTCCCTGGCCGTGAGCGGTGCCAAGGTTTCCTCGGTAATCTCGCGCGCCAGCGGGATCAGGCGTTCGATCGCCTCGCGCCCTTCGGCGGTCAAATTGACCAGCAGCCGCCGCTTGTCGCCCTCGTGCTTGGAGAGCTCGACAAGGCCGCGCGCCTTCAGCCTGTCGATCACGCCCTTCACCGTCGCCGCATCCATGGCGATCAGCGTGCCGAGCTGGTTCTGCGAAGTCTCGCCGACATCGCGCAGCTTGGCCAATGCCGCGAATTGCGGTGGCGTCAGGTCGCCGATATGGGCAGCGAAGATCGAGACGTGGCGCTGATGCGCCTTGCGCAGGATGAAGCCGACCTGCTCCTGCAGGTGGTAGTCCTGATCGTCCGCCTCCTCGACCTCGACCAGCTTCAGCAGATTGTCCTCGCCGCTCACCGCAGCCCGTCCCATGCCTTGATGTCGTCGGCGGCCAGGCCGCCCATGCGATTGTGCACGCGCGGACCGCAGGTCATGGCGAGGCAGAACAGGATCTCGTCGGGACGCGGTCCGTCGCTGACGCCGACTTCCATCGCATCGAAATGGCTGCGCACATAGGCGGCGTTGATGTGGCCGAGAGGCACATCCAGCCGCGAGCCGAAGGCGCCGACCTTCTTGGCCGACGGCACGATCGCCTTGGCGTCGCCGAGCCGCTCGCGCATGGCGTAGCCGCCCGGCACATGCCAAAGCGCGCCATGCTCGAGTTCGCCCGATATGCCGACGATGGCGCCTTTGCCATAGCCGTCGATCTGCTTCACGTCGCCACCCAATGCCGCTATCAGCCGGTCGGCGAGCAGCAGGCCAAGCGGCTTCAGATCGTCCATGGCGCTCTGCAACTCCTCGACATAGCGCCCGGCGAACGGGTTCTTCACCAGTGCCATGGCGGCGGCACGGCGGCGCGGCACCTTGGTCGCCGGCCCGCCCTCATGAAAAATCTCTTCGGTCAGCACCACGATCTTGCGGAGCGGAAACTCAGGCATGGGCAACTTCCTTCCCTGGACTTTTGTCGGGCGCGGCAAGCGCCATGGAGCCCTCGATGCGAGTCTGGCCGGCGAGGAACAGCGCCGATGCGGCGATCAGTCCCCTGCGGCGGAAATCTTCGGCGACGGCAAGTCCGCTGTCCAGCGCCGTGGCAATCTCTTCGGCAGAAAGCGGCCCGACTTCTTGCGTCACCAGCCTGTCGCCAAGGTCGTTATCCGGCACCAGATCATGCGCGGGCACACGCCGAATAGCGGGATGGTGGGCCAAGTCGACGGCATTGGCGATCAGCGTCGCCGCGGCATCGGCCTCTGCGCCGGTCCTCGCCAGCACGGTGACGGCGTCGGCGATGCCGAGCGAAAACGAGCGCCCGCGCCAGCCACTGGTGGCAATGCCTTGCACGCCGTCCTCGGCGCTGATGACGATGCGGTCGGCAAGGCCATGGCCGGTGCCGGCAATGGCAAGAGTGATCGATTGGCCGGCACCGAGATGAAGCGCGCTGTCGCCACCGTTGTTGACATAGGCGCGATCGAGTTTTCGCCCGGCAATCAGTGCGGCAAGTATTTCGTCGGCTACCGAACCGGCGACGGCTGCCATCGGCGTGATGAAGTCGTCCGCCAATGGGGTAACTGCCGCTTCCATGCGCCGCGCCGTCGAGCCGGCGAAGGCGCGGGGGCGCAACGTGGCCGGCCGGCGCAACTCGGGCAATTCCTCCACCAGTTCCGGCAGGATGGTCTGGAATCGCGCCACGGCCTGCTCATAAGCTCGCCGGCATTCGCCTGGCGTCCCAAAGGCCTCGACGATCAGGTCGATCGGCCCGTGATTGAGGTGCAGCCGCTTGCCATCCCCGAGCCAATGCGCTTGCGGGCCGTTCATCGTCACGCGGCCCCGTTCGCGGGCGTGCGCCGCAATTGCGCCAGCGGCGGCCATGGGTTGCCGGCCGGCGCACCGTCGCCCCGACGCGCGTTCAGGTACTCGCCACCCTTGGCAACGACATCCTCGACGCTGCGGATCTCGGCGTCGTAGCCGCCGAGCCTGACATAGTCGTCGCGGCGCAGCGTGAATTCGATGGGCGCCACCAGCGCCGGCGTAGGCACATAGCCGAAGGCGCCTTCCGGCACGCGCGTCACATCCACCATCAGCGTGATGCCGCCGCCCGGCCAGACATAGACCGGCGCGCCGCCGACCGTCACATAAGTGGTCAGGCCCTGCACGGAACGCGTCAGGTTGACGGGGTTTTCGGTGACGCCGGCGCGCAGCGAACCGCCGGCGCCGCCGATGAACAGCACGGTGCACAGCGCCGGTTCGCAATTGTCCTCGATCAGCCCCACGGATTTCTGCAATCGTTCGGGGAATGGCTTTTCGACTGGCTTCAACTGGTCGTCGAGTTCGTAATAGGCGAACTGCTCGCCGGTGGTCGATACCATCAGCAGCGACAGGCCGGGCCGCGCGCCCTTCTTGGCGTTCCATTCGCCCAGGATCGACAGCGGGTCGGATATGCTGGTGCCGCCCCAGCCGAGGCCGGGCTCGGAGACCTTGAAATAGCGCCCAGGCGTCGAGCGGCGGCCGATGATCTTTATCCCCGTGTCCTGCCAGCCCAGCACCTTGCCGGCCTGATGCTCCGAGACGACGCCGGTTATGTGGTCGTCGACCACCACCACCTCGTCGACCAGCCCGCGCCATTGGGTGGCGAACATGCCGATGGTCGCCGACCCGCAGCCGACCCGCATGCGGTGCTCCTGCTTGCCGTCGATGACAGGCGGTTTGCCGGCTTCGACTGTTATCGTGGCTCCGCCGTCGATGGTCAGTTCTACTGGCTTGCGGTTGCACAGATCGAGCAGCGCATCGCAGGTGGCGCGGCCTTCGGCCTTGGAGCCGCCGGTCAGATGATGCACGCCGCCCAGCGACAGCATCTGCGAGCCATATTCGCCTGTCGTGACATGACCGATCGCCTCGCCTTGCGACCGCACGACAGCCGTTTCGGGTCCGATATGACGGTCGGTGTCGATCTTCACCTTGACGCCGCAATAGGAGAAGATGCCCTCCGTGACGACGGTGACGAGATCGACGCCCTCGACCTGCTGGCTGACGATGAAGGGCGCCGGCTTGTAGTCGGGATAGGTGGTTCCTGCCCCGATCGCCGTGACGAAGCGGCGGCCGGTGTTGACCAGTTCGCCGTCCCAGGCCTCGCCCTCGGCGACGAAGGGCACGACAGCGCCGCCGATCTCGGCGGTATGATCGAGAATGGTCAGCGGGTCCATGCGCACGATCCGGCCGCCGGCATTGCCGTAGCGGTCGCAAGCGCCGGTGCGGCCATCTGATATGTAGCACATCACAGGGCAGGCATCGCAGCGGATCTTCTCCGCCACCAGCTTCTCGCCGGGATCATGGGTTTCGAAGCGTTCGGCAAGCTCGCTCATCGGCATGCCTCCTTCTCGCGGATGGCGGCGCGGATCCGGGCCGGCGTCGCCGGAACTCTGGTGACCAGCACACCAGTGGCATGGCGGATGGCGTTGAGGATCGCCGGCGCCGTCGGGATCAGCACATGTTCGCCCAGGCCCTTGGCGCCGAATGGCCCTTCCGGGTCTGGCACCTCGATCAATATCGTCTCGATCGGCGGCACGTCGCCGATGGTCGGAATGAGATAATCGTGCAAATTCTCGGTGCGGCCGGGAATATACTCTTCCATCAGCGCCATGCCGATGCCTTGCGCGATGCCGCCCTCGATCTGGCCCTCGGCCAGCAGAGGGTTGATCGCCTTGCCGACATCGTGCGCGGCTGTGATCTTGACCAGCTTGACCGTGCCGAGCTTGAGGTCGACCTCGAGCTCGGCGATCTGCGCGCCGTAACCATAGACCGCATAGGGCTTGCCCTGGCCCTTGGCGTCGAGCGGCAGCGTCGGCGGGTCGTAGGTCTCCTCGGCGCGGAAGACGAAGCCGTAGATATCCGCTTCGAGTGTGCCAAGATCGACACGGCGGACCGCCTCGCCCTCACGGATGACGATCGCCGGACCTTCGAGCTGAAGCGACGCTTTTTCCGAGACATTGGCAAAGCGCAGGATTTTTTCGCGCAAGGCGCGGCCGGCCTTCTCGGCCGCCTTGCCGGTGACGAAGGTCTGGCGCGAGGCCGAGGTCTTGCCGGCATCGGGAGTGATCGCGGTGTCGGCGTTTTTCAGCCGGAACCTTTCCAGGGGCAGGCCGAGCGCGTCGGCGCAGATTTGCGTGATGACGGTGTTGGAGCCCTGGCCGATGTCGACCGCGCCCTGGTGCAGGATGATCTCGCCTGAAGCCGCGATGCCGACCCGGATGGTCGATGGATTGGGCAGCGAGGTGTTGCCGCAGCCATACCAGCAGGAGGCGATGCCGACACCGCGCTTTTTATCCACGTTGGCACTGTTGAAGGCATCCGCGTCAGCCACTGCACGCGCCCAATGCGGCCGCAGGGCATCGAGGCATTCGGCAATGCCGACGCCCGATTCCAGTCTCTGTCCGGTGACTGTTTCGGATCCGTTACGAAGGCAGTTTCTCAAGCGGAAGTCGAGCCGGTCGATGCCGAGCTTGCCGGCCAGCTCGTCGTACAAGGTCTCCTGCATGATCGTCGCCTGCGGCACGCCGAAGCCCCGGAAAGCGCCGGAAATCGGCCCATGCGTATGGACGGCGCGGCCTTCGGCGCGGTAGTTCGGGGTCGCATAGGGACCCGAGGCATGCACCGGCACACGGTTGGCGACGGTCGGTCCCCAGCTCGCGTACGCCCCGGTGTTGAAATCGCCTGAGAAAATCATGCCGGTGACATGGCCCTCGGCGTCGGCGCCAATGGTCGCTTGCATCTGCGCCGGGTGGCGCTTGGTGGTCGACATCATCGATTCATTGCGCGTGTAGGCAAGCGCCGCCGGCCGCCCGGTCCTCATCGCCACCAGGCCGATCAGCGGTTGCAGGGACACGTCGAGTTTGGAACCAAAACCGCCGCCGGTCGCGGTCGGCACGATGCGCACCTTGTCGACGGGCAGGCCCAGCACCTTCGCCGTGTCGTCGCGGTCCATATAGGGCGCCTGCGTGCAGGCGACGACGACCAGCATGTCGCCATCCATATAGGCATGGCCGGCTTCCGGCTCGATATAGGCATGCTCGACATAGGCCGTCTCGATCGCACCGGTCACGGTGACAGCGGCATCGGCAAGCGCCGTCTCGGGATCGCCGCGTTCGACGAAGCCCTTGGTCAGAAGGTTGGCCGGGCGGTTCACATGGATCAGCGCCGCTCCTTCGGCCTGTGCCTCGCAAGGCTGCAACAGATGTGGCAATTCGGTCCAGCGGATCGGGAAATCCGACAGGTCGAGATCGAGCATCGCCTCGCGCTCGCCGGCAACAAGCGCCACCGCCTCGCCGCGAAACCGCGCCAAGCCTTCGGCGAGAGCCGGCTGGTCGGCGAACGGACCGATGACGCCGAAACAGTTCTTTCCCGGGATATCGGCCGCCGTGAAGATACCGGCGATGCCGGGACGAGCTTTTGCCCAGCCATCGAGGTCGCCGAAGGCGAAGCTGGCATGGTAGTGCGGCGAGCGGATTACCAGCACCGCCAGCGCATCGGCCGGGAACGAATCGCCGCCGAATTTCTCACCGCCGGTCACCTTCGGCACGCCATCGAGCCGGATCGGGGAGGAACCAATGGCGTGACCGGACCGAGGCAGACGGAAATCCAGGCTTGCAGCCTGGGCGGACGCATCCATCACAGCAGCGACGATCTTCCGGTACCCGGTGCAACGGCAGAGGACACCACCAAGCGCGTCCTGCACTTCGATCTCGCTCGGCCTGGCTTTCTTCTCCAGCAGGGCCGTCGCCGCCACCAGCAGGCCCGGCGTGCAGATGCCGCACTGCGCCGCACCATGCGCCAGGAAGGAGGCCTGTAGTGCCGACAGCCGGCCATTGGCGAGCCCTTCGACCGTCGTTACCGACGCTCCGGCGGCCGACGCCGCAGGCATCAGGCAGGCGCAGACCGGATCGCCATCGACCAGCACCGTGCAGGCGCCGCAGTCGCCGGCGTCGCAGCCGACCTTGGTCCCGGTCAGCAGCAATTCATCGCGCAGCACCGCAGACAGCCGGCGCAGCGGCGGCACGTTGACCGAGACGGCGGCGCCGTTGACCGCGAAGGTGATCTCCGCGCGTGCCAAGCCAACTGCATCACTGCCGGATAGGGCCCCGCCGGGTCGAGCCTGGCTGATGTGAGGCTGAGCTTTGTTCATGCCGCCACCCTGTCACCGCTCATCGGCCCCGCCGCCGCAAGCACGGCGCGGACAACGATTTCGCGCGCCGCGTCCTGCCGGTATTCGGCGCTGCCGCGCACGTCGCCGATCGGCGACAGCTCTTCCATCGGCGCGGCGAGGACCGCTGTAGCCAGCCCATGATCCGCCGCCAGTCCGCGCAGGGCCGCCTCGACCCCGCCGAGCCGCTTTGCAACAGCCGAGCAGGAACCGACGGCGACCGCCGCTTGCTCGACGATGCCGTCCTGCACGACTAGGCGTGCCCCCACCATGGCGATCGAGATGACGAGATAGCGCCGCGCGCCGAGCTTGACGAAAGCCGACATACCCGCGCCGGCCGCTTTCGGCACGCGGATGGCGGTTACCATCTCGCCGGGCCGCAGGTCCGTGCGGCGATTGCCGAGGATGAATTCCCGGAGCGGCAGGTGGCGCACCGCTTGCGCCGAGCGCAGTTCTATCTCGGCGTCGAGCACCAGCAGCGCCGGCACGCCATCCGCGGCCGGCGAAGCGTTGCAGAGATTGCCGGCGATCGAGGCGACATTCTGGATCTGAACGGACCCGACCTCCCGCGCGGCCGCTTTCAGCGCATCGAAGGCCGGCGGCAAGGGATGGCGAACGATATCGGTCCAGCTGGTGCGCGCCCCGATCTGCCAGTGCGTTTCCGTTTCCGCAATGCCGCGCAGCGCGGCCAGCCCGTTGACGTCGAGCACATTGTCGCGGAAAGGCTTGTTGCCTTGCGCCGGGTAGAAGTCGGTGCCGCCGGCAAGGATGCGCCACGAAGCTTCGCCAAGCAGGGCGAGCGCCTCGTCGACCGTGGTGGGTTTCGCGTAACGGATCACGCTTTGCCTTCCCAGAAAAAGGGCCTTTCCGAGGGAACTTGCCGGCGTCCGGGCCCGGCTTAAATTCATTCGTATGCAAATGATATCAAGTCGGCGGAAATTGTCAAAGCCGGAGTTTGCGCAGCACCCGCACGGCTGCCGCCGCCACGCATTTGTTCTCCGCAAAATCTAGGTGCTGGGGCGCCCTTTGCGCGTTCGGGGTTGCGCCCGGCGCTCTAATGGTTGACGCGGCCCGCCATCTGGTCAAGTTTCTCCCTCCGGTCGCGCCAGCGGCTTTCTTTCGCCGGGATCCCCTTGGGAGCCCGCGCCCGATACCGACAGGAAGGAACCCCATGGCCGAAGAAGCGCTTGTCGTCATCGACCTGCAGAACGACTTTTGCCCTGGCGGCGCGTTGGCTGTGACCGGCGGCGACGAGATCGTGCCGCTGGTCAACGACCTGATCCGGCGAACCGATCATGTCGTGCTGACGCAGGACTGGCATCCAGCCGGCCATTCGAGCTTTGCCTCAAGCCATCCAGGCGCCCAGCCTTTTGAAACCATCGAGATGCCCTACGGCCAGCAGACATTGTGGCCTGACCATTGTATCCAGGGCAGCCTCGGCTCGGATTTTCACTCGGGTCTTGCCTGGACCAAGGCCGAGCTCGTCATCCGCAAGGGATTTCGGCCTGATATCGACAGCTATTCGGCCTTCTTCGAGAACGACCACACGACGCCGACCGGCCTTGCCGGCTATCTCAGGGAGCGCGGCATCGACAGTCTGACCCTGGTCGGCCTGGCGACCGATTTCTGCGTCGCCTTCTCGGCGCTCGACGCGGTCAAGCAGGGGTTCAGGACCACTGTCAGGCTCGATGCCTGCCGCGGGATCGACCTCAACGGTTCGGTCGAGACGATGTTGGCAAGGATGCGCCAAGCAGGCGTGACGCTCGAAGACCACGCGGCGGACTGACCTCATCGTGGGAGAAGAGAAGGGGTCGATAGGGGCGACGGCTTTGACGGCAAGTGCCGTGGTGGCTGTCGCGATGCTGTTACCGGGAACGGCCTTCGCCGCGGAAGAGCACGGCCTGCCAGGCCGGACGATGTCGCTGTGGTGGGCGCTGCCCTTTGCCGGGCTGTTGCTTTCGATCGCCACGGGACCGCTGCTTTTCAACCATGTCTGGGAGCATCATTACGGCAAGATTGCTGCATTTTGGGCGGCTCTCGTGGTGGTGCCACTCGCATCGGCCTTCGGCACGACGGTGGCAACGGAAGCGGTGCTGCATGCGCTGCTCACCGAATACATGTCGTTCATCATTCTCCTGTTCGCGCTGTTCACCATTTCGGGCGGCATTCTCGTGGCCGGCAACATCCACGGCACGCCATTGGTCAATGCCGGGCTGCTGCTCATCGGCGCCCTGCTCGCTTCCGTCATCGGCACTACCGGCGCCTCGATGATCCTTATCCGGCCGCTCATCCGCGCCAATGACAACCGGCCGTTCAACGCCCATGTCATCATCTTCTTCATCTTCCTGGTGTCCAACATCGGCGGTTCGCTGACGCCGCTCGGCGACCCGCCGCTGTTCGTCGGCTTCCTGCGCGGCGTCGATTTCTTCTGGACCACCGCCAACCTCTGGCGCGAGACCCTGTTCGTCAGCGTCGTCGTGCTCGCCGTCTTCCTGGCGATCGACACCACGCTGCATCGCCGCGAAATGGGCGCGCCAAAGATCAAGGACCCGACGCCGGACACGAAAGTGCGCATCCGCGGCCTGCCCAACCTGCCGCTGCTGGCCGGCGTGATCGGTGCGATCCTGCTTTCGGCCACATGGAAGCCCGGCATCAGTCTTTCCATTCAGGGGGTGGACCTCGAGTTGCAGAACCTTGTGCGCGATGTCGTCATCCTGGCGCTTGCCTTCGTTTCGCTGGCCGTCTCGCGCAAGGAGTATCGGCAGGCGAACGGTTTCAACTGGGGGCCGATCGCGGAAGTGGCGAAACTGTTCGCCGGCATCTTCGTCTGCATCGTGCCCGTCGTCGCCATCCTGAGGGCCGGCCACGAAGGCGCGCTGGCGCCGCTGGTCGCGCTCGTCACGTCAGCGCAGGGCATGCCCAACGATCTCGCCTATTTCTGGCTGACCGGAGCGCTGTCGTCCTTCCTGGATAACGCTCCGACCTACCTGGTGTTCTTCGAGCTGGCCGGCGGCGCTCCCCGGCATCTGATGACGGAGCTCGCTTCGACCTTGGCGGCGATCTCGGCGGGTGCGGTGTTCATGGGCGCCAACACCTATATCGGCAACGCGCCGAACTTCATGGTCTACGCCATTGCCCGGCACCGCGGCGTGAACATGCCGGGTTTTTTCGGCTACATGGCGTGGTCGGGCGCGGTGCTGATCCCCACGTTCTTGATGGCGGGCTTCCTGTTCTTCGGGTGAGCCGGCGAGGACGCCAGGCCCTTACCTTCCACAGGGGAGGGCAAATCCTCAGCCTACGCCGACATAGCGCCTGACCGCCGACGGGTCGGCGCGCAACGCCTCTACGTCGACCGTCTCGCGGTTGCGGCCATTCTCGATGAAGGCGACGCGGTCGGCGACCGACAGCACGGCATCGACCCGCTGCTCCACCAGGATGGTGGAAACGCCCCGTTCGCGCAGCTTGGCCACCGTCTCGCGGATTTTTGCGATCATCGACGGCATCAGCCCTTCGGTCGGCTCGTCGAGCAGTAGCACCTGCGGTTCCAGGCAGAGCGCGCGTGCCATGGCCAGCATCTGCTGCTCGCCGCCCGACAAGGTGCCCGAGCGCTGCCTGAGCCGCTGGCGCAGCAGCGGGAACAGGTTGAGCACGTTTTCGCGCACGGCCTTCCCCTTGCCGCGCGCCATCAGCCCGATCTCGATGTTCTCCGCCACCGTCATTTCGGCGAACAGCCGCCTGCCTTGCGGCACATAGGCAATGCCGGCTTTAGGCACCTCGTGGGCGGCCAGACCGGTCAATTCCTGGCCTGCGAGGCTGATCGAACCGGCACTCGCCCGGACCAGCCCCATGATGGCTTTCAGCGTCGTCGTCTTGCCGGCGCCGTTGCGGCCGAACAGGCACAGCACCTCGCCCTTGTTCAGCGCCAGGTCGAGCCCATAGAGCACCTGAACCTCGCCGTAGAAGCAGTCCAGTCCCGCGATTCGCAACGCTTGCGTCTTGCTCGTCTCGGTCATGGGGCGGTCCCCAGATAGGCTTCCTGCACCGCCGCATTTTCGCGGATCGCCTCCGGCGTGCCCTCTGCCAGGATCTTGCCGGCGTTGAAAACGGTGATGCGGTCGGCAAGCTGCATGACGACAGGCATGTTGTGCTCGATGAGGAGCACGGTGGCGTTCCTGGCGATCTCGCGCACCAGGCCGATGAAATTGTCGATCTCGCTGTCGGCGAGCCCCTGCGTCGGCTCGTCGAGGATCAGCAGGCGCGGCTTCAGCGCCAGGCCCATCGCCACCTCCAGCAGGCGCTGGTGGCCATAGGACAATTGACCGGCCGGCATATGGGCGCGGTCGGCCAGCCCGGTGCGTGCGAGCGCCGACATGACAGCGGCCTGTATCGCGCTCTTGGAATGGCCATGCCGTAGCGTCAGTTGCACGGGCAGCGCGACGTTGGCGTAAACGGACAGGTTGGCATAGATGCTGGTGATCTGGAACGTGTAGGCAATGCCTTGGCGGACCCTGACATAGGCCGGCAGGCCGGTGATGTCGGAGCCGTCGAAAACGATCGATCCGGACGAGGGCGGGATTCGGCCGCTGATCAGGCTGACGAAAGTGGTCTTCCCGGCACCGTTGGGGCCGATGACGGCGCGGATTTCGCCCGGCACCAAGGTGAAATCGACGCTGTCGACGGCGCGCAGGCCGCCGAAATTGCGCGACAGGCCTTTGGTGGTCAGAAGCGGCGTCATGGCAGCCATCCGAGCCAGCGCTGCCGGATGCTGCCCAGAATGCCTTTCGGGAAGAACAGCACCAGCAGGATCAACGCGACGCCGACGATCAACAGGTAGGCGGAGGTGAAGCCGCTGGTGACGTCGATGACATAGTACATGAACAGCGTGCCGATCAGCGGTCCGAGCGTGGTGGCGGCGCCGCCGAGCAGCACCCACAGCAGCGGCAGGATCGAGTACTGTACCGAGGCGAAGCTCGAGCCGACATAGCCGAACAGCAGCGCATAGGCAGCGCCCGACGCCGCGCAGATGGCGCCGGAGACGACCACGGCGGCGAGCTTGTTGGAGAAGGTGTCGTACCCCAGCATTTTGGTCCGTTCCTCGTTCTCGCGGATGGCGACCAGCACGCGGCCGTATCGGGAGCGGACGACGGCCAGCGTGACCAGAAGCACGAGCGAGAACAGAGCCAGCGCGCTCATGTAGCGCACCGTCGGATTGGTGAGATCGAGCGACGTCGCGCCGAAATTCAGGACGCGTGCCGGCTGCGGCACCACCATGCCCTGGTCGCCGCCGGTCCACGCGGCAAAATAGAGGATGAGGAGGTAAAAGACCTGCGCGAACATCATGGTGACGATCATGAAGGCGACACCCGTGGTGCGCAGCGCCAGCAGCCCGATCACCAGTGCCAGCACCGCGCCGCAGGCGATACCGCTCAACAAAGCCGCCGGCACGCTCCAGCCAAGCTGGATGACGGCAAGGCCGGCGCCGTAGAGGCCGGCGCCAAAGAACATGGCATGACCGAGACTGAGCAGGCCGACATAGCCGAACAGCATGTTGTAGCCCATGGCGAAGACCGCCAGCACCATGATGCGGGCGACGAGGCCGTGATGATAATCCGGCAGCACGAAGCTCAGGACAAAAAGCAGCGCGATGACGCCGAGATGCAAGCCATAGGCTTTTGCCGGCGAGGTCTCGCTCATCGCGTCGCCGTCCCGAACAGGCCCTGCGGCCGGAACACCAGCACCATGGCGACCAGCAGCGTGGCGATGATCTTGGCCAGCGTCGGCGAGAAGAACATCGAGATGATGCCGTCGGACAGGCCGATCAGCACGGCGGCGATGACGGTTCCGCGCAGCGAACCGAGGCCGCCGATGATGACGACGATGAAGGAAAGCAGCAGCGGGTCCTGCCCCATCAGGTAATGCGCCTGGCTGATCGGCACGATCAGCACCGCCGCTATGGCCGCCAGCATGGCGCCGAGCGCGAAGACGCCGCCATAGACTCGATCGACAGGGATGCCGAAGGCCTGTGCCGTCTCGCTGTCATACTGCGTGGCACGCATGACGAGGCCGACCCTGGTGCGCGTCAGCACCAGCCATGTCACGACGAGCAGAAGGACGGATGCCGCGATGATCGACAGCTTGTAGCCCGAATAGCCGAACCACGGCAGAAGGATGCGATAGCTGAAGGGCGGCTCTACCGGGCGCGCTTCCGGACCATAGAAGGTCAGCGCCAGCTGCTGGATAATGTAGAGCATGCCGATGGTGGCGACGATGGTGGCTTCCGGATTGTAGTTCAGCCGGCGCAGCACCAGCCGCTCGGCCACCAGTGCAAGGGCGCCGACGACCAGCGGTGCGATGATAAGTGCCGCCAGGAACCCGAGCGCCGGATGGCCTCCGATCGCAGTCGTGATCGCCCAGGCGAGCACGGCGCCCAGCATGAAGAACTCGCCATGCGCGACGTTGACCACGCGCATCACGCCGAACACCAGCGACAGGCCGAGCGCGGTCAGCGCCAGCACGGCGGATGTGACGAGCCCTTCGAGGGCGGCAAGGAGGAGGTGGGGTCCGAAATGCATGGGTTAGGCACTCACCGATAGCGCAATCGCGCCCCTTGAGGGGGGTGAGAAGTGGTCCGCGCAGCGGACGGAAAGCCAATTGCTTGGCTTTCCGAACGACGAACGCCCGGAGCGACAGCGAAGGGCCGGGTCCGGCAGGACAGAGGGGGGTGGCTTGGCGCTCACGCTTGCTGTTGAGCCGGCCTACAACGCCTGCGTCGTATAATCCCCCTCGGCCTCGTAAAGCCCGTCCTCGATCTTGGTCTTGTGCACCACCTTGAGCTTGCCGCCTTCGACCTTGGAGATGTTCTGGATGCCGAAGCACTGGTGGATCTTGCCGTTGAAGGTCTTTGGCCCTTGCGGATGCTCCGGGCCTTCGGCGAATTCGGTCAGCGCCTCGGTCGCCTCGACCAGCTTGGCGCGGTCTTCCGGGCCCTTGTAGCCGGCGTCTTCCATCGCCTTCTTGACGACGTAGAGCGTCTCCCAGCAGCCGAACATATGCGCGGCGGTGGAGACATCCTTGGGGTCGCCGACGGCCGCGCCATTGTCATCGATGCCGACGGCGGCGCGATAGGCCTTCTGCGCCTCGGAATCGTCCGTCTGGGCATAACGTGGCGAGCCTTCCCAGAAATGGCTGCCGTCCAGGAATTCGAGCCCGGGGCTGTTGATGTCGACGGCTTCGAGCGAATCGATGAAGCCGAACAGCTGCGGCCGGTTGGAGCCGTAGAACTCGCCAAGCTCCTTGACGAAGGTGAGCACCGCCGGGCCGACCATGACGTGGTAGATCACCTCGGTCTCGGCCGGAATCTGCGGGAAGTATTTGGTGAAGGAGCTCTCCGTCGGCGGAATGGCGATTTGCGCGATGACCTCTGCGCCCTGCGCCTTCAGCGCCGGCGGGAGGTAGTCGCGGTGGTCGTAGCCGAAAGCGAAATCGGGGAAGATCTGCGTCACCTTCTTGCCGGCATTGGCCGCGATCCACGGCGCCATCGACTGGATCTGGCTCTTTACGTCCGTGATGCCGGGCTGGAAGACATAGCGGTTGAGCTTGGTCGAGGCGACATGGTGGCCTTCGCTGACGACGAAATAGGGCATCTTGGCTTCGCCGGCGGCGGGTGCCGAGCCGATGACGACGTGCGAGAACAAGGTGCCGAAGACGATGTCGGTCTTGTGCTGGGTGGCGAACTTGCCGACCACCTCGGCACCGCGGCCGGGATCGGTGCCGTCATCCTCGATGATGACCTCGACCGGCCGGCCATTGATGCCGCCGGCCGCGTTGATCGCCTTGACCGCCGCGGCCGTGGTCTTCTCGTACCAGCGGCCATAGGCGGCGCCGATGCCGGTTCGGTGCGACTGGAAGCCAATCTTGATCGGGGCGGAGCTTTGCGCCTGGGAGTAGCGGACGAAACCGGGCGCGACCGCCAGGCCGGCGCCGGCGGCCAGACCCTTCAGCGCGGTGCGGCGGGTGAGACCGGCCTTGGAGAGATCGAAAAACCCATTCTTGTCAGTCACGGCAGTTCCCCTGTTTTTGAGTTTTGACCAATGGCTGGAACGTAGCAGACCGCTTCCTGCGGACGGCCGAAATTGCATGTGTACAAACTAAATCACCAAAGTCCGGACACGGCAATGCCGTTTCCCCAGGGGGATCCCGGTTTATTTCCACCGCGTCTAGCCAACGGTCGGCGTGGCGAGCAGCCAGAGGCCGAAGACGGTGTAGGCGATCATCAGCAAGGTGAGCGGAAACTGGCTGAGCGCGGCGCGAGCGGGAACCGGATGCAGGCGTGCGGCGAAGCCGTGGGCGACGAGCACGGCAAGCAGATGACCGAGAATGATGGCACCGGCCTGGATGTTCCACAGCCACCATGCCGAGCCCGCGCCGGCGACGATGCCGGCTTCGATCTGCATGTCGGCGGTGCCTAAAAGGTTCCAGCCGAGCGCAAACGGATCGGACAGTGCCGCAAGCGCATACTGGCCGTCGACCAGCAGCGCCGTCAGGTAATGCGCGATGTGGTAGGCGAGCGCGATCGGCACGATCGACCAGACCAGCAGCCCCGTCGCCTCGCCAAGCCTGTGGCCGTCGCCGGCGAGCTTCTGGCCGACGACCACGGCAAGCAGGAAGACCGCCGCAAGCAGCATGAATGTCAGGACGAGGCCAAAACTGCCGCTGCCGATCACCGCCGTGCGGCCGGGGAATTCAAGCGGATTGATGCCGAACAGGCCCAGCCAGAAGAAGGTCTTCGACAGGCCGTCATAGGAAACCGAGGACAGGGCGAGCAGCAGGAAGGCCACGCCGCTTGCCGGCAAAGGCGCGGCGGTCAGCAGCTTGGCGCCCGGCCAGCATAGCGCAAGCCGGCCGCGCTCGTCGCGCACGAGCGGCGCGAAGCGTGCCACCATTGAGAAGAAGACGGTAAGGAACTCGCCGCTGCGGGCCCACGCCCCATAACCGAACGACAGCATCGCCAGCAAGGTGAACAACCAGTAGAGGCCGGCGGCCCGGGCCAGCCGTGTCGGATCGTCGGGCGCCGGATCGATGAGCTCGAACCAGGCAAAAGCGAAGAACAGGAGGACAGCCGGCCAGTATCCGAGCCATGATGGAAGGCGCCTGGCCGCTTCACCGCCCCTGCCGGCCAGGCGCGACAGGAGACGCACCGGCCCGTACCAGGGATTGAGCCAGGACCAGAGGTCGCCGAGGAAACCTTGCAGGAGCGTGAAGCCGGCCCACAGCAGTGTCCAGATCACCAGAGGCAGCGGGTTGGAGAGCGGATCGCGGCTGCCGAGAAAACCCGCGGCAATGAGACATGCAAAGCCGGCAAAGGATATCAGGCTGGCAGCGGTGCGGGCATCATCACCCAGTGTGAACAGTGGCAGGCGCCGCCGCCAGAAACGATCGAGCCGATGCGCCGGCAGCAGCGCCAGCACGAGGAAGCTGGCGGCCACGGCGAAAGCGCCGCCGACAAGGTAATAGCCGGTCGGGAGAAGCAGGACGTGGCCGCGGTCCGAGGCGTGGGCGAAGGCTGGGGTGGGTGAGAGGAGCAATAGAGCGATAGGCAAAGATGCTAATGACCGACGACGGCACTCTACGGCGCCCCCCTCTGTCCTGCCGGACATCTCCCCCTCAAGGGGGGAGATTGGCGGTTTCTCTGTCGGCGCTTCCCTTGCAACGCCGGAGGTTCGCGAAGACGAAGATGACAGCATGATCTCCCCCCTTGAGGGGGAGATGTCCGGCAGGACAGAGGAGGGCGCCAAGGAACTCAGCCTATCCGACTTTGCCGTCTCGTATGGCGATGCCGGAAGCACCGGTCGTGCCCTCACACCTTGATCAACTGCTCCACCCGGTCCTTTTCACCGAAGATGCGCAGATACCGCTCGATCTCCTTGAGGTCACCCGTCGCCTTGGCTGGATTATCCGAGAGCTTCACGGCCGGCCGGCCGTTGGCCTCGGTGACCTTGCAGACCAGCGATATGGCGTCGAGGCTGTCGGTTGCCGTAGGCGCGCAGCCCTCGAAATCATTGGTCAGGTTCGTGCCCCAGCCGAAGGACATGCGCACCTTGCCCTTGAAGTGGCGGTAGGTCTCCTCGATGGTCTCGACCTCGAGCCCGTCGGAGAAGATCAGCAGCTTCTGCCTGGGGTCCTTGCCCTTCTCGCGCCACCAGGACAGGATCTTCTCGCCGCCCTCGATCGGTGGCGCGCTGTCGGGGCGGAAGCCGGTCCAGTCGGCCACCCAGTCCGGCGCGTCGCGCAGGAAGGAAGCCGTGCCGAAGGCGTCGGGCAGCACGATCAGCAAATTGCCGCCATAGTAGCGCTGCCAATCCTGCAGCACCTTGTAGGGCGCCTGTTTCAATTCCCTTTCCGAATTGGCCAGCGCTCCGAACACCATCGGCAGTTCATGCGCGTTGGTGCCCAGCGCCTCGAGGTCGTTGTCCATGGCCAGAAGCACGTTGGAGGTGCCGGTGAAAGCCTCGCCGATGCCTTCCTTCAGCGCTTCCACGCACCAGCGCTGCCACAGGAAGGAATGGCGCCGGCGCGTGCCGAAGTCGGAAATACGGATGCCGGGCAGCGCCTTCAGTCGTTCGGTCTTGGCCCACATCTTGGCTTTTGCGCGGGCGTAGAGCACGTCGAGCGTGAAAGGCCCGAACGACCGCAAGGCGGCGCGCGAGCGCAATTCGTTGATGATGGCGAGCGCGGGAATCTCCCACAGCGTGGTGTACATCCACGGGCCGCTGAAGGAGAGCTCATACTGCCCGCCGCGCCTGGAAAGCTCGTACTCGGGCAACCGGAAATTTTCCAGCCAGGCCAGGAATTCCGGCTCGAAGATCTGCTTGCGGCCATAGAAATTGTTGCCCCCCAGCCAGATCATCTCCTTCTTGGAGAAGCGCAAGGTGCGGGCGTGGTCAAGCTGTTCGCGCAACTCGCCCTCGTCGATCTCCTCGGCCAGCCGCACCGAAGTGGTGCGGTTGATCAGCGAAAAGGTGGCGTCGACCTTGGGGTACATGCCCCAGATCATCTGCAGCATCAGAAGCTTGTAGAAATCCGTGTCCAGCAGGCTGCGCACGATCGGGTCGAGCTTCCAGGTATGGTTGTAGACGCGCCGCGCAATATCGGTCCTGGCCATGTCTCGTTACCGCCTTCGCTGCCTGCCGCCCATGATCGCGACAGGCCTCATAGCATCGAATTGGCAAAAGCGCTGCCCGGTTTCAGGCTGGCCCGACAAAAAGAAAGACCTGCGGCAGCCAACCCGTCCGAACGCAATTGATTTTTCCAAAGCGCTACCGGACACTCCGGAGAGACAGACAGGAGAAAACCGACATGGGTTATGACAGCGGCAAGCTCGACGCGTTGCGCCGCAAATATGGCGAGAGCCATGGCGGCGAGATGTTCGACCCGAAGTTCCGCAAGGTCGCCGACAAGATATTCTCCAAGTCGGGCACGCGGCTGGCGCCCTATTCCGGTATCCCCACCTTCCTCGCCGCGCCCTATCGCGAAATATCGGCCGACAACCCGGATTTCGGCGATTTGCAGGTGGCGATAACAGGCGTGCCGATGGATCTCGGCGTCACCAACCGGCCGGGCTCCCGCTTCGGGCCGCGGGCGCTGCGCGCCATCGAGCGCATCGGCCCCTACAATCACGTGCTGGAATGCGCTCCCACGCATGAGCTCAGGGTCGCCGACATCGGCGACGTGCCGTTCCAGAGCCGCTACCGACTCGAGACCTGCCATGAGGACATCGAGCGCCGCACCAACCAAATCGTCGATGCCGGCGTCATTCCATTGTCGGTCGGCGGCGACCATTCGATCAGCCATCCGATCCTGAAGGCCGTCGGCAAGAAGGCCCCGGTCGGCCTCATCCACATCGACGCCCATTGCGATACAAGCGGCTTGTTCGACATGACCAAGTTCCACCATGGCGGCCCGTTCCGCAACGCGGTGCTCGATGGCGTGCTCGACCCGACGCGCACCATCCAGATCGGCATCCGTGGCTCGGCCGAATATCTGTGGGAGTTCACCTACGAATCCGGCATGACCGTGATCCATGCCGAGGAGGTGACCGGCCTCGGTATCCCCGCCATCATCGAGAAGGCGCGCAGAATAGTCGGCGACGGACCGACCTATGTCTCCTTCGACATCGACAGCGTCGATCCGGCCTTCGCGCCGGGCACCGGCACGCCGGAAGTCGGCGGCCTGACGACTCGGGAAGTGCTCGAACTGCTGCGTGGCCTCAAAGGCCTCAACATCGTCGGCGGCGACGTGGTCGAGGTGGCGCCGCAATATGATGCGACCACCAACACCGCGCATGCCGGCGCCCAGGTGCTGTTCGAAATACTGAGCCTGATGGTGTTCAGCCCGGCGCTCAAAAACAGCTGACGCCGACAATGACGGAAAGGCCACCGGACAACCCGGCGGCCCTCTGCATCAGTGTTCGAACACCAGCGGCGGCGCGAGGCGATCCCGCCGTAGCCAGCGCGCCAGAAGCAGCGCCGCCACCACCGCCAGTCCGCTGGACAGCCCGATCCAGATGCCGACGCCATGGAAGCCGAACGGGAAGGCGAGCAGCACGCCCAGCGGCAGGCCGACGCCCCAGTAGCCGATGGCGGCATAGATCATCGGCACCTTGGTGTCGTGCAGGCCGCGCAGCATGCCGGCGGCAACCGCTTGCGCGCCGTCGAAGACCTGGAACAGGGCCGCGAAGACCAGGAACGATACGGCAAGCGTGATCACCCTGGCATTGGCCGGATTGGTCAGATCGATGAAGGCGCTGATCAGGAGATGCGGCCACAGGATCATTACCAGGCCCATCAGGGCCATGAACGAGACGCCGATGACGAAGGCGGTCCAGCCGGCGCGCGAGACGCCTTCCGGATTGCCGGCGCCATGCGCAAGCCCGACGCGCACCGTCACCGCCTGGTTGAGACCGAGCGGCACCATGAAGGAGATCGAGGCGATCTGGATGGCGATGGCGTGCGCGGCAAGCGAATCCGCGTCGATCAGGCCCATCAGCAGCGCCGCGGCGTTGAAGATCGTCACCTCGAAAGCGAGGATGCCCGCGATCGGCAGGCCGAGCCGCAGCAGGCCCTTGAAGCGCGGCCAGTCGGACCGCCAGAAGCGGCCGAACAGATGATAGCGCCTGAATTTCTTCTCCCACATCACCACGGCGGCCATGCCGACGAACATCAGCGTTGAGGACAGCGAGGTGGCAAGGCCCGAGCCTGATATGCCCATGGCCGGAACACCGAGATTGCCGAACATGAACACCCAGTTGAAGAGCGCGTTGCAGGCGACGGCGACAAAGACGATTATCAATGCCCAGCCCGGCCGCTCCAGCGCCGAGATGAAGGAACGCAGCACAATATAGCCGTAGAAGGGCAGCACCGCCCATTCCAGCCAGCGCAGGTAGATGCCGGCGCTATGCGCCAGAGCGGGCTCCTGGCCCATGGCGAGCAGCACGTTCTCGCCGTGCCAGAGGAAGATCCAGATCGGGATGCAGATGAGGATCGCCAGCCACAGGCCCTGGCGCACGGTGCGGCGCAGGTCGCGCACCGAATGACGGCGGCGGCCGAGCTCGGTCGCCATCATCGGCGAGGTCGCCAGCATCAGGCCGAGGCCGAAGATCAGCGGCATGAAATAGAGATTGGCGCCAAGCGCGCCGCTGGCCAGCGTGTCCGCACCCAGCCTGCCCATCATCATGACGTCGGTGGCCGTCATGGCGGTCTGGCCGAGATTGGTCAGCACCATGGGCCAGGCGAGCGCCAAAGTCGCCCTGATTTCCTGACGCCAAAGATTTTCCGGCGCGCGAGCGCCGGCTTCGATCGCAGACATTGTTCCGCTCTTTCAAGGTTGCGGCGCATCGGCAAAAAAGCCGGAAGCCGCATTGCAAACGGCGAGACCTTCGGTTTCGCGGCGTTTACGTCAGCTTTTGTACGAAACGCGACATGAAGGCAAGGGAGGAGGGGCGGGAACGGATTGATCCAGTCGGATCGCCGATGACGCTGAAGCCTCGTGACCGACGCTCTCCGACGGCCCATTTCACACATGGCCCCAAGGCTGCTACGCATTGCAAGGACGAGCGAGGTGCCACGGAACCCAAATTTGCAGGAGGCAGGATGCAGTTCAGGCGCAGAAGGAATCCGGTTGCGACGCTTCGCACGGCGCCGGCCTTCGAACATATCGTCACCGAGGCGAGCGACAGTTTCCTGTGGCGGCTGGACGACTATCCCTGGGAGCGCAATGTCTGGAATTTCCATCCGGAGTACGAAATCCACCTCTTGCGAAAATCCTCCGGTGTGGTGCTGGTCGGCGACCACATCGGCGAGTTCGGGCCGGGTTATCTGACCATCGTCGGCGGCGGGCTGCCGCATGATTGGGTGACGGCGGTGCAGCCGGGCGAGCTGATCGAAGGCCGCGACATCGTCCTCCAGTTCGATGCCGAGAGGCTGCGCGGCTCGGCTGGCCTGTTGCCCGAACTGCGCGAACTGGAGCCGTTCCTGGAGCGGTCGCTGCGCGGTATGGTTTTTCATGGCCGCACGGCATTGGAAGGCGCCGAGCTGATGGAACGGATGGGGGAGGCCAGCGGGCTAACCAGGTTCTGCCTGTTCCTGAATCTCGTCGATCTCCTCGCCAGGACCGACGAATACGAGCTGTTGTCCTCGCCGGATTTCTCCCCGGTTCTGGATGCCGCCTCGCTCGACATCATCCAGCGCACGCTGACCTATCTGTTCCAGCATTTCGCCGAGGATCTGAAGCTGCCTGATGTGGCGGCGCTCGCGGGAATGACCGAGAGCACATTCTCGCGCTTCTTCCAGAAGAACACCGGCAATTCCTTCAGTGACCACCTTGCCAAGCTGAGGCTCTGGCAGGCCTGCAAGCTGCTGGCCGATACCGATGTTCCGATCACCGACATCTGTTTCCAGGTCGGCTACATGAACATCTCCAATTTCAACCGCGCCTTCATGCGCAAGCACAAGATGACGCCGTCATCCTATCGCAAGCTGTCGCGGCAGCGGCTGGCGATGCGCGCGTAAGCACGCCCTAAAAACCACCGCCCCCGAGTCCGATCGATACTCATGTGAGATTGGCCGCAACCGGATGCCGGTTTTTGCGCCGCACAATGCATAAAAGTACAGGTCTTCTGCAACGGGGCTTCTAGCGCGAGCCGCTGCAACTCCGCATTTTGGCGATGGGTGGCAAGTCGCTCGGGCGATGGTGAGGATCGCGCAACCCGAGGACGTCCGCTTCCTGCGACGTGTTCCTGGAGGAGAAAATAATGAAACCAATTCGGCTCGCTGCCAGCCTTGGTGCAGCTTTCATGCTTTCCGCTACCGTTTCAACCATCGCTTTGGCGCAGGCGCCGGTCTGCTCGGCGCCGGTCAAGGTGCTGGCGCAGCCACGTGACGGCCTGACGCTTCTGGAGGACTCCAAGGCCGAGTTCGAGAAGCTTGCCGGCGCCGGCTTCCAGATCGATTACCTCAACGAGAACGACCGCCGGGCAAAATCGCGCGCCGACGCGTCCACGGTCGGCAACTACAACGTCTACTATGTCGACGAAGCCAATGTCGCGCTGTTCGCTTCCTCGAAATGGATCGTGCCGCTGGCCGACTACTATCCGGCCGACTACGACTATGCCGACTTCGACCCCGGCCGCCAGAAGGTCGCCACCTATGACGGCAAGGTCTGGTTCGCGCCGCTGACCGGCGGCGGCGACCTGATGGTCTATCGCAAGGACGTGCTGGAGGCCGCCGGCATCCAGCCGCCGAAGACGCTGGACGAGCTGATCGCGGACGTGCCGAAGCTGACCAATCCGGACAAGGGCATGTATGGCATCGCGCTGCGCGGCGCGCGCGGTTCGGGCGCCAATGTCTGGCGCTGGATGCCCTTCTTCAAGGCCTATGGCGGCCAGTGGTTCGACGGTGACAAGCCGGCCTTCAATTCGGATGCCGCGGTCAAGGCGACCGAGACCTACCTGAAACTGTTCAAGGATTCGGCGCCCGGCACGCAGACCGGCAGCTGGGATGAATCGACCGGCGCCTTCCTGTCGGGCCAGGTCGCGATCCTGGTCGAATCGACGCCGCTGTCGGGCATGGCGGTCGATCCGAAGACCTCGCAGGTCGTCGGCAACATCGGCTTCATGCCGCCGCCGTCGCCACTGCCGGGCGGCGGTTACGGCCATGGCCTCGCCATCGCGACGAAGGCCAATGCCGACGACGCGTCGAAGAAATGCGCCGGCCTGTTCATCGCCTGGGCAACATCGAAGGAAAACGAGAAGCGCCGGCTCGACGCCCACCAGTTCGGCGAGCTGAACCGCACCAGCATCCTGGCCAGCAAGGAATTCGCCGATATTTACGGCGCCGATCTCGGCCAGGCACTGGCCGAAACCGGCAAGGTCACGGCGGTCAATTTCTGGCAGGATCCGCGTTGGCCCGATCTCGGCGACCGCTGGGGTATCATCCTCGAGGAATTGGTCACCGGTACCCGCACCGACATCAAGGGCGGCCTCAACGAACTCGAGGCCTATGCCAACGAGCTGGTGAAGAAATAAGCCATCCTCCCCCTGCGGCGCGCGGTCCACGGCATTCGGTGGAGCGCCGGAACCTGTGCGCCGCAGGTCCTGGTTTCATCATTGCGGTTTGAGCCAGCCTTCGCGCGAAAGGTCAGTCATGCTCAATCATTCGAGACGCAGCAGAGGTTAGACAGATGCCGCGACGCTCATCCCTGCCGGTCACCTTCGTCGTGCCGACACTCGCCATCCTTCTGGTGCTGTCGATGGTGCCGACGCTCTACGCGGTCGTCATCGCCCTGCAGAACCGTGAACTCAGCTCGACAGCCTATTCCTATGTCTGGTTCTCGAACTTCGCCGACCTGTTCGCCGACCGCCGCTTTCTCAACGCCGTCTGGGTGTCGGTGAAATGGGAATTCGTCACGGTTATCGCGACGATGACGGTCGCCATCGGACTGGGCGTCCTGATGTTCGAGGTCGCCTCGCCGCGCCTGCGCAACGTCTATTGCCTGCTGTTCATCATCCCGGTCCTGCTGCCGCGCGTCTCGGCGGCCTTCGTCTGGAAGTTCGCCTACCATCCGCTCTACGGCATCGCCACTTACCCCTACCGGCTGCTGACCGGTGGGCTGATCTTCGATCCGCTGTCCAAGCCGTCGACGGCGCTGTTCGCCGTCGCTTCGGTCGACGTCTGGCAATGGGGCCTGTTCTTCGCCGTCATCGTGCTGAAGCTCCTGGAAACGCTGCCGCCGCAGCCGATCGAGGCGGCCCGGCTCGACCATGCCAAACGCTGGCAGATCCACGCCTATGTGACCTTGCCGATGCTGAAGGCGCCGCTGGTCAGCCTGACGTTCGTCAAGATGATCGAATCGCTGCGCTCCTTCGATCTGATCTATGTGATGACCCGCGGCGGCCCGGGCGTGGCGACCGAAACGCTCGACATGTACGCCTTCTCGCAAGGCTTCATCGAGTCCGGCAAGGTCTCCTACGCCTCGGCGATGGCTGTGCTGATGATGATCGCCACGGTCATCACCTTCACCATGCTGTGGAAGCGGGTGCAGGCATGAGACCATATCGCATGAGACCCGGCCGCCTGATCGGCAAGACCGTGCTGGCGTTTGCCGGCTTCATGGCCGTGTTTCCGCTGCTGTGGACGGCGCTCAATTCGCTGAAGAACAATGTCGACATCATCACCCGCGTCCCGCGCCTGGTGTTCACGCCGACGCTGGCCAACATCAGCTATATCGTCGGCCGCGACAGCGTCATGACCGGCCTCTACAATTCGGTCGTCGCCTGCGGTTGCGCGGTGCTGATCGGCGTGGTGCTCGGCCTACCGGCGGCTTACGCGGTGGCGCGCTACCCGAACCGCTGGGCCGGCGACATCCAGTTCTTCGTTTTGTCGCTTCGCTTCCTACCGCCGGTGGCGGTCGCCATTCCGCTGATGGTGATCTGGCTGCAGCTCGGGCTTTACGACACGCTCGCCGCGCTGATCGTCACCTATTGCCTGCTCACCATCTCGGTGATCATGTGGCTCGCCATTCCCGCCTTCCAGGCCGTGCCGAAGGAGGTCGAGGAAGCGGCCTTCGTCGATGGCTACGGCGCCTATTCGGTGTTCTGGAGGATTGCGCTGCCGGTCGCGGCGCGTTCGCTGATCGGTGCGGTGGCTTTCAGTTTCGTGCTGGTCTGGAACGAGTTCCTGATCGCGCTGATGCTGTCGAGCTCCAACGCCAAGACCTTGCCGATCGTCGCCTCGGAACTCTCCCAGCAAGGCATGAACGTGCCATGGGGAATCCTGAACGCCTCGGTCGTGCTTCTGTCGCTGCCGCCGCTTTTGTTTCTCGGCGTGCTCAGCGGATTCCTGAATTCCGTTTTCCGGCAAAAAAAGACTTGAAGCGAGGACGACACGATGCGGGCACTGGTGCTTGAGAAAAAGGGCGAGCTGGCCCTGCGCGAGATCGCGTTGCCGCTCGACGTAGGCCCGGACGACGTCAGGATCGCCATCCATACGGTCGGCGTCTGCGGCAGCGACGTGCACTACTACACCCATGGCGCCATCGGCAGCTATGTCGTGCGCGCGCCGATGGTGCTCGGCCACGAAGCGTCCGGAACGATCGTCGAGATCGGCGCCAATGTCCGGACGCTGAAGGTCGGCGATCGCGTCTGCATGGAACCGGGCGTACCGAACCTGTCGTCGCGGGCGACAAAACTCGGCATCTACAATGTCGACCCGGACGTCACCTTCTGGGCGACGCCGCCGGTGCACGGCATTCTGGCGCCGCAAGCCGTGCATCCGGCGGCGTTCACCTACAGGCTGCCCGACAACGTCTCCTTCGCCGAAGGCGCGATGGTCGAACCTTTCGCCATCGGCATGCAGGCGGCGGCGCGCGCGCGCATCGTTCCGGGTGACGTGGCGGCTGTCGCCGGCTGTGGCCCGATCGGCATCATGATAGCGCTGGCCGCCCTGGCCGGTGGTTGCTCGAAAGTGCTGATTTCCGACTTCTCCGCGCCCAAGCTCGAAATTGGCGGGCGCTATCCCGGCGTCGTTCCGGTCAACATCGGCGAGCAGTCATTGGCCGAGGCGGTGGCGGAGGCGACCGACAATTGGGGCGCGGACATCGTCTTCGAGGCCAGCGGCAGCCCCAAGGCGTTCGCCAATCTGTTCGACGTTGTGCGCCCTGGCGGCGCGGTGGTGCTCGTCGGGCTGCCGGTGGAGCCTGTGGCGCTCAACGTGCCGGCGGCCATATCGAAGGAAGTGCGCATCGAAACCGTGTTCCGCTATGCCAACATTTTCGACCGCGCTTTGCAGCTCATCGCCTCCGGCAAGGTCGATCTCAAGCCGCTGATCACTGGCACCTATGATTTCTCCGACAGCATCGAGGCTTTCGAGCGGGCGGCGGCAGCGCACCCGCAGGACGTCAAGCTGCAGATCCTGCTCAGCGGCGAAAAGGGCTGACCATGTCCGCGATCACCTGTTCTCATGTCGACAAGGCCTATGGCACCACGACGGTCATCCGCGACCTCAATCTCTCGATCGAGGAGCACGAGTTCGTCGTGTTCCTTGGCCCGTCCGGCTGTGGCAAGTCGACCTTGCTGCGCATGTTGGCGGGGCTGGAGGACATCAGCGGCGGCGAGGTCTCGATCGGCGGCAAGGTGGTCAACGATCTCGATCCGGGCGACCGCGGCATCGCCATGGTGTTCCAGAACTACGCACTCTACCCCCACATGACGATCTTCGACAACATCGCCTTCGGGCTGCGGCGCCAGAAAGTGCCGGCGGCCGAGATCCAGAAGCGGGTCGAAGCGGTGTCAAGGACGCTCGGGCTGGAACCCTATCTCGGCCGCAAGCCGGCCGAGCTTTCCGGCGGCCAGCAGCAGCGCGTGGCGATCGCGCGCGCCATGATCAAGACGCCGAAAGTCTTCCTGTTCGACGAGCCGCTGTCCAATCTCGACGCCAAGCTGCGCAACCACATGCGCGTCGAGATCGCGCGGCTGCACCAGTCGCTGAAGACCACCACCGTCTATGTCACCCATGACCAGCTCGAAGCGATGACGCTCGCCGACCGCATCGTGCTGCTCAAGGACGGCGTCATCGAGCAGGTCGGCTCGCCGGCGGAAATCTACGAGCGGCCGGGCAATCTGTTCGTTGCCGGCTTCATCGGCACGCCGAACATGAATTTCATCGATGTGACAGTGGCCCGGAAAGAAAATGGCTGGACGCTGACCAATGGCGGAACTGTCTTCACCCTCGACGGCTCGCGCTTCAAGCTACAACATGGCGAGCAGGCGGTGCTTGGCATCAGGCCTCCGGATCTCAAGCCCGCGACCCCCGGCAGCGCCGGAAATTTCCTGGCGGGAACGGCCGATCTCATCGAGTTTCATGGCAACGATGCACTGGTGACATTCGCTCTTGGCGGCAAGGAGATCAGCGCACTCGTTCCCAGCCGCGTCTGCCCAACTATCCGCAGCGATGTCCGCTATACGTTTGACGAATCGGATATGCACCTGTTCGATGCCAAGTCCGGCCTATCCTTGTTGACACGGTAAGGCGCGTTCTACTGGATCGCGTCGAGCGCCTGGCGTTGCCGGTGCATCTCCAGGAAAATCCGGTAGTCGCGATCGAAGCGGGCGCCGGCGGCCGGGTTGGCGGCGCGCGTCCTGCCGCCCTGCTGCATGGCCAGACAGGCCGCGTTGAGGTCGGGGAAAAGCCCGGCGGCCGTCGCCGCCACCATGCCGGTGCCAAGCAACACCGCTTCGTCCGCCAGCGGCTCGACCACCGTGCAGCCGGTGGCGTCGGCATAGAGTTCCATCAAGAGCGGGTTTTTGGTGTGGCCGCCGGTGACATGCAGCGTGTCGATCAGATAGCCATTCTCGTTCAGCGCTTCCAGCACATGGCGCACGCCGAGCGCGATGCCGACGGCGGTGCGCCAGTAAAGCCGGCACAGGCTGTCGAAGGAGGAATCCAGCGTAAGGCCGCTGACCACGCCGACCGCATGTGGATCGGCGAGCGGCGAGCGGTTGCCGTGAAAGTCGGGCAGCACATGCAGCCGGCCGGCAAGTGCATCGCCCTCCGCCGTGCGCAGCTCGGCGACGCGGCTTGCAATCCTCGCATGCATGGCCGCGTTCGGCTCGCCGCCCGCGCCGTGCCAGCGGATGATGTGGTCGAGCAGGGCGCCGGTGGCCGACTGGCCGCCCTCCGACAGCCACAGCTTCGGCAGCGCGGCGCCGTAGTATGGCCCCCAGACCCCGGCGAAGGGCTGCGGATCGGGTGACATCGCCATGACGCAGGAGGATGTGCCGGCGATCAGCGCCAAATGACGGCCGATATTCCGCTCGTCGCCGGCAAACCCGCCGAGCACGCCAAGCGCACCGGCATAGGCATCGATCACCCCGGCGCCGACCCGGCATGTCTCCGTCAGGCCGAGCTCCGCCGCTGCTTGCGCGCTCAAAGAGCCGATGTAGGCGCCGACCGGACTGGCCCTTTCGGGCAGATTGCCGTGCTCGAAGAGGTCGCCGAGGCCGACGAGTTCGAAGAAATCGCGCTGCCATGCGGGTTCCCGGTGCGCCAGATAGGTCCATTTGGCGGTCAGCGTGCACTGCGAGCGGGCCAGCGACCCCGTCGCCTGCCAGGTCAGGAAGTCGGTGAGGTCGAATAGATAGCCGGCTTCATTCCAGGTCTTCGGCAGGTTTCGCTTCAGCCACATCAGCTTCGGCGTCGCCATTTCCGGCGACATCACGCCGCCGATATAGTCGAGCACCTCGTGGCCGCTCGCCGTGCATTCGTCGGCCTCGGCGATGGCGCGGTGATCGAGCCAGACGATGGTGTCCCAGCGCTCCTCTCCGGTCACCGAAACGCTGAGCTGGCCGCCTTGCCTGTCGCGCACGACCAGCGAGCAGGTGGCATCGAAGGAAATGCCGGCAATGTCCTCGGCGGCAACACCGGATTTTTCGCGGGCCGCACGCACCGCGGCGCACACGGCTGACCAGATATCGCGCGAATCATGCTCGGCGTGATCGGCTTTCGGCTGGTGCATGGCGATCGGGTGCTCGGCGCGGCCGAGCAAGGTGCCACTGGTGTCGAGAATGCCCGCGCGGGCGCTCCCGGTGCCGACATCGACCGCGCAAACGAACTGTTTCGTCAAGATGCTCTGTCTCTCGCTCCCAGGCCTGCAATCAGATCGGGCAATTGCAGCATGTCAGCGAATATAAAGTCCGGCTCACTCGACGCAAGCCGCGCTTTCAGGGCAGGGTTGCCGGCATGCGCGCCGCCGGTGAAGGCGAACACGCGCATATCAGCCGCCCGCGCCGCCGCGACGCCGGCGGGGCTGTCCTCGATGACAAGGCATTTGCGCGGATGCGCCCGCATCGAGGCGGCGGCATGAAGGAACAGGTCGGGCGCCGGCTTGCCCCTGGCCACCATGCCGGCACTGAACAGATGCGGCTCCATCAATCCGAGCAGGCCGGTGACGTCGAGCGCGTAGCGGATGCGGTCGAGCGTGCCGGACGAGGCGACGCAAAACGGCAAGCCTAGCCTCGGCAGCACTTCCTTGACGCCGGCGATCGGCTTCAGCTCCTCGCGAAATTTGCGCATCAATTCGACGCGCATCGTGGTCAGGTGCTGATCGGTGATGGGAAGGCCGAAGTCGCGGGCGAGGATCTCGCGCACGCTCTTCATGCTCTTGCCGAGGAAATGCTCGTAGGCCGTGTCTTCGCCAATGCTGCCGCCGGCAAGCGCAATCATGCCGAGCAGCGCCGAGACCGACAGCGCCTCGCTGTCCACCAGCACGCCGTCGCAGTCGAAAATGACCAGTTCCGGCGCCATGGTCCCGTTTCAGAGCTTGCCGGCGAGGTAGCGCGTCAGCGTGGCGCGCGTGCCATCCGTCCACAGCAGGTTCAATGCATGCGCGAAAGCCTCGACGAACGCGGTGGCGCGCCCGACATCGCCATAGATGTCTTCCATCGCAAGCCAGGCGGCGGGCGCGTCCTTTGCCGCCTTTGCCGTCGCCTGCAAGCGGTCCCAGTTCGGATCGTTGGGCTCGATGACCGCGCCGCTGTCCGTCGTGCCGAAGCAGTAGCGGCACCACAGCGCCGATTCCAGTGCCAGGCCGGCGACGCTCTTTCCCGCCTTCAGGCGGTCGGCGATGGTCGGGATGATGAATTTCGGCTGGCGATTGGACCCGTCGAGACAAAGCCGGCGCACCGTGTCGCCGATCTTGGGGTTGGAAAAGCGCCTTTCGATGAGCTGGTAATAATCCTCCAGGACCGTGTCCGGCACCGGCGGTACGGTCGGAATGATTTCGTCATGCTCGAGCTTGTCGAGAAAGCCGCGCACCAGCGGCTCCTGCATCGCCTCATGCACGAAATGGATGTCCATCAGCCCGGCCGGATAGGCGATGGTGGCATGGCCGCCATTGAGGATGCGGATCTTCATAAGC
This sequence comes from Mesorhizobium sp. B2-4-1, assembly GCF_006442185.1. Taxonomy (NCBI): domain Bacteria; kingdom Pseudomonadati; phylum Pseudomonadota; class Alphaproteobacteria; order Hyphomicrobiales; family Phyllobacteriaceae; genus Mesorhizobium; species Mesorhizobium sp. B2-4-1. The sequence goes on along the minus strand of NZ_VFVN01000001.1, from coordinate 135,943 downwards.
TCGTAGGGCGCGACGTCTTTGACGAACTGCACGCCGACCTTTTCAAGCGGCGGCCGGCCGTCGGTGAAATGGTCTTCCAGCACCCATTGCCGGAAGGGTTCGCAAAAGACAGGCCAATTGTCCTCGACGCCGAAATCCTTGGCCAGGATCGCGCGTTCGCGGTCCGACGTAGCCGGCGTGATGCGGTCGACCATCGCGTTCGGGAAAGCGACATTGCCGCCGACCCAGGCCGCCAGATCCTCGTCGATCAGGCGGGCCAACCCGATGACGCCATCCGACGTCACATGGCCGTTGTGGGGAATGTTGTCGCAGGACATCACCGTGAACGGTGCGATGCCATCGCCGCGCCGCCGCACCAGGCCGGCGAGGATGATGCCGAACACGGTCTTCGGCGTCGCGTCCGGCTGCGCATCCGCGACGATATCGGGATGCGTCGGGTTGAACACGCCGGAGGCAGGATCGATGAAATAGCCGCCTTCGGTGATGGTCAGCGACACGATCTTGATCGCCGGATCGGCCAGCCGTTCGATGATGGCGGCGGCATCGCCGGGCGTCAGGAAGTCGATCATGGCGCCGGTGACGCGGGCGCTCATATGCCCCTCATCCTGCTCGACCACCGTCGTCAGCCAGTCCTGCTCTTCCAGTTTGCCGCGGCCGGTCTTCTCGCCCTCGAACACGCCGGCGCCAACCAGCGCCCAGTCATGGCCGATGCCATGGTTGAACAGGTCGTCGAGATAGACGGCCTGGTGCGAGCGGTGGAAATTGCCGACGCCGAAATGCACGATGCCGGCCTTCAGCGCTGCGCGGTCGTATTTCGGACCTGCGACCCTGGCGGGCAGGTTGGCGAGATTGGCGGAAGAGAGTTTCACGGTCATCTGTTTACCCTTTGGCCGGGTTGCGGCCTTCGTTACCCTTGTCCCCCTTCACCGGGAGAGAGTAGGGAGCGGCACATGCCTTCCGAGGCGATGCGGCCGCCATCTTGATGTTGGCCTCTTCTCCCCGCGGAGGCACGGGGAGAAGAGGCCGCCCCCGCCTCAACTCATCCACTGGCCGCCATCGACATTGTAGGTCTGGGCGACGATGTATTCGGCTTCGTCGCTGGCCAGGAACACGGCCATGCCGGCGAGGTCCTCCGGTCTGCCCATGCGGCCGTAAGGCACGCCTTCGCCGACCAGTCTTTTCTTTTCGCCCTTGGGCCGGTTTTCGTATTTGGCGAACAGCGCGTCGACCTGGTCCCACATGTCGCTGTCGACGACGCCAGGCGCGATGCCGTTGACGTTGATGCCGTGCTTGATCAGGTCGAGCCCGGCCGACTGGGTCAGTGAAATGACCGCCGCCTTGCTGGCGCAGTAGACCGCGACCAGCGCTTCGCCGCGCCGCCCGGCCTGGCTCGCCATGTTGATGATCCTGCCGCCCTTTCCCCGCGTGATCATCGAGCGGGCGGCCGCCTGCAGCATGAACAGCGTGCCTGCGACGTTGACGGAAAACAGTTTGTCGTAGCTCGCTTTGGTGATGTCGACGATCGGAGCCAGGTCGAACAAAGCGGCGTTGTTGATCAGTATGTCCAGGCCGCCGGTCCTGGTTTCCACCGCCTGCACCGCGGCATCGATGGAGGCCTGGTCCGTGACGTCGAGCTTCACCGCATAGGCCTTGCCGCCGATCTCGGCGGCCGTCTTTTGCGCCGCCTCGAGGTTGATGTCGGCTATGGCAACGGTGGCGCCTTCGCCGACATAGGCTTCGGCGAAGGCCTTGCCGATGCCGCGCGCCGACCCGGTGATCAGCGCCGATTTGCCTTTCAGCCTCATGCCGCCAACGCCTTGCCGTCGGGGCCGAAGCGATGCAGCTTGGCCTTGTCGGGCGTGAGATAAATGCTGTCGCCATGGTGGACGCTGAGTTCGCCGTCGGCGCGCACCGTCAGCGGGCCGACACCGTCGGCCTGGACATGCAGGAAGGTGTCGGATCCCAGGTGTTCGGCGACGCCGACTGTTGCCTTCCAATCGCCCGCCGTGGTCGAGATCGCCATGTGCTCGGGCCGGATGCCGATGGTCTTGGAGCCGTACTTCGCCGCTGGGGCGCCTTCGATCAGATTCATTTTCGGCGAGCCGATGAAGCCGGCGACGAACAGGTTTTTCGGCGTCTTGTAGAGCTCCATCGGCGAGCCGACCTGCTCGACATTTCCGGCATTCAGCACGACGATCTTGTCGGCCATGGTCATCGCCTCGACCTGGTCGTGGGTGACGTAGATCATCGTCGTCTTGAGCTGGTGGTGCAGTTCGCTGATCTCCAGCCGCATCGTGCCGCGGAGTGCCGCGTCGAGGTTGGACAAGGGTTCATCGAACAGGAAGGCCGAAGGCTGGCGCACGATGGCGCGGCCGATGGCGACGCGCTGGCGCTGGCCGCCGGAAAGCTGGCCGGGGCGGCGCTCCAGATAGTTGGTGAGGTTGAGCACGCGCGCGGCGTCCTTCACCTTCCTGTCAATGGTCGCCTGGTTCTCGCCCGCCATCTTCAGCGGAAAGGCGATGTTCTTGGCCACCGTCATGTGCGGGTAAAGCGCATAGGACTGGAACACCATGGCAAGCTTGCGCTTGGCCGGCGCCTCGCCGGTGACGTCGCGGCCGTCAATGTTGATGGTGCCGCCGCTGGTGTCCTCCAGGCCGGCGATCAGGCGCAGCAGCGTGGACTTGCCGCAGCCCGACGGGCCGACGAAGACGACGAACTCGCCGTCCTCGATGACGAGATCGATGTTAGGAATGATCGAAGTCGAGCCGAAGGATTTCGAGACGTTCTTGAGCGTGATATTTCCCATGCTTTCCTCCCGGTGGATTTCCGTCCGCCGCCTGGCGCACGCTGCTACTTCACGGCGCCCCTACTTCACCGCACCGAAGGTCAGGCCGCGCACCAGTTGCTTCTGGCTGAACCAGCCCATGATCAGGATCGGCGCGATCGCCAGCGTCGAGGCGGCCGAGAGCTTCGCCCAGAACAGGCCTTGCGGGCTGGAGAAGGAGCTGATGAAGGCGGTCAAGGGTGCTGCTTCCGTCGTGGTCAGCCGGATCGTCCAGAACGCTTCGTTCCAGGCCAGGATGATGTTGAGCAGCATGGTCGAGGCGATGCCCGGCACCGCCATGGGTGTGAGCACATAGATGATCTCGTTCCACAGCGAGGCGCCGTCCATGCGCGCCGCTTCCAGGATCTCGCCGGGGATTTCTCGGAAATAGGTGTAGAGCATCCACACCACGATCGGCAGGTTGATCAGCATCAGCATCACCATCAGGCCGATGCGGCTGTCGAGCAGGCCGGTGTCGCGGAAGATCAGGTAGATCGGAAACAGCACGGCCACGGCCGGCATCATCTTGGTGGATAGCATCCACATCAAAATGTCCTTGGTCCGCTTGGTCGGCGAGAACGCCATCGACCAGGCCGCCGGAATGGCGACCAGCAGGGCCAGGATGGTCGAGCCGACCGAGAGCAGCACCGAGTTCAGGAAGAACTTGAAATAGCCGTTCTGCGCCTGGACCTCGGAATAGCTCTCGAAGGTCCCGGACGGGATCAGGTTGAAGCCCTGGATCGCCTCCTGTTCCGACTTGAACGAGGTGATGATCGTGTAGAGGATCGGGAAGAAGATCAGCAAGGCGACGATCCAGGCGGCAGCCGTCGCGATCGTCTTGTGCCGGGTTGTGACTGCGCGTGCCATCTTTTCCTCCCTTATCTGTCCAGGTTCTTGCCGACGGCGCGCATGGCGAAGAAGGCGACGATGTTGGCGAGAATGACCGCGATGATGCCGCCGGCGGAGGCCTGGCCGATTTTGAATTCGAGCAGCGCCTTCTGGTAGACCAGGAAGGGCAGGTTGGTGGAGGCGTATCCCGGGCCGCCATTGGTGGTGACGAGGATCTCGGCATAGACCGAAAGCAGGAAGATCGTCTGGATCAGGATGACGACGGTGATCGCGCGCGACATGTGCGGCAGCGTCAGGTAGATGAAGCGGCTGATGAAGCCGGCGCCGTCCATCTCGGCGGCTTCCTTCTGCTCGCCGTCCAGCGACTGAAGCGAAGTCAAAAGAATGAGCGTCGCGAAAGGCAGCCACTGCCAGGCGACGATGATGATGATGGCGGTCAGCGGATATTGTCCGAACCAGTCTATGGGCTGGAGGCCAAAGAACCGCGCTATGTCGGCGAAGACGCCGTATTGCGGATGCATGATCATGTTCTTCCAGACCAGTGCCGCCACCGGCGGCATGACGAAGAACGGCGAGATGACGAGGATGCGCACGATGCCCTGGCCCCACATCGGCTGGTCGATCAAAAGCGCCAGCAGGATGCCTCCGACCACGGTGATCACAAGCACGCTGACGACGATCAGCAGCGTGTTCAGGATCGATTGCAGGAAGGCCGGGTTGGAATAGAACAACGCGTAATTGGAGAAGCCGACGAAGCCGTCGCGGATCGGATTGAGCGGATTGTACTGCTGGAAGGAGAACCAGAGCGTGAGCGCCAGCGGAACGACCATCCAGACGAGCAGCAGGACGACGGATGGCGCCATCATGAAACGGGCAAGCGAACGGGTCTGCTGAGTAGCCATGACGGTCACCCTTCAAGGATCGGACGGAATTTTCTCGAGCTGTCGGGAAGTGGCCGCCCGAACTGGGTTTCGGGCGGCCGTTGCCGGCCATGGTCGGCGACCGGCCTTAGGCACCGGGAGGAGCCTTACTGGATGTAGCCGCCCTCGGTCATCGCCGCGGTTGCGGCGTCCTGGGCCTGCTTCAGCGCGTCGTCGACGCTCGACTGGCCGGCAAGGGCTGCCGAGAACAGCTGGCCGACGGTGGTGCCGAGGCCCTGGAATTCGGGGATGGCGACGAACTGCACGCCGACATAGGGCACCGGCTTGACGGTCGGATGCGTCGGGTCGGCGGCATTGATGGAGTCCAGCGTCATCTTGGCGAACGGAGCCGCCTTCTGGTACTCTGGATTGGCATAGAGCGAGGAGCGCGTTCCCGGCGGAACGTTGGCCCAGCCTTCCTTCGAGGCGACCAGTTCTGCATAGTGCTTGCTGGTTGCCCATGACACGAACTTCTCGGCGGCATCGGCCTTCTGCGTGCCGGCGGGAATGGCCAGCGACCACGCCCACAGCCAGTTGCCGCGCTTGCCGAGCCCATTGTCAGGCGCCAATGCGTAACCGACCTTGTCGGCGACCTGCGAGGCCTTGGGATCGGAGACGAAGGAGGCGGCGACGGTGGCGTCGATCCACATGCCGCACTTGCCCTGCTGGAACAGCGCCAAATTCTCGTTGAAGCCGTTGGAAGACGCGCCCTCCGGCCCGTCGGCCTTCATCAGGTCGACATAGAACTGCAAGGTGTTCTTCCATTCGGGCTGGTCGAATTGCGGCTTCCAGTTCTCGTCGAACCAGCGCGCGCCGAAGGAGTTCGACATGGCGGTCAGGAAGGCCATGTTCTCGCCCCAGCCGGCCTTGCCGCGCAGGCAAACGCCGTTCACGCCATTGGCGCGGTCGGTCATCTTGTCGGCGGCCTGCTTGATGAAGTCCCAGGTCGGCGCGTCGGGCATCTTCAGCCCTGCCTTCTCCATCAGGTCCTTGCGGTACATGACGAAGGAGCTTTCGCCGTAGAAGGGCGCGGCATAGAGCTTGCCGTCGACCGAGAGGCCGCCGGCGATCGCCGGGATGATGTCCTTGGCGTCGTAGTCGTCGCCGAGCTTGTCGAGCGGCAACAGCCAGCTCTGCTTGGCCCAGATCGGGACCTCGTAGGTGCCGATGGTCATCACGTCATACTGGCCGCCCTTGGTGGCGATGTCGGTGGTCACGCGCTCGCGCAGCACGTTCTCTTCCAGCGTCACCCAGTTGAGCTGGATGTCGGGGTTCGCCTTGGTGAAGTCGTCGGTCAGCTTCTGCATGCGGACCATATCGCCATTGTTGACGGTGGCGATGGTGATGGATTCGGCATGTGCCGCGAACGCGAGCGCGCTGGCCGAGCACAAGCCCAGGATGAGCGTACGAAGTTTCATCAAATTCCTCCCATGGACCAAGATGAGCATTTGCCTTGGCTGTGAGCAATTACTCACTAAGAATGAATTATGTCAAGCCAGATTCGATGGTGCAGCGCACACTCGATGGAGGAGCGCCGACCTGGCGCGTTGCAAATGGCCGTCCCGCAGGCGCGGACCGGGCGACAACGGCGATCTGGATGGAGCGCGGTTTTGATCCTGGAGTTAGCCGGTCAGCAGGCGATCTCGGCCAGGATCCAGTCGCGGAAAGCGCGGATCTTCGGCACGTTGCGGCGCGCCTCCGGATAGACCAGCCAGTAGGCGTGGCCGTCGTCGCCGACCAGGTCGAAGGGCTGGATCAGGCGGCCGTCGGCGAGTTCCGCCTTGAACAGCGCCCTGGTCAGGATCGCCACGCCATGGCCTGCGATGGCCGCATTGGCCTCATAAGCCTGCGCGCCCATGCTGCTGCCGGGGCGCTTGGCAAGGTCATGGCTTTGCACTCCCGCGGCCTCGAACCATTGCGTCCACCAGATGTCGCCGGGATCAAGGATCGGCAGCTTGAGCAGATCGGCCGGTTCCTTGACGCCGCCGATGCTCGCGGCGAGCTTGGGGCTGAGCATCGGCGTGAAATCGGCGTCGAGCAGCTTGTAGGCCTCCAGTCCCGGCCATTTGCCGCCGCCCGAGCGGATGGCAAGGTCGACATCCTCGCGGGCGAAATCGGTCAGGCGGCTGGATGTGTCGAGCCGCACGGCAAGGGCGGGATGCGCGATCTGGAACGAACCCAGATGATGCGCCAGCCAGTTGGAGGCAAAGGTCAGCACCGTGGTGACGCACAGCAGACCGTCCGCCCCGCCGCGGGCCGCCGCATAGGCCTGCCCGAGTAAGGCGAAGGCTTCGCTGACCGCCGGCGCCAGGCGCTGTCCGGCTTCGGTGAGTTCGATCTGCCGCGGCCGGCGCAGGAAAAGCGGCGCGCCGACCCGCTCCTCCAGCACTTTGATCTGATAGCTGACCGCTGCCTGCGTCATCGCCAGTTCCTCGGCCGCTTTGGTGAAGGACAGATGCCGCGCCACCGCTTCGAACACCCGGATCGCCTGCAGCGGCGGAAGCTGCGCAACCTGTCGCGAGCCGAGATCCGGCATAAAGCCTCCTTATGGGTCCTTATCGACGTTCGATTGGCAAAGGCGGCCGGCAAGACCGACATTCATCCTCAGCCCGTCACTCGGGTTGAAGATAGCGAAGGTTGACGATCATGACCATGGCGCAGCAAAAATGCACTCCCGCTCCGGATCATCGCTGGATTTCATGGCTTGCGGACGGATTCGGCTGGTTCGCGACCAGGAAAAAGGCGCATCTCGACATCAGGGACCTGTCGCCGCACCTGCAGCGGGACCTTGGCTTCCTCGACGGCAACGATCCTTTCGGACGGCATGGATAGCAGGCCCGGATTTTATCGCAAATCGATGTTGCCTCGAGGCTTTTGGCTCACCCGCTCGCCAGCAGGGCGGCGGCGGTTCGTTCGTCGGTGATGAGGCCGTTGACCAGCCGGCGGTTCACGGCCGCCAGGATGCCCGGCAGCTTGCGTTCACCCATGGCGAGCGCGATGACCAGCGACTTCTCGCGTGACGGCAGGGCCGCCGACGACACCCGGTCGTTGGTGATGCCCTCGATCATGCGGCCGTCGCGATCGAACACCCAGCCGACAATTTCGGCGACGCCGCCGGCCTTCTGTAGCGCCTTCAGCTCGGCGTCGGAGATGAAGCCGTCCTCATAGAGCGGCGCCTTCGGGCCGAGGTCGCCGATGCCGACGAAGGTGACGTCGGCCTCCGCGGCCAGCGCCAGCGTCGGCTGGATCATCGGCTGGCTGAGCAGCATCTCGCGCTCCTGCGGCGAGGAGGCGATGACCGGCAACGGCATCGGGAACGACCGCGCCTTGACCCTGTCGGCCATGGTGAAGATGACGTTGTAGAAAGCGGCCGAACCGTCCGGCGAGATATTGCCGGTCAGGGACACCACCTTGTGCTGCGGGCACTCCATCGGCGGCAGTTGCTCGATCGCCGCCTTCAGCGTACGGCCGGTGCCGATCGCCAGCACGATCGGCGCCGGCGATCTCAGCCGCCTCTCGATTTCCGCTGCCGCCGCCTCGGCGATACCGATCGTCGTCGACGACGAGGTCGGGTCGCTCGGCACCACCTCGACCAGGTCGAGCGCGAAGCGCGACTTCAGGCGGGCGGCGAGGTCGAGGCAGTTGGCGATCGGATGGTCGACGCGCACCTTGATCAGGCCTTCCGACACTGCCAGCGACACCAGCCGCTGTGCAGTCTGCCGCGAGATGCCGAGCGTGGCGGCGATCTGGTCCTGCGTGTTGCCGGCGACGTAATAAAGCCAGCCCGCGCGCGCGGCATCGTCCAACCTGTTGCTGCCCCCCTCCTGCCGGTTGTTCACGTCCTGCCTCCCGAAACCGCCGGTCATGGAACCGGTCGCGCCTACTTTCGCAGGGAACCGCGCGCTGCGCAATTGTCAAATCGCCAGGGCAATTGCTTGCGCATGCGGGCGTGGGATCGGCCGGATCATCGTCGGCCTGGGGATTCCACGGCAGGCAAAAGGAGGATTTCCGTTCCGACAGGTGGCACGTTCTGCCGTCCGGATGGTTTATCTCGCGGGGTAAACCCTTTAAGGGAACGCCAAAAGGAGCGTTGCATGACACCGAAAGCGGTTTTCTGGGACATGGACGGCACGCTGGTCGACAGCGAACCGCTGCACGAAGCAGCCCTGGTGGCGGCGATGCGCAATGTCGGCCTTCAGCCTCCGCCCGACCTGCATGAGCGCGTTCTCGGGGTCGCTGCCTGGCCGGTCTACCTGATGATGCGCGACGAGTTCGGCCTGGATCTGCCCTTCGACGAGTGGATCGTCCATAAATACGAGCATTATCTGCCGCTTGTCACGACATTGAAGCCGCGCCCCGGTGCGATCGAGATCTTCAACGAATTGCGCGCACTTGGCGTGCAGCAGGCCGTGGTCTCGAATTCCGACCGCATGATCGTCGACGCCAATCTGCACATGGTCGGCCTGATCTATCCAGGCATGAAGACCATCAGCCGCAACGACGTGCGCGAAGGCAAGCCGCAAGCCGAGCCGTTCCTGCGCGCCGCCTATCTGGCCGATGTCGATCCCGCGAACGCGGTGGCGGTCGACGACAGCTGGCCGGGCGCCATGGCGGGGCTGGCGGCAGGCATGAAGACGATCTTCTGGCCGGAAAAACCGATGGACGGCCCGCCCGGTGCGGTGGTCATCAACAGCGCCGAGGAATTGCGGGCTGAACTGGGGCTTTAAACCTCAGTTCCGATAGACCGGCTCCTGCTCGTCGAGGATCGCCTTCAGTTCGCTGAGATGCCGCTCGGCCTGGCCGGGATAGTCGTCCATTTCGCGTGCCGCCTTCTCGGCGATGGCGTCGGAAAGCGTGCGCAGCGGCCGCCCGGTCCACAGCGCCTTGATGTAGGTCTCGGCGGCGCGTTCGAAATAGAACATGCGATTGAAGGCGTCGGCCACCGTGTCGCCGATGACCAGCACGCCGTGATTGCCCATCACCATTACCTTGACCTTGGGGTCGGTCAGGAGCTGCGAGCAGCGCTCGCCCTCTTCCTCGAAGGCCAGACCGCCATAATGGGCGTCGACCACATGGCGGTTGAAGAACATCGCCGAATTCTGGTCGATCGGCGGCAGCCTCGAATCGGCGAGCGAGGCCAGCACGGTGGCGTGGATGGAATGCACATGCATGACGCAGCGCGCATGACGGACGTTGCGGTGGATGGCGCCGTGCAGGCCCCACGCCGTCGGGTCGGGCGCATTCGGGCCGGACAGCGTCTCGGGATCGTTGGCGTCGATCATCAAAAGGTCGCTCGCCTTGATACGCGAGAAGTGCACCTGATTGGGGTTCATCAGGAATTTTGTGCCGTCCTCGTTGACCGCCAGCGAGAAATGGTTGGCCACCGCCTCGTGCATGTTGAGCCGCGCCGTCCAGCGGAAGGCGCAGGCAAGATCGACGCGCTCCTCGTAGAAGGGCAGGTTGGTCAGCGGTTCCTTTTGCAGGCGGGCGATGCTCATCGAAAAATCCTCCGGGTTTTAGGAACAATGCCGTGCCCTGCTTGTGCCCGCAACCGGTTTCGGTTGGTGCAGCCGGCTCACGCCGCCGTGCTTGCGGCGGTCCCGAGCCTCAAGCCGCCATGCTCGACGATGAAATCGATCACCTCCCGCAACCCCTTGCCGCGCGACAGGTCGGTGAAGCCGAACGGCCGCTTGCCGCGCATGCGGGTGGCGTCGCTCTCCATCACGTCGAGATTGACGTTCACATAGGGCGCCAGGTCGCTCTTGTTGATGATCAGGAAATCGGAACGGGTGATCGCCGGACCGCCTTTCCGCGGGATCTCCTCGCCCTGGCAGACGGAGATGACATAGAGCGTGAGATCGGCGAGATCCGGCGAGAAGGTGGCGGCAAGGTTGTCGCCGCCGGATTCGATGAAGATGATGTCGAGATCGGGGAATTTGCGGTTGAGCTCCGCGATCGCCTGCAGATTGATCGAGGCGTCCTCGCGGATGGCGGTGTGCGGGCAGCCGCCGGTCTCGACGCCGACGATGCGCTCTTCCGGCAGCGCCTGCAGCCGCGCCAGCATCATGGCGTCTTCCCTTGTGTAGATGTCGTTGGTGACGACGGCGATGGAGAATTCCTCACGCAGCGCCTTGCACAGTTTCTCGGTGAGCGTCGTCTTGCCCGAACCGACGGGGCCGCCAATGCCGATGCGAAGAGGACCGTTGGGCTGCGTCATGTCGGGAACTCCGTGATGGCGAGAACTGCGAAGCCGAGCCCGATCAGCAGGCACAGCGGCGAATAAAGGCTCCTATCGAGCCGCGCGAAAGGCTGTTCCGGTGCCAGCCGGCGCCACCGGGGCGTGAAGCCGGCAATGCCGCGTCCGAGAAACACCAGCCCGATCAGCAGCGCGGTGGCGGCGAGGCCTTGCCCAGGAAAGGGCGAGGCAAACACACCCTCCAGAGCCATCGGCCAGAGCGTTGCCAGCGCCAGGCAGGCGGCGACGGCAAAGCAGGCGAACGGCGCCGGCATCTCGTCGACGCCGCGAAAGCCGACGACCGCATGCGCGCAGGACGCCGCATCCTTGCCCGGCCATATCCCGCCAATGCCCCAATAAACGTGCAACGCGGTGATTACCAGCAGGACGAATGAGAGGACGAAGGCAAGGACGATCATGAGCGGAACAATCGCGAATACTGGGTTTCGTGCTGCATCGCCACGATATCAGAGACAAAGGCGCAACCGCCGAGATCATCCAATGTCGAGCGGGATGCGCGGGCGGCGGTCGCAAGGGCCAGCGGCTCGAAGCCGGCGAGCAAACTGGTCGCGCCGCTTTGTCCGATGACGCCCAGCCGGATCGCGGCCTGGACGAGGTTGGAGAAGAAGGCCTGCAGGAAGGCGGACAGCGCGTCCTGAAGCGCGATACCATTGCCGCCGGCAACAGCGCCGACGGCGACGCAGTACGCACAATCGGCGGGCAAGCGCTCCAGCACGGGAGTGGGCCAGGCGGCGGCCGCTTTGAGGAAAGCCGCACCTTGCAGCATGGTCTCGGCATGGCGCTCACGCGACCCGGCCAACGCCTCCGCCAGTGTGGCGACTTCGGCCGGATCGCCGCCGTCGCGGGCGTTGCGCCAGCTCTCCGCGAACAGCACGGCATCGTTCCAGGCGGAGCCCATCTCGACCAGCGTTTCAAGCCAAGCGGCGAGGCCCGCCGCATCGGTCACCAGCCCATCATGCGCGGCGCGCTCGAGGCCATGGCTGTAGGAAAAGCCGCCGACCGGAAAGACCGGCGACAGCCACGCCATCAATCGCAGCAGGGCGACCCCGGATGGCTGGTCAGTCATGGTGATCATGATGATCATCGTGATGATCGTGATGGTCGTGCGAATGCGAATGGCTGTGCGAATGCGCTTCGGCGTGGCTGTGGGCGTGCGCATGGCCGTGGTCATGGCCGCCGGAATAGGCGCCGCGCACCGGTTTGAACGGCTCGGAGACCTCGCGCACCGTGGCCCCGAGCCCCTCCAGCATCGCCTTGATGACATGATCGCGCAGGATGAGGATGCGCTCCGCCTCTATCGCCGCCGCGAGATGGCGGTTGCCGATATGCCAGGCCAGTTCCGCCAGATGCACGGCGTCGCGGGCGCGGATATCATAGACCTCCTCCGGCGCCGCGATGATCTCGACGTGGCGGCCGTCTTCCAGCACCAGCCGGTCGCCGTCGTTGAGCGCGACGGGCTCCGGCAGGTCGACCAGCACCTTGCTGCCGTCGGACAATTCGATCGCCCGGCGGCGCAGATGCCGCTCGTCATGGGCAAGAACCGCGCGGCCGGATGGCGCCGTGGTGCCGGCATTGCCGGAGGTCAGCACCGAGATGGCGCGCGGGAACTTCGTGAAGTCGGTGTTGAGGTTGAGCTTCATTTCATGGCTCCGCCATTGGCTTGCGCCCGGGCACTGGCAGGGCGTGAAAGCACGCGGTCGAAATAGGCGTTGACGCGGTCGGATTCGACCGGGAACCGGCCGGCGCGCGCCCAGCCGCCCATGTCGCCGAGCAGCACGTCGACAGCCGAGAACCGGTCGCCGAGCGCGAAAGGCTTGTCGCCAAGCCGGCGCTCCAGCGCCTTGACCTCGGAGGCGAAATCGTAAGCGGCCGCGGGGCCGACGTCGACCCGGACTTCCCTGGGCAGCAGGAAGCGGTGGCGCAATTTGTTCCACAGCGGCGCCTCGAACTCGCTCTGGGCAAAATGCATCCAGGAATCCATTTCGGCGCGGCCTGCGAGACCGGGACTGGCGCCCATGCCCTTGTCCGCGTGCTTATCGGCGAGATAGACGCAGATCGCCGCCGAATCCGTCAGCGTCAGCTCGCCGTCGATCAGGATCGGCACCTTGCCCGAGGGGTTGAGCGCATAGGCTTCGGGCGAGCGCAGGGGAATTTCGACGAATTCATAGGCCTGCCCGAGTTCTTCGAGCATCCACAGAACACGGCTGACCCGGGATCCACGCGATCCGACGGCCTTGTACATGGTTGAACCCTGCCTTTCCCGGTCAGCCTAGAGCATCCGCGGCCGTCATACGATCGTGTCGAACAGCCGCAGGATGAACGATATCTGATAGATCAGCGCCGCGGCGACGAAGGCGATGTGAAAGCGGCGGTCGCGCACCAGGATCGCGGCGATGCACAGCGCGACGAAGACCGGCGTGCGGAACAGATATTCGTTGCCGAAGCGGGCGAAATGCTCCGGCCCCTTCAGCAGCGTGTCGATCACGTCGAGCACGTAGGTCGCGGCCAGCAGGCCGAAGAACCAGGCGCGGCGCGAATAGAAGAAATCCTCATAGCTGGTGTAGTCGAGCATCGAATCCGGAAACAGCAGCGCGCAGAGCAGGAACAGGGTGATGGCGTAGAAGATGATGAACAGGTACTTGCCGAAGGTCCATGTTTCGATGGCGTAGAGGCCGAACTCCCACCACCAGAAATGCACCAGCATCAACAGCACCGAAGCGACCCAGGCCAGATGCACCGTATAGAGCCGGTACTGGCCGGGATGCTGGACGATGCGCGCCACCCCCGACAACAGGCGCGCGACGCCGAGCCCGATCACCATGCCCATGACGATGCGGATATGCGGGAAGATGTCGTGGGGCGAAGCTATTTCGGTGGCCATGCCGAATGCTCGCCAGGTGATGGAACGTCCGTCAACACACCACTATCAGTCTATTCGCGCATAAGGTTGTCTGAAGACCACGGTGATCCTGGGAAATAATCATCGTCCAAGATTTCCTTGATCCCATAGGGGCAATGGACAGGGAAATCCCGATCTCTCAGGCCTGTTTCGTCCAATGCCTTTAATCTTGCTATCTTGAACTCTCGATCGAGCACCTGCGCAGGATATTTTTTGAGGCTCGGACTTTCATCAAGCAGGCCCTCAATCCGAAGCCGTTGCTCCCGAATTGTCAGCAACCAGCCCGTTTTGCGCTGCTCAGACTGAAACTCCCATTTCAGCAAGTGAAGGACCAAAGTGCCAAGTCTGCTCGCAATTTCCCTTTTGTCGCTCCGCCCCAAGCTCTCGATCTCCTCGGCAACATTCTCACGATCGAGGTCGGAAAGACGACCTTCGCGCAGCAACGCGCCCTGCTCGGCGCACCACTGAGCATAGTCGGCCTCGTAGGGCGTCAATTGCTGTTTGCGAAATATCTTGTTCATTGAGGAGATATTGCTCCCAAAGTGCACAATTTCCAAGTCCGCGGAGAACGAGTGGGCCCATTCGGGCAGTCGGCACAACCCACTCACCGCCGCATTTAACGAGGGCAATGGCTCGCGGCGATCTTATCAAAACAGAAAATATCGCTGGGCCATCGGCAGCACCGTCGCTGGTTCGCAGGTCAAGAGTTCGCCGTCGGCACGAACCTCGTAAGTCTCGGGATCGACTTCGATATGCGGCGTGGCGTCGTTGAGCACCATGGAGTGCTTGCCGATGCCGCCACGCGTGTTTTCGACCGCGGCGAACTGCTTGTCGACACCGAGCCGGCCGTGCAGACCGGACTCCAGTGCCGCCTTCGAGACGAAGGTTACCGACGAGTTGGTGCGCGCCTTGCCATAGGCGCCGAACATCGGCCGATAGTGCATCGGCTGCGGCGTCGGGATCGAGGCGTTGGGGTCGCCCATCGGCGCCGCCGCGATCATGCCGCCGATCAGTACCATATCAGGCTTGACGCCGAAGAAGGCCGGGTTCCACAGCACCAGGTCGGCGCGTTTGCCGACAGCGACCGAGCCGATGTCCCTGGACAATCCATGCGCGATGGCAGGGTTGATCGTGTATTTCGCGATATAGCGGCGGACGCGGAAATTGTCGTTGTTGCCGGTCTCCTGCGGCAGCGAACCGCGCTGGCGCTTCATCTTGTCGGCGGTCTGCCAGGTCCGGATCACCACTTCGCCGACGCGGCCCATCGCTTGTGAATCCGAGGAGATGATCGAGAAGGCACCGATGTCGTGCAGAATGTCCTCCGCCGCGATGGTCTCCTTGCGGATGCGGCTTTCGGCGAAGGCAATGTCTTCCGGAATCGACGGCGACAGATGGTGGCAGACCATCAGCATGTCGAGATGCTCGGCCAGCGTGTTGACCGTGTAGGGCCGCGTCGGGTTGGTCGAGGACGGGATGACGTTGGGCAGGCCGCAGACCTTGATGATGTCGGGCGCATGCCCGCCGCCCGCGCCTTCGGTGTGGAAGGCATGGATGGTGCGGCCCTTGATCGCCGCCACCGTGTTCTCGACGAAGCCGCTCTCGTTGAGCGTGTCGGTGTGGATCATCACCTGCACGTCATGGTCGTCGGCCACCGACAGGCAGCAGTCGATCGCGGCCGGCGTCGTGCCCCAGTCCTCGTGCAGCTTCAGCGAGCAGGCGCCGCCCAGCACCATCTCCTCGAGCGCCGCGGGCAGGGAAGCGTTGCCCTTGCCCGACAGGCCGATATTCATCGGGAAGGCGTCGAAGGACTGGATCATGCGCGCCATGTGCCATGGCCCGGGCGTGCAGGTGGTGGCGAGCGTGCCGTGCGCCGGGCCGGTGCCGCCGCCCAGCATCGTGGTGATGCCCGACATCAGCGCTTCCTCGATCTGCTGCGGGCAGATGAAATGGATATGCGCGTCGAAGCCGCCCGCGGTAAGGATCTTGCCTTCGCCGGCGATGATCTCGGTGCCGGGGCCGATGATGATGGTGACGCCATCCTGCGTGTCCGGGTTGCCGGCCTTACCGATTGCCGCGATGCGGCCGTCCCTGAGGCCGATATCGGCCTTGAAGATGCCGGCGCTGGCGTCGATCACCAGCGCATTGGTAATGACGGTGTCGACCGCTCCTTCAGCGCGGGAAACCTGGCTCTGGCCCATGCCGTCGCGGATGACCTTGCCGCCGCCGAATTTCACCTCCTCGCCATGAATGGTGAAATCCCTCTCGACCTCGACGAAGAGTTCGGTATCGGCAAGCCGCACCCTGTCGCCGACCGTCGGGCCGTACATCTGCGCATAGGCGGCGCGGGTTATTCTGGCCATCAGTGATTGCTCCCGAATTGCGGTGCTGGTGAAACCGGGCTGCACATTGCTGCCATCCAATGGTCACGCAATGACCCGCTGGTCGACACCTTCTGATCCCATTTGGCGGTTGAGGTTGGAGGGTCACCCCAAAACGACCGTTTGCCAAATCGATGGAAGGAAAATCCATGCGCAAAACGATAGTTCTCGCCGCTGCCGCCACCCTGATGCTGGCGGGTGCCGCCATTGCCCAGCAGCAGCCCGCTCCAGCAGCGCCGGCCGCGCCCGCCCCCGGCGGGCAGCAGGCCGCGCCGACGATCCAGAGCGTCAACATCGTCGACATCACCGAACTGCCGAAGGACACCCAGACGCAGGTCAACCAGGTGATCGCCCAGCGCGGCGATGCCGGCCTGCAGAAGCTGCGCAGCTCGATCGATGCCACGCCTAAGGTCAAATCCGCCCTCGAGGCCAAGGGAATGACCTCGGCGCAGGTGGTCGCGGCCAGCATGGAGCCCAACGGCGCCCTGACCCTGATCACCAAGAAGGCGAGCTGACGGCGCGCCTGCGCGGCGGGCCGTCGTCCGGTCCGCCCGCGCTATCTGGAAGGGAACCTTGGCCGGGCAGGAGCCGTTTCGTTTCATCGGCGCTGAACGGCGCCGCGAAATGAACCCGTCCAGGAGCGAGCGATGGCGATCAATCCCGGCAAGAGACGGCTCTATGCCTTCGCCTCCATGGCATTCCTGGCGGTGGGCAGCCCCGGAGCCTCCCTTCACGCACAAGGGCTCGAAAGCCCTGAGACCGTCAACCGGATCATCGGCTCGGACGTCAAGCAGGAAGAAACCAGGAGCGATGCCGAAGCCGGCAAAGTTGCCAGGGCGATTGATCGGACGCGTGAAAACATCGGCACGGTGCGCAAGACATCCAAGCTCGACAAGGTCGATATCGTGTTCCTGACCGATGCCGCGCGCACCGAAGGCGGTCCGCCGCCGGCGATCGAAACCAAGGTCAAGCAGCATCAGGACGACATTGCGGAGCTGCGCAAGGAGATCGAGGCCAACGCGCTGCTGTTCAACGCCATCGACTCGCGACGCGTGCTTGCGCAGGACGTTCTCGCCGTGGAATTCGACGACCCCGGAAAGATCGTCATCTATGCGGCGGCCAAGCCGTCCGATTGAGCCGAGGGCACAACTCGCTTTCGTGCTGGCCCGAAAGCCCTTTGCCCTCTTTGCACGCCGCGCATGAGACGCCCTCGGCCTCACAGCCTGCCCATCACCTTCTGCTGAAAGCCATAGACCTCGCGCTTGCCGCCCAGCGGCACCAGCGTAACGTCGCGCTCCTGTCCGGGCTCGAAGCGCATGGCGGTGCCGGCGGCGATGTCGAGGCGCATGCCGCGCGCCTGTTCGCGGTCGAATTTCAAGCCCTCATTGGTCTCGAAGAAATGATAGTGGCTGCCGACCTGGATTGGCCGGTCGCCGCTGTTGGCCACTTTGAGCGTAACCGTCGGCAGGCCTTTGTTCAGGTCGATGTCGCCGTCGGCGGGAATGATTTCACCCGGGATCATCGTTCGTCACACGGCGCCGAGGACGAGGCCGAGCCCGATCGCCGTGCAGGCGGCACCAGCGGCCCGCATGAGCACGCGAAACCGCCTGCCGAGGCCAAGCCCGGCGGCGATGCCGGCGGCGTGCAGCAGCGCCGTGGCGACGGCAAAGCCGGCCATATATTCAAGCCCTGCGGCATTTTCCGGTACTTCGGTGCCATGGGCGTGACCATGAAACAGCGCGAACGCGCCGATGATGGCGACGCCGGCCGTGACAGGAAGATCGACGGCCAGCGCCACGAACAATCCGAGCGCCACCACCGACGCCAATATGCCCGGCTCGACGAACGGCAGCGGCACATGCAGCATGCCGAGCGCACCGCCGGCCAGCATGACGCCGACGAACGCGGCCGGCCATGCCCACACAGCCTCGCCGCCTTTCTGTGCCGCCCACAGGCCGACCGCGACCATCACCGTCATGTGGTCGAGGCCGGAGAGCGGATGCATGAAGCCGGCCGCGAAGGAGGAGGTCGTGCCGGCCCCGACATGGGCATAAGCGGGCATGGCGGCTGCCATGAGCAGAATCGCCGAGAGGGCTGTGCGTTTCATCTGTGCTGAGATCATCGGTGCGTCTTTCCTATCAGGATCGTCTGGCCTATCAGGGTCGTCTGGCGTTCACGCGGCCTCGCGCGGGCCACAACCCTCAGCCTTGAGGATGCGCGTGGTCGAAGCGGGATATTTCTTCAGCATTGCCGCCGGACGGATCGGCCGTGCCGAAAAATTGCCGCCGCAATTGGGGCAGACGCCGCCGAGCACGTCTTCGACGCA
The DNA here is from genome assembly GCF_006442185.1 of Mesorhizobium sp. B2-4-1. Taxonomy (NCBI): domain Bacteria; kingdom Pseudomonadati; phylum Pseudomonadota; class Alphaproteobacteria; order Hyphomicrobiales; family Phyllobacteriaceae; genus Mesorhizobium; species Mesorhizobium sp. B2-4-1. The sequence continues at coordinate 117,491 of NZ_VFVN01000001.1, read as the reverse complement.
ATCGGCGCAGAAGGTGCATTCGAAGGTGCAGATCAACGCATCCGTCGCCTCCGGCGGCAGGTCCTTGTCGCAGCATTCGCAGTTCGGGCGCAGCTCAAGCATATCTGTCTCCTCACCGTATCGGCTCATGCACGGTCACCAGCTTGGTGCCGTCGGGGAATGTCGCCTCCACCTGCACGTCATGGATCATCTCGGCGATGCCTTCCATCACCTGCGCGCGGCTGACGACGTGGGCGCCGGCTTCCATCAGCTCGGCGACGGGACGGCCGTCGCGGGCGCCTTCGACGACGAAGTCGGTGATCAGCGCGATTGCCTCCGGATGATTGAGCCTGACGCCGCGCTCCAGACGCTTGCGCGCCACGACCGCCGCCATGGCTATCAGCAGCTTGTCCTTTTCCCTCGGCGTCAGGTTCATGCGTTTCCCTGAAATGATGCGGACACGATCACAGTGACCATATTTTGGGCAGCCCCGCCTTTCCGTTGAGCAAGCCGACGAGCGGAACCAGATGCTGGCGCAGCCGGTAGCCGTCGCCGGCATACAGCCTCGCAAGAAGCTTGCCAGATTCCTGCACGCTCCAGGTGCTGGCGCCGCCCTGGCCGCCGATGATCTCCCGAACCGGATCGAGAAGCGCTTCCGCCCGCGGCGAGATCAATAGCACCGTCGCCATGGCGACGGCGCCGCCGGCAATCGGTGGGCGCGCCAGGGTCGCGGCGATGTCGGGCCCGATGCGGAAATCCTCGGCATGGATGAGAGCCCCGCCCCGGCGGACGCGCCAGCGGTCGTGAAAGCCGCCCTGGACCGCGCGTTCGCCCATCGCCGTCCGGCCGAAGACGGTGGCTTCCAGCACCAGCGCCTCGGCGCCGGCGGCAAGATCAAGGTCGAGCGTGCGGGCAAAGGCCGATCGGTCGAAAACGATGGTCTCCTGCGGCAGCCAGGCGACGCGGCCGTTTTCGCCGACCGTTAGCCGGACGCTGACTTCGGCCCGGTCGGAAGCGGCGCGATAGATTTTCTCGCAGGCCTGCGTCGTTATCGTGGCGCTGGCATGCGCGCCGACGTCGATCTCCCAGCCGAGGCGGTCGCCTCCGGTCAGCCCGCCCGCGGTGTTGATCAGCACGGCTTCCAGCGGGCCGCCGGAAACGGCCGGCATCCTTATCTTGGCGGAACCGTCCTGATAGAGGCGGCGCAGCCGTGTGCGGCCGTCTTGACTGGCGCAGACGAGCTGCGCCAGTCCGGCCGCCCGCTGCGCCGGCGGAGCCGAAAATCCGGTATGTTCGATCGTATCCACGCCGTCCAGGTTAAGCACCGCGGCGGTTTTGTCGATATATAGCTTGTTGCTTGATGGCGTTTCCGTTTCTATAGAGGGAGCCACCTTGGTACGCTCATGCGACGCCTGGCGGGGGTCCAAGGCGACGGTCGCGGCCTGATATCGAGGACAAAAAGGCGCTGTTCAGTTGGCGTCGGGAAACGACAAAGTGGGGAAGAAACCGAATGGCTGACCAACTGGCGACCGAAATCATCGAAAAGATCAAGGCTCATGCCGAGCCGGGCGGCGAGGAGATCACCACCAGCACCGAATTGACGGCGCTCGGCATCCATTCGCTGGAACTGACCGAGATCATCTTCGATCTCGAGGAGCAGTATGGCATCGAGATCGAGATGAACACGGTCGATGCCTGGAGCAACCTGAAGAATGTTGGCGACATGGTCGAGGCCGTTCGCGCGCTGATCGCGAAAAAAGCCTGACCGGATGCACAAGCGCGTCGTCATTACCGGCATCGGCGGTTTGTGCGGGCTTGGCACCGACGTGCCGGCGATCTGGACCGAGATGCGCGCCGGCCGCTCGGCGATCGGCCCCATCGATAACCCGTTCCTGCACGATTTGAAGGTCAAGATCGGCTGCGAGATCAAGGCGCTGCCCGACCATGGCATCGAGCGCAAGCAGCTGGTGTCGATGGACCGTTTCAGCCTGTTGGCGGTGATTGCCGCCCGCGAAGCCTTACAGCAGTCCGGCTTGGCCGCCCATGCGGACAATACCTACCGCATGGGCGCCGTTATCGGCATCGGCGTCTGCGGCTTCGAGACGGTTGAGGAGAACTACCGCGCCATCCTGATCGAAGGCAAGAATCGCGCCGGCATCTTCACGGTGCCGAAGGTCATGCCGGGCGCCGCCGCCGGCCAGGTCAGCATGCATCTCGGCCTGCGCGGACCGGTGTTCGGCGTCACTTCGGCCTGCTCGTCGGCCAACCACGCCATCGCATCGGCGGTCGACCAGATCAGGCTCGGCCGCGCCGACGTCATGGTCGCCGGCGGCACCGAGGCACCGCTGGTCTGGGGCGTGCTGAAGGGGTGGGAGGCGCTGCGCGTGCTGTCGCCCGATACCTGCCGGCCATTTTCGGCCGACCGTCAGGGCCTGGTGCTCGGCGAAGGCGCCGGCATGGCGGTTCTGGAAAGCTACGACCATGCGGTGGCGCGCGGCGCAAACATCCTCGCCGAAATCGTCGGCGCCGGCCTCTCGGCCGATGCCTCCGACATCGTTGCGCCGACCATAGAAGGGCCGGAAGCGGCGATGCGTTTCTGCCTGGCGGACGCCGGGCTGAATCCCGAGGACATCGATTACCTCAATGCGCACGGCACCGGCACCAAGGCCAATGACCAGATCGAGACCGCCGCGATCAAGCGCGTCTTCGGCGAGCACGCGCGCTCGCTTTCCGTCTCCTCGACCAAGTCGATGCATGCCCATTGCCTTGGCGCCTCGGGCGGGCTGGAGATGATCGCCTGCGTGATGGCGATCCGAGAGGGCGTGGTGCCGCCCACGGCGAATTTCCGCGAGGCCGACCCCGATTGCGATCTCGACGTGACGCCGAACGTCGCGCGCGAGCGCAAGGTGCGCGCCGCCATCAGCAACGGCTTCGCCTTTGGCGGCACCAATGCGGTGCTGGCCTTCAAGGCGATCTGATCCCGGGCGATCATGTTCTGCCCGGCAGGTCAATCTGCCGGCTCCCGATGCCGGCATCATTCGATTTGTTGACTGTGCGTGCACGGCCAAACGCCTGACGCCGCATTGATCGTGCCGGGGCGTGCGCCTAATTCTTTGCCGACCCCACCCAGACCGCGCCGCTCGGTGCGAAATCCCCGCCCAGGAGTTCTCGATGGCCGACCTGTCCGCCTTTCCAATCACCGCCCGCTGGCCGGCCAGGCATCCGGACCGGATCCAGCTCTATTCGGCGACGACCCCGAACGGGGTGAAGATATCGATCGCCCTGGAAGAGATCGGCCTGGCCTACGAGCCGCATTATGTGGACATCGGCAAAAACGAAAGCTGGACGCCGGAATTCCTGTCGCTCAATCCCAACGGCAAGATACCGGCGATCATCGATCCGAACGGTCCCGACGGCAAGCCGATCGGCCTGTTCGAGTCCGGCGCCATCCTGCTCTACCTCGCCGACAAGACCGGCCTGCTCGTCCCGGCGGACGCGGCGCGGCGCTACGAGACGATCCAGTGGGTGTTCTTCCAGATGGCGGCCGTCGGCCCGATCTTCGGCCAGGTCGGCTTTTTCCACAAATTCGCCGGCCGTGAGATTGCCGACAAGCGGCCGCTGGAGCGCTACCGCGATGAATCGCGCCGCCTGCTCGGCGTTCTCGACGGCAGGCTGAAGGGCCGCCGATGGATCATGGACAATGACTACACCATCGCCGACATCTCGCTCATCGGCTGGGTGCGCAATCTGATCGGCTTCTATGAAGCGCGCGACCTCGTCGGCTTCGATGATTTCGCGCATGTGGCGGCATGGCTGGAGCGCGGCCTGGCTCGGCCGGCGGTGCAGAAGGGCCTGACAATCCCGGCAAAGGGCTGAAGCGGCCCGCCGCCCTGGCGGGATACCGTAGCCTTGGCCGACTCGGCTGGGCTATTTCGCCTTGGCTTTCGGGCCGCCCTTGCCCATCACGGAAGCCGCCAGCGAAGCGGCGCCGCGTGCCGTCGCCACCACCGCACCGGCCGCGACGCTTGCCACGGTGCGGACGGCGCCGGATTTCTCTGGCGCCGGCTTGCGCGCGCTGGCCGGCTTTGCGGTCGCGGCCGCGACCTTCCGAGGCGCGGCCTTACCGAAGCTGGGCTTGGCGTCCTTCGAACGTTCGGCGATCGCCGGACCAGCGCCGGCTTTCGCCTGCGTCGTCTTCGTCGTCCTGGTCTTGGCGGTCGCGGGTTTTCTTGCCTTGGTTGCCATTGCAAAATCCCCTTACGCAGGACAATCGGTTCCCCGCCATAACGGTGCGAAACCCCTTAAGGTTCCCGTCGAAAAATACCGACAATTAAGCAGGTTAACCAATCACCAGGTCGGCCGCCCGGCGCCGCGCCAGCACGCGTTCGATGTTGGGCATGTCGTTGGAGGCGATCCAGGCGCGCGCATCCTCCTCGGAGCGGCCATGTTCGTGCCAGCGCTCCATCAGCCGGCGCTCGAGCTCGTTGCGCGGCACCTCGACGAAGATCGAGAAATCGAACAGCGGCGCCAGCCGCGACCACGGCTCCTCGTCGAGCAGCAGGTAATTGCCCTCGACCAGGATGAATTTGGTCTCCGCGCCGATGATCGCCGCCGCGGCGCGCGACAGTTCCATGCCGCGGTCGAACACCGGGATGGCGATGTCGGGCTCTCCCGCCCGGATGCGCTTCAGAAGCGTCTCGAAGCCGCCGAAGTCGAACGTATCCGGCGCGCCCTTTCGCGCGCGCAGCCCGCGCTGGTTGAGAACGACGTCGTCATAGTGGAAGCCGTCCATCGGCACGACCTCCACGGCGCCTTCCGGCAAGAGATCGTGCAGGCTGGCCGACAATGTCGACTTGCCGGCCCCCGGCGGTCCGGCAATGGCGACGATGAAGCGCTTTGCCTTGCCGGCGCGCTTGAAGATGGTGGCGGCGAGATGGGCGATTTCGGACATGGCGGCCTCGCTTGCCCCTGATGGTTGGCGCGACCGTTATTCTGGCGGCACTCGGCGGAAATTTCAAACCGGCATTTTGGGTAAGGTGCGGTGGTCAAGTGTCGAAACGCCGACGTTCGAAGCCAATCCGCTCAACCAGCCGCAGCCTGCCCGATGCGCAGGAAATCGCTGTCGAACGGCACCTCCCGCGCCGAGCCTCCGCCCAGGAGCCGCATGCGGCCCTCCGCCGTGGTGACCTCTTGCGGCGGCTCGCCGCCCGCCAGCGGCAGGGCGCCGATGACATGGCGGAAGGAGACGCTGGCGCCTTCGCCGAGCGCGAAAGCGGTCGCCACGCCTTCGCGTGTCAGCCAGTTGTCGCCGATCGAGGCGGCATGGCCTATCGCCGTGCGCCCGTCCTCGATGCCGAGCACGCCGAGATGCCGGCCGCTCCACGGCGCGTAGTCGCGGCCGCCATTGCTGAACCACAGCATGGTGACCGGCAGCTCCGCCGGGTTCTTCAGCACCAGAACCAGATCGTCCTCGGCCCGGCGCGCCAGGGCCGTCCAGCCCGGCCCGCCATGATCGGCCTCGACTAGCGTGACAAAATCCTCGCGCCGGTCATCCATGCGGTAATCCGTCAGGTCGAGCGTGCCGCCGCCGGCAGCGGGAAAATGGCCAAGATCGCTGCTGCGCCCGGGATAGGCGAGCAGGAAGCGGCCGCGCGCGGGATCGGGCTCCAGCGGATCGGCGGGCGAGGCCGCGAAGCGTTTTGGCGAAAAGGCCAGCCGGCCGCCATCCGTCATCGCCGTCATCGGATGATGGGCGACGGAGATCGCGCCGCGGCCGCCGGAAAACACATGTTCCTGATAGAGGAAGGCATGGCCGTCGCGCAGCGTCAGGATCTTGTCGACGGTCGCGCCCATCACCTTGCGGCGCAGCCGGAAAACGGCTCGCCAGCCGCCGTCCACGGCGCTGCTCTGGGTGACGTCCCAGGCGCTGTTGGCCGGCCAGCCATGCAGCGGCGCTTCCTCGACGTCGCTGCGCGAAAACGGCGCGCACAGGAAATCGCCGGACAGTCGCACCGTGCCCTCGGGCAGGTCGGCCGGCAGCGTCTCGCGTGGCGCACCGACCCAGGGTGCGCGGTGGAGCGGCCGCAGCCGGCGCCCGCCATCCTCGACTACCATGTCGGCGATATGGCCGACCGTGGTGTCCAGCGAAACCGAAATGCCGCGTGCATTGAGGGTGACCGTATCCATAGCGCTCTCATCGAATCCGAAAGCGCAACAAGAACCGTTCGCCACCGGTTGCGCAAGCGCCGCGACCGGCATTTTGCATCACCTTGGAACGCAAGCTTGCGAAAGCAGACAAAGCTGGGGCTACCGCCATTAACCAAATGGACGCAGCTGGCGGGTTACGTTAGCTTCGCCGCATCTCAGCAACAGCCTGACCCGAACAGACTTGCCCTTGTCCAACCAGCGTCGCCTTCCGCTCGTCCAGAGACTTTTCGTCGCCCTTGGCCTGTTGCTGATGGCTGCGGGCTGCTCGACCACGACACCGCCGGACTCTGTGCTCGCCGTGCCGGCGCCGCCGCAGAAATACGCGGCCATCGTCGTCGATATCAGAAGCGGAAAGCAGCTGTTCGAGGTCAATTCGAGGGCCCAGCGCTATCCGGCCTCGCTGACCAAGATGATGACGCTCTACCTCCTGTTCGAGGCGATGGAGAGCGGCCGCGTCTCCAAGGAAACGCAGATCCCGGTCTCCGACCACGCCGCCTCGCAGCCGCCGACCAAGATGCGCTTCCGGCGCGGGGAAACGATCGACGTCGATTCCGCCATCCGCGCCATCGTCGTCAAGTCGGCCAATGACGTGGCGGTGGCGGTGGGCGAATATCTCGGCGGCTCGGAGGACGAGTTCGCCGCCATGATGACGTCGAAGGCGCGCCAGCTTGGCATGACCAGCACCATTTTCCGCAACGCCTCGGGCCTGCCCGACGACGGCCAGGTCACCAGCGCGCGCGACATGGCGGTGCTCGGCATGGCGCTGCACCAGCGCTTCCCCCAGCATTTCCACTATTTTTCCGAAAGCGACTTCATGTTCCGCGGCCGGCTGGTGCGCGGCCACAACGACATGCTCGGCCGCGTGCGCGGCGTGAACGGCATCAAGACCGGCTATATCAGGGCTTCCGGCTTCAACATCGTCACCTCCTACGAAGCCGACGGCCGCCAGCTGATCGTGGTGGTGATGGGCGCCGACAGCGCCCGCCAGCGTAACGACCATGTCGAGGCGCTGATCCAGCGCAACCTATCGCCGGCGGTTGCCGACGCCCCGACCAGGGTGATGTACGCCGAACAGCAGTGAGCGGGCGAGCTGCGGGGCTGCCTCGCTTCGGACCAGCTTGCTCAACTATCGAAGTCAGTGCCGCCCCTCATCGCCCTGCCAGGCACTTCTCCCCGTATGGTGACGGGGAGAAGGGGCTGGCCGCAACCTCGGCACCCTTTTTGCAGCGTTGGTGATGGGCGAAACCGGCGATAACAGCCCCTCTCTCCCCCGTTCTACGGGGAGAGATGTCCGGCAGGACAGTGAGGGGCGGCGCAGTCGCTCGAAAGCGGGCGATGGCGTCGACTGACCCGATAGGAATTTTTTCTTGACAGGGTGAAGGCAACTATGCTACTCTTCTCGCTATGGTGCTGATTTGCGCCAGCCACCCGCCGCAAGGCGGGTTTTTATTACCGTCGCCCAGGGCACCAGCCAATCACTTCGTCATCCACGGGCGGAGCAAGGAGCGCAGCGACGCGGCGCGAGGACCCATGCCGCGACTCGGCAGGCGCCGCAACGGTTCGCAATTCTGCTCCACTGCGGCCAATGCCACGGAATGGATCCAGGCTCCGCGACGGAGCTTCGCCCCCGTTATGGTTCCTCGGCGGTTGATGACGATTTCACAGAGCCGCCGCCAACCTCGAATGTCTACCAGGCGAGCCCCGAAAGGCGGCCCGCTGCCCCTTCCTGTCACGCAATCGTCCGCAAGACGTGGCATAGGCATGCCAAATCGCCGCGATGCTGGCTAAGCATCGCCGCATCGGTCTATCGTCTTCCACCACAGCAGGAGCCCGCATCATGAGCACCCTTCCCAAGGCGTCCGAGCAGCAGGCGGCGGACAATGACAGCGGCGGCGAGTATTTCGAGGCGCCGACCACGGGGGAGGACCTGCACGGGGTTTCGGACGAGCATTTCGACACGCCGGAGGTGCCGGACTCCGAGCCCGCCTTGCCCGGAGCCTCGCGGGCCAAGCCCAAGAAAAGACCGTCGGCGATCTCGGGCCGCAAATTCCGCAAGCGCGACCTGGTGCGCATCGACGATTTGCGCCCGAGCCTGGCCGACCGCATCCGCTCCGACCATCCCGACCTGCCGCATGGCGCCCGCATCAGCCGCGAGGAGCTCGGCCGCTACCGCATGCGCTACATGGAGGAGCTGCTCCAGCAGGAGCACGGCGAATTTTCCGAGCTCGACCGCCAGGTGGTGGAATCCATCGCCAGGCAGGACACCATTTCGGAAAACTCGGAGGAAGAATTCGAGGAGCATCGCTCCTTTGCCGACCGCGTCTCCGACAACATGGCGGCCTTCGGCGGCAGCTGGTGGTTCCTGATCTCGTTCGCCGGCGTGCTCCTGGTGTGGATCGCCATCAACCTGTTCGAGGGCTTGAACCGCGCCTTCGATCCCTACCCCTTCATCCTGCTCAACCTGCTGCTCTCCTGCATCGCCGCCATCCAGGCGCCCATCATCATGATGAGCCAGAAGCGCCAGGAGGTGAAAGACCGCCTGCGCTCCTTCAACGACTACCGCGTCAACCTCAAGGCCGAGCTCGAAGTGCGCCATTTGCACGAAAAACTCGACTACCTCATCTCGCGCCAATGGACCCGCCTGGCCGAGATGCAGCAGATGCAGCTGGATGCGATGCATGAGCTGACCGGAGCGAAGAAGGCGAAGAGGGCGGCAAGGGGAGTGAGGAGGCGGGCGGTGCGAGGTGAGGCGGGCGGGTGAGGGGTCTTGGATTCCTCGCCCCCATAAAGTGGGGGAGAGGTGGCTCGGCGAAGCCGAGACGGAGAGGGGGAGTGCCGTACGCAACAGACTCCCGCCTACGAGGGCCGCCCGAACCCTGAGACGCGACGCCAATCTCAATTGCCCGTTGAAGCCCGCGCCCGCTTCCGCTAAGAAGCCGTGACTTGCCGGTTCACCCGGTTCGTTTTCCGGCCCGCCGGGAAGCACCCGTAGCTCAGCTGGATAGAGCGCTGCCCTCCGAAGGCAGAGGTCACAGGTTCGAATCCTGTCGGGTGCGCCAAATACCGCCGGTCCGTTCCGGACACATAGGTTACAGTTTATACTGGAGACCTGCGTAACACGTTGGCCGAAGCATGTTGAAGTGGTTTAAACCCACCCAGCCTCCTCAAAAATCCCGGCACATCATCCAGCCCCGCGCCACCGCGTCCGGCTCATAATCCGCAGACGGCGCCGCCCGGTCCCGCGATCAACCCAGACCTCGCGAAAATGCAGGTCGCGCGCGGCGGTCAGGTCGAGATGCGGGCTGGCGCGGATGTGGACCAGTAGGCCAATTTCGCCGATGCACCAACGACCCCTATGCACTCGTCGTCAACGTAGAAATCTGGTCGGTGTCGTAGCGGTTCCGCAGCTCGGCGAGCGCCTTCGGATCCGGGGAGCCCTTTGCGGCGAGCCTCGCAAGATCTTCGAAATAGTGCTCATGCCCGGGCGGCGAGACGGTCATCAGCACGCGGGCCGGTCTTTCGCCGACATTGGTGATGTTGTGCTGCACGCCGGGCGGAATGAACAGGAAGGTGCCCGGCGTCGCCCGGATCACCTTTCCGCCCACGTACCAGACACATTCGCCGTCAAGCACATAGAAGGTCTCTTCCTGCACGCGATGGACATGCAGGCCGGTGGCGAAGCCGGCCGGTATGGTCCAGTCGAACATGCTCGTGTGTCTGGTATCCGCGCCGGTGACGAGAAACACCATCGGCTGGCCCCGCAGCATGACCCCCTTGTTCTCGTCGGGCATCCGGATGACAGGGGCGGCGCTCATTTGATCCTCCATCGGTTCGCTGCTTTTTCCCGCAGCCACCGGCACAGGATGCCTCTACCCGGCCGGCCAGTCGTGAAGCCGTTGCGAAATCATTGCGAAAAGATTGCAAACGGTATCTCCTTCGGGAATGGCAACAAGCCTCGCCTTTGGCCCCTTTCGCATCGACGGCGAAGCCGGGATCCTGTTCCACGGCGACCAGCCGACGCCGCTCGGCCAACGGGCGGTCGCGCTGCTCGCGCTGCTTGTCGAACGCACGGGCAAGCCGGTCCCCAAGCAGGCGCTGATCGACGCCGCATGGCCGGGCCAACCGATCGAGGACAGCAATCTGACGGTGCAGGTCGCGGCGGCCAGGCGCATGCTGGAGAGCGCGGCCGGCGGCGGAAGCTGGATCGAGACGCTGCCGCGGCACGGCTATCGCTATGTCGGGCCCGAGGTCGCGATCGGTGGTCTCGGCCCCGAGGCGGCAACGCTGACATGGCCCGGCAAGCCCTCGATCGCGGTTCTGCCGTTCTCGAACCTGAGCGGTGATCCGGAGCAGGACTATTTCGCCGACGGCATCGTCGACGACATCGTCACCGGCCTGGCGCGCATCAACTGGCTGTTCGTCATCGCGCGCAACTCCTCCTTCACCTATAAGGGGCGCGCGGTGGACGTGAAGCAGGTCGGCCGCGAGCTCGGCGTCCACTATGTGCTCGAAGGCAGCGTGCGCAGGGCCGGCGGCAGCGTGCGCGTCACCGGCCAGATGATCGACACCTCGACCGGCGCCCACATATGGGCCGAGCGCTTCGACCGCGCCTCCGCCGATATTTTCGCGCTCCAGGATGAGATCGCGCTGGCGGCCGTCGGCGCGATCGCGCCCAGCCTGCGGCGTGTCGAAATCGAGAGGGTGAGGCGCAAGCGCCCCGACAGTCTCGATGCCTACGACCTCGTGCTGCGCGCCCAGCCGGACGTGGATTCCGGCATGCCCGAGCGGGTGACGCAGGCGCTCGTGCTGCTCGAACGCGCCATCGAACTCGAGCCGACCTATGCGCTTGCCCACGGCAATGCCGCCATGTGCCACCATTGCCTGTTCCTTCGCGCCGGCTTGCAGGAAGCCGATCGCGAGGCTTCGATACGCCACGCCCGCCTGGCCATCCTGCACGGGCAGGACGACGCCTCGGCGCTCACCCTTGCGGGGTTTTCGATCGGCATGGATGGACATGACCGCAAGGCCGCCTTCACCGCCCTGGAAGCCGCGCTCGCCGTCAGCCCGTCATCCGCCCTGACCTACATTCTGGGCAGCGTCATCCTCGGCTGGAGCGGCGAAGCGGAGCAGGCCATCGCGTGGAGCGAGCGCGGGATGCGGCTCAGCCCCTTCGACCCCTGGGCCTTCGCCGCCTTCGACGCGCAGGCGATGAGCCATCTGCTGCGCGGCCGCTATGACGAGGCCTGCCGCGCCGCATACAGGTCCGTGCAGGCCAACCGCCCACAGCATCACCTATGTGCAACTGGCCGCCGCTTTGGCGAAACTCGGCCGGCTGGACGAGGCGATGGCGGCGGCCGCGCGGGTGCGTGAGCTGCATCCGACGTTTCGCTACGGTCGGCAGTTCGCGGCCGTGCACTGTGCCCCGGCGCTCGCGCAATGCCTCGGCGAGGCGCTGCAGGCCGCCGGTCTGCCGCAATAGCGCCGGCGCGTCTTCATGGAGACCGGCCTGGGTGGCGGATGGGCGGTTCTTCGGCGCCCTTACCGCACCACGCCCCTGCAAGCCCAGGCAACATTCGCGAACGACCGTGCGCCATCCGGCCGGCCGGCCTCATAGGCATCGCGGACGGCGGCCTCGCTGCGCGTCCGCTCGGCTGGGTCGAGCGTCATCATGTATTTGCCGAGCGGGCCTTCGCCGGCCGCTATCGGCGCCCAATAGTCGTCGAAGTCGCGGTAGTCCATGCGGATCATCAGCTCGGTTTCGGTCACGTCGGCCAGGTCCTGCTCGACAAAAGTCCGCTTCATTTCGCCCGGCTGCATCATCGGCTGGAAGCAATAGCGGCTGCGCATCTGGCGTCCGCCTTCGCTGAGCGCGGCCACCGTGTCGATCATCATGCGCATGCCGGGCATGCCGCCGAGATGATCCCACACGACGGCCGCCACCACGCCGCCCGGCCGCACCACGCGGCGCATCTCGCCCACCGCCTTGCCGGCCTCCGGCACGAAGTGGAGCACGAGCAGCGCCAGCGCGCGGTCGAAACCATCGTCGGCGAACGGCAAGGCGGTGGCGTCGGCTTGCTGGATCTCGATGCGCGGGTCGGTGTTGCGCCGCTTCGCCGCCTCGACGAAGACGGGCGAAAAGTCGATTGCCGCGATCGCCGCGAGGTCGGCGGATTTCGCCAGCTCGAACGTCAGGCTACCGGTGCCGCAGCCGACGTCGAGGATCTTTTCGCCACAGGCAAGCCCGGCGAAGTCGATGAATTTGGGCGCGAGCTTGCGGCTCCAGCGGCCCATGAGCTGCTCATATCCGCTGGCGTCATGAACGGTGAAACTTGATGTCATCTCGCTCTCCCTGCGCTGAAGAGGCGAGGCTAGGGCAATTCCGGGAAAGGTGTGAGGCGGTTTTCCGTCCGCGGTCGCGCGACCTGCCTTCGACGAATGGCTAGTGCCTGGGCGTGGGCTCCGCGCGGTTTAGCCCTCACTGGCGGGTCAACATCGCCCAGCTCCGCCTTTCGGTGGGTGCCTGAAGGTCACTTCAACCGTACGATTCCCGGCCCGCCGGATCCGCGCCTCGCCAGCCCGTTCGGCATCCTGGCGCAACGGGCTGGCCGAACGCCCGGCTTCAGGGCCGCACGGCGGTCACTTCGATTTCGACCAGGAAGCCGGGACCGGCGAGGCCCGCGACCTGCACCACCGAACGCGTCGGCAGGTTCGGCTGGTCCTTGGTGCCGAAAAACTTCGTGTATCCTTTCATGAAGCCGGCAAAATCCATCTTGCCGCCCTTGGCGGGATCGCCGACCAGGAAGACCTGCATCTTGAAGACGTCGCCCATCTTCAGGCCGAGATCGGCCAGCGTCTTGTCGATCGACTTCAGCACCGAGCCGGTCTGGGCTTCGGTGTCGCCATAGGCGGCAACTGTTGCCTTGTCGGCCTTCTCGTCGATAACGGACGGCACGGCGCCGCTGAGATAGACCGTGGTTTTGCCGGCCGGCACCTCGACGGCGCGCAGGATCGGAAAATCCGAATTCGGAATCTTGTGGCGAACGACGTCGTCGGCCACGGCCGCGCCGGCCGCCAGCATTCCCGCCGCCAGCACGGCGGCCCCAATCCATGATTTCCCGATCGATGGTTTCATGACCCGTTTCCTTCCATTCGAGAGGGCGGCGAGCGCCGGAATGCCCGCCGCCGTTTGCGTTGCCGCATGAGCGGGCGACATCCGTCAATCAGCGGACATCCTTCACGTCCTGCGCCGTCACGGCATCCTTGTAGTCGTTGCCGAAATGCGTCCTGACATAGTTGACCACGGCAGCGACCTGGTCGTCGCTCATCATCTGCCCCACCGGCGGCATGCCGTTTTGCCCGTGCAGGACGAGGCTTACCGGATAGCCGCCGGTCTCCAGGTTCTTGTTCTTGGCCAGCGCCGGATAGTGGCCGGCGCCGACCGCGCCTTGCCCCTTGTCCAGGTGGCAGGCGGCGCAGACATTGGCATAGAGCGCCGCGCCGTCCTTTTCGGTGAAATTATCGCCCTGGCTGAACGTGACACCGGCCGAATCGGCGAACGCGCCGGGGGCCGTGAACGCCATGGCGACGGCCATGGCGGCGATGAGACCGCTGGGTCTTTTGAAGGAGCTGCTCATGATGGGATGCCTCGCGGGATACGGGGTGAACGAAGGGATCGGCATGGCCTCATCCCTGCATGACGCGCTGGTGCAGGCGGGTGATGGCGTTGAGCGAGGACAGGATCGCGCCCTCCTGCCAGGCGGGAATGTAGGAGGCATGCTCGCCGGCCAGCACGATGCGGCCGTCGATCTGGCACAGATTGTCGTAATGCTCCTTGCGTGCCTCCTCGGTCCAGTCGCCCGCGCAGCCAAGCGTGAAGGGCGAGCGGTGCCATGCCCAGGAAACGCCGGTCTCGAACTCCTGCTTGTATTGCGGGTGGATCTGCGCGCCGTATTCCACCGCCTTCTGCACGCGCTCCTGCGGGGTCATGGCGGTGAATTCGTAGGAGTTCGGTCCGTTCCATGTGTAGCAGCCGAGCAGCACGCCCTTGCCGCCGGCGTTGAAGCCGGTGCTGGGGTAGGAGATCTGCGAGATCGGCAGGTTGGTGTAGCTGACGCCGCCGAAGATCGATTCGTCCTCCTCCCAGAAACGGCGCTTCATCTGCAGGCCGACCTTGACCGAGGACGCATAGGGCACCGCCCCGATCGCCGCCTGCATGGCGCCGCCGACCTGGATTTCGATCTGGCTGAGGATGGTGAGCGGAATGGTGCACACGCACCAGTCGGCGCTGGCTTCCTGGGCGGTTCCGGGGTTTTTCGCGTCCTCATAGGTCACCGTCACGCCCTTGTCGTTCTGGGCGATCTTGGTGACCTTGGCATTGTAGGTGATGAGGTCGCCGACCTGCTTGGCGAAGGCTTCGCCGATCCTGCCCATGCCGCCGACCGGCTGGAACATGGTGGTCTGGAATTCGTAGAGCGAGAAGTTGGCGAGGCTGCCCCACAGGCGCGAGTTCAACACATCGGACGCGCCGATGACCTGACCCGCCACCGGCTCGGCGCCGATGCCGCCGCCCGGCTCCTTCTCGTAGCCGCGGAACTCGGCCGTCGCGAGGCTGGATTTGTAGCTGTAGTCCTTGTCCAGCGCGCCCCAGGACTGCAGCGCCTCGAGCAGCACCTCCTGGTCCTCCTTGGAGACGAGCCCTTCCAGTTGGCCTTTCTTGGCCACCTTGGCCAGCAGCTCCGACGTGTGGCCCTTGAAGTCGGTCTGGATCTCGCGCACGCGCTTGGGCTTGCCGCCGAAGGCCTCCGTCGAGTGCAGCAGGGCGTTGTGGTTGGTCTGCTGGAACGGCTCCAGCGTCACCCCGAGCCTCCGGCAATAGGCCAACAGCCCGTTGTGATGGTAAGGGATGCGCCAGGGGCCGGGATTGAGGTAGAGCCCCTCGTCGAACTCGCATTTCTGCGTGTAGCCGCCGAGTTCGGTGACGGTGTCGCCGCCGCGTATCGTCCAGTTGCGGCCGCCGGCGCGGGCATTGTATTCGAGGATCTTCACCTTGTAGCCGGCCTGGCGCAGTTCCAGCGCCGCCAGCATGCCGGCAAGGCCGGCGCCCAGGACGAGCACCGAAGCGCCCTTCGGGTCGCCTTCGAGCTTGATCGGTCCCTTGTAATCGGACTCTGCCGCCAGCCCCATGCTGGTCATGGCCTGGTACATTGCGGCGCTGCCCGCCGTAATGCCGATCATTTTGAGAAGGTCGCGCCGGCGCATGCCGGCAAGGGATTGTTCGAGCTGCATGTTAGTCTCCTCGATCAGCGGCACGCCGCGATCCGCCGCCTGTTGCCCCCGCAAGCTCGAGGCGAGCCCCGGTGGACGACGCAAGGCTATGCCTGCAACCCAATCTGTTCAACCAACACGCCGCGCTTGGAACAAATGTCCTCGAACATTGGCGCAATAGGGCTCTCGCGGCGTCGCTGGCCGGCATTTTTCACGCCTTCGCGGCCTCGGGGCCGGCGGCCAGACCGCTTGCTGTGCCAATTGAAAGGGCACGCCTGGCTGGCCCGACAGCGGAAAAGTCCGACGGGAAAGTCCGTGGCCTGCCGGCGCTCGCGGCGCCGGTTTTCATCGCCCAAATGCTTGCCTTGTCGGCCGGGCGGTCAGCCTGCCACGGCCCGCACGCTCTCCCTCTCCACCAGCGGACATTCCAGCTTGGTGATAGGATAGCGCCCCCGTCCCACCTTCGCCGGCGCTTCGAGCTGTTCGATCGCCCATTGGCCCATCGCCATATGCGGCAGGATCGAGGTGGTCAGCGGCGGGAACAGATGCCGGGCGATTTCCTCGTCGTCGTAGCCGACCACGGAGATGTCTTGCGGGATGTGCAGGCCGGCTTCCTTCAGCGCTTCGTAGCAGCCGATCGCGGTGCGGTCGTTCTGGCAGAAGATGGCGGTCGGGCGGTCCTTCAGCGCCAGGAGCTTGACGGTCGCGGCATAGCCGGCACTTGCCGACCAGTCGCCCTCGACCACCAGTTCGGGATCGAAGGGGATGTCGGCGGTGGCAAGCGCGCGGCGGTAGCCCTTCAGGCGGTCCTGTGCCGCCTGCATCCAGGGCTCGCCGGTGATGGTGGCGATGCGGCGGTGGCCATGGCTGATCAGGTGCCGGGTGGAGCTCTGGCCGCCGGCGATCTCGGAGGGCACCACGGCGGGGAAGGCGTAATCCGACGTGTAGCAGTTGAGCAGGATCACCGGGATGTCGAGGCTGTAGAGGAAGTCGGGCGCCGTGATCTCGCGGGTGAAGATGGTCATGTAGATCAGCGCCGAAATGCCCCGCCTGGTCAGCGCCTCTATGGCGCGCGGCTCCATCACGGCATCGCCCATGGTCTGCGCCACCAGAAGCACGTTGCCGGCGTTCCACGAGGCCTGGCGCGCGCCCTCGATGGCGACGACGGCTTCCGGGCTGGTGGCGAGCTGGTCGACGGCGAAGCCGATCACCCCGTCCAGCCCGTCGAAGGCGGCGGCCGGCGCCTTCAGCGCCGAAAAGGCCGGCGCACTATAGCCCAGCGCGCGCGCCGCCTCGATCACCCGCTCGCGCGTCTGCCGCGACAGTTTTATGCCAGGCGAATTGTTGAGCACGAAGGAAACAGTCGCCTGCGAGCAGCCGGCGGCGCGCGCAATGTCGGTCATGGTGACCCGGCCCTTGGGCTTCACCGGCGCCTTGCGGCGCCTTGCCGTCGCGATATCGGTGGTCTCGCTCATGCTGTTCGTGTTCCCCAGCCTGTCCGGCCTGCCCGGCGACCATCAAGGCCGCGCCGGTTTATAGAAATATCGGCTAACTTATACCTATTAGCGGACGACGGGTCTACTGGCTAGCCGGCTCCGGGCAGCTCAAATCACAGCATATGAGCCGATTACCCCGTTTGCCCCAAGCCATTGCGTTTCAGGCAAACCCAACGGCGTCGCCGCCGGCGTGGTCGCCATCGAACGCAACTAATACCGTTTACTAATACGAAAATGCGCTGTAACGTCGGTCCGTCGCGTCCGTTTTCCCTGGGGCGCGGTGCATGCGAATGGCCCGATGGCAAGCGGATAGTACCCCCGCGAAGCCTTGTCGCGGACATGTGATATGTCAGACAAATCGGACTATTTACGAACGGGGGATGAGTCTCTAAAGTCCGTCGCCGTGGCTGGAACGACGCCATCTTCAGTGCCGGGAACCCTTGAGGAGGAGGGCGTCCAAGCCGCGAACGGCAAATCAGACAAGTGCAGGATCGGCCGGTCCGACGACCGGCCAAAACGGGAGGTTGAACATGAAATCCTTGATACGCAATGCATCCGTGGCCACCGCGGCGCTGCTGCTTGGCCTGACGGCGAGCACGATCGCGCGCGCCGACGACAAGCCGACGCTGGCCTTCGTCGTCAACGGCGCTTCCGACTTCTGGAAGGCGGCCGAAGCCGGCGTCAAGAAGGCGCAGGGCGAACTGCCCGACTACAATCTCGAGCTGAAATATCCCGAGCAGTCCTCGGTCGCCATCCAGCAGCGGCTGATGGACGATCTGGTCACCGCCGGCGTCAAGGGCATCATGGTTTCGGCCGTCGATCCCAAGACCTCGACCGACGGGCTGAACAAGATCGCCTCGGAAACGGCGCTGTTCACCACCGACAGCGACGCTCCGCAGACCAAGCGCGTCGCCTATATCGGCTCGTCCAATGTCGATGCCGGCAAGCAGGCGGCCGAAATCGCCAAGAAGGCGATGCCAGACGGCGGCAAGTGCCTCGGCTTCGTCGGCCTGCTCGGCGCCGACAATGCCAAGGAGCGCATCCAGGGCATGAAGGATGGCCTGGCCGGCACCAAGATCGAGCTCGTCGACGTGCGCGGCGACGACATCGACCAGGCCCGCGCCAAGAAGAATGTCGAGGACGCGCTGGTCGCCAGCCCCGACGTCACCTGCATGGTCGGCTTCTACTCCTACAACACGCCGCGCATCTATGAAGCGCTGCGCGATGCCGGCAAGCTCGGCTCGATCACCGTCGTCGGCTTCGATGACGATCCGATCACCCTGGGCGGCGTCAAGGAAGGCACCATTGCCGCCACCGTCGTGCAGCAGCCCTTCGAGTGGGCCTATCAGGGCATGAAGCTGATGGCATCCTATCTCAAGGGCGACAAGTCGGGCATCCCGGCCGACGGCCTCATCATCATCCCGACCAAGATCATCGGCAAGGATGACGTCGACGCCTACGCCGCCAATCTGAAGGCGATGGCTGGAAACTAAGACCGAAGGCAGTTCAGCCGGCTCAACGTCGCTTGAGCCGGCTGCTCTCGCATTGACGAACCCTTCGAGGCCAGTCAGTCTGCCAAGAGGTCGGCCCGCCAACGCTGTCAGGCATGATGAATTATTCCGACACATCCATCGCCGCGACCACCCCGTTCCTCAGTCTCGAGAACGTGCGCAAGACCTATCCGGGCGTCGTCGCGCTCGACGGCTTCTCGATGGAGGTCAGGCCGGGCGAGGTCATCGGTCTCGTCGGCGAGAACGGCGCCGGCAAATCCACCTTGATGAAGATCCTCGGCGGCGTGACGCGGCCCGACAGCGGCACCGTCACCGTCGACGGCACCGCCCATGACGGCCTGAGCGTCGAGGGCAGCCTGGGCTCCGGCATCGCCTTCGTCCACCAGGAACTCAACCTCTTCGAGAACCTCGACGTCGCAGCCAACATCTTCTTCGGCCGCGAACCGCTGCGCGCCGGGCCGCTCAGGCTCGTCGACCGCGCCAGGCTGCGCGCCATGGTGGCGCCGCTCCTAAAGCGCGTCGGCGCCAATTTCTCCGCCGACACGCCCGTCGCCGAACTGTCGCTCGCTCAGCAACAGATGGTCGAGATCGCCAAGGCGCTGTCGATCAAGGCAAGGCTGGTCATCCTCGACGAACCGACGTCGAGCCTGCCGATCGCCGAGACCGACAAATTGCTCGACGTCATCAGGGCGCTGAAGGCGGACGGCATCAGCGTCATCTTCATTTCGCATCGCCTGCACGAGGTCGAGCGCGTCGCCGACCGCGTCATCGTGCTGCGCGACGGCATGCTGGCCGGCACCTTGCCCAAGCGCGACATCAACCACGACCAGATGGTCAAGCTGATGATCGGCCGCATGCTGAAGGAGCGCGAGAAGGCTTCCGAGGCGGCCCGCGCCCCCGGCGCCGTCGCCCTGTCGGCCAAGGCCATCCGCACCCCGACCTATCCCGGCCGCCCGGTAGATCTCGACGTCAGGCGCGGTGAAATCCTCGGCCTTGCCGGCCTTGTCGGTTCCGGCCGCACCGAGCTGGCGCGGGTGTTCTTCGGCATCGAAAGCAGCCTTGGCGGCACGCTCGAGCTCGCCGGCAAGCCGCTCGCCCTGGGCTCGGCGGCCGATGCCGTCGCGCACGGCATCTTCCTAGTGCCGGAGGACCGCAAGCTGACCGGCATCCTGCTCGACCTTTCGATCGCCCAGAACATTTCGCTGCCCAACCTGCCGGCGCATGCCAAGCGCTCCTTGGTGTCGACCAGCGCCGAAACGGCAACCGCCGAGAAGCAGAAAAAAGATCTCGGCATCAAGGCGCCCTCGGTGCAGACGCGCACCGGCACGCTGTCGGGCGGCAACCAGCAGAAGGTCGTGCTGGCCAAATGGCTGGCGATGAACCCCAAGGTGATGATCCTCGATGAGCCGACGCGCGGCATCGACATCGGCGCCAAGGCGGAGATCTACGGGCTGATGCGTGCGCTGGCCGACGCCGGCGTCGCCGTGCTGATGATCTCCAGCGACATGGAGGAGGTGATCGGCGTGTCCGACCGCATCGCCGTCATGCATGAGGGCCAGATCTCGGGCATTCTGGACAAGGACCAGTTCAGCCAGGAAAACGTGCTGCTGCTGGCGGTAGGCAAGCAGCCGAAATAATTCTGCCGCCGCGCCGCGGAAGCGCTCGGGCCGGCATTGGGAGAAGATGATGAGCAAGAAAGATCTCGGCCTGCTGATCCTGATCCTGGTGGTCGGCGCCATCGTCGCCATCATCAATCCGCGCTTCCTGCTGCCAATCAATCTCGCCAACACCTCGAACCTGATCGGACTGTTCGGCATCCTGTCGATCGGCCAGGCCTTCGTCATCATCACCGGCGGCATCGAATTGTCGGTCGGCTCGCTGGTGGCGCTGCTGGGAACGCTTTTCATCGACTTCATCGCCGTGCGCGGCATGGAATGGCCGCTGGCCTTCGTGCTCATCCTGGTGCTCGGTGCCATCATCGGCCTGGCGCATGGCTGGCTGATCACGCGGCTCAAATTGCAGCCCTTCGTGGTGACCTTGTGCGGCCTTTTGATCTATCGCGGCGTCGCCCGCTTCTACACCGCCGACGGCACCGCCGGCTTCGCCTTCGGCCAGAATTTCCCGGAGCTCGAATTCTTGACCGCCGGCCGCTCCTGGGGCGTGCCGAACTCCTTCTTCGCGCTGATGGTCATCGCCATCGTCATGTGGGTGGTGCTGCACCGCTCGGTGTTCGGCCGCTATCTCTACGCCATCGGCAAGAACGAGGAAGCGGCGAAATATTCCGGCATCCGCACCGGGCGTGTCGTCATGGCCGCCTACGTCATCTGCGGGGTACTGACGGCGCTGTCGGCGATCTATTTCGCCATGTACACGCGATCCATCTCGCCGGCCAGCCACGGCCAGTTCTACGAGCTTTACGCCATTGCCGCGGCCGTGCTCGGCGGCTTCTCGCTGCGCGGCGGCGAGGGCTCGCTGATCGGCGTCATCCTCGGCACCGTGCTGCTGCAGGAGCTGCAGAACCTCGTCAATCTGCTCGGCATCCCGTCCTCGCTCAACTTCGCGGTGATGGGCGGCGTCATCCTCATCGGCGTGCTGATCGACCAGCAGTGGGGCGTGTTCCGCGCGCGGCGGCGCATGGTCGACGCCAGCCGCAAGAGCATCGCCGGGGCAGCGGCGGAATAGTCAGGGGCAAAAAGCCGCCGTCCGCCGTGGCCGTCGAAAGATAACGCCGCTCTATCTCGCCCGCCCCGCAATTCCGCTCGATCTGTTGTCGGCCGTATCTGTGCGGCCCCAAGTGACTTGAGTGCAAAAGGGGGGCGGCATCGCGAAAACGGTCTTGCGAGCTTCCATCCGGATTGGAACGAAACCCTTATCTGGGCGTTGTTCAAAGCTTTTCTATTCGGAGGCATTGTCATGGCCGCGAATCCGCTAAGCACCGCCAAGGTGGGAGGTCATCCCATCCATCCGATGCTCATTCCCTTTCCTGTCGCGTTCCTTGTCGGCGCGTTTCTCACCGATTTGATGTTCTGGGGGACTGCCGACGCCTTTTGGGCACGCGCGTCGATGTGGCTGATTGGAGCAGCCATCGTCATGGCTCTCCTGGCGGCGATTGCCGGCTTTATCGATTTCCTGAGCGAGCCGCGCATCCGCGCCCTGACGGACGCCTGGTACCACATGGTCGGCAATTTGACCGCCGTCGTTCTGGCGCTGATCAATTTCTATCTTCGCTACAGCCAAGGCGCCGAAGCGGCAGTTCGCCCATGGGGAGTGCTGCTTTCATTGATCGTTGTCTGCATCCTGCTGTTTACCGGCTGGAAAGGCTGGGAAATGGTGTACCGCCATCACGTCGCGGTTCTGGACGCGCCGACACAACCTTCGGCAACGCCGTCGGCCAGCACGCGTCGTGCCGATCACGACCGGCACGCGGCATAAAAGGAAGGTGTTTCGATGTTCAGGTCAGGCGAGCGCCACCTGACCATCAACACCTTTAGTCGATCAGCCCCGACATGTCGGAGAACGCCATCGCCTTGCGCAGCACCTCGGCAAAGCGCTCGCCTGCCGCTTCGCGCGAACCGCTATTGTCGATCGAGGTGACGCCGGGTCCGGAGAGCGTCACAGGGGCGCTGCGCGCCAGGCGTGCCAGAACCTCCCCGCGCGACTCGCGGCCACGCATCGCCAGCCGCCCGGCCAGCACATCGGGCGAAGCGGTGATCTCGACGATGACCAGATTGGCATAGCGCTTTCGCAAGGCAGGGATGATCGCGCGCGATACGTTGGCGACAGCGACATGGCCGTTGGCCACTGCCCAATCGACCTCGGCCGGCAGGCCGTAGCGCAGGCCGTGCGCCTCCCAGGAGACGGCGAAGGCGCCGTCGGCTTCGGCCTCGATGAAGGCGGCATCGGCCAGCGTGTCGTGATCCTCGCTTGCCGTGTCGCTCGGTCTGGTGATGACGCGGCGCACGAACTCCAGCCGCGTCTCGTCGGCGAAAAGCGCCTTGGCATGGCCGATGATCGTATCCTTGCCGGCGCCGCTCGGGCCCACCACGGCAACGAAGACGCCGTCGCGTATCGGAAACGCCTCGGCCGACAGTTCACGCTCGATCAATGCCGAAGCCATCACGCGACCCGCCGCCCCTGCCGCCAGACCGTGCGCACCACTGGAACGTGGTCGTCGAGGCGCACGCGCACCAGGTCGGCCCGGCGGCCCTCTTCGATGACGCCGCGATCGGAAAGACCGACGGCCTCGGCCGGGTTCTTGGACACCATCGCCACCGCCTGCGGCAGGGAAATGCCGTCGACGACGTCGCCAAGAAAGAAGGCGGACTGGATCAGGCTGAAGGGGATGTAGTCGGACGACAATATGTCGAGCAGGCCGTCGCTGGCCAGCGTGCGCGCCGAGACGTTACCAGAATGCGAGGCGCCCCGCATGACATTGGGCGCGCCCATCAGCACGCCGAGGCCTGCATCCTTCGAAGCTCTGGCGGCCTCCTCGGTGGTTGGGAATTCGGCAACGCGCACGCCTTGCTCGATGGCTTCGTCGACATGGCCCGTCGTCGCATCGTCATGGCTCGCAAGCACGATCCCGCGCTCGTGGCAGGCGGCGGCGATGAAGACGCGGTTCGGGGCCGAATTCCGGGCCGATTCGCCCATCCGCTTCTCGCAGAATTTCTGGAAATCGTGATCGGTTAGCTTCAGCTTGCGCTGATAGTAGTAGGCGTAGGTTTCGAGGTTGACGAACTGGCGCTGGCCTGGCGCATGGTCCATCAGCGAGGCGAGCTTCACCCGTTCGTCCGTCTCGAAATTGGCGAAGGCCCTGAGGCAATCCGGCGCCGAGACCTCGCAGCGTAGATGGATGAAATGATCGGCCCGCAATCGATCCATCCGCACGCTGTCCTCGATCGCATCGGCGAGCTTGCGGATGTCGGCGGCGTTGAGATCGGCATCCTCGTCCATGCCGACACGCAAGGCATCGAGCACGGTGGTAATGCCGGCGGTCGCCACTTGCGCGTCATGGGCGAGCACGGCGGCGATCGGGTTCCACCGCACCTTCGGCCGCGGCGCATAATGGCCTTCGAGATGATCGGTGTGAAGCTCGACCAGTCCCGGAATGATGAAGTCGCCAGCCATGTCCTTGCCGGCTCGGACGGCGCCGGCGGATATGTCGGCGATCAGACCGTCACGCATCACGAGCGAGCCGTCGATGATCTCGTCGGCAAGAACGATGCGGGCGTTGCTCAGAATGGTCTCGGCGGTCATTTCAGGCAGTCCTTGGTTTTTTCTGGCCTTTACGGCTTGTTGCTTCAGGCGGTTTTTCTGGCCGGACGGCGCCCGAGCGCGTGCTGGGAAAGCACCATGAACGGGGCGCCGGGTTCGGGCTCGATGAACAAGGTCAGCGCGTCCACCGGAACCGGCTGGCGCAGCACCTCGGCGAACAGGCCCTCGATTGCCAGGCGAAGACGAGGGCTTTCCTGTGGCCCGGCCCTGCCGGACAGCGTCATGTGAAAGCGGAAGCTCTCGAAGACGTAAGGATAGCCCCATTGGCAGAGATTGCGGAATTCGCCCGGCTTCAGCGAGTCCGGGCTGCGCCGCTCGATCTCGGCCTCCGTCAACGGCGCGCGAAAGCGGTCGAAATCGCGCACCACATCATCGGCGAAGCGATTGAGCGGAGGCAATGGCGCCTCCGGCACCAGCGCGAAGAAACCGTCGATCTGGCTGACGACGAGACGCGGGATCATTACAACGGGCGTCGCCTCGGCAAAGGCGTCGAGCGCTGCGCGCAACGAGGCTTCGGTTTCGTTGGCCGCTAACCGGAAAGGGGCTTTCAGCGTTGCGTGAAAACCATAGCGCCGTGCCGATGCGGTGTGGAAGGCGACTTCCGCCGCCGACAAATCGCCCACCGCCTCCACCGGTCGCGTCGCGGCGCCGAACGGGTCACGGCCCAGCCAGTTGGCGGCGATCCGCGCCAATTTTTCGTCCTGTTGGGGGGTGAAGTAGATGGCGTAGCGCATCGAAGATCCTCGTCAGCCCGTTGCCATAGGTGATTTCCATGACGGATTGACGAAGCTTTGAAGGGTTTTCGAAGGCAAATCGACCCCGCCGGTCCTTAGCCGACGATTTTTCTGATCTGGACCAACAGGTTCAGCCGTGAACCCGCAACGGTCAGGCCTTCATCAGCCATTCGTGCTCGGGCGCATTGTGGAATTTCCACGTCCGCTTCGGGCCGGCCATGACGTTGAGATAGTAGAGGTCGTAGCCATGGCAAGCCGCGCAGGGGTGATAGCCCTTGGGCACCAGCACGACGTCGCCGTCCTCGATCGCCATCGCCTCGTCCAGCGCGCGGGACCCGTCCTTGTCGGCGTCGGTATAGACCCGCTGGAAAGCAAAGCCCTGCGGCGGGTTGAGGCGGTGATAATAGGTTTCCTCGAGATAGGATTCGTCGGGCAGATTGTCCTGGTCGTGCTTGTGCGGCGGGTAGCTCGACGTATGGCCGCCGGGCGTGATGACCTCGACCACCAGCAGCGAATCGGCCGGCTTGCCCTCGGGCAGGATGTTGGTGACGTAGCGCGTATTGGTGCCCTTGCCGCGCACCTCCTGGCCGAGGTCGTCAGGCCCGATGACGCGAACCGGCAGGCCGCCGTTCAATCCCGGCGCCGAGCAGACCGCCAGTTCCAGTCCGCTATCAGCCGTCACCGACCACATCGATCCCTGCGGCACATAGACAGACCATGGTTTGCCTTCGAACGGCGACATGCGCTGGCCGAGCAGGCCGAGATCCTTGCCGCCGGCCGTGACCGTGCCCTTGCCGGTGACGAACACCAGGCAGACTTCGCGATCGTCCGTTGTTCCCGAAGCCGTTTGCCCTGATTTCAGCCGATGCAGGTCGAACCCGACATAGGTCCACCCGGCGCTTTGCGGGGTGACATGCGCGACACGGCCATGGCCCTTGTCGGCTTTGACCAGCAGCTTCGACATCCGGTTACTCCTTCGGTTCGACTTCGGCGGGCGCCTTGTTCTCGTCGGCCGGCTTGTAGAGATAAAAAAACTGCCAGACGCCATAGCCGGCGAAGCCCAGCGCGATCACGCCCCAGAACGGCGTGCCGCTCGCGAATTCGATGATCGACCAGATGACGCACACCGCGACGACGGCGACACGCCGCCACAATGGCCGGAAGAAGGGGTGCTCGGAATCTTTCATCGCGGCAACCTACAGCAGGCCCGGCCTGGCGAGAACCCGATCAGACATCGGGGAAGCCCTGCGTCTCGACCGTATAGCCGGCCGCCGTCATCACCCGCATCAACTCCTTGTGGCCCACCTGCGCCATCTTGAGCGGCGGGTTCTTCTTCGGGTCCTGTTCGGCCTCGACCACGAACCAGCCTTCATAGCCATGGTCGGCGAAACGCTGCACGATGGCGCCGAAATCCAGCGAGCCGTCGCCCGGCACGGTGAAGGCGCCAAGCGCCACCGCGTCGAGGAAGGACTGCTTCGTGCGGTCGAGCTTCTCGATCACGCCCATGCGCACATCCTTCACATGCACATGGCTGATGCGCTTGTGGTGATTGTCGATGGCGCGCAGCACATCGCCGCCGGCAAAGGCCAGATGGCCCGCATCGAGCAGCAGCGGAATGCCCGCTCCGGAATGGCGCATGAAGGCGTCGAGCTCCGCCTCGGTCTCGACCACCGCCGCCATGTGATGATGATAGGAAAGCGGCATGCCTTGCTCGGCGCACCATTCGCCGAATTCGGTCAGGCGCCTGGCATAGGCCTTCATCTCGTCGCCCGAGAGTTTCGGCTTGTTGGCGAGCGGCTTCGAGCGGTCGCCCTGGATCGAACGGCCAACCTCGCCATAGACGATGCAAGGCGCGTTGACCGCCTTGAACAGGTCGATCATCGGCTGGATGCGATCCTTGTTCTTGCTCATCTCCTCGTCGACCAGCGTGCCCGAGAACCAGCCGCCGCACAGCGTGACGTCAGCCGCCTTCAGGATCGGCAGCATCACCTTGGGGTCCTTGGGAAAGCGCCGTCCCATCTCCATGCCGGTGAAGCCGGCCGAACGCGACTGGCGTAGGCACTCCTCCAACGACACGTCGTCGCTGAGTTCCGCAAGATCGTCGTTCCACCACGCGATGGGGGACATGCCCAGTTTGGCTTTCAAGTCGTCACTCCGGTTCTTGTTCACCCTCCCCCTTGTGGGGAGGGTCGCTGCGAAGCAGCGGGGTGGGGGTGCGGCGCCAGACCCCACCCGGACCTTCGGTCCGACCTCCCCACAAGGAGAGGTAGGGGGTGGGCAGCGCCGAGATCAATCGCCGACGCTCTGCATCCGCCGCTTCTCGTCATAGACCTTGCGCGCCGCGTTCACTTGGCTGCGCTCGGAGACTTCCGGCACCGCCACGTCCCACCAGTGGCCGCCGGCATCGGTGGAGACCAGCGGATCGGTGTCGATGACCAGTACCGTGGTGCGGTCGTTGCCTTTCGCCTGAGCCAGCGCCGTCTCCAGCCCTGCGATCGACGAGACCTTCTCGGCGATCGCCCCCATGCTCGCGGCGTGCGCGGCAAAGTCGACGTCGGGCAGCACCTCGTGGCGCGCGTCCTTCAGGAGATTGTTGAAGTTGGCGCCGCCGGTCGCCATCTGCAGCCGGTTGATGCAGCCAAAACCCCTGTTGTCGAGCAGCACGATGGTCAGCTTCAGGCCGAGCATCACCGAGGTGGCGATCTCGGAATTGAGCATCAGATAAGAGCCGTCGCCGATCATGACGACGACCTCTTCGTCAGGCTTGGCCATCTTGGTGCCGAGCCCGCCCGCAATCTCATAGCCCATGGTCGAGAAGCCGTATTCTGCGTGGTAGGAGCCGGGCGCGCCGGCCTGCCAAAGCTTGTGCAATTCGCCCGGCAGCCCGCCGGCGGCGTTGAGCAGCGTCACGCCGGAGCCCATGGCGCGTTGCACGGCGCCGATCACCTGCGCGTCGGAAGGGTAGGCGGCATTGGTCGACGCCGTCACCTTGGCGGCTTCGGCCTGCCATTCCTTCTTGCCGGCTGCCGCATTGTCGGTCCAGGCGGATGGCGCCTTCCAACCCTTCAGCGCGGCACCGAGTTCGGCCAAGCCTTCGGCCGCGTCGGCGACCAGCGGCGATGCCCGATGCTTGCCGGCATCGAAAGGCTGCACATTCAAGCCGATGATGGTCTTGCCCGAATTCTTGAACAGCGCCCAGGAGCCGGTGGTGAAATCCTGCAGGCGCGTGCCGATGGCGAGCACGACATCGGCCTCTTCCGCCAGCCGGTTGGCGGCCGACGTGCCGGTGACGCCGATCGCCGCCATGTTGAGCGGATGATCGTCCGGCAGCGAGGATTTGCCGCCCTGCGTTTCGCCGACCGGAATGCCGGCGCCTTCAACGAATTTCGCCAGTTCGTCCGAGGCCCGAGAATAGAGCACGCCGCCGCCGGCGATCACCAGCGGCTTGCTTGCGCTCTTCAGCGCTGCAACCGCAGCCGCCAATTCAGCCCGATCCGGGCGCGGCCGGCGCTGGCGCCAGACCCGTTCGGCAAAGAAGCTCTCGGGATAGTCATAGGCCTCGGCCTGCACGTCCTGGCAGAGCGACAAGGTCACCGGCCCGCATTCGGCCGGGTCGGTCAGCACGGCCATGGCGCGGTTGAGCGCCGGGATGATCTGCTCCGGCCGCGTGATGCGGTCGAAATAGCGCGACACCGGACGAAAACAGTCATTGACCGTCGCCGTGCCGTCGGAAAAATCCTCGGCCTGCTGCAGCACCGGGTCGGGAATGCGGTTGGCGAAGACGTCGCCCGGCAGAAACAGGACAGGCAACCTGTTTACATGCGCAAGTGCCGCCGTCGTCACCATGTTGAGCGCGCCGGGTCCGATCGAAGAGGTGGCGGCCATGAAGCGGCGACGGAAATTGGCCTTGCCATAGGCGATCGCCGCATGCGCCATCGCCTGTTCATTGTGGGCGCGGAAGGTCGGCAGTTCGTCGCGCACCTGGTAGAGCGCCTCGCCGATGCCGGCAACATTGCCGTGGCCGAAGATGGCCCAGACGCCGCCGAAGATCGCTACCTTTGCGCCGTCGATCTCGGTCTTCTGTTTGCTCAGGAAACGGGTCAGCGCCTGCGCCATCGTCAGGCGGATTGTCTTGCTCATTGGTTTCCTCCGCAGTCCCAGTGCCCGTGCCTTCTTATGCTGCTTTACGGCCGCGCGCGGCAAGCCATGCCTCGGTCAGCTGCTCGAAGCGCGATGCCATGTCGGCAACCGCTTCGTCGTCCGACATCCTGCCGGAAAGCCATTGTTCGGCGGCGTTGATGAAGATGGTGCGGCCGACCGCGAAACCCTTCACGATAGGAGCCTTGGCCGTCGCTGCGAAGGCGGCCTCCAACTCGTCCTGCGGCGCCTCCAGGCCGAGCAGCACGACGCCGCGGCACCAGGGGTCGTTCTTCAGGATCACGGCCTCGATCTTCGTCCACGCGCCTGCGGATGCCTGCGGTTCGAGCTTCCACCAATCCGGCTTGATGCCGAGTGCATAGAGTTCCTCAAGCGCGCGCGGGATGGTCTTGTCGTCGAGCTTGCCGTGCTTGCCGGCGATGATCTCGATGAGAAGCTCCCTCCCCACTTTCCGCGCGGCCTCGAACAGGGCGCGCAATTTCTGCTGCTGTTCCTCCTTCAAGCCCGGCGGATCGTCGGGATGATAGAAGCACAGGCATTTGATGCAGTGTTCGACCGGCCATTCGGTGAGCTGCGAGCCGATATCCTGCGAGAATTCGAAACGCAGCGGCCGCGAGCCCGGCAACTCTACCGGCCGCCCGAGCCAGGCAAAGGAATGCCTGGCGAATTCGAACATCGCCTCGCGGCCATGTCGCTCGTCAAGCAGCATGCCGTAGCCGTCGCGTCCGGCGGCGACCTTGGCCGCCGCCTTCACCGTCAGCACCTTGAAATCCTCGATGCGCGAGGCATCGGCGCCGGTCTTGGCCGCGACGTCCTCGAGCTGCACCCGGTGATCGCAGGCGAACGCCATCAGCGAGGGAATGTCGTGCCGGCGCGTCGTTGCCCAGTGGATGTGGTTGATCGCCTCGTCCTTGCGCAAGGCCAGATGCCTGCTGCCGTGTTTGAGGAAGAACTGCAATTCCTCGAAGGTCGGATATTCCGGCGCACACAACAGCCGCGACACGGCGAAGGCGCCGCAGGCATTGGCCCAGGTTGCCGCCGTGGCAAGGCTTTCGCCGCCCAGCCAGCCGCGCAGGAGGCCCGACATGAAGGCATCGCCGGCGCCAAGCACGTTGTAGATCTCGATCGGAAAACCCTTGCCGACCACGCCGTCCTCGAGATCGTCGCTGATAGGCCCGTCATAGACGATGCAGCCCATGGCGCCGCGCTTCAAGACGATGGTGGCCGGGGACAGCGAACGGATCGTCTTCAGGGCGCTCAGGCAGTCGTCGGCGCCCGAGGCGATCATGATCTCTTCCTCGGTGCCCACGACGAGGTCGCAATCGGGCAGCACCGTCTTCAACTGCGCCGAGACGCGGTCGGACTTGACGTAGCGCTCAAAACCTTCGGCGTGGCCGGCCAGGCCCCAGAGGTTCGGCCGGTAGTCGATGTCGAACACGACCTTGCCGCCCTTGGCCTTCATGATGCGGATCGCCTTACGCTGGGCTGCATCGCTGTGGGGCCGGGAAAAATGCGTGCCGGTGACGACGACCGCGCGAGCCGAGGAAATAAACGCCTCGTCGATATCCTCCTCGGCCAGCGCCATGTCGGCGCAGTCGGAGCGGTAGAAGATCATCGGCGAAACGCCTTCGCTCTCGACCGAAAGCAGCACCAGCGCGGTCAATCGCTCCTTGTCGGTCTTCAGCCCGTCGGTGTTGACGCCTTCGCGCTTCAATTGTTCACGGATGAAGCGCCCCATCTGCTCGTCGCCGACCCGCGTCAGCAGCGCCGAACGCAGGCCGAGCCGCGCCGTGCCGACCGAGATATTGGCGGGGCAGCCGCCGACCGACTTGGCGAAGGAGGTGATGTCCTCCAGCCGCGAGCCGATCTGCTGGCCATAGAGGTCGACGGAAGCCCGGCCGATGGTGATGACGTCGAGCGCAGCGTATTTCGCGTCCACGGCTTCGCTCATTGGAACCTCCCGTCGGGCCTGTTATGTTGGGGTACACGCGCGAGCGGCAGCGTGGCGCCGAAAAATATGAAATAATAATTCCAATCCATAGTCAATATGGAATGAGCATTCCCCGATCTAAAATCGCCTTTTGCCTTCCACTCAGGCCTTGCGCCCTTTGCCGGGGTTGCGCCGCTTCTCGCCGACGCCAACGGTCAGCGCCATGGCCAGCGCCATCGTCGCCGATAGCGAGCGGAAGCCGGCAAAATCCGCCTCGGCAACCTCGAACCAGACGCTGGCGAACTGAGCAAGCGGTGAAAACGAGCTGTCGGTGATGGCAATGATCGGCACGCCCTGTTCCGAAATCGTGCGCGCCTCCTCGATCGTGGCCGGCGCATAGGGCGAGAAGGAAATGGCGACGACGGCATCCGCGGGCGTCGCAAAGCTGACCATCTCGGCGTTGAGGCCGGCGGCTGATTCGATCAGCTGGTTGCGGATCTTCAGCTTGCCAAGCGCATAGGCGATGTAGGACGCCACCGGATAGGAGCGCCGCTTGGCCAGCACATAGATGGTCTGTGCCTTGGCCAGCAGGGAAATCGCTTCTTCCAGATGCGCGTCGTCCAGCGTGCGCGAAATGTCGTTGAGCGAGGTGCTGGCGGCGGCGACGAAGCCGTCGAAGATCGCCCGGTGGCCGGCGCCGCCCTCGGCCTTGGCGCGCAGCGCCTGCAGCCGTTCGTCATAGGAGGAGTTGCGCTCGCGCAGCCGTTCGCGAAACACCTGCTGCAGGCTGGTGAAGCCATCGAAGCCGAGCTGCTGGGCAAAGCGGACCAGCGTCGAGGGCTGCACGCCGGCCGAGGCGGCGATGCTGGCGGCGGTGCCGAAGGCGATATCGTCGGGATTGTCGAGCGCATAGGCGGCGATCTGGGCGATGCGCTTGGGCAGGCTTTCGCGCCGATCGAGGATCGTGGCGCGCAGCGTCTCGAAGTCGCGAGGTACCCGTTCGTCCATCGTCGGCCCGTCCAAGCTCATCGGTGAAGCGTCCTCTCTGCCCCATCATAGCGAGGCTGCGCAAGAACACCATAAAAAATGAGGCAGACATTCCATTCCGAACAAAAATGGACTAATTCATCCACGTAGCATCTATGACGGTGGAGGAACGGAAAATGGTCGGCGTCGGTCTTATCGGCACGGGATTTATGGGCAAGTGCCACGCCATCGCGTGGAGTGCCGTCGGCGCCGTCTTTCCAGACATGACCAAACCGCGGCTTGTCCATCTCGGCGAGGTCAATGAGGATCTCGCCAGGCGCAAGGCCGGCGAGTTCGGTTTCGCCAGGGCGTCCGGTGACTGGCGCGCCGTCGTCAACGATCCCGAAGTGGACGTCGTCTCGCTCACCACGCCCAACCAGTTCCATCCGGAAATGGCCATCGCAGTTCTCGAGGCCGGCAAGCATTTGTGGTGCGAAAAGCCGATGGCGCCGAGCTTCGCCGAAGCCGAGGCGATGGCGGCCGCGGCGAAGAAATCCGGCAAGGTCGCGGCGCTCGGTTACAATTACATCCAGAGCCCGGCCATCCGCCACATCGGCGCGCTGCTCGACGAAAACATCATCGGCGAGGTCAACCATCTGCGCATCGAGATGGACGAGGATTTCATGGCCGATCCCGAGGCGCTGTTCTTCTGGAAGCACGAGGCATCTTCCGGCTATGGCGCGCTTGATGATTTCGCCGTGCATCCGCTGTCGCTGGTGTCGACCCTGTTCGGCCGCGTCGCCAGCGTCATCTGCGACATGGCCAAGCCCTATGCCGACCGCAAGCTGGCCGCCGGCGGCCGCCGCGCGGTCGAGACCTACGACATTGCCTCCGTGCTGATGCATCTGGAGAACGGCATCGCCGGCACGCTTCTGGTCAACCGTTCGGCCTGGGGCCGCAAGGGCCGCATCGCCGTCCAGATATTCGGCTCCAAGGGCTCGATCCTGTTCGACCAGGAGCGGATGAACGAGTTCCAGCTCTACCTCACATCGGATCGCCCGACCGAACAGGGCTATCGCACCATCCTCGTGTCGCCACAGCACAAGCCCTACGACCTGTTCGTCCCCGCGCCCGGGCACAGTCTTGGCTTCAATGATCTCAAGATCATCGAATGCCATGAACTGCTGACCCGGCTCGCCGGCAGACCGGCGCGGCTCATCGAATTCGACGAAGGTCTGGAGATCGAGCGCACCGTGCATGCGATGGCGCGATCGTTCGAGGAGAAGCGCTGGGTGGATGTAAGGTAAGGTTCGCTCCGCTGGTCGGTTTAGCCGGCGGCCGCTGCGTTGACTTCCCACCCATTGACCCAGATCTGCCGCAACCGATCGCCTTCGCCCTTGAAGCGCAGTCCCGTCGGCTGGCAATCCTCGATGCGGTCGCTGCGGAAATTGCGGATCGCCTGGCGCAGCTCGCACCAGGCGACGATGTTGGCGGTCTCGGCGTAATAGATCAGCGCGATCGGGCGGATGAGGCGCTCGGAAGCGCGGCCAAGCTCGTCGCGATAGGAGAGGTCGAGCTTCTCCTCGTCGCGTATGGCGCGGCGCACCAGCGCCAGGTCGATCGCACCTGCAGAGGGCGCGGCGAATCCCCACGCATGCAGCGCATTGGCGTCGAGCGTCTGGCGCAAAGGCGGCGGTACGGCGCCGGCGATCTTGGCGCCGACGCGCTTGGCTGCCTGCTTGAGCTCGTCGTCGCCCGTGCGCTCCAGCAGCGCCAGTGACAGCACGATCGCCTCCATCTCCTCGATCGAAAACATCAGCGGCGGCAAGTCGAAGCCGGGGCGCAGGATATAGCCGATGCCCCTCCCGCCCTCGATCGGCACGCGCATGGCCTGAAGCGCTGCGATGTCGCGATAGATCGACCGTATCGTCACCTCCAGCTGCGCGGCGATCATTGCCGCCGTCACCGGCTGCCGCGCCAGCCGCAGGATCTGGATGATCTCGAACAGGCGCGACGCCTTGCGCATTTTCTCACCCCGGTGCCGATCACAACTGACACACCATCGTCAGTTGGTTCGGCGTATAGGATCGTCTATCAGGTTGAAAATCAACAGGTTCCGCTGCGGCTGGGCCGAGCGGGCAACAGGCAACTGACATGGGCTATGCTGAAAATCTCTGGCTGTTCTTTATCCTGCTGTTCGGCATCATCGCCGTTCCGGGCATGGACATGCTGTTCGTGCTGGCCAATGCGCTGACGGGCGGGCGCGACAGGGGCCTTGCCGCGACCGGCGGCATCATGGTCGGCGGCATGGTGCACACGCTGAACGGCGCGATCGGCGTCGGCCTGCTGATGCATTTTTTGCCGATCCTGTTCAAGCCGCTGTTGATTGCAGGCGCCGCCTACATGGCCTTCATCGGCATCACGCTGATGCGCAGCTCCATCACTGTCGGTCGCGACGGGCCCGTCGGCAGCCGCTCGGCATGGAAGGCGTTTCGC
Organism: Mesorhizobium sp. B2-4-1; assembly: GCF_006442185.1. Taxonomy (NCBI): domain Bacteria; kingdom Pseudomonadati; phylum Pseudomonadota; class Alphaproteobacteria; order Hyphomicrobiales; family Phyllobacteriaceae; genus Mesorhizobium; species Mesorhizobium sp. B2-4-1. Next base: position 83,476 of record NZ_VFVN01000001.1, on the reverse strand, counting down.
CAAGGCCTTGTGACCTGCCTGATCAACCCGAAGGCCTACCTGTTCGTCCTTGCCGTCTATCCGCAGTTCCTGAAAACGGACTACGGCCCGATCTGGATGCAGGCGACGGTGATGGGCCTGCTGACCGTGCTGACGCAGGCCGCGATCTATGGCGGGCTCGCAATATCGGCCGGCCGCAGCCGCAAGCTGCTGATCGCTAATCCGCGAGCGACCATCCTTGCCGGCCGGGCGGCCGGGCTGCTGCTCTTCGCGGTGTCCGTGTTCACCGCATGGGAAGGGCTGAGGGCGGCGTAATGCCGGGCTAGACCGGACCGCCGCCCTTCTGGCGCCGGCCGGATCAGGCGGCGCCCTGCAGCGTGGCGAGAAGCTCGTCCAGCTGCTCGAATTGCTCGGACATCGCATCCGCCGCCCCGGCGCCGGCGTCGAGGGCTTCCTTCGAGGGATAGAGCTCGCGCATGACTAGCAGCGTCTTGCCGCCTTTTTCCTCGAAGGTCACCGTGGTGACGGGTCCACCCTCACCCCCTTCGTCATTGGTCCAGACGAGGCGCGAGTGCGGTGTCACTTCGAGATACCTGCCGAAGAACTCGGCAGGGTTCGAGCCGTCATGCCCGAACACCAAACGGTACCCGCCTCCCACACGAACATCCATCTCGCAGGAACGCAGGAACATGCCCATCGACTTCGGCACCCACCACTGCTTGAACAGCTCAGGCTTGGTCCACGCCTCGAACACGATGCGCGCAGGCGCGTCGAAGCTTCGCGTAACGACCAACTCCCGGTCGGGCCTCCGTTCCACCGTCGTGCGTTTGGCCTCACTCGCTCTTCCTGCGTCCATCGACTTCCTCCTTGCGTTTCAATTCCTCGATAACCTTATCCAACTCGTCGAAGCGTGCGGCCCAGAGCTGCCGGTATCTCTCGATCCATTCCGCCTCATCCTCCAGGCGACGCAGGCCCAGCTTGCAGGTCCGCACGCGCCCGACCTTCCGAGTCGTGACGAGTCCCGCTTGCTCCAGGACGCCGACATGCTTCTTCATGCCCGTGAGGGTCATGTGGAATTTCTGGGCCAAGTCCGTGATCGAAGCGTCCGCACGGCCGAGCTGCTCCAGAACGCCGCGCCGGGTGGCGTCCGAAAGCGCGGCGAACGAGGCGTCCAGGCGGGTCGCGGAATACTGAACCATTTGGTTCAGTGTGTAACACGCAGATTGGTGGCACGCAAGGGAGGTGGAGGCTGCGGGCCCTAGGGCGGCGTGGTCCTGGGCTGAAACCGGAAACGCCGCCCTAATGCTTCAACCGGATCAGGCGGCGCCCTGCCGGCTCTCCATCAAGGCGCGGCGCGCCGACCGGCGCCATTCCACGGCGCCGGCAAGGCCGTGCAGCACCGTCTCCGTGGCCGCCCAGTCGATGCAGCCATCGGTGATGCTCTGGCCGTAGACCAGCGGCTTGCCGGGCACGACATCCTGCCGGCCGGCGACGAGATTGCTCTCGATCATGACGCCGATAATGCGCTCGTCCCCCGCCGCGACCTGTCCCGCCACGTCAGCCGCGACGTTGGGCTGGATCTCCGGCTTCTTGGCTGAGTTGGCATGGCTGACATCGATCATCAGGCGGGGCGCGATACCGATGCGGGCGAGTTCGACCGAGGCGGCCTCGACGCTTGCCGCGTCATAGTTGGGCTGAACGCCGCCACGCAGGATGACATGGCAATCCTCGTTTCCGGTCGTTGCCGCGATCGCACTGCGTCCGCCCTTGGTCACCGCCATGAAATGATGCGGCTGGGCGGCGGATTTCACCGCCTCGGCAGCGATCCTGAGATTGCCGTCGGTGCCGTTCTTGAAGCCGACCGGGCAGGACAGGCCCGAGGCCAACTCGCGATGGATCTGGCTTTCGGTGGTCCGCGCGCCGATGGCGCCCCAGGCGACGAGATCGGCGATGTATTGCGGCGTGGTCATGTCGAGGAATTCGGTCGCCGCCGGCAGGCCCAGATTGTTGACGGCGGACAGCACGTTGCGGGCCATCCGCAGCCCCTTGTCGATGTTGAAGCTGCCGTCGAGGTCGGGGTCGTTGATCAGGCCTTTCCAGCCGACCGTCGTGCGCGGCTTTTCGAAATAGACCCGCATCACGATCTCGAGCCGGTCGGACAGAGCCTCGCGCAGCGCCGCCAGACGGCTGGCATAGTCAACGGCCGCGACCGGATCGTGGATGGAACAAGGGCCGACGATGACAACAAGTCGGTCGTCGGCCCCGGTCAGGATGGAGTGGATGGCGTTGCGCGAGGCGGCAACGGTGCGCGTCGCCGTGAGTGAGCGCGGTATCTCGCGCATCACCTCTTCCGGCGTGCTCAGCAGTCTCAGTTCCTTGACCCGAAGGTCGTCTGTGGTGGTCAACACGGCTTCTGCTCCTGGTTGGGAGACCTGCCGGCTGAAAACAAAAAAGCCGCCAGGTCTGGCGGCTTGTCGGACTGTTTGCTGCAATCTTCAGATCGAGCGCAATCCTCCCGCCGCCAGCGAGCTGCTAAAGTACCAATAGGTGGCGGTCAGGTGGATCATGCGGCTCATATAGTCGAAGCGGCGGCGTTTGTCACGTACCCTGGTAGCAAGCAATTTCAGGTGAGGGCCGAGCCTTTGCGATTTCGTCATTCTAGAGCGAAGCTCCGTCGCGGAGACCCTGGGATCCATGCCGCGACCTAGATGGGAGAGTGCTGCGGTGCAGAATCTTGCGCCGTAGCGACGGCCCGGAAGTCGCGGCATGGATCCTCGGGTCTGCGCCGCGTCGCTGCGCTCCTTGCTCCGCCCGTGGATGACCACCTGGTTAACGGTTTCGCTTACGCGGCCGCTACTCCGGCGACGCCCCAGCGATGCTCTGGTCGTAGTCGACCAGCGAGCCGGTCATCACGCCGGACTGCGGGCTGACCATGTAGCTGATCAGCCGGGCAAGCTGGTCCGGCTTCACCAGCTGGCCCATCGGCTGCGCGGCCTCGGCCTTCTCGAGCCAGTCGTCGGGTGCATCGTGCCATTTCTTCTGCACGATGTCCTCGCCCTCGGTGTCCATCCAGCCGGGCAGCACGGCGTTGCAACGGATGCGGTTGAAGCGGTAGGCATTGGCGACATTCTTGGTCAGCGTCATCAGCGCGCCCTTGCTGGTCGAATAGGGCGTCAGGAACGACTGGCCGGTATGCGCCGACATCGACAGCACGTTGACGATCGATCCGGGGGCCTTTTTCTCAAGCAGATGCGCCACAACGCCCTGCATCAGGAAGAAGGGTCCTCGCACATTGGTGTCGAAGATGGTGTCGAACAGCTCCTCGCTAGTCTCCACCAACGAGCCGCGCGCGGATGTGGCGGCGGCGTTGACCAGGGCGTTGATGGTGCCGAAATGCGAAAGCGCGGTGGCGACGGCGCGCTTGCAGTCGGCCACCTTGGAGACATCGGCGCTGATGAAGATCGCGTCGACGCCCGACTTCTTGAGGCTGGCGACTGCCTTGTCGCCCTTTTCCTGCGAGCGGCCGATCAGGGCCAGCGCCCGGCAGCCTTCGTCCGCCAATACCTCGGCGACCGCGAAGCCTATGCCTTGTGCGCCGCCGGTGACGATGGCGCGCGTTTGTGAATTGCGATCGGCTGATGCGCTCATCGCTCTGCTCCTGTGCTTTAAGTCGTTACTTGTCGAGGCGGACAGTCTGGCCTGATGTCGCCGATTTCAGCGCCGCATCCGCCAGCCGAAGTGCAATGAGTCCGTCCGTCCCGCTCGGTGCCGCCTTCTTGCCCGACGTCGCGGCGGCGATGAAGGACGCAATCTCAATGGCATAGGCGTCGAGGTAGCGGGTCATGAAGAAATCGTGCAGCGGCGGGCGGGTATAGCCCTTTTCATTGGCCAGTTCGATTGAGACCGGCCGCTGGTTTTCGGCCGCGACCATGCCTTTCGAGCCATGCACCTCGATGCGCTGGTCGTAGCCATAGGTGGCGCGGCGGGAATTGGAGATGACGGCCTGCTTGCCCGACGCGGTTTCGAGGATGACGCTGACCGAGTCGAAATCGCCGGCCTCGCCGATCTTCCTGTCGACCAGCACCGAGGCATGCGCGCTGACCGCCACCGGCTCTTCGCCGAGCAGGAAGCGCGCCATGTCGAAATCATGGATGGTCATGTCGCGAAAAATGCCGCCGGAGCGCGCGATGTAGTCGATCGGCGGTGCGCCCGGATCGCGCGACGTGATGGTCACCATCTCGACCACGCCGATGGCGCCGTCATCGATTGCCTTGCGCACCGCAGCGAAGTGCGGGTCGAAGCGCCTGTTGAAGCCGACCATCAGCGTCGCCTTGGCCTTCTCGACCACGGCCAGGCACTGCTCGACGCGCTTGACGTCGAGGTCGATCGGTTTCTCGCAGAAGATCGCCTTGCCGGCCTTGGCGAAGCGCTCGATCAGGTCGGCATGGGTGTCGGTCGGCGTGCAGATCACGACCGCGTCGATGTCCCCGGATTTCTCGATGGCATCGATGGTGCGCACCTCGGCGCCGTAGGCCGTGGCGAGTTCGCTCGCCGCCTTCTCGAAAGCGTCGGCAACGGCGACCAGTTTGGCCTGCGGATTGGAGCCGACGGCGCGGGCGTGGACCTTGCCGATGCGGCCGGCACCGAGGAGGGCGAAGCGGAGAGTCATGGAAATTTCCTCTGGGGATGGTTCGAAGCTGGCGGGGCGCCGGTCATGCGCGCAGGTGTTTTTCCGGTCAAGACAAGATCGACAGGGAGGCGATGACCGCCGCCTCCGCGCCCGGCCTAGGCCGCGAGTTCGGCCTCTCCGGTCTTGGCGCCGGTGATGTAGGAAACGATATCGTTTCCGTCGGTGTTCTCCTTGCGCAAATTGGCGACGATGCGGCCGCGCCGGAAGACGACGATGCGGTCGCAAAGGTCGAACACCTGGCGCATATTGTGGCTGATCAGGATCAGCGGCTCGCCATTGTCCTTCAGCGTGCGGATGATGTTCTCGACCTGCGCGGTCTCCTGCACGCCGAGTGCTGCCGTCGGCTCGTCCATGATGATCAGCTTGGAGGCGAAGGTCGCGGTTCTGGCGATCGCCACGCATTGCCGCTGGCCGCCCGACATATGGCGGATGGTGTTCGACAGGTTTGGGATTTTCACCGCCGTGCGCACCAGCGCCGCTTCGGTCGCCTTGCGCATTCCCCGGCGGTCCAGGATCGAAAACGGTCCCAGATTGAACAGCACTTTTTCTCGGCCAAGGAACAGGTTCGACGGCACGTCGAGGTCGTCGGCCAGCGCCAGGTTCTGGAACACGGTCTCGATGCCGGCCTCGCGCGCCTCGATAGGGCCCGAAAAATTGACTTGCTTGCCGTCGAACCAGATCTGGCCGCTGGTCGGTTGCTCGACGGCGGTGATCTGGCGCACGAAGGTCGACTTGCCGGCGCCATTGTCGCCCATGATGGCGACGTGTTCGCCCTTGCGCAGCTCGAAATTCGCGCCTTCCAGCGCCTGCACGCCGCCATAGCGCTTGGTCAGGTTTTCGGTCTTCAGGACGATGTCTGACATGGTCAAGCCCTCAATGCCCGCAGGCGTTGGCGCCACTGGTCGAGAACGACGGCGCCGACGATGATCACGCCCTTGACCATCTCCTGGTAGTAGGCGTCGAGGCGCAGGAAGGTGAAGCCGGAGATGATGACGCCGAAGATCAGCGCGCCGATCACCGTGCCGATGATCGAGCCGCGGCCGCCCGACAGCGATACGCCGCCGATGACCGCCATGGCGATGGCGTCGAGTTCGTACATCACGCCCATGCCGGCCTGGGCGGTGAGGTTCTTGGAAGAGAGCACCACCGCGGCGAGCGAGGCGAGTATGCCGGCGATCACATAGACCAGGATCTTGTGGTTGGCGATCTTGATGCCGGACATGCGCGCGGCGTCCTCGTTGGAGCCGATCGCGTAGCAGTGCTTGCCATATCGTGTGTAGGTCATGATCAATTGGAACAGCACGGCCAGCGACAGGAAGATGATGACGGGCATCAGGCCCTTGCCGATGGCGGCGAAGCTCTCGGTCGGGAACGAGATGGGCTGCCCCTTGGACCACCATTTGGCGATGCCGCGCGCGGTCACCATCATGCCTAGCGTGGCGATGAAGGGCGGAATGCGCGTGTAGGCGATCAGGGCGCCGTTGACCAGGCCTGCCAGCAGCCCGCAGCCGATGGCGACCAGCACCGGCACGATCACCGGCAGGTCGGTCCAGCCCTGAGCCAGGAACATCGCCTTGGGATTGGGGTTGCCGTTGACCGTCGCCACCTGGGCGAAGCTCATGGCGATCATGGCGGTGGCGCCGACGATCGAGCCCGACGACAGGTCGATGCCGCCCGATATGATCACCTGCGTCACGCCGATGGCGATGATGCCGACGATCGATACTTGCAGGATGATGATCTGTAGCCGCGCCTCGTTGAAGAGGCCGCCGACATTGCTGCGGGTGTTGAACAGGAAGCTGTCGCCGAGAAAGACGCGGCCGATCAATTCGAAGATGACGACAAGAATGACGAGCGCCAGGAAGACGTTGAATTCCGCCGGCCATATGCGCTTCTTCGCATCATAGCTGACCCCGCCGACGCCATGAGATGTCTGTGCCACTCGTCTATCCTCCGTCAGCCGCGGTCGCTCCTGGCGCCATGAAAGCGCCGAGAGGAGGAGCGGCGCCCGGTCCTTTGAGCGCCGCCCCGAGGTGAACCGTTCCGCCGCTCAGTTCTTCTTCAGGAACTTGTCGATGTTGGCCGGCGTCACCAGTTGGAAGGGCACGTAGACCTTGTGTTCGACCTTCTCGCCCTTGGACAGTTTCAGCGCCGCGTCGAGCGCGCCGGCGCCCTGGCCAGCCGCGTCCTGGAACACGGTGGCGTCGAGGTCGCCTGCCTGCATGGCGGCGAGCGCGTCCTGCGTGGCGTCGACACCGCCAACGACAACCGTCTTCATGTCGACATTGGCGGCCTTCATTGCCTGGATGGCGCCGATGGCGCTTTCGTCATTGTTGGCGATGACGCCGTCGAACGGCTTGCCGGTCGACAGCCAGTTGGTCATCAGGTTCTGGGCCTCGTCGCGGTTCCAGTTCGACGTCTGCTTGTCGATGATCTTGATGAAGCTGCAATCCGGCGTTGCGATCACCTCCTCGATGTCCTTGGTGCGCTGCACGGCTGCCTGGTTGGAAAGCTCGCCCATGATCACATAGACATTCGCTTCCTTCTTGCCGGCTTCCTTGAACAGGCGGCAGACCTCCTTGGTTTCGAGCGTGCCGGAGTCGGCCTCGTTCGAAGCGACGAAGGCCTGGTTGTCAGGCAGCGTGTCGACATTCACCGGTTCACGGTTGACATAGACCAGCGGGATCTTTGCGGCGGCCGCGGCATCCGACATCGCCTGCGTGGCCGAGGTGTCGACCGGATTGACGATGATGGCGTCGACCCCTGATGCGGCGAAGTTCTTGATCTGGTCGAGCTGTTTGGCGACGTCGTTCTGCGCGTCCTCGACCTGCAGCTCCACGCCGCTCATGCCCTTGGCCTGCTCGATCATGCCGTTGCGCAGCACGGTCAGGAAATTGTCGTCGAACTTGGCCATCGACACGCCGATCTTGGCTGCCATGGCGGACGAACTCATCAGCGCCGCGAAAGCGACGCCCAAAATCATTTTCTTCATTGTATTTCTCCTCCACTTTGGGTGTCCGGTTGCACCGATCTATCCGGAATCCCCGATCTCCCCGGGGAATCTCTCCCTGATATCATTTCGTTCCAACGCGGTTCACCACTGGCTGGAACGCCGAACTGCCTGCTCGAACCAGGTGTTGTCGGAACGAAAGAACCAAAATGCACAGTCAGTGAAATATTTATTCCATTTCGAATCGGGGCGTCAAGGGAAATTCCGAATCCGGGCGTGCGATTTTCGGCTGTCTCTGATGGATTCTATCATTTCAGGCGGCTGGTTTGCGGCAGACCGGGCTGCCCGAGGGTTTTATCGTTTCATGGAAACGCCCTACCTTCCGTCCTGACGCGACCTGGACGGAAAACCGCTGCGCATTCCTGAAATGGCTTCAGATGTTTTCCGGCAAATAGATGTCGAAGGGGAGGAATGTCTGGCCCGGCGCATTGGCCGCACCGGTTTCGATGGCATGCGCCATCCGATCGACGAGCTCGCGACAGAGCGCGGCAAGCGGCGTCGAGATCACCATCGTCAGGATGTTGTCGGCAAGCGCGGCGCGCGATTCGGCGTTGATCTCGTTGCAGACGACCACCGGCATGCTTGCGGGCTTCGCTGTCCGCAGCGCCGAGACGGCGCCTTCCATGCCGCCGCCGGCGACGTAGCAGCCGACAAGATCCGGATATCGCGCCAGAAGATCGATCATCGCATCATGGGTCACCTGGTTGGCCTCCAGATTGACCAGCGTCTCCAGCACGTTGAAGTCCGGCGCATGCTCGCGAAAGAAGGAGCGGAAACCGATCTCACGCAGCTCATGGCCGTGGAAGCGATGGCTGCCGACAAAAAGGGCGACCTTGCCGGGCTTCCTCGCAGCCTTCGAGATCATCCAGGCGGCGGTGCGGCCGACCTTGCGGTTGTCGAGCCCGACATAGCCTTCGCGGATGCCGGCGGCGAAGTCGGACAGCAGGGAGAAGACCGGCTGTCCCCTGGCTTTTAGCGCCTCCACGACCGCCGTCAGCGTCGGATGGTCAGGGCCGACCACGGCGATCGCCCGCGATTTCGCCGCCAGCCTGCGCATCTGGGCAGCGATCTCATCCGGGGCCAGGGAACTGGCGAAATCGATGGTTGCGACGCCACGGAAGCGCTGCGATTGTGCGACCGCGAGTTCGAGTTCCCGCGCGAAATCGCCATAGAAAACGTCATTGCCCCGAAGCAGCAGGAAACCCAGCCGATACTCGGGCAATTCCTGGCGCATACGCTGCTTGATCAGGCCTGCGGCGTGATAGCCGATCTCGGTCGCGGCGTCATAGACGCGGCGCGCCGTTTCCTCGCGCACAGGCAGGCGGCTGTTGAGCACCCGGTCCACCGTGGCGACGCTGACGCCGGAGATGCGCGCCAGATCTGATATGGTCGGCCGTTTCGCCATGTCTGTCCTCATTTGACCGTGCATCTTTCCTACATCTTGATGATAGGAAATGATAGAAACTATCTTTATGATGTTGAGTCTATCATGAGCTAGCGTTATTTTCAGCCTCGAAGTCAGGAAATGTCGGGCATTCGCGTGGCGGATGCCCTTGCCGAGGGAGGCAACCATGCATGCTGCGCCGTCCCGGCGTGACTACAGCCTGATCGGCCGCGACGCCAGGCTGGCCGTCGAGACCGGCCTGTCGGCGGCCGAATGGTATCACACCGACATTCCCCGCAAGCAGATGAAGGAGCTGATGCAGCGCTCCGACGCGCCCGCGCTCCGCGACACGGCGATCTGGATCGCCGCGCTCATCGTCAGCGGCGCCGGCGGTGCCTGGTTCTGGGGCACCTGGTGGTGCGTGCCGTTCTTCTTCGCCTATGGCGTGCTCTACGGCTCGTCCACGGATTCCCGCTGGCACGAATGCGGCCATGGTACGGCCTTCCGCACGCAGTGGATGAATGATTGGGTCTATCAGGTCGCCTGCTTCATGATCATGCGCAACCCGGTGACCTGGCGCTGGAGCCACACGCGCCATCACACCGACACCATCATCGTCGGCCGCGACCCGGAAATCTCGGTTATGCGGCCGCCGGACCTGGTGCGCGCCATCCTCGGCTTTGTCGGCGTGCTCGACGCCTGGCATGCGATGTCAGACATGCTGCGCAACGCCGCCGGCAACATCAGCGCGGCCGAAAAGACCTTTATTCCCGAGCAGGAACAGCCGAAAGCGATCCGCATCGCCCGCATCTGGACCGCGATCTATGCCGCAACCATCGCGCTGGCGCTCTATACCGGCTCGTTCCTGCCCTTGATGCTGGTCGGCCTGCCCAGGCTCTATGGCGCCTGGCACCACGTCATGGTCGGCCTGCTGCAGCATGGCGGTCTTGCCGACAACGTCACCGACCATCGGCTGAACAGCCGCACCGTCTACATGAACCCGATCAGCCGTTTCATCTACTGGAACATGAACTACCACGTCGAGCATCATATGTTCCCGATGGTGCCCTACCATGCGCTGCCGAAGCTGCATGAACTGATCAAGCATGATTTGCCGGCGCCGACGCCGTCGATCCTGGCCGGCTATCGCGAGATGCTGCCTGTCTTCTGGCGCCAGTTGCGCAACGAGGATTATTTCCTCAAGCGCGAGCTGCCGCCAACGGCCAGGCCGTATCGCGAGGATCTGCACAACGACAATGCTGCCTTCAACGCCGCGGCGGAGTGATATCCGCCCGTGAGGCGCGATCGGGAAATTTCGCGGGAGAAATGTATGAGCGACTGGGTCGAGGCCTGTGCCGTGGGAGACATCGACGAAGAAGATGTGATGCGGTTCGATCACGGCGGCCGCAGCTACGCCATCTATCGCAGCCCCGATGACGAGTTTTTCGCCACCGACGGCCTTTGCACGCACGAAAAGGTGCATCTCGCCGACGGGCTCGTCATGGACGACATCATCGAATGCCCCAAGCACAATGGCCGCTTCAACTACAAGACAGGCCAGGCCAAGGGTGCGCCGGCCTGCGTCAACCTCAGGACCTATCCGGTCAAGGTCGAGGCCGGCAGCGTCCTCGTCCAGATCGGATGACCGGTATGACGCGCGGAATGGTCATCATCGGCGCCGGGGAATGCGGCGGCCGGGCAGCGCTTGCATTGCGTGACCTCGGCTATGAGGGACCGGTGACGCTGGTCGGCGGCGAGCCGCATCTGCCCTATGAACGGCCGCCTCTGTCCAAGGACGCCATGGCCGGCGGCGTGCCCGAGATCAAGGCGATCGCCAGCGACGAGATCCTCGCCGAAAAGTCCATCCGGCATATCCATTCCATTCAGGCTGCAGCGATCGATCGCGCCGCGCATACTGTGCGCCTGTCGGACGGTTCGGTCCTGCCCTACGACAAGCTGCTGCTGGCGACCGGCTCGACGCCGCGCAAACTGCCGATGCCCGGCCTTGGCGGGCGCTGCGTCTACCTCAGGACCTTCGCCGATGCGCTGGCTATCCGCGCCCATCTCAAGGCGGGTAACCGCATTGCCGTCATCGGCGGCGGCTTCATCGGCCTCGAGCTCGCCGCGGCGGCCCGCAAGCTCGGTGCTGCGGTCGCCGTCATCGAGGCGCAGCCGCGTATCCTGATGCGCGGCGTACCGGCCGAGATCGCCAAGGTCGTCCATGACACCCACGTCGCCGAAGGCGTCGACATAGCGTGCGGCGAAGGCATTGCCTTGATCGCCGACGACGGCAGGCAGGTGCGCATCGCGCTTGCCGGCGGCCGCGAAATCCTCGCCGATCTCGCCATCATCGGCATCGGCGCCGTGCCGGTGACGGCTCTTGCCGCCGAAGCGGGACTGGCCATCGACAACGGCATATCAGTCGACGCCGAACTGCGCAGCAGCGACCCCGACATCTTCGCTGCCGGCGACTGCTGTTCGTTCCCGCTTGCCGTCTATGGCGGCCGTCGCGTACGGCTGGAGGCCTGGCGCAATGCGCAGGAGCAAGGCGCGCTGGCAGCAAAAAACATGCTCGGCGCCGCCGAGGCACATGCGGCGGTGCCGTGGTTCTGGTCGGATCAATATGGCCTGTCCCTGCAGATCGCGGGGCTTTCCGACGAAGGCCGCAGCACGGTGCGCCGCGATCTCGGCGAGGACGCCTTCATCCTCTTTCATCTTGCCGAGGACGGCAGGCTGGTGGCCGCCAGCGGCATCGGGCCGGGCAATGCGGTCGCCCGCGATATCAGGCTGGCGGAGATGCTGATCGGCAAACGGGCGAGGCCGGCGCCGGAAGCGCTCGGTTCGCAGGCGGTGAAATTGAAGTCGCTGCTGGCGGCGTAGGATGCAACGCCAATTGTCAGGGTCTGCGGCGCAGGCGTTGGCAAATTAACGTCAGCGCGCCTGAGCTCCCTAAAACAGCGCCTTCAGCTCCGGTAGTTTGTCATTGACCAGCCAGCCGTAATAATTCTCCTCCGGCAGCTTCAGCGGCTCGCCGGCGGCGCTGCGCTTGTCGTTCTCCGCCTTCAGCGCATAGGCGCGTTGCTCGGGATTGCCGACATTGTAGAGCGTGGCGGTCAGGCCCGGATTGCTCGAAATGTCGAAGCCGGCGATGCTCTTATAGGCGTCGATCGATTTCCGGATCGTCGCGGCAACGTAGGGCAGCGTCAGGTCGGGATCCATGATGGTCTTGTAGACCGCATTGGGATCGCCGACGTCGAGCTTCGGCAGGCCGGAAACCTTGTGCACGAGATCGCTCATCTGGAGCGCGGTCAGCGGATTGAGCTGGCCGAGACCAAAGGTCTGGCCGGCATAGTAGGGCTGGAAGAAAGTGGCGCCGAAACGATCGTTGGGGAAATCCTCGCCGCCCACCGTCTTTCCGCGAAACGAACGGTTCCACACCTGCTCGCGGCATTCCCATAAATCGTAACTGTCGGACATTCCGGCGCATTTCCTGAATTCCGGCCGCTGCACGAAATCCGTGATGCCCTCGCCGTCATAGGCGAAGGACAGTTTGCTGGAGAGATAGGAGATCGCCTTGACGTAGTAGGTCTGCAGCCGGTCGTAGGCGTCGACATTGTAGGTGTGCTCGCCGACGATGGCGCCGACAATGTGCATTGGATCGATGCCGTAGACGCTTGCCGCCTTCTTGATCTTGCCGCGCAGGTCGGCGTCGTTCTGCAGCAGCGCATAGACCTTGCGGTATTTTGCCTGGAACGTGGTGTTGGTGGCCTGCGTGCGCCGGCTCGAGGCTCCCGGAATGCTGGGCTGCTCGGCATTGCGGTTTCCCGGCGGCACCAGGGTTGCCGCGTCGGCGCCGAACAGCGTTGCCGCCAGCGTCAAGCCGAGAATGACTGGGATGAGTTTTTTCATGCGCCCCGCCGCCTAGAGAATTGCCGCGCAAACTAGGTAAAGCTCCTGGTCGAGTCGAGAGCGGCCCTGCGCTCGGCAGAACGAAAGGTGGCCGAATGATACCATCCGGCCACACATGATCCATTCGCCCGACAGGCGCCGGAACGATCCGGCGCGCGCCTGCTCAAAGAATGAAGCGCGACAGATCGGTGTTCCTCGACAAGTCGCCGACATGTTTCTCCACATAGGCGGCGTCGATGGTCACCGCAGTGCCGTTGCGGTCCGGCGCGTCGTAGGAGATCTCGTCCAGCACGCGCTCCATCACCGTCTGCAAACGCCTCGCGCCGATGTTCTCGACGCTGGCGTTGAGGTCGACGGCGATGCCGGCCAGCGAATCGATGGCGTCGTCGGTGAAGTTCAGGTCGACGCCTTCGGTCTTCATCAGCGCGATATACTGCTTGATGAGGCTCGCTTCCGTCTCGGTCAGGATGCGGACGAAGTCCTCTTTCTCCAGCGCGCGCAATTCGACGCGGATCGGCAGGCGGCCCTGCAGCTCTGGCAAAAGGTCGGACGGCTTCGAGACGTGGAACGCACCCGATGCGATGAACAGGATGTGATCCGTCTTCAACGGCCCATATTTGGTCGCCACCGTGGTGCCTTCGACCAGCGGCAGCAAGTCGCGCTGCACGCCTTCGCGCGAAGGGCCGCCGGAGATGTCCGACCGGGCCGCAATCTTGTCGATCTCGTCGAGGAAGACGATGCCGTCATTTTCCGCGGCGTCCAGCGCCCGGCGAACCACCTCGTCCTGGTCGAGCAGCTTGTCGGACTCGTCGTTGACCAGCAGGTCGTAGGATTCCTTCACCGTCGTCTTGCGCAATTTGGTCTTCTTGCCGCCCATTGCCTTGGACAGCATGTCGTTGATATTGAGCACGCCGATATTGGCGCCCGGCATGCCGGGAATCTCGAAGCCGGGCATGCCGCCATTGCCGGTGTCGGCCACTTCGATCTCGATCTCCTTGTCGTCGAGTTCGCCCTCGCGCAGCTTCTTGCGGAAAGAATCGCGTGTGGCAGGGCTGGCGGTCTTGCCGACCAGCGCTTCCAGCACGCGTTCCTCGGCGTTGACATGGGCGCGCGCCTTGACGTCCTCACGCATCTTCTCGCGCACCAGGCCGATGGCGACCTCGACGAGGTCGCGCACGATCTGCTCGACATCGCGGCCGACATAGCCGACCTCGGTGAATTTGGTCGCCTCGACCTTGACGAAGGGCGCACCGGCCAGCCGCGCCAGGCGGCGCGAGATCTCGGTCTTGCCGACGCCGGTCGGCCCGATCATGAGGATGTTCTTCGGCATCACCTCTTCGCGCATCTGCCCCTCCAGCTGCTGGCGCCGCCAGCGGTTGCGCAAGGCGATGGCCACGGCACGCTTGGCGTCCTTCTGGCCGATGATGAAGCGGTCGAGTTCCGAAACGATTTCGCGGGGAGAAAATGTGCTCATATCACTAAATTCCACTTTGCCACTGCTTGATGGCCTCGAACGGATGCAGCAGCATGATCACGTTGAGTGTCAGATTGTCCCGAATAAGGTAGCCCGTACCCAGTTCGAAAAGGATGGCGAGGCTGACGATCACCCATATAGGTAGCCTTCGCGCCATCACAAATCCCAGCACCATGGCCAGCGTGTCCGACACCGAATTGATGATGCTGTCGCCGTAATAGTCGAGCGAGATGGTGCCGGCGCGGTAGCGCTCTATGATGAACGGGCTGTTCTCGATCAGCTCCCAGCCGCCTTCTATGAAGACGGCGAAAGCCAGCCGCAAGCCGACCGGCGAACGCGGAAACAGGAACCTGGCCAGCGCATAGAACAGGAAGCCGTGGATGATGTGCGAGAACGTGTACCAGTCCGATATATGCTGGGAATTCTCGGAACTGTTCACCACGCCGTGCCAGAGCTTGACATAGCCGCAGGTGCAGATCGGCGGATGCCCCATGCCATAGAGGGCTCCAGCCTGGAAGATGACCAGGGCGAGCACGAGCAGAAGCCCCATCCGCCAGCTGTCTTCATACGCCGAGAGCGTTCTGTCCTCGCCAACTGCGTTCATCCGTCAGTTCCCCGCTTCCGTGTCGCCCGCTTGCGTCTCGTGCGCATCGATTGCCATCAGCACGACATCACCATATCTGGATTGCCGGCGATCAATTGCGCGGAATCCCGCCTTTTCATAGGCGCGGATGGCGCGGCCATTGGATGGGTCGGGATCGATGATGACGCGCGGCACGCCTTCCTCGAACAACTGCTCGACGAACTGGCGCACCATCGCCGAGCCATGGCCGATGCCGACCAGTTCCGGCCGGCCGATCGACAGGTCGATGCCGAGCGTCCCGAACGGCTGGTCGGCATAAGGGTGGTCTTCTTCCAGGTGTGGATCGTAGCTTTGCAGGTAAGCGATCGGCGTGCCGTCGAGTTCCACGATCAGCGGCTCGACGGAAATCGAATCGATATGATCGCGAATCTCGGCGATTTCCGTCTCTGGATCGTCCCACCACTGAGCGACATGCGGTTCGGCGAGCCAGCCGGCGATCATCGGCAGGTCCTTCTGGGTCACCGGTCGAAAATCGTAGCTATGTTCGTGTCTTTCCATGATCTTCTCCGAAGCCGCCTCCATTTTTCGCTTGCGCGGTCTTTCGGATCGGGATCATGGACGCCGGCCTGTTTCAGGCGGCATTGAGTGTTTCGACGACGAAATTGTTGTTGGTGTAGACGCAGATGTCGGAGGCGATCTGCATCGCCTTGCGCGCGATCTCCTCGGCATCCTTGTCGCTGTCCATCAAGGCGCGGGCCGCAGCCAGCGCATAGTTGCCGCCTGAACCGATGGCCATGACGCCATGCTCGGGCTCGAGCACGTCGCCGGTGCCGGTCAGCGCCAGCGAGACCGACTTGTCGGCCACCAGCATCATCGCTTCCAGCCGGCGCAGATAGCGGTCGGTGCGCCAGTCCTTGGCGAGTTCGACACAGGCGCGCGTCAACTGGTCGGGATATTGTTCGAGCTTGGCTTCGAGCCGCTCCAGAAGCGTGAAGGCGTCCGCCGTGGCACCGGCGAAACCGGCGATCACGTTGCCATCCTTGCCGATGCGGCGCACCTTTCTCGCGTTGCCCTTCATGATGGTCTGGCCAAGGCTGACCTGGCCATCGCCGGCGATCACCACCTTGTTGCCCTTGCGCACCGTCACGATGGTCGTGGCGTGCATGGTCAGTTCATTGGACATTTGCTGCTCCGATTCGCGCCATCCCTCAAAAGGCGATTGGCGCGGTACGAGTGACTTTGATCAGCCCATATGTATGCATGGGGGCGGTGATTGCAAACGCTCGATACCGGCCTGGATCGCAACTGGCAATCGCCGGATCATGCTGCTAGAAGGCTTTCGTTTTCAAGCAGGCGAACGCCTGAAGCGCTTAAACTCACGGACAAGGACAAGGCCATGTCGCCCCGTTCCGCCGAAATCAGCCGCAAGACCAGGGAAACCGACATTGCCGTGTCGGTCCATGTCGACGGCTCCGGCAAATCGGACATCGTGACCGGCGTCGGCTTCTTCGATCATATGCTCGACCAGCTTTCGCGCCATTCGCTGATTGACATGACCGTTCGGGCCAAGGGCGACCTGCACATAGACGACCACCACACGGTCGAGGACACCGGCATCGCGCTCGGCCAGGCGCTGGCCAAGGCGCTGGGCGAGCGGCGCGGCATCATGCGCTATGCCTCGATCGATCTTGCCATGGACGAGACGCTGACGCGCGCGGCGATCGATGTCTCCGGCCGTCCCTTCCTGGTGTGGAACGTTTCGTTTTCCTCGCCCAAGATCGGCACCTTCGACACCGAGCTGGTGCGCGAATTCTTCCAGGCGCTGGCACAGAACGCCGGCATCACGCTGCATGTCACCAATCACTATGGCGCCAACAACCACCACATCGCCGAAACCTGCTTCAAGGCGGTGGCGCGTGCGCTGCGGACAGCACTGGAGCGCGATCCGCGCCAGCCGGACGCGGTTCCCTCCACCAAGGGATCGTTGAAGGGATAGGTCATGGCCAGCTATGTCGTGATGGAACCGCCGGCCCCTGGCGAAAAGGCCGATGCGACGGCGCTTGTCCGCGACGGCTTCACCTGGCTCGGCCTGCTGGTGCCGCCGCTGTGGTTCGCCTGGCATCGGCTGTGGATCGAAGCGGCACTCACCTTCATTGTCATGGCGGTGCTTTCGATGCTTGGCGAAAGGCTCGGTCTCGGGTTGGCCGGTTCGCTGCTGTCCCTGCTTGTCTCGCTCTATGTCGGCTTGGAAGGGCAGGCGCTGCGCATCGCGGCGCTCCGCCGCCGCGGCTGGCGCGAATGCGGGGTGGTCGAAGCCGGTTGGCTCGACGATGCCGATGCGCGCTTTGCCCTGGAGGCCGAGCGGCATGCGGATGAAGCCGAGCCTGCGCCGCGCATGGTGCCGGACGCCGCCCTGGCGCGCCCGGCGCAGCCGGGCATGGCGCTTGGGCTGACCCACATTCCGGGAAGGCGCTGACATGCGCGTTGCGATCATCGATTACGGCTCGGGCAATTTGCGCTCGGCCACCAAAGCCTTCGAGCGCGCGGCGCGCGAGGCGGGCATCGCCGCCGGCATCGACCTGACCGCCGACGCCGAGCGGGTGCGCACGGCCGACCGCATCGTGCTGCCCGGCGTCGGCGCCTATGCCGATTGCGCGGCCGGCCTGCGTGCCGTCCCCGGCATGTGGGAAGCTGTCGAGGAAGTCGCCATCGCCAAGGGGCGTCCTTTCCTCGGCATCTGCGTCGGCATGCAGCTGATGTCGCAGCGCGGCCTCGAAAAGACGATCACCGATGGCTTTGGCTGGATATCAGGTGACGTGAAGGAGATCACGCCGGCCGATCCGGCACTGAAGATCCCGCAGATCGGCTGGAACACGATCGAGCTGATGCGCAAGCATCCGCTGTTCTCCGGCGTTCCAACCGGGCCAACCGGCCTGCACGCCTATTTCGTCCATTCCTATCATCTCGATGCGCGCAAGCCCGACGAGGTGCTGGCGATCGCCGACTATGGCGGCCCGGTAACGGCGACCGTCGCCCGCGACAATCTCGTCGGCACGCAGTTCCACCCAGAGAAGAGCCAGGCGCTGGGCCTCGCCCTGATCACCAATTTCCTGCGCTGGAGGCCTTGAGGAGCCATGAGCAAGAAGGGCTATTGGATGGCGATGATCGATGTTCGCGATCCCGATCTGTACAAGCGGTATATCGAGGCGAATGCCGTTGCCTTCGCCAAGTACGGCGCGAAATTCGTCGTGCGGGCGGGACGCCACGAGAGCCCGGAAGGGCCAACCGGCAACCGCCACGTCCTGGTCGAGTTCGAATCCTACGCCAAGGCCGTCGAATGCTATCATTCGCCGGAATATCAGCAGGCCTCTAAATTCCGGCTTGCCGCCTCGACCGGCCATTTTGTCATTGTCGAAGGCGCCTGAGAAAATGATCCTGTTTCCGGCAATCGACCTCAAGGACGGCCAGTGCGTGCGCCTCAGGCACGGCGACATGGCGACCGCGACCATCTACAACGACGACCCGGCCGCCCAGGCAAAGGCATTTGAAGAGCAGGGCTTCGAATGGCTGCATGTCGTCGACCTCAATGGCGCCTTCCAGGGTCAGAGCGTCAACAGCGCCGCGGTCGGCGCCATCCTCAAGGCGACCAAGAACCCGGTGCAGCTCGGCGGCGGCATCCGCACGCTCGAGCAGATCGAGGATTGGCTCGACCGCGGGCTTGCCCGTGTCATTCTCGGCACCGTGGCCGTGCGCGATCCGGACCTGGTCAGGCAGGCTTGCAAGGCCTTTCCGGGCAAGGTCGCCGTCGGCATCGACGCCAAGGGCGGCAAGGTGGCGGTCGAGGGCTGGGCCGAAGCGTCGAGCCTCGGCGTCGTTGAGCTAGCCAGGAAATTCGAAGGCGCCGGCGTCGCCGCCATCATCTACACCGACATCGACCGCGATGGCGTGCTGACCGGCATCAACTGGGATTCCACGATCAGCCTCGCCGATGCCGTGTCGATCCCCGTCATCGCGTCGGGCGGCCTCGCCTCGATCGCCGACATCGTGCGCATGACCATGCCCGACGCGCAAAAGCTCGAAGGGGCGATCTCCGGCCGTGCGCTTTACGACGGCCGTATCGACCCGGCCGAAGCATTGGCGATCCTGAAAGGCGCGCCCCCGGTGGAGATGCGATCTTGAAAGTCTCGATCATCCTGGCCTCCTATGACAGCGGCCATTATCATGGCGGCATGGGGCAGGGGCCGGACGCGCTGATTGCGGGCGGACTGGTCGAAGCCCTGACCATGGCCGGCCACGATGTCGCGGTCGAGGACATCGGCAAGGTCGGCGATGCCCAGGAGCGTGAGATCGCCACCGGTTTCGCTGTCTGCAATGCCGTTTCGGGCGAGGTCCGCATTGCCCGCGACAGGGGACGCTTTCCCATCGTGCTGGCCGGAAACTGCCTGACATCAGCCGGCGCGGTCGCCGGCGAAGGCGCCGACGCGATCATCTGGGCCGACCAGCACGGCGACCTCAACACGCCCGACACATCCATATACGGGTTTCTCGACGGCATGGCGCTGGCCGCCGTGCTTGGCCTGTGCTGGCGCCCGATGGCGGCGGCCATTCCCGGCTTCCAGCCGATCGATCCGTCGCGCTGCGTGCTCGTCAACGCCCGCGATCTCGACCCGGACGAGAAACAGCTTCTGGAGGCATTGCCGGTGATCCGCACGGAATGTCCGGGAGCGGCAGCGGCAACCGAAAAACTCAAGGTCGCCGGCGCTAAACGCGTGCACTTGCATCTCGATCTCGACGTGCACGACCCTGAGGCGCTGCAGGCCAACCGCTATGTAGCGCCGGGCGGGCCGAACCCGGAACAATTGCGCGACGCGACCTGCGCTATGGCGCTTGCGGTGCCGATCGTCGGCATCACCGTTTCCGCCTACGATCCGGCTTTCGATGCGCAGGCCGATGTGCCGCCGCTGGTCGGGCAGCTGCTCAACGATCTCATAGCCACGATAGAAGGCCGCTGATGCTGAAAGCCCGCGTCATCCCCTGTCTCGACGTCAAGGGCGGCCGCGTCGTCAAGGGCGTCAACTTCGTCGATCTCGTCGATGCCGGCGACCCGGTCGAGGCCGCCAAGGCCTATGACGCGGCTGGCGCCGACGAGCTTTGCTTCCTCGACATCACCGCGTCATCGGACAATCGCGAGACCATCTTCGATGTCGTCGCCCGCACGGCCGAGCAATGCTTCATGCCGCTCACCGTCGGCGGCGGGGTGCGCCAGGTTGCCGATATCAGGAAATTGCTCCTGGCCGGCGCCGACAAGGTGTCGATCAACACGGCGGCGGTGAAGAACCCGGATTTCGTCGCCGAGGCCGCCGACAAGTTCGGCAACCAGTGTATCGTCGTCGCCATCGACGCCAAGAAAGTGTCAGGCGCCGGCGAGGCCGATCGCTGGGAGATATTCACCCATGGCGGGCGGGAAAAAACCGGCATGGATGCGATCGAATTCGCCCACAAAATGGTCGATCGCGGTGCCGGCGAGATCCTGTTGACCTCAATGGATCGCGACGGCACCAAGGCCGGTTATGACATCGCGCTGACCCGCGCGGTATCGGACGCGGTGCGCGCGCCGGTGATCGCTTCGGGCGGCGTCGGCACGCTCGACCATATGGTCGAAGGCATTCGCGACGGTCATGCAGGTGCCGTGCTGGCGGCCTCCATCTTCCATTTCGGTACCTATACGATCGCCGAGGCCAAGGCCCATATGGCGCAAGCCGGCCTGCCGATGCGGCTGGACTCCTCGGGCGATCGGCCCTAGAGGCTTGCGGCTAAGAAATAGGGCCAAGGCGCCATGACCGGGTTTTCACTCTCCGATCTGGAGACAATCATCAGCGAACGCGCCCATTCCGGCGATCCGGACTCGTGGACCGCCAAGCTTTACGCGCGCGGCATCGAGAAGGCGGCGCAGAAGCTCGGCGAAGAGGCGGTCGAGACGGTGATTGCCGCCATCAAGGGCGACAAACACGCGCTCGTTTCGGAAAGTGCCGATCTTATATATCATTGGCTCGTCGTTCTCGGCATTTCGGGTGTGCCGCTGGACGACGTGCTTAAGGAGCTCGAAAGCCGCACCGGGCGTTCGGGTATCGCCGAGAAGGCGTCACGGTCCAAGCGCTGACCGCGAGGAGGGCAGGAATCTCGATGGATCAGCTCGCACCGACCGAGAAATATTCCCCCTTTCGTTTCTTCTCGGCCGAGCAATGGTCGCAATTCCGCGCCGACACGCCGCTGACGCTGAGCGAGGATGAATTCCGCCGCCTGCGGTCGCTGAACGATCCAATCGATCTCGAAGAGGTCAAGCGCATCTATCTGTCGCTGTCGCGGCTTCTGTCGGCGCATGTCGAGGCCAGCCAGCTGCTGTTCCGGCAGCGCCAGGCTTTCTTCAACGCCTCGGACGTGGTCAAGACGCCCTTCATCATCGGCATCGCCGGTTCGGTCGCGGTCGGCAAATCGACCACGGCGCGCGTACTGAAGGAGCTGCTCGCGCGCTGGCCGTCCAGCCCCAAGGTCGATCTCATCACCACCGACGGTTTCCTGCTGCCCAACGAGGTACTGCGCCGCGAAAACCTGATGGAGCGCAAGGGCTTTCCCGACAGCTACGACGTCGGCGCGCTGCTGCGCTTCCTCTCGGGCATCAAGTCGGCGCTGCCAGATATCCGCGCGCCGGTCTATTCGCACCTCACCTATGACGTCATCCCCGGCGAGTTCGTCACCATCGACCGGCCCGACATCCTGATCTTCGAGGGCATCAATGTGCTGCAGCCGGGCAAGCTGCCGCAGGACGGCAAGATCGTGCCTTTCCTGTCCGACTTCTTCGACTTCGCCATCTACATCGATGCCGACGAGAAGCTGATCCACGAATGGTACATTTCCCGCTTCATGCGGCTGCGCGAGACCGCTTTCCGCAATCCGGAATCGTTCTTCCATCGCTATTCGCAACTGTCGGAGGATTCGGCACGGGCGATTGCCGAAGGCCTGTGGACCAACATCAACCTGAAGAACCTGCGCGAAAACATCCTGCCGACACGCGCCCGCGCCGACTTGATCCTACGCAAAGGCGCCGACCACCTGGTCGAGGAAGTGGCGCTGCGCAAGCTTTAGCTGGCGCGATTAACGGCACTTTAGGCTATCCGAGCTAGTTTCCGATGCAATCTTAATGGGATCGCAAGCAGCTATGCCTCTGTCCCAGTTTCGATCATGACCTTTAATCTTTTGCGGAGGCTCGTCCTTTTAGAGGCAATCATATGAGCTTGTCGGGCGCAAGAACGTTCGATGCGATGGTCGCATCCCAGTACCGTATCGGCAGTCTGCGGCAATTCTCGCTCGTTGGACTGGTCGTCGTGATCTCCTTTTTCATGCCTTGGACAGCGGGTGACAACACCGATGTGAGTTGGATAATCATTATCTGCGAGAAGATTTTTTCTGGTCAGAAACTCTATGTCGACATTTTAGAAACCAACCCGCCTTTTTCGGTCGCTCTGTATATCGGACCAGTGTGGTTGTCCCATAGGTTGGGAATTTCGCCGGAATTGGCGATCGAATATTTCATCTATCTTATCTTCGTCGTTTCGATTTTGTTGTCGGCCCTTGTGATCGAGAAAGGCAGGATCTTTGTCGATCTCAGAACCCAGTGGGTCTATCCCATGCTCGCGGTTCTGCTTCTGATCATGCCAGGGAATATTTTCGGACAACGCGAGCATATCGGTATGATGCTGTTCATGCCGATGCTGTTCCTGATGATGTGGCGTTCCAACGATAGTCCAGGCCAGCATATACCATTTGCACTTGCATTCACCGTTGGGCTGGCGGCAAGCGTGTTGCTGCTCGTTAAGCCCCACTGGGCACTTGGCATCGCACTGCCTTATCTTGTCATCGCCTCGCGAAGGCGGTCGCTTCTGGCCTGCCTGACTGTTGAGAATATCGTCATAGGCGCGATCTGCACGGGGTATCTCGCCAGCGTGCGAATATGGTTCCCAGAATTTCTTGATACATTCTTGCCTTTGCTGATGCGCTACTATGTCAGTCTGCGGGCCAACATAAATATTCTGTTGGCGCTGCCGACCTTTGCGGTGTTCGTCGTTTTTATAGCCTTCCAGATGCGGAAATCTGCTTGGCGAAGTGATGTGGCAATTGCGGTAACAAGTGGCGCAGGCTTCTTTGTCTCAATGGCATATCTTGGCAAATATTGGCCCAATCACCAGTATCCGTATCAGCTTGCGTTGCTGGTCGCGATGCTGTTGGCTGTTGCATCGCGACGGCAAAAAGTGCTCGCGCTTTCAGGAGAAGAAGCGGCCTCGGAGCGCGCCAATGCGAGACTTCATTCTAGCGCCGCCTTTGCTGTGGTTGTCGCTCTCACGGTAACGCACCACCAGTTTTACCAGATGCCGGAAAAGAGCCTGGTCGATGCAATCAAGGCCCGATACTCCTCGCCGTCCATTGTTCAGGTCAGTTCGGATCTTTCCGTCGGGAATCCGCTGGCGAGGATGGTCAATGGCCGTTGGCTTTCAGCCTACGCTCATGATTGGGTTGGCGCCCATGCGCTTTGGGGTTTGATGAAAGGCAACTATCACGGCGAAGACGAACGAATAGCGCGGCACGACCTCGACAACTATACGCTTTATGTCAACTCCTTGATCCGCGACAACAAGCCGGACATCATCCTTGTCGATCGCTTGGACAAGAAGAAATCCGTGTTGTCGTTGGCGGCGAATTATCCTCCAATATGGACTACCTGGATGCGTCAGAACGCTGACTTCCAGGCCTTGATGAGCAATTACGAAGAGATCGCGCTAGGAGACTACATCGAGGTCTATGCGCGGCGCAGCAGTGCTCACTGACCCCTCGTCACCCGCCGCAGCGTCAGATTGATCCTGCCGCCATTTTTCAGCAGCGCCGAGGTCGAGGGATAGATGCGGTCGACGCCGTGGAAGCAGAGGCGTCCCTCGCCGCCGAGCACGACGACGTCGCCGCTCTTCAGCCTGAACGACCGGGTCGCCCCCTCGCGCGTCGTCTGGCCGACCCTGAACAGGCAGTCGTCGCCCAGCGAGACCGAGACGACGGGTGCTGAGAAATCCTCCTCGTCGCGGTCCTGATGCAGGCCCATCTTCGCATCCGGCGCGTAGAAATTGACCAGGCATGCCTGCGGCGGATGCGGGTAGGCCGAGACCTCTCGCCACAACCGCATCAGCACATCAGGGATCGGCGGCCACGGCGTCCCTGTCACCGGGTGCATCGGCTGGTAGCGATAGCCGCGTTCCTTGTCGGTGACCCAGCCGAGCGGACCGCAATTGGTCATGCGCACGCTCATTTCCTTGCCGGTGCGCGGCATGGCCGGCACGAATAGCGGCGCCTGCTGGACGATGCCTCTCACATCCTCCACCAGCGCCTCCTGCACGTCGCGGGACAGATAGGCCGGCATGTGGCGGACGCCATTGGGCAGAACGAGCATGAGGTCGGTCGCTAGCTCCGTTTCGTCGGTTCGAGCATGCCATCTGAAAATGAAAACGGCGACCCGAAAGCCGCCGTTCCCGAAAAATTCGCGTCTCCCTTGATCAGGTGAGGTCTGGAATGCGAAGGACCTGCCCCGGATAGATCTTGTCGGGATGGGTCAGCATCGGCTTGTTGGCCTCGAAGATGACCGTGTTCTTGGCGCCCTTGCCCTTGCCATAGCTTTTCTCGGCGATCTTCCAGAGATTGTCGCCCTTCTGGACGGTGTAGAAGGTCGGTTCCTTGGCCGCGGCCGCCGCCGAACCGGAGGCTGGCGCGACCTGCAACTCGTCCGCCTGCACCTTGGAGACGCCTAGCGTGTTGCCGACGGCGATGACCGCCTTTTCGAAAACCGACTGGTCCTTGACCACGCCCTTCAGCACCGCCGTGTCGCCCTGGACGACGACCTGCACGCCGTCGGTACCGAGCTTGTGCGAATCGAGTTCTTTCTTGAGCGTGTCGGCGCTGGGTGCCGCTTCCTCGTCACCGCCTATGCCGAGCTTTTTGCCGACGCTCTTGACGAAATCGAACATACCCATTTCCAGGTCTCCTTGCTGTGGCAATGAGTAAACCTTGCATCTGCAAAGCGAAATTGAAAGCGGGTTCACGCGCGCGATTAGTGTGTTGCTTAATCGTTCTCTACCCGGCCGCGCAGTTTCTTGATGGTGCCGCGTCCGGCCTTGCTCTTCAGCCGCCGTTCGACCGCGCCTTTCGACGGTCTCGTCTTCTTGCGCGGCGGCGGTGGCGGCTCGGCCGCCTTGGCGACCAGCGCCGTCAGCCGCGCCCGTGCATCCGCCCGGTTCTGCTCCTGCGTGCGGAAGCGTCCGGCTTCGATGACGATGACGCCGTCCTTGGTGGCGCGCTGGCCGGCAAGCCTGATCGTGCGTTCGCGCACGCGCTCCGACAGGCCGGGTGCGTTGCGTGCATCGAAGCGCAGCTGCACCGCCGTCGCCACCTTGTTGACGTTCTGCCCGCCGGGGCCGGAGGAGCGGATGAAATCCTCGTGCAGATCACCCGGATGGATCACGGCATCGTCGGCAATGATGATTGTGTCGTCGCTCGTCATGCCGCAGTCATGGCGCGGCGCACGAAAAAAGAAAAGGCCCGATCGGGACCGGGCCTTGCGAGGATGGCTGAGCCTGGCGGGCGATTATTCCGCCGCTTCCCGCATGTGCGGCGCCGCGCCGAGGACGGAGGCGTCGACATGGTTTTCGAACTTCTCGAAATTGACGGCGAACATGCCGACCAGCCTTGCCGCTTGCCGGTCATAAGCGGATTTGTCGGCCCAGGTTGATCGCGGGTCGAGGATGGCGGCGTCGACGCCCGGCACCGCCACCGGCACCTCGAAACCGAAATTGGCGTCGGTACGGAAACCGGTCGTCTTCAGAGAGCCGTCGAGTGCCGCGGCAAGCAGCGCGCGCGTCGCCTTGATCGGCATCCGCCTGCCTGTGCCGTAGGCGCCGCCAGTCCAGCCGGTGTTGACCAGCCAGCAATCGGCACCGTGCTGCGCGATCAGCTCGCGCAGCAGATTGCCATATTCCGAGGGATGGCGCGGCATGAACGGCGCGCCGAAACAGGTCGAGAACGTCGCTTCGGGCTCGGTCACGCCCTTCTCCGTTCCGGCCACCTTGGCCGTGTAGCCGGACAGGAAATGATACATCGCCTGCGCCGGGGTCAGTCGTGCGATCGGCGGCATCACGCCGAAAGCGTCGGCGGTCAGCATGATGATGTTCCGGGGATGGCCGGCGCGCCCCGTCTTGCTGGCATTGGGTATGAAGTCGAGCGGATAGGCGCAGCGCGTGTTCTCGGTGAGCCGGCCGTCGTCGAAATCCGGCACGCCATGGGCGTCGAGAACGACGTTCTCCAGCACCGTGCCGAAGCGCTGCGTGGTGGCGAAAATCTCAGGCTCCGCTTCCGCCGACAGCTTGATGGTCTTGGCATAGCAGCCGCCTTCGAAATTGAAGATGCCGTGCGGCCCCCAGCCGTGCTCGTCGTCGCCGATCAGCGTGCGCGACGGATCGGCCGACAGCGTCGTCTTGCCGGTGCCCGACAGGCCGAAGAAAATCGCGGCGTCGCCGCCAGGGCCCTCATTGGCCGAGCAGTGCATCGGCATCACGCCCTTGGCCGGCAGCAGGTAGTTCAGCATTGTGAACACCGATTTCTTCATCTCGCCGGCATAGGAAGTGCCGCCGATCAGGACGATCTTGCGGGTGAGGTCGACGGCGATCACGGTTTCAGTGCGGGTGCCGTGGCGGGCGGGGTCGGCGCGGAAGGAGGGCAGGTCGATGATCGTCATCTCGGGCACGAAATGGTCGAGCTCCGCGGCTTCCGGACGGATCAGCAGGTTACGGATGAACAGCGAATGCCAGGCAAACTCGGTGATGACCCTGGTGGGCAGCTTCAGCTCATGGTCTGCGCCGCCCACCAGGTCCTGCACGTAGAGATCCTTGTCCGCGGCGTGCGCCCGGAACTCTTCGAACAGCGTCTCGAACTGCTCCGGCGAGATCGCCTTGTTGTTGTCCCACCAGATGTCATGCTCGGTGGCGCCGTCGCGGACGACGAACTTGTCCTTGGGCGAACGGCCGGTGTGCTGGCCTGTTTCGGCGACCAGCGCGCCGTGCGCGGTCAGCCGCGCTTCGCCGCGCCTGATCGATTCCTCGTAGAGGGCGGCCGCCCCGAAATTGTAGCGCACCAGGCCAGAGGTTCTGAGACCGATACGATCGATCGCGTAGGCAGGATTGCGTTTGCCGACTTCCGACATGGGTGACCCTTCTCCGATTTGCCGCATCTTTGCCGGCGCCTTTCCGGCACGCCCACTACGCGAGCTTAGATGGTCAGAACCAGAAAAGCCGAATGATATCAAATCATTAATCGATTTAAATATTTTGAAAGTTGTTTAAATCGTTTATATGTGCAAAAAGTTTCGTGGTTGCCCAAAGGATTGGCGGCGCTGGTTCGTCCAATCCATATCGAGGTGCGATCGTGGCCGCCGGCATGCCGCCCGTGACAGCGGCGAAGGCCTATGCCACATTTTGTACCTAATTTGTCCTGCAAAAGCCCCTTCTCTACCAAAGAAGGGACAGCTCATGAGGGAGCCGCTTGAAATGGCAACAATCGCGCTTGTCGATGACGACCGCAACATTCTGACCTCGGTGTCGATCGCCCTCGAATCGGAAGGCTATCGCGTCGAAACCTACACGGATGGTGCGTCCGCGCTGGAAGGCCTGGCGGCGCGCCCGCCGAATCTCGCCATCCTCGACATCAAGATGCCGCGCATGGACGGCATGGAACTCTTGCGCCGGATGCGCCAGAAATCCGACCTGCCGGTCATCTTCCTGACCTCCAAGGACGACGAGATCGACGAGCTGTTCGGCCTCAAGATGGGCGCCGACGACTTCATCCGCAAACCCTTCTCGCAGCGTTTGCTGGTCGAGCGGGTGCGCGCGGTGTTGCGTCGTGCCAGCGCCCGTGAGGCCGCGGCAAAAGCGCCCAGCCAGCAGGCGCGCTCGCTCGAGCGCGGCCAGCTCGTCATGGACCAGGAACGCCACACCTGCACCTGGAAGGGGGAACCGGTGACGCTCACCGTCACCGAATTCCTGATCCTGCATTCGCTGGCACAGCGCCCCGGCGTCGTAAAAAGTCGTGATGCGCTGATGGATTCGGCTTATGATGAGCAGGTCTATGTTGACGACCGTACCATCGACAGCCACATCAAGCGGCTGCGCAAGAAGTTCAAGGCCGTCGACGACGACTTCGAGATGATCGAAACCCTTTACGGAGTCGGATACCGGTTCCGCGAGGCGTGAATAGGCGGGTAGGCAATAGAGAATAGTCGGTAGTCAGTTTTGAATGGTGCGAGCGGCCACCCGTGCATCGCCGCGATCTCAGCCAACCATTTCTCTATTCGCTACCCGCTACTCACTAATACTAAGCAGGGAACTGCTGTTCGATGGCAGTGGAAGCACAGCGGAGCAGATCGGCGGGCGTTGCAAGGCGGCCGGCGCGCATCATGCCCGCGTTCCTGTCGAAGCTCACCGTGCCCATGCGCCGCTTCCTCGGCCATCACATCTTTTCCAGCCTGACGCGGCGTATCCTCTTCCTCAATCTCGCCGGCCTCGCAGTCCTGGTCACCGGCATTCTCTATCTCAACACCTTCCGCGACGGGCTGATCGACGCCCGCGTCGAAAGCCTCATGACCCAGGGCGAGATCATCGCCGGCGCGATCGCTGCCTCGGCGACGGTCGAGACCGATTCGATCAGCATCGATCCGGAAAAGCTGCTTGAGCTGCAGGCCGGCGAAAGCCTGGGACCGGGCTCCGACCAGCTCGACAATCTGGATTTCCCGATCAATCCTGAACGCGTCGCCCCGGTGCTGCGCCGGCTGATCTCGCCGACCCGCACCCGCGCCCGCATCTACGACCGCGACGCCAATTTGCTGCTCGATTCGCGCCATCTCTATTCGCGCGGCCAGATCCTTCGGTACGATCTGCCCCCGGTCGACGAGGAAGAGCCCGACCTTGTCGAACGCATCCAGAAGTTCATCTTCGACTTCTTCCGCAACACCGATCTGCCGGTCTATCACGAGCAGCCGGGCGGCAATGGCGCCGCCTTCCCGGAAGTGGTCAAGGCGCTGACCGGCAGCCCGTCGACCATCGTCCGGATCAGCGAACAGGGCGAGCAGATCGTTTCCGTCGCGGTGCCGATCCAGCGCTTCCGCGCCGTTCTCGGCGTGTTGATGCTGTCGACCGAAGGCGGCGACATCGACAAGATCGTCGCCGCCGAACGCAAGGCGATCCTGCGCGTCTTTGGCATCGCGGCGCTCGTCACCGCCATCCTGTCGATGCTTCTGGCCTCCACCATCGCCAATCCGCTGCGCCGGCTGTCTGCGGCGGCCGTGCGGGTACGGCGCGGCGTCAAGAGCCGCGAGGAAATTCCTGATTTCTCCGACCGTCAGGACGAGATCGGCAATCTGTCGATTGCCGTGCGCGACATGACGAACGCGCTCTATGCGCGCATCGAGGCGATCGAGAGCTTCGCCGCCGATGTTTCCCATGAATTGAAGAACCCGCTGACCTCGCTGCGCAGCGCGGTGGAGACCTTGCCGCTGGCCAAGAACGACAATTCGCGCAGCCGGCTGATGGAGATCATCCAGCACGACGTCAGGCGGCTGGACCGCCTCATCACCGACATTTCGGATGCCTCCCGTCTCGACGCCGAGCTGGCGCGGGATGACGCGGGGACCGTGGACCTGAAGAAATTCATCACCGACCTCGTCGCCGTCTCGCGTGAAACGACGCGCAACAAGAAGGCGGTCGAGATCGAGCTCAGGGTCGCCAAGCTGCCGCAGGGCGTCAAAGGTTATTTCGTCGTCGGCCACGACCTGCGCATCGGCCAGGTCATCACCAACCTGATCGAGAACGCCCGCTCCTTCGTGCCAGAGGAGCGCGGCCACATCATCCTGTCGCTGGCGCGCACCGGCAAGTTCAACATCCTCACCGTCGATGACAATGGTCCCGGCATCCGCGCCGACAACATCGACCGCATCTTCGAACGTTTCTACACCGACCGGCCCGCCGGCGAGGCGTTCGGCCAGAATTCAGGCCTTGGCCTGTCGATATCCAGGCAGATCGTCGAGGCCCATGGCGGCACGCTGACCGCCGAGAACATCCCCGGCACCAAGCCAGGCGAGATCAAGGGCGCCCGCTTCGTGGTTACGCTGCCGGCCGAAGCATGATCCCGAAAAGTGGGAACCGGTTTTCGGATCAGATCATGCCTCATGCAAAAATGATTCCGGATATCGCGGCCTTACGGCCGTCATCCTCGGGCTTGTCCCGTGGATCCGCCGCACAGCGGGACTATGGTGCGAACACTATTGAAAGGCCTGCAGATTCTCGGGATGACGGGGTTGGATCAGGATTTCCGAAATGCATAAGCGGGCACGCTCATGCAGCCTGAAAACATCCACGCAACGGCCATCCTGATCGGCGAGCGCGGCGTTCTCGTCAGCGGCGCATCCGGTTCGGGCAAGACGACACTGGCGCTGGCGCTCATTGACCATTGCCACCCGCGAGGCTTGTTCTCACGGCTCGTCGGCGACGACCAGCTTTTCGTCATGGCACATGCGGGACGGCTGGTGTGCCGCGCGCCCGCCGCGATCGAGGGCCTGGTCGAGGTGCCCGGGCGTGGTCCGCGACCCGTGCCGTTTGAGGCGGGCGCCGTCATCGATCTGCATGTCAGGCTTTTGCCGGCCGGCGAAGTGGCACGCTTTCAGGAGGATGCCGACGACAACATCGCCGGCTGCTTGGTGCCGCGGATTGACGTGGCGGAACGCAATATTGCCGCTGCCTTGCCCGCCGTGATGGCGCATCTGTCGATCGCGCCTTTTCTATGATGCGACCGGGGTTTTTTGCTGCAATGCGTCAAAATGGCATGGGCCGGCGCAATTTTGGGCTTGTCAACGAGCCGCGCGTCGACAAGATAGCGCTCCCGCCGCCTGGAATGGCTGGCGAGCATAAAATGCGCCTGTGAAGCGGCGATGACGGGAGCCACCAAAGAATGATCGGACTCGTGCTTGTAACGCACGGTCAACTGGCCACCGAGTTCCGACATGCCGTGGAACATGTCGTCGGGCCACAAGACAATTTCGAAACCGTGGCGATCGGGGCTGACGACGATATGGAGCAGCGCCGGCGCGACATCGTCGATGCCGTCGCCCGTGTCGACACCGGGACGGGCGTGATCGTGTTGACCGACATGTTCGGCGGCACGCCTTCGAACCTTGCCATTTCCGTGATGGAGTCCGGCCGCACCGAAGTCATCGCCGGCATGAATTTGCCGATGCTGATCAAGCTCTCCTCGATTCGCAAGGGCGACAACATGGCGGCGGCCCTCGACGAGGCGCAGGCGGCGGGGCGCAAATACATCAATGTCGCCAGCCAGCTCCTGAGCAGCAAATGAGCACGATGTCGTCGGAAAAGGACCAGATCGTCCGTGAATTTCCGATCGTCAACCAG
Organism: Mesorhizobium sp. B2-4-1; assembly: GCF_006442185.1. NCBI lineage: Bacteria > Pseudomonadati > Pseudomonadota > Alphaproteobacteria > Hyphomicrobiales > Phyllobacteriaceae > Mesorhizobium > Mesorhizobium sp. B2-4-1. The sequence goes on along the minus strand of NZ_VFVN01000001.1, from coordinate 51,906 downwards.
CGCGGCCTGCACGCGCGCGCCTCGGCCAAGTTCGTACAGCTCGCCAGCGGCTACAACGCATCGGTCCATGTCGAGAAGGACGGCGTCAAGGTCGGCGGCACCTCGATCATGGGCCTGATGATGCTGGCGGCAAGTCCGGGCTATTCGATTCGCGTCACCGCCAGCGGTCCCGAAGCGCTTGAGGTCATGAATGCGCTGGAGCAGCTGGTCGCGTCCCGCTTCGGCGAGGAATGCTGATCCTTTACCTCCGCATGAAAGACATGCAGGGATAAAGATTTCTTTATATCCCATTGTCGTCTTGACGCCGATCTGCTAGTCAGGCGGGCAATTCGCGCCCTTCGACGCGCCTGCCGGCGCGGGCGCATCCGCAAACAATTCAATAGCGTAACAATTCGCATCGGAGCACTGCCATGACGGGTAGCAAGGACTATGTGGTCGCCGACATCTCGCTTGCCGGCTGGGGCCGCAAGGAAATCGAGATCGCCGAAACCGAAATGCCGGGCCTGATGGCCTGCCGCGAGGAATTCGGCTCCAAGAAGCCGCTCAAGGGCGCGCGCATCACCGGCTCGCTGCACATGACCATCCAGACCGCGGTGTTGATCGAGACGCTGAAGGCGCTCGGTGCCGATATACGCTGGGCTTCCTGCAACATCTTCTCGACCCAGGACCATGCGGCTGCTGCCATCGCCGAGGCCGGCATCCCGGTCTTCGCCGTTAAGGGCGAGACGCTTGAGCAGTACTGGGACTACACCGACAGGATTTTCCAGTGGGCCGACGGCGGCACCTCCAACATGATCCTCGATGATGGCGGCGACGCCACCATGTACATCCTGATCGGCGCGCGCGCCGAGGCCGGCGAGGACGTGCTGTCCAATCCGCACAGCGAGGAGGAGGAATATTTCTATGCCCAGGTCAAGAAGCGCATGAAGGCTTCGCCCGGCTTCTTCACCAAGCAGAAGGAAGCGATCCGGGGCGTCACCGAAGAGACGACCACCGGCGTCAACAGGCTCTACCAGCTGCAGAAGAAGGGCTTCCTGCCTTTCCCGGCCATCAATGTCAACGACTCCGTCACCAAGTCGAAATTCGACAATAAATATGGCTGTAAGGAATCGCTGGTCGACGGCATCCGCCGCGGCACCGACACCATGATGGCCGGCAAGGTCGCCGTCGTCTGCGGCTATGGCGACGTCGGCAAGGGCTCGTCCGCCTCGCTGAAGGGCGCCGGCGCCCGCGTCAAGGTCACCGAGGTCGATCCGATCTGCGCCCTGCAGGCGGCGATGGACGGCTTCGAGGTCGTCACGCTCGAAGATGCCGCACCCACCGCCGACATCGTCATCACCACCACCGGCAACAAGGATGTCGTCACCCTCGACCACATGCGTTCGATGAAGGACATGGTGATCGTCGGCAACATCGGTCACTTCGACAACGAGATCCAGGTGGCATCGCTGCGCAACCTGAAATGGACCAACGTCAAGCCTCAGGTCGACATGATCACCTTCCCCGATGGCAAGCGCATGATCTTGCTGTCGGAAGGCCGCCTGCTCAACCTCGGCAACGCCACCGGCCATCCGAGCTTCGTCATGTCGGCATCCTTCACCAACCAGGTGCTGGCGCAGATCGAGCTGTTCACCAAGGGCGAGCAGTACCAGAACCAGGTCTACGTGCTGCCCAAGCATCTCGACGAGAAGGTCGCGCGCCTGCATCTCGACAAGCTCGGCGCTCGCCTGACCGAACTGTCGGGCGAACAGGCAGCCTATATCGGCGTGACCCCGCAGGGTCCGTTCAAGCCGGAACACTACCGCTATTAACCAAAGCTGAATTTACTACCAGATATTGACGCCGGGCGATTGACTTTTCGCCCGGCTTTATTTTTGCGCCGAATGATTCTTCACGCCGATTCCAGCAGGCGCTATTGTTGTGATTCGCGGTCCGGGGACGAGGACCGGCGTACGCATCAGGGCGGTCTTGCATTCAGGCGGCGAAGAGGACCAAGACATGCCGGGGGATAACCCGCTTTACGCGGGACGGGCCGTTTCCGGCGGCCATGACGATTCGAGGACTACCGGCACCGCCACGCGAGGCGGGCGCCCTTCATGGCGCGCGCGCGCCGGACTGTTCCTTGCCGGCTCCGCACTTGGCTGGCCTTTGGCCGGCACGGTGGCCCATGCCCAGGCTGCTGGTGCGGAGGCCGCCGGCGTATCGGTGAGCACGGTCGAGGTCGTGCAGCTTGCCGTCTTTGTCGGAGTGATGGGAGCGGCATTCCTGTCGGCGATCGTTCTGATCCGGGAGAGAGCGCGCACCTCGGCCGAAAATGTCGAGCTCAGGAGCCGCATCGCGGACATCAACGCGGCGCTGCGCCGTTCGGAGGCGCTGCTCAACTTGCGCGACCAGCGTGTCGTCGTCTGGGCCTCGGAGAACAAGAAACCCGAGCTCATCGGCACGCTGCCGGTCGAAAGCGGCGCGCCCGAGGAGCGGGCCGCCTTCCTTGCCTTCGGCCGCTGGCTGATGCCGCGCTCGGCTGCGGCACTCGAGCATGCCGTCGCGGGGCTGCGCGAAAGAGCCGTGTCCTTCGACCTCGTCATCGAAACGCAGACCGGCGCTCCGCTGGAAGTGCATGGCCGCAAGAGCGCGGCGCATGTGCTGGTGCGGTTCGTTTCTCTTTCCGAGACGCAACGCAGCCAAGCCCGGCTGAAGATCGAAAACCAGCGGCTGGCCGCCGACCATGATACGATGATCGGCCTGCTCGAGGCGCTGAAGATGCCGGCATGGCTGCGCGGCGAGGACGGCCGCCTGAGATGGGTGAACCGGGCCTATGCCGAAGCGGTCGAGGCCGAAAGCGCGGAGATGGCCGTCCGCGACGCCAAGGAATTCCTCGGCGGCCAAGCGCGCGACGCGATCGCTGCCCAGCACAAGTCGCACCCGGTCTTCGAACAGACGCTTTCCACGGTGATCGAAGGCGACCGCCGCGTTTTCGCGGTGACCGATTTCGCCGGCGCCGACGGTTCGGCCGGGCTTGCCTGCGACACCAGCGCCATCGAAACGATCCGCAGCGAATATGAGCGCACCGTGCGCAGCCACGCCGACACGCTCGACCAGCTCAACACGGCGGTCGCGATCTTCGACACCGACGAGAAGCTGCGCTTCTTCAACCAGGCTTTCCAGAAGCTCTGGGGCCTCGATGCAGGCTTCCTGCACAGCGCGCCCGATAACGCTTTGCTGCTGGATCGGCTGCGCAGCGAGGGCAAGATCGCCGAGCAGCCGGAGTGGCGTCGCTGGAAGGAAGGCCTGCTCGGCGCCTACCGCGCGGTGGAATCGCAGGAGCATTGGTGGCACCTGCCCGACGGCAAGACCATCCGCGTCGTCGCCAACCCGCAGCCCAAGGGCGGCGTCACCTGGGTGTTCGAGAACCTGACCGAGAAGATGGACCTCGAAAGCCGCTACCGCACCGCGGTGCGGGTCCAGGGCGAAACACTCGACAACCTCGCCGAAGGCGTGGCGGTGTTCGGTCCCGACGGCAGGCTGCGTCTGTCGAACCCGGCATTTGCTACTTTGTGGGGCCTGGACGCCGAAACCGCCCGGCCCAATGTCCATGTTTCCGCAATCCGTGAGCTTTGCGACCTGCAAGCGATCGACAGCCCGTGGGGCGGCTTCGTCGCCGCCATCACCGGCTTCGACGACGAGCGCCGCGACCGCCACGGTCAGACCGAGCTCAACAACGGCACCGTGCTGCGCTACGCCGTGATCCCCCTGCCCAACGGGCAGGTGATGATGACCTTCGTCGACGTTACCGACAGCGTCCGTGTCGAACGCGCGCTCAAGGACAAGAACGAGGCGCTGGAGAAATCCGACCAGCTCAAGAACGAATTCGTCCAGCACGTGTCCTACGAACTGCGCTCGCCGCTGACCAACATCATCGGCTTCACCGAACTGCTGTCGCTGCCGGTCACCGGTCCGCTGACGCAGAAGCAGCGCGAATATGTCGAGCATGTCGGCTCGTCGTCCTCGGTGCTTTTGACCATCGTCAACGACATACTCGACCTTGCCACGGTCGATGCCGGCATCATGCAGCTCGACATTTCCGAGGTCCATGTCGACCGCACGATCGCCGCCGCCGCCGAGCTGGTTGCCGACCGGCTGGAAGAGCATTCAATCAGGCTCGAGGTCGATGCCGCGGCGGCGCCGAAGACCTTCCACGGCGACGAAATCCGCATCCGCCAGATCCTCTACAACCTGCTCAGCAACGCCGCCAACTACGCGCCGGAGGCCAGCGCCATCCGGCTCGCCTGCCGTCAGTTGGCGGACGGTGTGGAATTCTCGGTCCATGACGATGGACCCGGCATGCCGCCCGACGTGCTTGACTCGGTGTTCCGCCGCTTCGAGCCGCGCGCCAATGGCGGCCGCCGGCGCGGCGCCGGGCTCGGACTGTCGATCGTCAAGAGCTTCGTCGAGCTGCATGGCGGCAGCGTCCGCATCGAAACCGGCAAGGACAAGGGCACGACCGTCATCTGCACCTTTCCCGACATGCCGGGCATCCGCGCCGCGGCCGAGTAGCGCACTCGATGGCCGCATTGATGCTCGAGCGTTTACTCGCCGACGAAACACAGACAGCGCGGCTGGGTGAGGATCTGGCGCTGGCGTTGCGCGCCGGCGACGTCCTGGCGCTGAAGGGCGATCTCGGCGCGGGCAAATCGACGCTGGCGCGGGCGCTGATCAGGGCCTTGGCCGACGATGCCGGTCTCGACGTGCCGAGTCCTACCTTCACCCTTGTGCAAAGCTACGATACGCGCATCCCGGTCCATCATTTCGACCTCTACCGCCTGTCCTCGGCAGCCGAGCTCGATGAACTGGGCTTCGACGAGGCGTTGGCGCAAGGCGCGGCCCTTGTCGAATGGCCGGAACGGGCCGAGGGTTATTTGCCTGGGACCGCCGTGCTGATCGAACTCGTCCAGCATGGCGATGGCCGATTGGCGAGACTGTCCGGGCAAGGCGCTGCCTACGATCGGGTGGCGCGGTCGCTCGCCATGCGTGATTTCCTCGAAGGCGCTGGATGGGGCGAGGCCAGCCGCCGCCATTTCATCGGCGATGCCTCTGCCCGCTCCTACGAAATTGTCTCGCTTCCAGGCCATGCCGCGAGGGTGCTGATGAACTCGCCGCGGCTGGTGCTGGGCCCGCCGGTGCGCGACGGCAAGCCCTATGGCGTCATCGCCCACACCGCCCAGTCGGTGTCAGCCTTCGCCGCCATCGACCGCGCGCTGCTCGCCGCCGGGGTCAGCGTTCCCGAAATCCATGCGCAGGATCTCGACCAGGGATTCCTGCTGCTCGAACATCTGGGCTCCGAAGGTTTCCTGGACGGGCATGGCAGGCCGGTCGCCGGGCGCTATGAGGCGGCGGCCGAACTGCTCGCCATGATGCATGGCAAGACCTGGCCCCACCGGATGGAGGCCGCGCCCGGCGTGTTTCACGATGTGCCGCCCTTCGACCGCGACGCCATGCTGATCGAGGCGGACCTGCTGGTCGATTGGTACGTGCCGATGCTGACGGGCGCTCCGGCGGGCGATGCCTTGCGCGTCGGCTACCACAAGGAGTGGAACGCGGTTCTCGACCGGCTCGCTGACAGCCAATACACGCTGATGCTGCGTGACTTTCATTCGCCGAACATCATCTGGCGCGCTGAGCGCTCCGGCCATGACCGGCTCGGTATCGTCGATATCCAGGACGCGTTGATCGGCCCCGCCGCTTACGACGTCGCCTCGCTGGCCATGGACGCGCGCGTCACCATCCCGCCAGGCATCGAGAAACGCACGCTCGATGCCTATGTCGCCGCCCGCCGCGCGGCCGGCCCATTTGACGAGGCGGCATTCCTCGAGGCCTATGCGATCATGGCGGCGCAGCGCAATTCCAAGATCCTCGGCATCTTCGTCCGGCTCGAAAAACGCGACGGCAAGCCCTATTATCTGAAGCACTTGCCGCGTATCCGCGACTATCTGCGCCGGGCGCTGTCTCATCCTGCCTTGGCCGGCCTTCGCGAGTTCTATACCGCTCACGGTCTGCTGGAGGAGCAAACGCCGTGACATCGATACCGGACGCAGCGAGCGTGCCCAAAACTGCGATCGTGCCCAAAACTGCGATAGTGCTTGCCGCAGGGCTCGGCAAGCGCATGCGGCCGATCACCGACACGATCCCCAAGCCGCTGGTCAGGATCGCCGGCAAGACGCTGCTCGACTGGGGCCTCGACAGTCTCGCCGCGGCCGGCATCGGCAAGGCCGTCGTCAACGTGCACTATCTTCCCGAACAGATCGTCGCCCATCTCGGCGCGCGCCATGCGCCACAGATCGTCATTTCGGACGAGAGCGAGCGGTTGCTCGATTCCGCCGGCGGCATCGTCAAGGCGCTGCCGGAGCTCGGCCAACAGCCCTTCTACATCCTCAACGCCGACACCTTCTGGATCGACCAAGGAACGCTCAATCTCAACCGTCTCGCCCTTGCATGGGATGCCGCGAAAATGGATATTCTGCTGATGCTGGCGGATCTCCATCAGGCGACCGGACACTGCGGCAGCACCGACTTCCTGGTGGCGCCGGACGGCACCCTGCGGCGTTCCAAAGGCGATCCGGCGGGCCTGATCTATGCCGGGGCGGCGATCGTCCATCCGCGCATCTTCAAGGGTGCCTTGCCGGAACCTCATTCGCTTAACACCTACTTCGACAAGGCGATCGCCGCCGGCCGGCTGTCCGGCATGCCGATGCATGGCCATTGGATCACCGTCGGCACGCCTGACGCCATTGCGAGCGCGGAAGCGGCGGTCGCGGGCGCGCTAGCCGAGTCGCAATGAGCGGCCCGGGCCGCGTTTTCTCCATTTCCCCCGGTGCGCCGTTTCTGCCGACGCTTGCCGAGGCGCTGCTGGCCGGGCGTCTTGTTCCGGGCTTTCGCTTCGATGGCGACCCGCTCGCCTTGGCCGATGTCACCATCTATGTGCCGACGCGGCGCGCCGCGCGCGCCTTGCGCGGCGTCTTCGTCGACAGCCTGTCGGCCAGGGGCGGCGGCGGTTCGGCGATTCTGCCAGTCATCCGGCCGCTCGGCGAATTCGACGAGGACGAGGCAGCGTTCGAGACGGAAGCGTCGGCGGCCATCGACCTCGCTCCGCCGATCGCGGCAACCGAACGCCTGCTGCTGCTGGCGCCGCTGGTGCGCGCCTGGAAACGCCGGCTGCCGGCGCATGTGGCGGCGCTTTTCGAGGAGGAGATCGTCATTCCAGCCTCCACCGCCGATGCGATCTGGCTGGCACGCGATCTCGCCCGGCTTATGGATGAGATCGAGACGGAAGGCACGGACTGGACGCGGCTCGCTGACCTGGTGAGCGGCAATCTCGCGGGATGGTGGCAGGTCACGCTTGATTTTCTCGGCATCGTCACCGACGCCTGGCCGAAATTCCTTGGGGAACGGAACCTCTCCAACCCGGCGGCGCATCGCAGCGCCCTGCTCCGGCTGGAAGCGGCGCGGTTGCGGCGCAATCCGCCCGCCGGGCCGGTTATCGCCGCCGGTTCCACCGGCTCCATCCCCGCCACGGCAGAGCTGCTGGCCGCCATCGCCCGCTTGGGGGGCGGAGCCATCGTGCTGCCAGGCCTCGACCGGACGATGGATGAGCCGTCCTTCCAGGCCATCACGGCGCCGGGCGCACGTCCGGCCGTGCTCGGCCATCCGCAATACGGCCTCGCCAAGCTGATCGGCACCATCGGGGTGCTGCGCGGCGATGTCGAGGAGATAGGCGCGGCCGGACATGAACTCGCGCTTCGCGCCGCCCTCGTGGGCGAAGCGCTGCGGCCGGCCGAGACCACCGAATTGTGGGCCGAGACGCGCAGCGGCTTTTCCGCCTCCGACATCGAGCAGGCGTTCTCCGGCGTGAGCCTGCTGGAAGCGGCCAGCGAACGCGATGAAGCCGTGGCGATCGCCGTTGCGCTCAAGCGCGCCGTCGAGCAGCCCGGCCAAAGGGCGGCTCTCGTTACCGGCGACCGGGCGCTGGCGCGCCGCGTCTCGGTCGAACTCGCCCGCTTCGGCGTCGTCGCCGACGATTCCGGTGGTGTGCCGCTTTCCAACACGCCCGCCGCCGGCCTGCTTGGCCTGGCGTTGCAGGCGGTGTTCCGTCCCGGTGACCCGGTCGGCCTGTTGTCGTTGCTCAAGCATCCCCTGCTTGCCCTTGGCCTGGACCGGACGAGCGTTCGCCATGCGGCGGAACTGATCGAACTGGTGGCGCTGCGCGGCGGCACCGGCCGCCCCGACATCGCGTCGCTGCCGGACCTGTTCGAAGCCCGCCTGGTTGACCTCGGCGCCGACAGCAGGCGGCCTTTCTGGTTTACCCGGCTGACCGTGCGCGCTATCGAAGGCGCGCGGAATTTGCTTGGACGTCTCAACGAAGCGCTGGCGCCGCTTGCCGCCTTTCGCGGCCAGGCCGACGCCGGTCTTGTGGCGCTGGTCGAGGCCAGCGTCGTGGTGCTGGAAAATCTAGGCCGTGCGGCCGATGGCGGGCTTGGCGCACTCTATGCCGGCGATGCCGGAGAGAAACTGGCCGACCTGTTGCGTGGACTGGTCGCGGCGTCCGTGCCGCTGTCGTTTGCCGCCGACGAATGGCCAGATGTCATGGCGGCGCTGATCGCGCCCGAGACGGTCAAGCCGGCGCAGGGCACAGACAGGAACATCGCCATCTGGGGGGCGCTGGAAGCCCGCTTGCAGAATGTCGACACGCTGGTCATCGGCGGCATGAACGAAGGCGTGTGGCCGCGCAAACCCGAAAGCGATCGCTTCATGTCGCGGCTGATGAAGACCGGCATCGACCTGGAGCCGCCCGAACGGCGCATTGGGCTTGCCGCGCATGATTTCCAGATGGCCATGGGGGCGGCGAAGGTGGTGCTGTCGCGCTCCGCACGCGCCGGTGACGCGCCCGCCGTGCCCTCGCGCTGGCTGCAGCGCATTCTCACTTATATCGGCAAGGACCAGGCAGCCAGGCTTGCCGAACGCGGCGACGAACTCATCGCCTGGGCGCGCGCGCTCGATACCGGCCCGCGGCGGGACTTCGCGCCGCGCCCGCAGCCGAAGCCGCCGGTCGCGCTGCGTCCAACCCATTTCTCGGTCACCGAGATCGAGACGCTGCGTCGCGATCCCTACGCCATCTATGCCAGGCGCATCCTCGGCCTGCTGCCGCTCGACCCGGTCATCCGCGACCCGGGTGCGGCCGAGCGCGGCACGCTGTTCCACGCCATCCTGCATCTGTTCTCGGGCAGCGTGGCCGATCCGCGTGCTCCCGATGCGCTGGCCGGCCTGCTCGCCGCCGGCCGGACCTGCTTCGCCGAGGCAGCACTTCCCACCGATGTCGAGGCGGTCTGGTGGCCGCGTTTCGAAAAACTCGCCGCCAGCATCATCGAATGGGAACGCGGCCGCGCTGGGGCCGTGGCCCGGCGCCACGCCGAGGCGCGAGCGGGCAAGACCATGGTCGGCCAATCCGGGATCACCCTGTCGGGCTATGCCGACCGGGTCGATCTTCTCCATGGCGGCATGGCCGACATATTGGACTACAAGACCGGCTCCTCGCCTTCCAAGGCCCAGGCGCACACGCTGCTGTCGCCGCAACTGGCGCTGGAGGGCGCGTTGCTCAGGCGCGGCGCTTTCCAGGAACTCGGCGCGCGCGAGCCCTCGCAATTGGCTTTCGTCAGGCTGAAGCCGAATGGCGAGGTTTTCGAGGAATCGATCCTCGAATACAACCGGCAGCCACGCACCGCCACGGACCTCGCCGAGGAGGCCTGGGCGCGGCTGGAGAAATTGCTCATCCACTATGCCGATCCGGCGGCCGGCTATCTGTCGCGGGCACTGCCGTTCCGCGAAGGCGAGACCGACGGCGACTACGACCATCTCGCCCGCGTGCTCGAATGGTCGGCGGGCGGCGATGCGGACGATGAGGGAGGGGAGGCATGAAGAAAGCCTATCCCATCCCCGGCGAAACCGCCGCTAGGCAGGCCAGCGCCTCGGATCCGAGGAATTCCGCCTGGGTGTCGGCCAATGCCGGGTCCGGCAAGACCCATGTGCTGGCCCAGCGCGTCATCCGGCTCCTGCTTCGCGGCACCGATCCGTCGAAGATACTGTGCCTGACCTATACGCGCGCCGCCGCCGCCAACATGTCGAACCGGGTTTTCTCGACATTGTCGGAATGGACCGCGCTCGGCGATGCCGAATTGGCGGTGAGGGTCGAGGCGCTCGATGGCCGCCGGCCCGACCGCGAAACCATGCGCCGCGCCCGCCGCCTGTTTGCCGAGGCGCTGGAAACGCCCGGCGGCCTGAAGATCCAGACCATTCATGCCTTCTGCGAATCGGTGCTGCACCAGTTCCCGCTGGAAGCCAACATCCCCGCGCATTTCGAGATGCTCGACCCGCAGATGGAGGCATCGTTGTTCGCCGCCGCGCGCCGTGAAATGATTTCGGGCAGCGCGGCGGATCGGCCGGACCTCGCCGAAGCTTTCGCCGCCGTGCTCGAGCGCGGTGGCGAGGCCGGGCTCGACGCTTTGCTGGGTGAGATCGTCCGCAAGCGCGACGAACTGGGCGCCTTCATCGGTGAAATCGATCGAGGCGGCCCGAACTTCCAGACGCTGTTCGACGAATTCCAATTCCGCCCCGGCCAGACCGCCGAAGGCATAGCGGCCGCCATCTGGCCGCTGCCCGGCTTCCTGCCGGATTATTTTGCCGGCTTCGCCCAGGCGGCGGAGGCCGCCGACGCCAGGACGGTGCTCAACAACATCTTGCCTCATGCGCGCCTGGCTTTCGCGGAAACCGACCCCGTGCGCCGCCTGCAGCTGCTTTCGCGGGCTTTCCTGAAGGCCGACGGCGACGTCTACGATCCAGCCAAGGCCTTCAAGAAGGCGCTGCTCGACCGGCTGCCGGACCTGGCGGAGCGCTATCTCTCGGCGACCACCGCAATCGTCGAGACGGTCGACCGGCTCGCCCTGTTCCGGATGCTGGAGGGCACGTGCGCCGCGCTGACGCTGGCCGACTGGCTGATCGCCCGCTACGAGCAGTTGAAGCGTGGCCGCGGGTTCCTCGACTTCAACGACCTGATCACCCGCACCGTCAGTCTCCTGGCCAGGCCCGATGCCGGCCCGTGGGTGCAATACAAGCTCGACCAGGGCATCGACCACATCCTGCTCGACGAGGCGCAGGACACCAGCCCCGACCAGTGGGAGGTGGTGAAGCGGCTGGCCGAGGAATTCTTCGCCGGCATCGGCGCCCGCGACACCGCGCATCGGACGATCTTCGCTGTCGGTGACGAAAAACAGTCGATCTATTCCTTCCAGGGAGCGGCGCCGGATTCCTTCGCCGACAGCAGGCTCCTGTTCGCAAGCAAGGTGCGCGACGCCGATGCGCCCTTCGCCGATCTGAAGCTCACCTGGTCGTTCCGCTCGACCGACGATGTTCTGGCCGCTGTCGACCGTGTCTTCGCCGATCCGGTCGTGCGGCGCGGCATCAGCCATGACCCCGACCCGCTGAGCCACAAGGCGATACGCACCGATGCACCGGGCTATGTCGAGGTCTGGCCATCCATCGGCGCCGATGTCGTCGACGAGCCGGACGACTGGACCCAGGCAGTCGACCATGCCCGCGCGCCGGCGGTTCGGGTTGCCGAAAACGTCGCCGCCACCATTGCCGGCTGGATCGGCAATGGCGAGGTCATCGAAGGCCGCGGCAAGAGGCTGCGCCCTGGCGACGTGCTGGTGCTGGTGCGCAAGCGCGATCGCTTCGTTCATGCACTGACGCGTGCCCTGAAACGTCGTGACATCCCGGTCGCCGGCGCCGACCGGTTGAGCCTGCCCGGCCACATTGCGGTCAAGGACCTGATCGCGCTCGGCCATTTCCTGATCCAGCCGCAGGACGATCTGTCGCTCGCCGCCGTGCTGCGGAGCCCGATCTTCGATCTGTCGGAAGAGATGCTTTTCACACTGGCCGCGCAAAGACCATCCGGCCTGTCGCTGGCCGGGTCCCTGCGCCAGCATGCCAGCCAAAGCGAAGCGCTCGCGGCGGTCGCCGCTCAACTCGACATCTGGGCCAACGAGGCCGTCTTCAAGCCGGTGTTCGAATTCTATGCCGGCCTGCTGGCACGCGGTGGCGTGCGCCGCAAGATGGTTGCGCGGCTCGGGCCGGAAGCCGGGGACATTCTCGACGAATTCCTGAGTTTCTGCCTTGCCGAGGAGCGGACCGGCTTGCCCGGGCTGGAAGCCTTCCTGTCGACGCTGGAGAGCGCCGGCCCAGAAATCAAGCGCGAGATGGACCAGACCCGCGACGAGGTCCGCGTCATGACCGTGCATGCAGCCAAGGGGCTCGAGGCGCCTGTCGTCTTCCTGGTCGATGGCGGTTCGGCTCCGTTCAGCGATCAGCATCTGCCGCGCCTGATGCCGTTCGAGGGTTCGGGGCTGAACTGGAGCGGCAAGGGCTTTCTCTGGCGTTCGACCAGCGACGTCGCCAACGGGATTTCGAAGGCTGCCGCGGCCAGGGCGCGCGATCTCGCCGATGACGAGTACCGGCGGCTGCTCTATGTCGGCATGACCCGGGCCGAGGACAGGCTGATCGTCTGCGGTTATCATGGCAAGCGCGCGCCGAACACCGGCACCTGGCATTCGCTCGTCAGCCGTGCCCTGGTCGGGGCGCCGGAGAGTGCCGAGTATCCGCATCCGGCCGGCGGCGGCGTCTCAGTGCATCGCTTCCAGGTGACCGGATTGCCGCCGTTTGCACCGGTCGCCGAGAGCGAAGCCAGGCAGACGCGGGACTTCGGGCCGCCGCCCGAAATCTTGTTCAAGCCGCTGCCGCCATACGAGGACCTGCCGCGCCCGCTGTCGCCATCCGGAGCCTCCGCCCTGATCGACGAGGGCAAGGAAAGCGTCATCGACACCGGCTCGCCAGTGCTGGATGGCGACGCCGAACCCGGCTTCGCCGTCATGCGAGGCCTGGCGCTGCACAAACTGCTGCAGATGCTGCCCGGCGTGGCGCAAGACGAACGCCAGGGCGCAGCCGAACGTTATCTCGCCCGCGCCGGCGCGCAATGGCCGGCCGGCGAGTGCGAAAAGGCGGTCGCCTCGGTGATGGCGATCCTTGCCGATCCGCGTTTCGCGCCGCTTTTCGGACCCTCTTCGCGCGCCGAAGTGGCGGTCATGGGCAGCCTCGACGTCAAGGGCACGAAACGCTCGATTTCCGGCAAGATCGACAGGGTGGCGGTGACGCCGGACCGCGTATCCATCATCGACTACAAGACCAATCGGCCGGCGCCCGCCTCGCTGGGCGAGGTTCCGCCCGCCTATCTGCTGCAGCTCGCGCTCTATCGCGCCTTGCTGCGGCCGCTCTATCCCGGCCGCGAAGTCACGGCGGCCTTGCTGTTCACGGAGGCGCCGCGGCTGATCGAACTGCCGGCTCGGGCCATGGATGACGCTCTTGCCCGACTCACGCGAGCGTGACACAAGAACTGCTTGAAGAAGGGCGCGGCAACCACCACATTTGGTGCGAGGAAAAATTTCGAAAGGATTTCCGCATGGCTACCGTCAAGGTCGACAAGAACAATTTCCAGACCGCTGTGCTCGACGCCAAGGAGCCGGTCGTGGTGGATTTCTGGGCGGAATGGTGCGGTCCCTGCAAGATGATCGCGCCGGCGCTGGAAGACATCGCCAATGAGCTCGGCAGCAAGGTGAAGATCGCCAAGCTCAACATCGACGAGAATCCCGAACTGGCAGCGGAATTCGGCGTGCGCTCGATCCCGACGCTGATGATCTTCAAGGGCGGCGAAAGAGCCGATGTGAAGGTTGGCGCCGCGCCCAAGACCGCGCTGTCGCACTGGATCAACGGTAATCTCGCCTGATCAATCCGAAATTCCTGACATCAAGCCCGGCCGATCGCGCCGGGCTTTTTGTTGGCGTCATTGGTCGCCCGCTCTGGCCCTGACGTCCGGGGCCTCCATGTCTTCTGCTGGCAGCAGATGCAGGGAGAGGAAAAATGACCGGATCCGCCAAGGCCACCGTCTTCATCGACAATGAGCGCGTCATCGTCACGGAATACCGCTTTCAGCCGGGCGACAACACCGGCTGGCACCGCCATGGCCACGACTATGTTGTCGTGCCGCTGATGGACGGCAAGGTAAAGCTTCTGACCAAGGACGGCGAATCCTTCGCCGAAATGAAGAAAGGCGCGCCCTATTTCCGCAGGGAAGGCGTCGAGCACGACGTCATCAGCGCCAATGACGGCGAATATGCCTTCATTGAGATCGAGCTGAAATAGCGGCGTTCGCCTCGAATACCGCAGCGGAAATCGGTATATATGTCTTCCAACAACGGAGTTTGAGATGGCCGAACCTCAGCTCTCGGTCCGTAGCGCAAAAGCACGCGACCTGGCTCATAGACTTGCTCGTCGCGAAAATCGCTCGATAGCAGATGTCGTCGAGCGAGCGCTTGAATCCTACGAGATTCGTGAAGCAGGTCGCGAACCCGCGCCCACATTCTATGCCCACCTGGCGCAAGCAGTGGCACCGACATCGATCTGGAGAAAATCGTCCGAGAAGGCCGTCAGGCTCATACAGGACCTGAAGTTTGATTTTCGCCGTACCAACGACCTGGCACCACCGGCCTGATATGATCTCGCGTTGGGACTTCTGAGCGGCGGCTTGGACCGGTTAGTTAGGCGCAGATACTGGAAGCGTCACGTCGGCGGCGTGCCGTTCTCCGCCAACACCGCGCCAGCCAGATAGAGCGAGCCGCCGATCAGGATTCGCGGCGGCGGGCCGTCCCAGGTGTCGCGCAGCAACATCAGCGCGCTGGCGACGGAACTCACCGGCTCGGCCGTAAGCCCGGCCTCCGTGGCGCGGGCCGCCAGTTCGTCGTTCGGCACGCTGGCGTCGCTCAGGCTCACCGGCACCGTATAGACGTGCCGGGCGAGGCCATTGAAGGCGCGGAAATAGCCGCTCTGGTCCTTGGTGTTGATCATGCCGGAGATGAGAAAAAGCGGCCTGGGGTTCTTCTCTTCCTGCTCGGCCAGCGCCTCGGCGACGACCACGCCGGCGCCCGGATTGTGGCCGCCGTCGAGCCAGATGTCGGCGCCCTTGGGCGCCAGTTCCGTCAGCCTGCCTTGCGACAGCTTCTGCATCCGCCCCGGCCAGGCGACAGTGGTCATCGCCTTCTCGGCGGCACGGTGGCTGATCTCGAAGCCGGCTGCCTTGACGGCGGCGATCGCGGCGGCCGCGTTGGCGAACTGGTGGCGCCCGGGCAGCCGCGGCGGCGACAGATCCATCAAGCCATCATCGTCCTGATAGACCATGCGGCCGTTCTCCTCGAAGGCGAGGAAATCCTGTCCATAGACCAGGGTCGGGCAGCCGAGCCGCTCGGCGGTTTCGATCAGCACCTGCTGCGCCGCCTCGGTTTCCTGCGCGCCGATGACCACCGGGCAACCGCGCTTGATGATGCCGGCCTTCTCGGCGGCGATCAGTTCGACGCGGTCGCCGAGATAGGCTTCGTGGTCCATCGACACCGGCATGATCACCGAGACAGCCGGTCTGGCGATGACATTGGTGGCGTCGAAGCGGCCGCCGAGGCCGACCTCGACGATGGCGGTATCGGCCGGATGCTCCGAAAACAGGATGAAGGTGACGGCGGTGAGGATCTCGAAAACGGTGATCTTCTCGCCGCCATTGGCCTTGGCGACGCGGGCGATGGCCTCGGCGAAGATATCGTCCTCGACCAGCCTGCCGCCGCCATCGGCCGCCAGCCGGTAGCGCTCGTGCCAGCTGACCAGATGCGGCGAGGTGTGCACGTGCACGAGCCGGCCGGACGCTTCCAGAAGCGCCCGCGAGAAGGCGGCGCAAGAGCCCTTGCCGTTGGTGCCGGCGATATGGATCACCGGCGGCAGCAAGTCCTGAGGATTGCCCAGCCGCTCCAGCAGCCGTGAAATGCGGTCGAGCGAAAGATCGAAGCCTTTCGGGTGAAGCGCCATCAGCGCTTCGATTTCACGGTCGGCGGCAAGCGTGGTCATGTAAGAGTCCTAAGCGCGCGATGGATCGCGCGCAATCGCGGTTCGCGGCAAAGAGTGTCGCGTCAGGCCTGCGGCCGTGCTTCCGTCGCGACCACCGCCGGCGGCAGGATTTCCGGCTCTAGGGGCTTGTGCTCTTCCGGCATCTTGAGCAGCATCTTCAAGAGCCGCGCGATGGTCCGGCGCATCTCCAGTCGCGACACCACCATGTCGACCATGCCGTGCTCCATCAGATATTCGGAGCGCTGGAAGCCGTCCGGCAGTTTTTCCCGGATGGTCTGCTCGATGACACGCGGTCCGGCGAAGCCGATCAGTGCGCCGGGCTCGGCTATATGCACGTCGCCCAGCATGGCGTAGGAGGCAGTGACGCCGCCGGTCGTCGGATTGGTCAGCACGACGATGTAGGGAAGGCCGGCTTCCTTCAGCCGGTCGACGCCGACCGTGGTGCGCGGCAATTGCATCAGCGACAGGATGCCTTCCTGCATGCGCGCGCCGCCGGAAGCGGCAAACAGGATCAGCGGCCGCTTGCGCTGCACGGCCACCTCGAAGGCATGAACGATGGCGTCGCCCGCGGCCATGCCGAGCGAACCGCCCATGAAGGCAAAATCCTGCACCGTCACCACCACCGGCAGGCCTTCTACGGTGCCCAGCGCGTTGACGATGGCATCTTCCAGGCCGGTCTTGGCCTTGGCGTCCTTCAACCGGTCGGTGTAGCGCTTCTCGTCGCGGAACTTCAGCGGGTCCAGCATGACCTTGGGATTTTCGAGCTGTTCGTATTTGCCGTCGTCGAGGAAGTATTTCAGCCGCTCCTTGGCCGAGATCTTCATGTGATGGCCCGAAGACGGGATGACGAACTGGTTGGATTCCAGATCCTTGTGGAACACCATCTCCCCGGTCTCGGGATCCTTGATCCACAGGTTCTCGGGCATGTCGGTGCGCCGGCCGAGCATCGAATTGATCTTCGGGCGAACGTAGTTGGTGATCCAGTTCATCGCTTCGGCTCCTGTCCTGACGAAGAGTTAGAGCAATTCCAGGAAAAGTGTGAACCGGTTTTCCGACCGGAATTGCGATAAAGCAAAAAGATAGAGCGGTTCGGCGTTTCCGTGAAACGGCAAACCGATCCAGCGCATGCCGCCCGGGATGGCGACGTGCACAAGACCTGAGGTAGGAAAACTATTCGGCGGCAGCAAGGCGGGCCAACCGCACGCCCTGCGCGAGGCCGCTGACCAGCGTGGCGACGGCCTCGGCCGGGTCGGCGGTCTTTTCGCCCTTCGGCCCCAGCACATTCGCGACCGCATTGACGATCGCGGTGCCGACGACGACGCCGTCGGCATTGGCGCCGATGACGCGCGCCTGTTCGGCGGTCTTGACGCCGAAGCCGACGCAGACCGGCAGATCGGTATGGCCCTTGATGCGCTTGACCGCCGCAGCCACCTTGCCGGTGTCGGCCAGCGCGGAACCGGTGATGCCGGTCATCGACACGTAATAGACGAAGCCGGACGTGTTCTGCAGCACCTTGGGCAGGCGCTTGTCGTCGGTGGTCGGCGTCGCCAGCCGGATGAAGTTGATGCCGGCTTTCAGCGCCGGGATGCACAGCTCCTCGTCCATCTCCGGCGGCAGGTCGACGACGATCAGCCCGTCGATGCCGCTGGCCAATGCGTCCTTGAGAAAGCGGTCGACGCCGTAGATGTAGATCGGGTTGTAGTATCCCATCAGAACGATCGGCGTCTCATTGTCGCCGGTGCGGAAGTCAGCCGCCATCTTGAGCGTCTTGACCAGCGTCTGGCCGCCTTTCAGCGCCCGCAAGCCCGCGGCCTGGATCGCCGGGCCATCGGCCATCGGATCGGAGAACGGCATGCCGAGTTCGATGATGTCCGCGCCGGCCGTTGGCAGCGCCTTCATGATCGACAGCGAGGTCTGATAGTCCGGGTCGCCGCCCATGAAATAGGTGACGAGCGCCGGGCGGCCTTCGTTCTTGAGCTTTGCCATGCGGCGATCGATGCGGGTCACCATGATCAGATCTCCATGCCCAGCATCGAAGCCACCGTATGCACGTCCTTGTCGCCGCGGCCGGACAGGTTGACGATGACGATCTGGTCCTTGTCCATGGCGGGCACGATCTTCACCGCATGGGCGATGGCGTGCGCCGATTCGAGCGCCGGGATGATGCCTTCGACGCGTGTGGTCAGCTTGAAGGCCTCCAGCGCCTCGTCGTCGAGGATCGGCACATATTCGACGCGGCCAGAGTCGCGCAGCCAGGAATGCTCCGGGCCGACGCCGGGGTAATCGAGGCCGGCCGAGATCGAATGGCCGTCCATGATCTGGCCGTCGGCATTTTGCAGGAGATAGGTGCGGTTGCCATGCAGCACGCCCGGCGCGCCGGCGTTCATCGAGGCGCAGTGCTCGATGCCGTCGAGGCCACGCCCGCCGGCCTCGATGCCGATGATGCGGACATCCTTGTCGTCGAGGAACGGATGGAACAGGCCGATGGCGTTGGAGCCGCCGCCGACGGCGGCGATGATGGTGTCGGGCAACCGGCCTTCCTGCTCGAGGATCTGAGCGCGCGCCTCCGAACCGATCACCGACTGGAAGTCGCGCACCAGCTCCGGATAGGGGTGCGGGCCGGCGGCGGTGCCGATCAGGTAATAAGTGTCCTCGACATTGGTCACCCAGTCGCGCAGCGCCTCGTTCATGGCGTCCTTCAGCGTGCCGTGGCCAGCGGTCACCGGCCGCACTTCGGCGCCAAGCAGCTTCATGCGAAAGACATTGGGGCTTTGGCGGGCAACGTCCGTGGCACCCATGTAGACGACGCAGGGAAAGCCGAAACGGGCAGCGACCGTGGCCGACGCCACGCCGTGCTGGCCGGCCCCGGTCTCGGCGATGATGCGCGTCTTGCCCATGCGCTTGGCCAGCAGGATCTGGCCGAGGCAATTGTTGATCTTGTGCGAACCGGTATGGTTCAGGTCCTCGCGCTTGAAATAAACCTTTGCGCCGCCCCCGATGCCCTTCGCCGAGGAAACCTCACGAAGATGCCTGGTCAGTCCTTCGGCGAAATAAAGCTTCGACGGCCGCCCCGCATAATGGGTCGAAAGATCGGTGAGCTCGGCCCTGAAATCCGGATCGTTCTTGACCTCGTTCCAGTGCCGTTCGAGGTCGAGGATCAGCGGCATCAGCGTTTCGGCCACGAAACGACCGCCGAAAATGCCAAACATGCCCTGTTCGTCGGGTCCGGTGCGGAAGGAATTGAGTGTCGCCGGCTTGTTCATCGCCGATCTCCTGGCATCTCGATTTTCTTGAGCATGTCCTGTCGAAAACCGTTTTCCACTTTCGGGACATGCTCGGGTTTGAGCCGGTCAGGCGGCGCGGTCGTCTCGCGCTGCCTTGACGGCCCGGAAAAACTGCTCGATCAGCGCCGGATCCTTGATGCCCGGCGCGCTTTCCACGCCGGAGGAAATATCAATTCCGGGCGGGCTGGCAAGCCGAAGGGCATCGCCGATATTGGCGGCGTTGAGCCCACCGGAAAGCATGTAATCGAGCCCGGCGTCAAGGCCGGTCAGGATGCGCCAGTCGAACGCAACGCCATTGCCGCCCGGCAACTCGGAGCCCTTCGGCGGCTTGGCGTCGAACAGGAACCGGTCCGCGACCCCGACGAACGGTTTGATGCGCTCGAGATCGGCGGCTTCGCTGAGCGGCAGCGCCTTCATGACCGGCAGGTCATAGCGGGCTTTCAGTTCGGCCACCCGTTCGGGCGTTTCCGAGCCGTGCAGCTGCAGCATGTCCGGGCGCATGCTGTCGATGATGTCGTCCAGGAAGGTGTCGTTGGCGTCGACGGTAACGGCAACCGCCAAAGCCTTGCCGCGCGCGGCTTCGCGCAACCGCCCGGCTGCAGCCGGTTCGATGTAACGCGGGCTCTTGGCAAAGAAAATGAAGCCGACATGGCTGGCGCCGCCGGCCAGCGCCGCTGCCATTGCCTGGTCGGTCTTCAAGCCGCAGATTTTGACGTCGAGTGCCATGGCGCGGGAATTGACATGAAATCGAGGCAGAGTCGAGAAAAAGCATGTTGTTTGCCGGCAGGGCCAAAGGCGCTACCTATCATGGGAAAGCATGCAAGGCGGGAGAACATCATGACTGACAGAACCGTTGCCGAACTCAGGCAGAAGATCGCGCAAGCGCGCGAGGTGATCGCGCATTTGATGGACAAGGCCGCCTTCAACGGCGCCGAGGCGCATCGGGCGCTCGATTATTTCGACACCGACGCCTTCGATCGGAATTTTTTACCGTGGCCGCATCATAGCGAAGAGGGGCTGCGGCCTGAAGAACTGAACGCCGCGAATGACGATTGAGTTCGTGCGGCCAGTAAGAACGTAGACGCTGGCGGGACCGGAGGTGTGAAGCATCACCGCGGAAAAGCTTATTTTCTGGCGCCGTACGACGCTTCATTGCGCTACTCGAAAACGATCGCCTGCAAGGCCCCGCCATTGCGCTTCAGCCAGTCCTTGCAGCGGTCGGTGTCGGGGCAGAGCTTTTCGCACAATTTCCAGAATTTCGGGCCGTGGTTCATCTCTTTCAGATGCGCTACTTCATGCGCGACGAGGTAGTTGATGACGGGCGGCGGCGCCATCATGATGCGCCAGGAAAAGGACAAATTGCCTTCGGAGGTGCACGAGCCCCAGCGGCTGGACGTATCCTTGTAGCGGATCGCCTTGGCGCGCTTGCCAAGCGCTTCGGTGTGCCTGGCCACCAGCTTCTCGATCTCCTTCTTGGCCTCGCGCTTCAAAAAATCGGCGATGCGGCGCGGCAGGTGGATGCGCTCGCCATGCACGATCAGCAGCGGGCCGCGTTCGTCGCGCGACACGGTGACGGTGCCGCGCCTTGACGGCTCATGCACGATGCGGTGCGGCACGCCGCGGATTGGTATCTTGATGCCTGGCCGTACCTGCGGCCGTGTCGGCACCTTGGCCAGCCGCTGCTCCAGCCAGTCCTGATGACGATCGAGGAACCGCTCCACCTCGCCGCGGCGCAGGCCCGGCGGCACGGTGATACGCAGGCCCTGGCCGCTGGAATCGATGCGCAGCGTCAGACGCCGCGCCCTGGCGCTCTCGACGATCTTGAGCGGCAGCGTGCGGCCGGCAACGCAGTATTCTCGCTCCACGACAGGCGTGGGCTTGGGCTTCGTCAGATTGCGGAAGAATCCGAGGGTCATGGCCGGACGATACGCGATTCGAGAAAAACGAATAGAACAAAAAAGAAACGGCGCCGCTCGCGCGACGCCGTTTTTTCACGATCGGGCCTGTCGCTCAGCCTCAGTCGTCAAGCAGGTTCGAGCCTTTGCCACGCTTGGTGGGGGTCGTGCCTGTGCTCGGGTCGCTCTTTGCCGGAGCGGTCGACTTGTTGCGGTTCGCCATGAAGCGATCGAACTCGTCCTGGTCCTTGGCGCGACGCAATTCGCGGGCGTAGTCGTCGAACTCGGTCAACATGTCGTCGAGCTTGCGGCGTTCCTCGGCCAGGCGTTCAAGCTCCTTTTCGCGCCAGTCGTCAAACGCGACGTTGCCGGTCCGGGCGGAGCCGTGGCCCCAGCGCGCGGCTTTGTCGGAACCGCGGCGGCAGCCGGCGAAGATGCCGTCGGTCGCGCGGTTGACATCACGCTTGAAGCCCTCGAGCCGGTCGCCCCAGATGATGTAGGCGAGCATGGCGAAGCCGAGCGGCCAGAACACCATGAAGCCGATCACCATCAACGCGATGGTTGCCGGCGTCCAGGCCGGGCGGATCAATGCAGATGTGTTCATTTTCTCCCATTCCTTCGGTTGGAGACAGCCAGGACCGGCTGCGTGGAATCGAAATGGGAAGGCAAAAACGGCGATTCAAGACAATGTCGGCTAAAACCGGACAAGCTGCTGAAATGATTATCGCTTTTTGAGCATATCGAGGAAAAGCACGACCAGACCGGCAATCAGTCCCCAGAATGCGGCGCCGACGCCGAACAAGGTCAGCCCGGAGGCGGTGACGACAAAAGTGACGGTGGCGGCCATGCGCTCGCTTTCGTCCTTGAGCGCGATCGCCAGCGCGTTGGCCAGCGAGGCCATCAGCGCAAGACCCGCAACCAGCACGATGAGGCTCTGCGGCAGGACGGCGAAGATCGCCACCAGGGAGGCGCCGAAAATCGCGAAGATCAGATAGGCAAGGGCATAGAACGGCCCTGTCTTCCAGCGCTCCGTTGGGTCTGGATGAACGTCGGGCCCGGTGCAGATAGCCGCCGAAATTGCCGCCAGATTGGTGGTCGAGCCGCCGAACGGCGCCGAAAGCAGCGAAAACAGGCCGGTGATGCCGATCAGCGGACCGGGTTCCGGATGGTAGCCGGCGGCGCGCAGCACGGCGAGGCCCGACAGGTTCTGCGAAGCCATGGTGACCAGGTAGAGCGGTACTGCCAGGCCGATTATCGCCTTGGCGGTGAACACAGGCGCGATCAGAGTGAGCGTCGACAGTTCAGGAGTGGGCAAACCGCCGACGCGGCCGGTGAGAAACGCGGCGAGACCGCCGCCGACCAGCACTGCCAGCACCGACAGCGCCGGATTGAACAGGCGGATGACGAAGAAGGCGGCGATCAACGGCAGGATCAGCCAGGGATCGGCGGGAACAGTTTTGACCGCATTGAGCGCGAAGGTGACGACAATGCCGGCCAGCATTCCTGAAGCGACCGAGGGCGGTATCCCCGAGATCAGTTTCGTCAGCGGCCGGAACAGCCCGGTGGCGACCAAAAGAATGCCGGTGACGATGAAGGCGGCGACGGCCTCGCCGATCGAAAAACCGCTCGACGCCGCCATCAGCGCCAGGCCCGGCGTCGACCAGGCGGTGATGACCGGCATTTTCGTTCGCCAGGATAGCCACAGGCTTTCGACCGCCATCGCCAGGCAGATGGTGGTCACCCAGCTCGCCGTCTGGATTTGCGTCGCGCCAACCGCGTGGGCGGCGGCAATGACAATGGCCAGCGTGCCGCCGAAACCGACGATGGCCGCGACAAAGGCTGAGATCGGGATGGAAAGGCGCATCGTCACTTGCCCCGCGCAGCCATGTCGCCGACCGCCCGCACCAGCATGTCGAGATCCTGCGGCCGCGACAGCCGGTGGTCGCCGTCCGGGATCAGCGACAGCGTGACATCGTCGGCCGGCAGCAGGCTGACCAGCTTCAGCGCATGGCTCGACGGCACGTCCCGATCGGCCAGGCCCTGCAAGACGTGTACGGGGCAGTGCGTGTCGAGCGGGCCTGTCATGACCAGGTTGTCGCGCCCATCCTCGATCAGCGCGCGCGTGTAGATGTAGGGCTCGGTGGAATAGTCCGACGGCTCCTCGAAGAAGCCTTTTTTGGCAAGGTCGCGCTTCTGCGCTTTGGTCAGCACCGGTTCGACCAGTTCTGCGGTAAAATCCGGCGCCGGTGCTAGAAGCACCAGACCGACGACGCTTGCGTCGCCTGCCTTGCGCAATTCCTGCACCATGCGCAGGGCGATCCAGGCGCCCATCGACGAGCCGACCAGGATCTGGCTGCCGCTGGTGAAATGCCGGAACACGGCCAGGCTTTGCGAAAGCCATTTTGAGATCGTGCCGTCGGCAAAGGCGCCGCCGGATTCGCCGTGTCCGGAATAGTCATGACGCAGGAAGGCGCGGCCGTCTTTTGCCGCCCAGTCCGAAAGCGCTTCAGCCTTCGTGCCCAGCATGTCCGACTTGTAGCCGCCGAGCCAGACGACGCCAGGCGTCGCGCCCGCAATATGGCGCACCGCGATGCTCGATCCGTCGACATCCAGAAAGACAGGGGCAGTCATGGCTTTTTCCTCACGCCGACTTTCGGCGCAGGGTCTTGTGACACAGCCAGTGGTGTGGCGAAAAGTGCTCGCGATCTTTCTTTGTTTGCCGCAGGCAGCGATCAGGTGATTTTCTGTCAATGCTGTGCTATTGACTCCGCCCGCGCGCTCACCACATTGGCGCGTCCACATATCAACACCTGCAAATCCAGAACGAAACGGCCAAGGAGACCACGACCATTCGCAGACCTTTCAAAGCAGCGGCGCCGACCAAGGATGGGCCGCGCTCCAATCGTGACATCCGGGTTCCCCGGGTCCAGCTTATCGACGCCGAAGGCCAGAACCGTGGCGATGTTTCCATCAACGACGCATTGCTGCTCGCCGAAGAGGCAGGGCTCGATCTCGTCGAGATATCGCCCAACGCGCAGCCGCCCGTCGTAAAAATCCTCGATCTCGGCAAGTTGAAATACGCCAACCAGAAGAAGGCGGCCGAGGCGCGCAAGAACCAGAAGGTCATCGAGATCAAGGAGATCAAGATGCGCCCGAACATCGACAGCCACGACTACGAGACCAAGATGAAGGCGGTGCGCCGCTTCTTCGAGGAAGGCGACAAGGTCAAGCTGACATTGCGCTTCCGTGGCCGCGAGATGGCGCATATGGAGCTCGGCATGCAGCTTCTGAACAAGGTGCGTGAGGAAGTGGCTACCATCGCCAAGGTGGAAGCGGAACCGAAGCTCGAAGGCCGCCAGATGATGATGGTGCTGGCGCCGCGCTAGATCACGATAAGGTTAGCGCGACCGACGCGCTCCAATTCCGCCTGAATTGTGCTACAGGGCGTCCCGGCGATCGGCGGGACGCCCATTTCTCGGCCATAGCTGCGGTCGCCGGCTAAGCTCTCGACGATCGGATTCCTCCCTTGGACAAAAAACTCAAATACGGGCTGGGTGGCTACCAGCGCACGCGCAGGCTGGTGCTTGCCGTGCTTGTGGTGGTGCTGTTCGCAGCCCTGCTGTTCGGGCAATCGAGCTTTCCGCCTGATACGGCGATGCATGAAACGATCGAGATGTTCGGCGTGCTGCTGATTTTCCTAGGTATCTGCGGTCGCCTTTGGTCGACGCTCTACATAGGTGGGCGCAAATCTTCCGAAGTTGTGACGGGCGGGCCTTATTCGATCACCCGCAACCCGCTCTATGTGTTCTCGACTGTGGCCGCGGCCGGCGTCGGCGCGCAGATCGGCTCGTTCTCCGGCATCATTCTGTTCGCTGTCCTGTGTGCGGGCGCCTTCCATATCGTCATCCTGCGCGAGGAGAAATTCCTTAAGGAAACGCTCGGCGAGCCCTATCAGGCCTATCTGGCAAGAGTGCCGCGATTCTTTCCGAAGCTTTCCCTCTACCAGGAAGGCGACACCGGCAGCTTCAAGCCGCGCCTGCTGTTGACAACGCTTCTCGACGGCCTGGTGTTCCTCATCGCGCTGCCGGCCTTCGAACTGATCGACGGCGCCCAGCAGTCGGGTATGTTGCCGGTGTTGTTTACGCTCCCCTGATGAAGGACCGGGCGCCGCATCCGGGCGTTCGGGGAAACGCGCGGCGCGGTGGGTGTTGCACAGTCGCCTGCTTTGACGTATAGGACCGCCGTTCCAAGAAAACCGCCCGGCAGGGCATGCCGTGGCGGTTTCATTTGCTTTTCGGGCTTTGGTCGGCCCGAAGCGAACAAGAAGCGCGATGGTGCGCCACAATACGGAGTAGCAAAATGCCCAAGATGAAGACCAAATCGGCCGCCAAGAAGCGGTTCAAGATCACCGGTACGGGTAAAGTCCTGTCGGCTGCGGCCGGCAAGCGTCACGGCATGATCAAGCGTTCCAACAAGTTCATTCGAAATGCCCGCGGCACGATGGTTCTGGCTGAACCGGATGGCAAGAAGGTCATCAAGAATTTTCTGCCGAACGGCCTCTGAGCATTCGGCCGAACACGAATTTGTTTTACGCAATTCCGAACGGAAAACCGCAAGGCACTTTTCCTGGAATTGCTTTTAAGGAGATCATGACATGGCACGCGTAAAAAGAGGCGTCACCTCGCACGCCAAGCACAAGAAGGTCCTGAAAGCCGCGAAAGGCTTCTACGGCCGCCGCAAGAACACCATCCGCATCGCCAAGCAGGCGGTGGAAAAGTCGCTGCAATACGCCTATCGCGACCGCAAGAACCGCAAGCGCTCGTTCCGCGCGCTGTGGATCCAGCGCATCAACGCCGCGACGCACGAGCACGGCCTGACCTATGGCCGTTTCATCGACGGCCTCAACAAGGCTGGCATTGAGATCGATCGCAAGATCCTGTCGGATATGGCCATCCACGAGCCGCAGGCTTTCGCCGCGCTCGTGGCCAAGGCCAAGGTTGCTCTTGAGTACCTCAAGAACACCACCCCGAATGCTTTTGAAAGCGCTGTCGCCTAAGACCAGCGCTTCCCAAGCATTCGAAATTCTGATTTGGGGAACCCGCGCTGGCACGGCTGGCGCGGGTTTTTCTTATGCCTGATGTAACCAAATTGGTGACACGCCCGGTGATGGTGGGTTGCCCGATCGAGAGAGTTTCGCCGTGAACGCCACCGCTGGAAATCTTGAAAGCCTGGAAGCTTCGCTGCTCGCCGACATAGCGTCGGCTGCTGACGAGGCCGCGATAGAAGCCGTGCGCGTGGCAGCCCTTGGCAAGAAGGGGTCGATCTCGGAAATGCTGAAGACGCTCGGCTCGATGAGCGCTGAGGAGCGCCAGGTCAAAGGCCCCGCCATCAACGGCCTCAAGAACCGCGTCACCGATGCGCTCACCGCGCGCAAGGCGGAACTCAGGGATGTTGCCATCACTGCCCGCCTCGCCGCGGAGAAGGTCGACGTGACGCTGCCGGTGCGGCAGTCGCCGGCCGAGCGCGGCCGCATTCATCCGATCAGCCAGGTCATCGACGAGATCGCGGCGATCTTCGGCGATCTCGGCTTCGCCATCGCCGAAGGGCCCGACATCGAGACCGACTATTACAATTTCACCGCGCTGAATTTCCCGGAAGGCCATCCGGCGCGCGAGATGCATGACACCTTCTTCTTCCAGCCGGACGAGAAGGGCGAGCGCAAGCTTCTGCGCACCCACACCTCGCCGGTGCAGATCCGCACCATGGAGAAGCAGAAGCCGCCGATCCGCATCGTCATTCCGGGCAAGACCTACCGGCAGGATTCCGACGCCACCCACTCGCCGATGTTCCATCAGGTCGAAGGGCTGGTGATCGACAAATCGGCCAACGTCGCCAACATGAAGTGGGTGCTGGAAGAGTTCTGCAAGGCCTTCTTCGAGGTGCCGTCGGTCAAGATGCGCTTCCGGCCGTCCTTCTTCCCGTTCACCGAGCCAAGCCTCGAGGTGGATATCCAGTGCGACCGCTCGCGGCCAGGCGAGGTGCGCTTCGGCGAAGGCTCCGACTGGATGGAGATCCTTGGCTGCGGCATGGTGCACCCCAACGTTCTGCGCGCTGGCGGGCTCGATCCCGATGAATATCAGGGCTTTGCCTGGGGCATGGGCATCGACCGCATCGCCATGCTGAAATACGGCATGCCGGATCTGCGCGCCTTCTTCGATGCCGATGTGCGCTGGCTGTCGCATTACGGCTTCCGGCCGCTCGACATGCCGACTTTGTTCGGGGGCCTGAGCGCGTGACGGTCAAGACGATTCCTGCTGCGATACATTACGGAACAGCATCATGAAATTCACCCTCTCCTGGCTCAAGGACCATCTCGAGACCGACGCCTCGCTCGGCGAGATCGTCGAGCGGCTGACCTCGATCGGCCTCGAGGTCGAGCATGTCGACGACAAGGCGAGCCTGAAGCCCTTCGTCATCGCCAGGGTGCTGACGGCGGTGCAGCATCCCGACGCCGACCGGCTGCGGGTGCTGACCGTCGACACCGGCGACGGCAAGCCGCCCGTGCAGGTCGTCTGTGGCGCACCCAATGCGCGGGCGGGCATGATCGGCGCCTTCGCCGCGCCCGGCACTTATGTGCCCGGCATCGATGTGACGCTGACGGTTGGCAAGATCAGGGGCGTCGAAAGCCACGGCATGATGTGTTCCGAGCGCGAGCTGGAACTTTCCGACGAGCACAACGGCATCATCGACCTGCCCGAAGATGCGCCGGTCGGCACCAGCTTCGCCGCTTACGCGCATCTCGACGATCCGGTCATCGAGATCAATCTGACGCCAAACCGGCCTGATGCCACCAGCGTTTACGGCATCGCCCGGGATCTCGCGGCGAGCGGTCTCGGCCGCCTCGTCGGCGGCGCGATCATGCCGCATGTCGGCAATGGAATGTGCCCCGTCAAGGTGACGATCGAAGCGCCGGAACTCTGCCCCGGCTTCGCGCTCAATCTGGTCAGCGGCGTCAAGAACGGCCCGTCCCCGAAATGGCTCCAGCAGCGGCTGATCGCCATTGGGCTGAGGCCCATCAGCGCGCTGGTCGATATCACCAACTACGTCACCTTCGATCGTGGCAGGCCGCTGCATGTCTTCGATGCCGGCAAGGTCGCCGGCAATCTTGTCGTGCGTCGCGCCAGGGATGGCGAAAAGGTACTGGCGCTCGACGGCCGCGAATACACGTTGACGCCGGAGATGTGCGTCATCGCCGATGACAATGGCGTGGAATCGATCGCCGGCATCATGGGCGGCGAGCGTTCCGGCTGCGACGAGAACACGACCGACGTGCTGATCGAATCCGCACTCTGGGACCCGATCACCACGGCCCGCACCGGGCGCGCGCTCGGCATCATCACCGATGCCCGCTATCGTTTCGAGCGCGGGGTCGACCCCGAATTCATGGTGCCGGGCGTTGAGCTTGCGACCCGGCTGGTGCTTGATTTCTGCGGCGGCACGCCGACGGAAATCGAGGTGGCCGGCTATGCCGGCCATCAGCCCAAGATCGTCTCCTTCCCGCTGTCGGAAGTGAAGCGGCTGACCGGCATAGAAGTGCCGAAGGCGGAAAGCCTCGATATTCTCACGCGCCTCGGCTTCAAGCCTGAGGGTTCGGGCGATGTCGTCGAAATCGCCGTGCCGTCCTGGCGTCCCGATGTCGACGGCAAGGCCGACCTGGTCGAGGAGGTGATGCGCATCCACGGCGTCGACAACATCGCTTCGCAGCCGCTCGGCGCGCATGACGCGGTCAACGGCAAGATCCTGACGACGCTGCAGATCCGCACCCGCGCGGCCAAGCGGGCGCTGGCCGTGCGCGGCATGATGGAGGCAGTCACCTGGTCGTTCATCCCCGCCAGGCACGCCGAACTATTCGGCGGCGGGCAGGCTTCGCTCAAGCTCGCCAACCCGATCGCCGCCGACATGTCCGACATGCGGCCCTCGCTGCTGCCCGGCCTGATCGCAGCCGCCCAGCGCAATGCCGACAAGGGCATTGGCGACGTGGCGTTGTTCGAGGTCTCCGGCACCTATGAGGGCGACGGCGCCGACCAGCAACGGCGCGTTGCCGCCGGCGTGCGGCGCGGCACCGCCAAGCTCGACGGTTCCGGCCGCAACTGGGCTGGCAATTCCGGTCCGGTCGGCGTGTTCGACGCCAAGGCTGATGCCATCGCCGCACTCGAAGCCTGCGGCGCGCCGGTCGAGCGGCTGCAGATCGAGGCCGGCGGCCCGTCCTGGTACCATCCTGGTCGTTCCGGAACGATCAAGCTCGGACCGAAGACGGTGCTCGGCACGTTCGGTGAATTTCATCCAAAAACGCTGGAAGGGCTCGACGTCTCCGGCCCGCTCTGCGGCTTCGAAGTGTATGTCGATGCCGTGCCCGAGCCCAAGGCAAAGCCGACGAAAACCAAGCCCAGGCTGGATCTCTCCGCCTTCCAGGCGGTGAAGCGCGACTTCGCCTTCGTCGTCGACAAGGCGGTCGAGGCCGGCACGCTGGTACGCGCGGCGCTCGCCGCGGACAAGAAGCTGGTCACCGGCGTCTCGGTCTTTGATGTTTTCGAAGGTGCGGCGCTCGGCGAGGGCAAGAAGTCCATCGCCATCGAAGTGTCGATCCAGCCGGTCGAGAAGACGCTGACCGACGAGGATTTCGAGGCGTTGGCCAGGCGCGTCGTCGAGAATGTCGGCAAGCAGACTGGAGGCGTGCTCAGGGCATAGCCTCTTTCCGGGATTGCGGGAGCACGGCGAATCGCCCTCCAAAGGGCGATGGACCATTTGCACTATTTCGGGCTCCCGTTCGAAGCACAACGCGCTGCGTTTCTCGACATCCTGCTGTCGGATGCGCTCGTGCGCCAAGCGCTGGTATGTGCCCGCACGCTCGATCTTCCGGACTGGCTGGCGGTCTCCGGCGTGCTCTATAACTCGGTCTGGAACCATCTGACGGGGAAGCCGTCGGGTTATGGCATCAAGGATGTCGACCTGTTCTATTTCGACGATAGCGACCTGTCCTACGAGGCCGAGGACGCCGTCATCCGCCGGGCGGCGAAGCATTTCCAGGGGCTGCCCCTGCCGGTCGAGGTGCGCAACCAAGCGCGGGTGCATTTGTGGTACCCGCAGAAGTTCGGGCGGCCCTGTCCGCGCTACACGAGTTCGAGCGAGTCGGTCCGGTTTTTTGCGTCGAAGACACATGCGGTCGGGGTGCGATACGACGCGGATTGTCAACTGGAACTGCTGGCGCCGTTCGGTCTCGACGACGTCTTCTCATTCCGCGTCACGCCGAACCGGGCGATGGACAATCAGCGGACGCATGAGGCGAAGGGCCAGCGGGCGCGGGATTACTGGCCGGAGATTACGGTCGTGCCATGGTAGGAAATGTCCGGCAGGACAGAGGGGGGTGCCTCGCGCGGACATCCGTGATCTTCTGTATCGCGCATCGCCACCCCACCCCTGTCTTCGCTTCGCTGCGACAGCGAGCCGACCTCCGCACAGGGGGGAGGGTGAAAGCTCACCCATTCACCAGCGCCAGCAGCTCCTCTGTGTAGCGCTTGCCCATGACCTTATCAGGCGACAGTGCATCGCCGATGGTCTGTACCTCTGCGGCACTCAGCTCGATATCAGCCGCCGCCGTGTTCTGCTCGAGATGGCGGATCTTTCGGGCGCCCGGGATGGGGACAATGAAATCGTCCTGGTGCAGTACCCAGGCGAGCGCCAGCTGTGCCGAGGTCACTCCCTTTTCGGTCGCCAGTTTTTCCAGCGTGGCCACGACTTTGGCATTGGCTTCCATGGCGTCGGCCTGAAAGCGCGGCAAGGTGCGGCGCCAGTCGTCGTCATCAAGCGTTTCGGGCTTGGCGATCGTGCCGGTCAAGAGGCCACGGCCGAGCGGGCTATAGGGAACGAAACCGATGCCGAGTTCGCGGCAGACGGCGAACACATCGTCTTCCGGGTCACGGCTCCACAGCGAATATTCGCTCTGGACGGCCGCGATCGGATGCACGGCATGCGCCCGGGGGATGGTGGCGGCACTCGCTTCCGAAAGGCCGAGCGCGCGCACCTTGCCCTCGCGCACCAGCTCGGCCATGGCGCCGACCGTGTCCTCGATCGGCACGTTCGGGTCGACGCGGTGCTGGTAATAGAGATCGATCACGTCGGTGCCCAGCCGCTTCAGTGACGCCTCTGCGACGGCCTTGACGTGTTCGGGGCGGCTGTCGACGCCCGCCATGCGGTCGGTGCCGGTGCCTTCCTCCAGGATTTTGAAGCCGAATTTGGTTGCGATCGTCACCTGATCGCGCACCGGCTTCAGCGCCTTGCCGAGCAGGATCTCGTTCTCGTAGGGCCCGTAGACCTCCGCCGTGTCGAAGAAATTGACGCCGATCTCGACGGCGCGGCGCAATGTGGCGATCGCCTCGGCTTCCGGCTGGCCCCCATAGCCAAAGCTCATGCCCATGCAGCCGAGGCCGACCGGAAAAACTTCCAATTCAGTACCGAGTTTGCGGGTTTTCATCACGCGTCTCCTTGTTGCGATACTCAGGAGATAGCGCCTTGCCTTATGTTCGATAATCGTCTCATCTGTGCACGGGGCGTTCTAGTGAATAGATCAATGAACCGAGCACATCTTTCACAGCTTGCGGTGCTGGCAACTGTTGCCCAATGCGGCAGCTTTCGCGGCGCGGCCAGGGAACTGGCGATCGCGCCGTCGGCGGTCAGCCATGCCGTGTCCAGCCTTGAGGCGCGGCTTGGCGTGCGGCTGTTGGCACGCAGCACCCGCAGCGTTGCCCCGACCGAAGAGGGCGCGCGGTTGCTGGAACGATTGCGGCCGGCGCTGTCGGAGATCGACCTGGCGCTGGAGACGGCGGTCGAGGCGCGCGACCGGCCCGCCGGCAATCTGCGGCTGAGCGTGCCGCGCACGGCAGCCCATCTGGTGCTGACCCCGCGGCTCGGCGCCTTTGCCGCGGCTTACCCCGATATCGTGCTGGAGATCGTCATCGAGGACCGCTTCACCGACGTGGTGGAAGGCGGTTTCGATGCAGGCGTGCGGCTTGGCGAAAGCCTGCAACGCGACATGATCGCGGTGCGCATCGGGCCTGATATACGCGGCGCCGTGGCCGGCGCGCCCTCCTATTTCGACACCATGCCCAGGCCGCGCCATCCGCGTGACCTGTCCGATCATCGCTGCATCCGCTTCCGCTTCTCCAGCGGCATTCTCTACCGCTGGGAATTCGCCAGGGATGGCGAGGAGATCGAGATCGCTGCGCAAGGACCACTGATTCTCGACGAAGACCATCTGATCGCCCAGGCGGCGGTCGACGGGGCCGGGCTTGCCTTCGTCTTCGAGGATTATGTCCGCGAGCCGCTCCGCGATGGCCGGCTGGTTCGCGTGCTGGAGGATTGGTGTCCGTCCTTCGAGGGTTTCTTCGTCTACTATCCGAGCCGCCGCCAGATGCGGCCTGCGCTCAGGGCCTTCATCGATTTCTTCAGGGTGAGCGGATAGGCTGCCTCTCCCTTGTGGGAGGTGGAAGAAAGCCGACGCGGCATTCGTTCGCCTTCCATGCGAGCTTCGATCATAAATACCCCGACCCGCTACGGCTGGGCGGCAATCCTGCTTCACTGGCTGATCGGCCTTGCCTTCATCGGCCAGTTCGCACTCGGTTTCGTGATGGTCCGCATCAGCAGCCAGCGCACGGCTTTCGAGCTCATCCAGCTGCACAAATCGCTGGGCTTCCTGCTGCTCGGCCTGATCATCCTGCGCATCGCCTGGCGGCTCGGCAATGCCGCGCCGGCCTTGCCATCCTCGGTCGGATCCCTGGAGCGCCGGGCGGCGCCGCTCGCTCACCTGGCGCTCTATGCCTTCCAGATCGCTTTGCCTCTGTCCGGCTGGGCGCTGGTTTCGGTCTCGACGCTGGAAATTCCAAGCATGCCGTTCAACCTGTTCGTGATGCCAAACCTGCCGCTCGCGGAATCCGATGCCGCCGAAAGTTTCTGGGCGGCTGCGCACTGGTACCTCGCTTATGCCGGCGCAGCACTTGTGGCGCTGCATATCACGGCGGCACTGCGCCATCATTTCCGACTGAGGGACAATGTGCTCACACGCATCGTCACGCCTTCCTCAGGCGGGGAATAGAACGGGCTTCGGCCTCGTTTGTAAGCGAGGACGCGAAGAGCGTTGCCTCCGAAGAAGGAAATAATCTCATGTATGCGCGACTCCTCGGATCGGCGGCCCTTGCCGCTTGCCTTGCCGTGCCTGTCTGGGCAGCAGTTGTCCTCGATGATGCCGCCGGCAGTTACACGATCAGCCAGGCTGACTCCTCGATCCGCTTCACCATCGGCAAGGCCGGCGGCGGCGGTTTCGATGGTGCGTTTGCTCACTTCAAGGGCACGATCCGCATCGACAATGACGACGTCAGCCGCTCGAAGGTCAACCTCACCATTTTTCCCGAAAGCGTCGGCACCGGCCAGGGCCGCATCGACGCTTTCCTGCGTTCAGACGCCGTGTTCGATGCGGCCAACAGCCCCGAAATCCAGTTCCGCTCGACCAGCGTGACCCGCACCGGCGATACGACGGCGCTTGTCACCGGCCGGCTGACGGCGCGCGGCAAGACGTTTGCGGAAAAGTTCACCGCCGAGCTCGATGGCCTGAAGTCCGGCACGATCGGGTTCCACGTCACCGGCAAGGTGCTGCGGTCGCGCTACGGAATGGATGTCGGCACGCCGATCTATTCCAACGTCGTCGGTTTCGACATGAGGCTGACGGGGAAGAGGGGTTGAGCCATCGCTCCCCGCTCGTGGGGCGAGGAACTTGGCCCCCGCATTGGCTTTTGCCCCGATTTCAGGCAAACCTCCTCGCCTGTAATCGAGAGGAGAAGCCTGATGTTCCGATGGGGTGTGTTATCGACGGCCAAGATCGGTCGCGAGCAGCTTTTACCTGCGATCGTGGAGGCGGAAAATGGCGTGCTGTCCGCAATCGCCAGCCGCGATCAGTCGAAGGCCCGTGGGTTGGCCGATCGCTTCGGCGCGCCGCATGCTTTCGGTTCCTATGAGGAGTTGCTCGCCTCGAACGAGGTCGACGGCGTCTATATCCCGCTGCCGACATCGCAGCATGTCGAATGGACGGCCAAGGCCATTCAGGCGGGAAAACATGTGCTGGTCGAAAAGCCGTTGGCGCTCGACGCCAAGGACATTCCGCCGCTGATCAAGCTGCGCGATGCCAGCAAGGTGTTGGTCTGCGAAGCCTTCATGGTCGTCTACCATCCGCAATGGATCAAGGTGCGCGACCTGATCGCCAGCGGCGTCATCGGCCGGCTGCGCCATGTGCAGGGCGCGTTCTCCTATTACAATGTCGATCCCAACAACATGCGCAACCAGCTCGACCTTGGCGGCGGCGCGCTGCCCGACATCGGCGTCTACCCGACCGTGTCGACGCGCTTTTCCACCGGCAAGGAGCCGCTGCGCGTGCAGGCGACGATCGAGCGCGACAAAAAATTCGGCACCGACATCTATTCCTCGATCCGCGCCGATTTCGGCGACTTCGAACTGTCCTTCTATCTCTCGACCCAGATGGCCGCGCGCCAGGTGATGGTATTCCATGGCGAGAACGGGTTCATCGAGGTGTTCTCGCCGTTCAATGCCGGGCTCTACGATCACCACCGCGTCGAGTTGCACAATCAGAACCACACGGAGGCGCAGGTGTTCCGCTTTCCCGGTACGCAGCAGTACCGGCTCGAGGTCGAGACCTTCGCGCGGGCGGCCCAGGGCGGTAAGGAGCGCGTCTTCACGCTGGAGGAATCCGTGCTCAACCAGAAGGTCATCGACGCCATCTTCCGCGCCGGCGGCAAGGATGGCTGGGAGGCGGTCTGACCATCATTAATATATTCCGGTTCGAGATTCATACGGTAGCCAGCTAACGGGAGGGGAAATTGGCTGACGACGCGGATGTCATCATTGTCGGCGCCGGCCTTGCCGGGCTGGTCGCCGCCGCCGAACTGGCCGAGGCCGGCAAGAAGATCGTCATCGTCGACCAGGAACCGGAGCAGTCGCTGGGCGGCCAGGCCTTCTGGTCGTTCGGCGGTCTGTTCCTCGTCGATTCGCCCGAGCAGCGGCGCATGCGCATCCGCGATTCGCACGAGCTGGCGCTCGAGGACTGGCTGGGCACCGCCGCTTTCGACCGGCCGGAGGATCACTGGCCGCGCAAATGGGCCGAGGCCTACGTCGGCTTCGCCGCCGGCGAGAAGCGCTCCTGGCTGCTGGAGCGCGGGATGAAATTCTTTCCCGTGGTCGGCTGGGCCGAGCGCGGCGGCGGCAATGCCATTGGCCATGGCAATTCCGTGCCCCGCTTTCACATCACCTGGGGCACCGGTCCCGGCGTGCTCGAGCCCTTCGTGCTGCGCGTCCGCGAAGCCGAGAAGAAGGGACTGATCCGCTTCAAGTTCCGCCACCGCGTCAACGAATTGATCCGCACCGGCACGAGGATCGACGGGGTGCGCGGCGACATCCTGCAACCAAGCACCGTCGAGCGCGGCCACAAGAGTTCGCGTGAGATATCAGGTGATTTCGAGGTTCATGCGCAGGCCGTGATCGTCGCCTCCGGCGGCATCGGCGGCAACCACCAGCTGGTCCGGGAAAACTGGCCGAAGCGTCTGGGCGCGGCGCCGAAGTGCATGATCACCGGCGTGCCCGACCATGTCGACGGCCGCATGCTGGCGATCACGGAACAGGCCGGCGGCAGCGTCATCAATCGCGACCGCATGTGGCACTATGTCGAGGGCATCAGGAACTGGGCGCCGATCTGGACCGATCATGCCATCCGCATCCTGCCCGGTCCGTCGTCGCTGTGGCTCGACGCCAGGGGCAAGCGCCTGCCGGTGCCGCTTTACCCCGGTTTCGACACGCTCGGCACGCTCAGCCACATCACGAGCACCGGGTTCGATTATTCCTGGTTCATCCTGACCAAAAAAATCATCCAGAAGGAGTTCGCGCTCTCGGGCTCCGAGCAGAACCCGGACCTGACCGGCAAGAGCTGGCGCCAGGTGCTCGGCCGCGCCACGTCGGGCATTCCGGGCCCGGTCAAGGCGTTCATGGAGAAGGGCGAGGATTTCATCATCGAGGCCGAACTGCCCGATCTGGTGGCGCGCATGAACAAGCTGGCCGGCGGCGAACCGCTGCTCGACGTCGCCCATGTCGAGCGCGAGATCCGCGCCCGCGACCGGCAACTCGACAATCCCTTCTCCAAGGACATGCAGGTCACCGCGCTGCGCGGAGCGCGGGCCTATCTCGGCGACCGGCTGATCCGCACGGCCAGGCCGCACAAGATGCTCGA
The DNA here is from genome assembly GCF_006442185.1 of Mesorhizobium sp. B2-4-1. Classification (NCBI taxonomy): domain Bacteria; kingdom Pseudomonadati; phylum Pseudomonadota; class Alphaproteobacteria; order Hyphomicrobiales; family Phyllobacteriaceae; genus Mesorhizobium; species Mesorhizobium sp. B2-4-1. The sequence continues at coordinate 15,346 of NZ_VFVN01000001.1, read as the reverse complement.
TCCCGCGAACGGCCCGCTGATCGCGGTTCGCCTCAACATCCTGACCCGCAAGACGCTGGGTGGCCTGCAGACCGATCTCGAAAGCCGCGTGCTGGGGAGCGATGGCGAGCCGGTTCAGGGCCTCTATGCGGTCGGCGAAGCCGCCGGTTTCGGCGGCGGCGGCGTGCATGGCTATGCGGCGCTCGAAGGCACGTTCCTGGGCGGCTGTATCTTCTCCGGCCGCAGCGCCGGCCGGGCGGCGGCTCGTTCGGTAGGCTGAGCGCCGAACGGCTTGGCAGTCGCTGGGTTGATCATCTTCTGTCGATTGTCATGCGAGGAGGCCCTCACCAGATCCACTCGCTTTTGCCGAGCGCCGACACCGCCTCGACGATGCGGGTAAAGCTGGCGCGGGCGCGGCCGACCGTGTGCCTCGCCCTGAGATAGCCGTGCACAAGCCCTTTTTCCTCGAACCAAGTGGCTCGCCCGCCGCCCGCCACGATGCGGTCGCGATAGGCCTCGCCGTCCGACGACAGCGGATCGCACTCGGCGGTGATCAGCACGGTCGGCGGCAGGTTGGCGAAATCGGCGTCGGCCAGCGGCTGAAGCGTGATGTCGCCGGTCTGGTCCACGCCGCCGGTACGGATGTGCTTGTAGAATTCGAGGTCGCGCGTGGTCAGCATAGGCGCTTCGGCATGCTTCAGATAGGAGCCACGCGAACGGTCGCCGCCGAGCCCGGGATAGATCAGCACCTGCCCGATCGGTTTCTTCGCATGGCCGCGCGTCGCATGGCTGACTGCGGCGCAGAGATTGCCACCGGCGCTGTCGCCGCAGAGCAGGACGGGATGATCGCGGGTGGCTGCCGCCCACTCGAAGGCGTTCATCGCATCGTCAAACGCGGCCGGATGCAGATGCTCCGGCGCCAGCCGGTAGTCGACCGAGACGACGTCATAGCCGGTGCGGCCGCAAAGCTCGGCGCAAACGTCGTCATGGCTGTCGAGCCCGCCAAGGATGAACCCGCCGCCGTGGTAATAGAGCACCGTTGCCACTGCCTGCGGGGCGCTGCGATAGATGCGGATCGGGATATTGCACGCCTGTGCGGCAATAGCGGTGGTTTCCGCTGTCACCCCCTCGGGATAGCCGGCAAAGAACTCCCGGCACATGCGGGCGTAGATCTCGCGCTGCTCGGCAATCGTGTAGTCGATCGTATCCGGCGGGTAATAGGAATTGGTCCGCTCGATGAAGGCCCGGGTCTCGGCATCAATGAGTTTGCTGTAGTCGGTCATGGCCGCGCCGACTGTGAACGGCGAGCCCAGGCACCCCCCTCTGTCCTGCCGGACATCTCCCCCGCAAGGGGGGAGATTGGCAGTTCAATCGACATCGCCCTTATTGCAGCGTTGACGATTGGCGAAAGCGGAAATGACATCCAATCTCCCCCCTTGCGGGGGAGATGGCCGGCAGGCCAGAGGGGGGTGCCTCGCGCCGTCATCTCTGGCATTGCTTTACTTCCCCTTCCACACCGGTTCCCGCTTCTCCGCAAAAGCCCGGAACCCTTCCATATTGTCCTCGGAACCGTACAGCGCATCGACCGTCGGCAACTGCCGGCGCGTCACCCTGTTCATCGCGTCCTGGAAAGTCAGCGCTTCGGCCACCCGCGCGGTTTCCTTGATCGCGGCGAAGACAAGCGGCGGGCCGCTGGCGAGCAGGCGGGCGATCTCCCAGACGCGGTCCTCCAGCTTCTCCTTCGGCAGCACCTCGTTGACCAGGCCCCAGCGATGCGCCTCGGCAACGTCCATCCAGCGGCCAGTGAGCAAAAGGTCCATGGCGACATGATAAGGAATGCGCTTCGGCAGCTTGATGGTCGCGGCGTCGGCAAGCGTGCCGGCGCGGATCTCGGGCAATGCGAAGGAGGAGTGATCGGAGGCGTAGATGAGATCGCAGGACAGCGCCAGCTCGAAGCCGCCCCCCACCGCCATGCCGTTTACGCAGGCGATGACAGGCTTGTTCAAGTCGCGCAGTTCCTGCAGCCCGGCAAAGCCGCCGACGCCATAGTCGCCGTCGACGGCGTCGCCGCCGGCGGCGGCCTTCAGGTCCCATCCGGCGCAGAAGAACTTGTCGCCGGCGGTCTTGATGATGGCGACGCGCAAGCCGGGGTCGTCGCGAAACGCCTTGAAGGTCTCGCCCATCAGCCGAGAGGTCTTCAGGTCGATGGCGTTGGCCTTGGGCCGATCGAGCGTGACCTCGAGGATCGAGCCTTCACGGCGGGTCGAAATGACGTCAGGCATTCTTGTTCTCTCCCAGCACCAAAAGCGCATCGGCGATCCAGGCGCCCTTGCCCTCGCTGCAGACGATCAGCGGATTGATGTCGAGTTCCTCGATCTCGCCGGCATTCGTCTGCACGAAGGCAGCAATGCCCGCGATGGCGTCGATGGCAGCTTGGACGTCGGCCTTCGGCCGACCGCGATAGCCTTCGAGCAGCGGGAACAGTTTGAGACCGCGAAGTGCTGCCTCGATGTCGTCGCGGGTCGCCGGCAGCATCAAGGTGACGCTGTCGCGCAGCAATTCGACCAGTACGCCGCCGGTGCCCAGCGTCATGACAGCGCCGAACATCGGATCGCGGGTGAAGCCGACGATCAGCTCGGCGACGCCGTCGCGCACCATGCGCTCGACATAAAGGCCGGTGCCGAGTGGCAAAAGGTCGTGAGCGGCGGTGCTGACGGATTCGGCGTCCCTGAGGTTGAGCCTGACGGCGCCGACCTCGGATTTGTGGGTGACGCCTAGCGCCTTCAGCGCCACGGGGAAGCCGAGCGCCATGGACGAGATCACCGCCTCGACGGCACTGTCGGCGCGCTCGCCCTTGGGCACCGGCAGCCCGGCCTTGATCAGCCGCGCCTTGGCTTGCGCCTCGTCAGGCGTGACATGCTCGCCGCCGGCAGCGCCGGAAGCGGAGGTGTCGACCGGCTGCGCCTGCGGCTCGCGCCAGGCCCAGCCGATGAAGGCGGCCGCCTGGGCGGCATCCATCGCTTCGGAAATGCCGAACAGCGGCACCATGCCCCGCGCCATCAGCTCGGCGGTGTATTCCTCGGGCAGGTTCTCGGGCAGCGACGAGACGATCGCGCCATGTGCCTTGTTGGTCTTGAGCGCCGATTCGAAGGCGCGCAGCGTCGCCCACCAGTCGGTCACCGAGCAGCGGTCCGGGCGCGGGAAGTCGAGTACCAGCATATTGAGGTCGAAGCCGCCCGACACCATGGCGGTGAAGGTGGCGGTCATCGCCGGCTCGTTGTTCCAGATGAAGGTGTGATAGTCCAATGGATTGGCGACCGCGACCAGCGGCCCGAGCGTCGACTTGACGTGGGCACGGTGTTCTTCCGTCAGCACCGGGAAGTTGACCCAGCGGCCTTCGGCGCTGTCGGCCATGACCGAAGCCTCGCCGCCCGAACAGCTCATCGATGACAGGCTGTAGCCGGGCAGCGGACCGGTGACATGCAGCAGCTTCAGCGCCTCGATGAAGGCGGGGATGGAATCGACGCGCGCGATGCCGAGCCGTTTCAGGAAGGCCCCGGACGCTGCGTCCGAGCCGGCGAGCGACGCGGTGTGCGAGACGGTCGCTTGCCTGGCCTGTTCGGAGCGGCCGACCTTCATGGCGATGATCGGCTTTTTCAATTCCCTGGCCCGTGCCGCCAGCCGCTCGAAGCCGGCTACCGAATCGAAAGCCTCGATGTGCAGGCCGAGCGAGCTGACGCGCTCGTCCTCGATCAGGCCGAGCGCCATTTCGGAGAGGCCGGTCTGCGCCTGGTTGCCGGCGGTCATCAGGAAGGCGATCGGCAGGCCGCGCTTCTGCATCGTCATGTTGATGGCGATGTTGGACGACTGGGTAATGATGGCCACCCCTTTGCCGCCGTCGGCCAATCTTATGCCGCCATGCTGGTCGGGCCACAAAAGCGCGCCGTCGGCATAGTTGATCAGGCCGTAACAGTTCGGCCCGATGATCGGCATCTCGCCGGCGGCGGCGACGAGTTCGGCCTGCAGGCGCTCGCCATCCGCGTCATAGGCTTCGGTTTCGAGGAAACCGGCGGCAAAGCAGACGGCCCCGCCGGCCCCGCGTTCGGCCAGGGCCTTGATCACGTCGATGGTCAGGTGTCGGTTGACGCCGACAAAGGCGGCGTCCGGCGCGCCGGGCAGATCGGCGATCGAACGATAGGCCTTGCGGCCGGCGACCTCTTCCTTGCTCGGGTGCACCGGCCAGATCTCGCCGGCAAAGCCCATCTTGATCGACTGTGCCACGACCGCGGCGGCCTGCGCGCCGCCGAACACGGCGATCGATTTAGGGCGCAGAAGGCGTTCAAGTTTGTGCATGGATCAGGCCCCGAACGGGCGCAGCAGCGCCCGCGAAATGATGTGGCGCTGGATTTCCGACGTGCCTTCCCAGATGCGCTCGACCCGGGCGTCGCGCCAGATGCGCTCCAGCGGCAGGTCATCCATCAGCCCCATGCCACCATGGATCTGGATCGCTTCGTCGGCGACGTAAGCCAGCATTTCTGTGGCCTTCAGCTTGGCCATGGCCATGTCCTGGTCGGTGACGGTGCCCTGATCGTACTTCCAGCCGGCTTCGAACACCATCAGGTCCGCGGCCTTGAGTTCGGTTGCCATGTCGGCGAGCTTGAACGACACGCCCTGGAACTTGCCGATCTGCTGGCCGAATTGCTGACGCTGCGCGGCGTACTCGACCGCGTGGCCGAGCGCGCGTTCCGCGCGGCCGAGGCAGGTGGCGCCGACCTGCAGGCGGGTGGCGCCGAGCCAGGAATTGGCGACGTCGAAACCCTTGTGGACTTCACCCAACACCTGGCTTGCCGGAAGGCGGCAATCGTCGAATTCGAGGATGGCGTTGGTGTAGCCGCGATGCGAGACGTTGCGGTAACCGTCGCGCACCGTGAAACCCTTGGTGCCCTTGTCGACGAAGAAGGCGGTGATCTTCTTGCGTTTGCCGCGCGGCGAATCCTCTTCGCCCGAGGCCATGAAGACGATGGCGAAGTCGGCGAGATCGGCGTGGCTGATGAAGTGCTTGGTGCCGTTCAATACCCAGTCGTCGCCGTCCTGCACGGCGGTCGCCTTCATGCCGCGCAGATCGGAGCCGGCGCCCGGCTCGGTCATCGCCAGGCAATCCCATTTCTCGCCGCGGATGCACGGGAACAGATATTTTTCGCGCTGCTCCGGCGTGCCGGCCAAAAGGATGTTGGAGGGGCGCGCGACGCAGGTCCAGTGCAGCGCGTAGTTGGCGCGGCCGAGTTCCTTCTCGTAAAGCAGCCAGGTCACCGTATCGAGCCCCGCGCCGCCGACATCGGCCGGCATGTTGGCGGCATAGAGACCGGCTTCGATCGCCTTGGCCTTCAGCTCCTCGATCAGTTCGCGGCGCAGCACGCCGGTGCGCTCGACCTCGCGCTCATGCGGGTAAAGCTCATTCTCGACGAAGGCGCGCGTCGTCTCGACAATGAGCTTCTGTTCCTCCGACAGACCGAAATCCATGGTCTCAGCCTTTCTTCTTTTTCTTCGGTTTTTCGGCTTTCTTCACCGGCTTCGATGCCTTCGCCTTCTCGGCCGCCTTGGAGGCGGCCGGCTTTTTCGCCGCCAGCTTGGCCAACTGCTTCGTATAGTCCCTGTGCAGGGCGCCGGCTCCCCAGCCCTTGCCCTTGTTCTGCTTCGAGAGCGCATCCATGATGGCGACCAGATTGTCGTCGCGGATCTTTTCCAGTTCGCGGATCGACAGGCCATGCGCCTGGTCGTCCGACTGCGTGGCGATCAGGTCGACCAGCTCGTCGTTGAACTCCGGTACGTCCATCAGCTTGGTCCACGGCCATTTCAGGCAGGGGCCGAACTGCGCCATGAAGTGGCGCATGCCGGCTTCGCCGCCGGCGACGCGATAGACCTGGAACATACCCATCTGCGCCCAGCGCAGGCCAAAGCCATAGCGCATGATGTCGTCCAGTTCCTCGACGGTGCAGATGCCGTCCTTGATCAGCCACAGCGCCTCGCGCCAGGCGGCTTCCAGCAGTCGGTCGCCGACGAAGGCTTCAATCTCCTTGCGGATGACGACAGGCTTCATGCCGATCGAGGCATAGATCTCCTTGGCGACTTCGACCGCCTCGGGGAATGTCTGGTCGCCGCCGACGATCTCGACCAGCGGCAGGAGATAGACCGGGTTGAACGGGTGGCCGACGACAAGCCGCTCCGGGTGTTTTTTCATCGCCACCTGCATGTCGGTCGGCTTGATGCCTGATGTGGACGAGCCGACGATGGCGTTGGCCGGCGCGTGGATATCGATCTCGGACAGGACCTTATGCTTGAGGTCGAGCCGTTCCGGCACGCTCTCCTGGATGAAATCGGCATCGGCCACCGCCTCGGCGATGGTCTTGGCGAAGGTCAGCCTGCCTTCTTTCGGCAGGCCGCCCGGAACCATCTGCTTGTAGGCGCGGCGCGCGCCCTTCATCACTTCTGAGACCTTGCGCGAGGCCTCGGGATCAGGGTCGAAGATCGACACGTCGATGCCATTCAAGAGCAGGCGCGCCACCCAGCCTGCGCCGATGACACCGCCGCCGATGGCGGCCGCCTTGTTGATGATGCTCATGGTCAGGCTCCGGTTCTTGTCTTGGCTGTTTCGGGATCGGTGAGCGGCACGCGCTCGCCGGCGCGGATAATGGCGGGGTCGTAGGCCCTGCGGACAAAGACTTCGAGCACGAATGGCCTGAAGAACTCGATCGGCAGCGTCTCGTAGTCGGGGTCGAAGCTCGACTGGTCCCAGCGCTCGCAGAACTGGTCGCAATCGTCGAAATAGGCATGACCGGCGAAGCGGTCACGCGCATGGCGGTTGCCGCCAAGATGATGGGCATAGTAGAGGCGCTGGAAATCGCCGTGCTTCTCCACCACCCAGGTGCATTGTTCGCGCACGAAAGGCTTCAGGATCGACGCGGCGTATTCGTCGTGGTTGTAGGGTGCGTAGATATCGCCGATGTCGTGCAGCAACGCGCAGGCGATCCAGTCGGTGTCGGCGCCGTCGCGCCAGGCGCGTGTTGCCGCCTGCAGCGAATGGCCGAGCCGGGTGATCTTGTAGCCGGAAAGGCCCTCGTCGAGTTGAACCAGGGCTTCCAGCAACCGATCACCGGTTTTGGCGGCATAGTCGATTTCATGGGCGGTCAGGAATTCGTAGTCGTCCTTGTCGCCATCCTTCATTGCGGTGAATTTGACGGTGGCCATCTGAAGCTCCCCTCTCTATGCCGCGATCGGCGGCCGCTTGGTGAGGTTGAGCTTCCTGCGCACTTCCTCCGGCCCCAGAATCCTGGCGCCGAGATTGGTGACGATGCTGGCGGCACGTTCGACCAGCTGCGCGTTGGTGGCAAGCACGCCCTTGTCGAGCCAGAGATTGTCTTCGAGACCGACGCGGACATTGCCGCCGGCCAGCACTGCGGCGGCGGCATAGGCCATCTGGTTGCGGCCGATCGAAAAGGCCGACCAGCTCCAGGTCGACGGCACGTTGTTGACCATGGCCATGAAGGTGTTGAGGTCGTCAGGCGCCCCCCATGGCACGCCCATGCAAAGCTGCACAAGCGCATCCGGCTTCAGAACCTGTTCCTCGACCAACTGCTTGGCGAACCACAGATGGCCTGTGTCGAAGGCCTCGATCTCCGGCTTGACGCCGAGCGCGGTCATCATGCCGCCCATGGCGCGCAGCATGCCGGGTGTGTTGGTCATGACATAGTCGGCCTCTGCGAAGTTCATTGTGCCGCAGTCCAACGTGCAGATCTCCGGCAGGCACTGGCGTACATGCTCCATGCGGTTGGTGGCGCCGCCCATGTCGGTGCCCTTCTCATTGAGCGGCAGCGGCGCTTCGGGCGAGCCGAACACCATGTCTCCACCCATGCCGGCGGTAAGGTTCAGCACCACGTCGACGTCTGCCTCGCGGATGCGCTCGGTCACCTCGCGGTAGAGATGAACGTCGCGCCTGGGCTTGCCGGTTTCGGGGTCGCGCACATGGCAATGCACGATCGCCGCCCCCGCCTTGGCCGCGTCGATGGCCGAATCGGCGATCTCTTTGGGCGAGCGCGGCACATGCGGGCTGCGGTCCTGCGTGCCGCCGGACCCGGTCACGGCACAGGTAATGAAAACCTCACGGTTCATCGCAAGCGGCATGGAACTCTCCTCCCAGTCGAAACAGGCGCCAAGCATCGCCCGACTTGCCGAAAACTGCTTTGCGTTTTACGAAGCTTCCATGACTAAAGGCGAAAAACTGACGATCTTTCGCGCCGAGCGTCTGCCGCTCAAGGTGACGATGCTGGTGTTTTCCGGCTCGTCCATCATGTGCGTGGCCTCGGCGGTCGACCCGCTGCGCGCCGCCAACCGCATCTCCGGCGAGACATTGTTCGATTTCAAGCTGGTTTCCGTAACCGGCGAGGCGCCGGTCACCACTTGCGGCCTGCCAGTGGCTGTCAGCGGCCGCTTCGATGCGGCCGAGCCGACTGACGTTCTTGTCGTCGTCGCCGGTTTCGGCACGCAGAATTATGCGACGTCGGCTCTGCTCTCGGGCCTGCGCCGCGCCGCCCGTTCGGCGCGCGCCTGCGGCGGCGTCGAGGCCGGTACATGGCTGGTCGCGCGGGCCGGCTTGCTCGAAGGCCGCAGCGCCACCACCCACTGGGAAGACATGGAGGATTTCTCGTCGGCCTTTCCGGGCGTCGACGTCCGCCCGGACCGTTACGTCATCGACGGGCCGGTCTTCACCTCCGGTGGCGCCTCGCCCACCTTCGACCTGATGCTGCACCTCGTTCGCACCCGCCTCGGCATGGCCGTGGCGCTCGATGTGGCCAGCGTCTTCATCTACGATCAGGCCCGTGCGGCAACCGACGCTCAGCCCCTGGTCTCGCTTGGCCGGCTCGACGGCTATGATCCGCGCCTGGCGCAAGCCATCCGGCTGATGGAAGCGCATGTCGACCAGCCGTTGACGGTCGCCGCCGTGGCAAAGCGCGCCGGGGTGACGGCACGGACACTGGAGAGCATCTTCCGCAAGTCGATCGGCGAGACGCCCGGCGCCTACTATCTCAGGCTGCGCCTGGGCGCTGCGCGGCGGCTGGTGATCGACACCAGAGTGGCCATGGCCGACATTGCCGGGCGGACCGGATTTTCATCCGCCGCGGCATTTTCGAGGGCGTTTTCAAGAGCTTTCGGTGAAGCCCCGGTCAGGCTACGCCGGGGTTGATGTACATGTCGTCCAAAGTGGGAAGCGGTTGATCAGGCAGCGTTCTGCCGGTCGCCGCCACTATCGATCTGCGAGCGCATCTGTCTTGCCAGATGGGTCTCGAAACGGCTGGCAACGGCGCGGTCCCATTCGTTGGAGCGGCGCGCACCATCCTTCGGATGCGGCATTGCCATCAGCCGGTCGATAATCGACCCGGCCTCGCCATTTGAGAGCAGGGCGTCGATTTCACGTTCGTTCTGCATATCGGTTCGCCTCCTTCTTCCTCTCCCGCCACGAGCACCTTCTTATAGGAGATTCGTGACGGCAGTTTGAAGGCAAGAGAGAGGCGATTGAGGGGCGTCAGTGGGCAAAACCTTGTCGTCGATTCCGCACTGGCGCAAAGCCCTTTCACCCGGTCTCGGCGCCACCCTCGTCCGCCCGCCGGCACCTTTTCCGTTCAATGGCGAACAGGGCGGCAGGCAAATAAGCGCGACGCCGGGAACTTCTCCCCGCGAAGCGGCGTGGGTAAGCGGAGCGGCGGCTGAACGAGCCGCCGCCCGCCTTTCATCCCTTACACGTAGCGGTTGACGATGTTTTCGAGCAGTTCCTGACGGCCGGAGCGCGGCTGCGGTTCGATCTTCTTCTTCACCACGCGCTCGGCGATGTCCTCCAGCGTGCGCTTGCCGGCAAGCATCGCCTTGGCCTCGCCGCTGTTCCAGCCTGCGTAGCGCTCGGCGAGTGGAGCCGACAGCGCCTTGTCTTCGACCATCTTGGCGGCTGCCTTCAGGCCGCGCGCGCAGGCATCCATGCCGCCGATATGGCCGATCAGCAGGTCCTGCGGATCGAGCGACTGGCGGCGCAGCTTGGCGTCGAAATTGGTGCCGCCGGTCTTGAAGCCGCCCGCCTGCAGGACCTGGTAATAGGCCAGGGCCATCTCCGGCACATTGTTGGGGAACTGGTCGGTGTCCCAGCCCGACTGGTAGTCGTTGCGGTTCATGTCGATCGAGCCGAAGATGCCGAGCGCATTGGCCAACGCCAGCTCGTGCTCGAAGGAATGGCCGGCGAGGATGGCGTGGCCCTGCTCGATGTTGAGCTTGACCTCCTTCTCCAGGCCGAAGCGCTTGAGGAAGCCATAGACGGTCGCGACATCGTAGTCGTACTGGTGTTTTGTGGGTTCCTGCGGCTTCGGCTCGATCAGGATCGTGCCTTTGAAGCCGATTTTGTGCTTGTAGTCGACGACGAGGTTGAGGAAACGGCCGGCCTGCTCCTGCTCGCGGGCAAGGTCGGTGTTGAGCAGCGTCTCATAGCCCTCGCGTCCGCCCCAAAGCACATAATTCTCGCCCTTCAGCCGCTTGGTGACGTCGATGCAGCTCTTCACCGTCGCCGCCGCATAGGCAAACACATCCGGATCGGGGTTTGTCGCGGCACCCGACATGAAACGGCGGTGCGAGAACAGGTTCGCCGTGCCCCACAAGAGCTTGACGCCAGTCTGCTTCATCTTGGTGGCGAAATAGTCCGCGATCTCGTCGAGGCGCGCGGAACTTTCCGAAAAATCCTTGCCTTCGGGCCGCACGTCGGCATCGTGGAAGCAGAAATAGGGCGCGCCGAGCAGCGAGAACATCTCGAAGGCGACGTCTGCTTTCAGTTTTGCCAGTTCCATCGTGTCGATGCCGCCGGCCTTGGGGAACCACGGCCGATCGAAGGTCTGGCCGCCGAACGGATCGCCGCCCGGCCAGGCGAAGGAATGCCAGTAGGCGACGGCGAAGCGCAGATGGTCTTCCAGCCGCTTGCCGGCCACCAGCTCGTCCGGGTTGTAGAACCGGTAAGCCAGCGGATTGGCCGAATCCGGCCCCTCATATTTGATCTTCTGGATGTCGCCGAAAAAGCCGCTGCTCATGGATTTCCTTCCTCTCCGAAATGGCTCCGCCTGATTACCTCAGGCGTAATTGGTTCCGTTCGTCCGTTGGGTAAAAAGGGTCATGTCAAAGCCAACGAAGGAGACAGATCATGACCGATCTCAACAAGATCGCCGAAAGCTACATCACCGCCTGGAACGAGAGCGACGCCGCGCGCCGTCAGGCGCTGCTCAAGGCGACTTTCACCGAAGACGTCAGCTATCGCGATCCCATCATGCAGGGCGACGGCCATGAAGGCGTCGCGGCGCTGATCGACGGCGTGCAGCGGCGCTTTGCCGGCTTCCGCTTCTCGCTGAAAGGCACACCGGACGGGTTTGCCGACAAAATCCGCTTTTCCTGGAACCTCGGCCCTGAGGGCACACCGTCCGTCATCGAGGGCACCGATATCGGCGTCATCGAGAACGGCCGCCTGAAGAGCATCACCGGCTTCCTCGACAAGGTGCCGGCGCAGTGAGGCTTCACGGCTAAGGTAGGCGCCAGGCGCACCCCTCTGGCCTGCCGGCCATCTCCCCCTCAAGGGGGGAGATTGGCTGATTGTTATACCTTCGCCAACCTCCGGCCTTGCAAGGCTAGCGTAGCCGCCAAAGCTGCCGATCTTCCCCCTAGAGGGGGAGATGCCCGGCAGGGCAGAGGGGGGCGCGTGGCGCTTGCTCACGCCGTTGCCGCCCTGATCGCCGGATAAAGCCCGCGGTAGCGCTGGTAGGCATCGGCAAATGCACCATCCAAGCCGGCATCCGGTTCGATCGTTGCATCGGTCCTCGGCGCCGTGCAGACATCGAGCGGATCAGCGTCCGTCGCTGCGATCAGGCCGAGCCGGGCGGCGCCGAAGGCGGCGCCGAAGTCGCCGTCGGCGGGAATGTCGACAGGCAACTGAAGCGCGGTGGCGATGGCCTTCAGCCAGTAGCGCGAGCGCGAGCCGCCGCCGATCGCCGTCACACGCATCAAGCTCGTGCCCGCAGTCTTCAACGCCTCGAGGCTGTCGCGAAAGGCGAAGGCCACGCCTTCCAGCACGGCCTGGGTCAGGACGGCGCGGCTCGATTCATGCGCCAGTCCGGTAAAGGAGCCGCGAATGACGGAATCATTGTGTGGCGTGCGCTCGCCCGAGAGATAGGGCAGGAAGGACACGCCGGTCGGCGCCTTCAGCGTATCGCCCAGTTCCGATGTCAACTCGCCTGCGCCCTTGCCGGTAATCTCGGACAGCCAATTGAGCGAATCGGTGGCCGACAGGATGACGCCCATCTGATGCCAGGTGTCAGGCAGCGCATGGCAGAAAGTGTGGACCGCGCTTGCCGGGTTGGGCAGATAGGAGGCATTGGCGGCAAACAGCACGCCTGACGTGCCCAGAGACACGAACGCATGGCCGGCACGGACCGTGCCCATGCCGCAGGCGGAAGCCGCATTGTCGCCGGCGCCGCCGGCAATCGGGATGCCGGCTTCGACCCCCCATTTCGACGCCAGCTCGCCGCGCAGCCCACCGGCCTTCTGCGTACCCTCGACCAGGGATGGCATGTGCTTTTCGTCGAGCGACGTGGCCGCGAGCAGGTCGGCGGACCAGCGCCGCTTCCCAACGTCGAGCCAGGAAGTGCCAGCCGAGTCCGACATTTCCGAAATATGTTCGCCGGTCAGCCACAGCCGCAGGAAATCCTTGGGCAGCAGCACCTTGGCCACTTTGGCGAAAATGGCGGGTTCGTTGTTCTTCACCCAGGCGAGCTTCGGCGCGGTGAAACCGGGAAAGACGATGTTGCCGGTCAGCTCGCGAAACCGCGGATCGGCGTCGAGCGCGGCTGCCTCGGCATGGCTGCGCGTATCGTTCCACAGAATGCAGGGGCGCAGCACCTTGTCAGAGGCATCGAGCAAGGTGGCGCCATGCATCTGACCGGATAGGCCAATGCCTTTCACCGCCGCGAACTGCCAGGGATGGGAGGCCTTCAGTTCGGCAATCGCGTCTTCGCAGGCGCGTAGCCAGTGGGCTGGATCCTGTTCGGACCAGCCGGGATGCGGCCGCGAAACGTCGAGCGCGCCATGGCCGGAACCGATGACGGTCTGTTCGGCATCGATCAGCAGCGCCTTGACGCCCGACGTGCCAAGGTCGAGGCCGAGATACATGTTTTCCTCCCTTGCCATTATTTTTTTCGGATCTCGAAAAAATCTGGCCGAGGCAGTTTTTAAGCCAAGATCCGCCGCGGGTCAATTCTCTGACAATCAGCCGCGCATCACGAAAACAACGCCGACGGCGGGCTGTGTGGCCGCGCCAGCGTACGCGCCGCCACCAACACGCTTTGGAGGGTTGGCGAGACGCACGCCAAGCACCAATTCTGGCTCAATCAAAGCACAGCTCTGTCCGGCCCGTTTTCCAGTTCATCAACCATGACGGGCAGATTAGGCTTTGTAAAACGGAACGAATTGTGTCTTCATTGCGGCGTAGGGTGGGGGCTTGCAATCGCGAATCTTGGAGGGACGCGGTGCGGCGCTTTGAAAACAGGCTTCCGAATGGCGATTCGGAAGACATCGCTAAATTAGTTGTTCTGAAACGGCAAATGCCGGTGATGTTTCTTCCTCGAATGCTTGGCGTTTTTGCCGCGACGTCGCTGGCGTTGCTGCCCAATTCCGCCGCCTTCGCCGCATGCCTGCTCGTTCCGACCGCCGGAAACGACACCTTCATCTGCGACAGCGGCGATTCGGGCGGCAGCCTCAACGATCTGAACGGCGACAACACGCTCACCTTTCCCGCCGGCGGCACCGGCCAGGTGAGCGGCAATGTCACCTTCGGCGTTGGTTCGGACCGCATCAACATGCAATCCGGTACCATCACCGGCACGGTCGACCAGGGCGGTGGCGCCGATTTCTTCACCATCGGCGCTGGCACCGTCATCGGCAATGTGCAGCAGGGCTCGGGCATAGACGACTTCAACATAAGCGGCGGCCAGATCGGTTCACTTAACCAGGGTGATGGCCTCGACACCTTCACCATGACGGACGGACGCATCGTCGATTTCTTCGACGACGGCGACCATGCGGTGATGACGGGCGGCCGCATCGGCCGCGTCAACATGAAGCTCGACCAGAACTATTTCAACATGTCCGGCGGCGCCATCGACCGCAACCTCGTCACCGGCTTCGACAAGGACACGATCATCCTTTCGGGCGGCACGATCGGCGGCAACATCAGCGTCAGCGGCGGCAATGACAGCGTGACGATTACCGGCGGCACGGTCGGCGGCGACGTGCTGATGAGCTTCGGAGCCGACAATTTCGTCTGGGATGGCGGCGGCATCATCTATGGCGCCGTCGACCTCGGCGCCGACAACGACACGGCAAAGCTGAGCAACCTGACCAATTCCAATCTGGGCGGCGTCGATGCGCTGAATGGCGGCCTCGGCACCGACACGCTGAGTTTCGACAACGTCAAGCTCAAAGGCATCAGCCGGGTGCAGAACTGGGAGAGCATCGACGCCACCAATGACACCGAACTAACGCTGGACGGCAATCTGGTGCTGGGAGACAGCGGCACCGGCACGGGCTCGCTCAGCGTCGATGCCGCAAGCACGCTCTATGGCGGCGGCTTCAACGCGTCGATACAGGCCTTTACGGCGGGCCAGCTTGCGGACGTCGTCAATGCCGGCCGTATCGATCTGACCAATGGCAGTACAGGCGCGACGGATCGGCTGACGATTTCGGGCAATTACACCGGGCTTGGCGGCCTGCTGCTCATCCAGACGGAACTCGGCGAAGATTCCTCGGCCTCGGACAGGCTGGTGCTGTCGGGCGGCACGGCTTCCGGCTCGACCGGCATCGGGGTGGTCAATGTCGGCGGCACGGGTGCCGAGACGACGCAGGACGGCATCATGGTCGTCCAGGCGGTCAATGGCGCCACCTCCAGTGCCAGCGCCTTCGCGCTCGACGCGCCGGTCGCGGCGGGCGCCTTCGAATATTATCTGTTCAAGGGTGGCGTCACCGCAGGCAGCGCGGAGAACTGGTATCTGCGCTCGTCGCTGATAACACCGACATCGCCGGCCGCGGCGCCGCCGGCGATCGGACCGACCGCGGCGCCCGAGCCCGAACCTCCGGCAGCCGAGCCGCCGCCGCCACCTTCCCAGCTGCCGCCGGTGCCCGTGCCGTCCGAAGGCGACGTCAACAATCCGCCGGTCGATCCGACGCCGCCGGTGCAGGCCGGCGATCCGGAGCTCCAGCCCCCGCCACCCCCGCCGGCGGCACCGGCGGGGGTGGCGGGGGC